>DATKPA010000109.1:0-22006 GCA_035524355.1 Phycisphaerae bacterium | reverse complement strand
TTGATACGCTTACACCAGCTCCGAGCAGCCCCGCGCACGTGGTACAATCGCCCTCAGGCCGCAGAACTGACCGTGCCCAAACGGCGAAAAGGTAATTCATAAGAGCGCTTACTTTGGAGGCAGTATGGCTGGCAAATCTCGATCTTCCAGCGCATCGCATACCAGTCGAGCTTTTCAATCGCTGCACGCAGCGTCCTGACCGGCAGGTTCGTCAGCAACTTCCATTCAATCCGCTCCCTTCCCTTGGGCGCCTTGGCCTCGTAGGCGTAAATCACCGTGAGCGGCAGGGCGGGATAGCGCTTGTGCTTGCCGATGGGAGGCAGAACTTTGATGCGGCCAAACTTGATTTTCAGTTTGGCGTGAGAGACCTTTCCGTTTGCGTCACGCACTTCGATGCGATGGGTGCCTCGAACGCATCTTATTTTCATTGCGGTCTCAACGGTGGTATGGCCATCCTCCGCCAGCCGATCCACGCAGGTGCGCACCAGAAAGAAAGTGCCCGCCTCCTTCGCCGCACAGAATAGTTCGTAGATGTCGCTCTCCCGGTCCCCGATGTGAACACACCGGCGCGGATCGCCCAGCAGTTGGGTCGACTGCTTCACATTCTCCACCCACCGGTAACTCTCCTTCATTTCGATGGGAATCCGGGTGGAATTGGTTTTTCCCTTGAGCGCATTGGTCCCCTTGAACTTCTTTCTCGTCCAGAATTTGATCGCGGCGAACCCCAAAGGCACGCCATCTTCCGTCACCACCAGGCTCGAATGCATCAAGAGCCCGCAAACCGTGCGGATGCGGGGGCGGCCATTCTTATCACGACCGGCAAACGTCTTGCATGTTCTTCCGATCGCCCCGTGATCCTTTCTCTGGAACGAAAGCTCGGTCGTATCGTGCAGGACAAGCACGCGCCCGCTGGCGGCTGTAAATCTCGAACACGTGGCCTCAAAATGGCCGGCGAGAATGGCACTTTCATCCACCCGTGGATTATCGAGAAACCGATAGGCCGCCTTCGTGCCAGCCCAGTCCTGACAGGCCAGCGGAATAGTGTTGCCCATGCCCCGCGAAAGGCTTCCAAGCACCTTGTGAAGCCTCTTGCCCAGCCGCTGGTCGGGAAACCGGCAGCCTTTGACCTCGCAGTCGATCCATGTATCCATGCCAGCGGCCTCCACGCCTGTGGGGCCACCGCCGGAAATCGGCGCGCCCGCGACGAAGATCGACCGCTGACTGCGAAATCGTACATTTTTTAGTGAAACTTGTGGGTAATTGAAAGCCGGTGAACCCCGTCTTCAAAGCATCGAGGAAGTGTGGCAGCATGATTCCGTTGTGAACGTAGGCATGCATGGCCAGTGGAACGGCGCTGCGGGATGGGAAAAAGGAATCAACCTGGCGGCGGCACATCAAGGCGCAGGCCCAGGGCGGAGGGTCGGTCGCGGCCTACTGCCGGGGGCACGGGCTCAGGGAGCATGGTTTCTACTGGTGGCGAAGAGAACTTATCCGGCGGGATGCGTCGGTGCGCGCCGCATTCGTGCCGGTGCATGTGAGGGTGGAGCGGCCGGTGGTGACCGAGGGCGTTGAGATTGTGCTGCCGGCTGGGGGGGGTGATCGGCGGGTGCGGGTGATCGGGGCGGTGGATCGGCGGATGCTCGCCGATGTGCTGTGGGCGATGGAGGAAGGCCGTCAAGAGGAGGCGGGGAGATGTTGAGGCTGCCGAGCCTGGGGGAGTTGGATCGGGGGATGCCGGTGCGCATCTATTTGTGTGCACAGCCGGCGGACATGCGGAAGGGGTTTGACACCCTGGCGGCGTCGGTGAAGGAGTTTTTAAAGCACGATCCCTTCTCGGGGAACCTGTTCTTGTTCGTGAGCCGGGGGAAGGACCGGATGAAGATTCTGTACTGGGAAGGGGACGGATTTTGTCTGTGGTACAAAAGGCTGGAGGAGGGGACGTTCAAGTTGCCGTCGGTGAAGGATGCGTCCGCGGGGGCGGGCGTGGAACTCAAGGCCACGGAACTGGCGATGCTGCTGGAGGGGATCGACTTGAAGAGCATCAGGCGGAGCAAGCGGTTTGTCAGATCGGCGGGGGAGGGCGGAGTCGAATCCGCGGAGACAAAAAAGCAAACAATAATTGGCCAATAATTGCTTTCGCCCGCTAACTTTTGCCCGTCTCGCGCGTCTTACATGCCATGACCACGGATGGCTCAAGCACTCTTCCCCCTGCAATCAATGAACTCGAAGAGCTTCGTCGCGACAATCAACTGCTGCGGGCGCAGCGCGATCAACTGCTCGAATCCCAACAATACAGCGCCCGCACGATCGAGAGCCTGCAGCACCAGCTTCAGCAATTGCTGCGGCGCATGTACGGGCGCAGCGCCGAGAAGATCAATCCGCAGCAGATGGCATTATTCGAGAAGCTGCTGGAACAACTGGCGCCCAGAGTCCCGGAGACCATCGTTGCCGAGCCGGTGCCGGCGGAGGCGGCGTCCACGGCTCCGGGTCATGGCCGCCGCCGGCTTCCCGCCGACCTGCCGCGGGAGAGGGTGATTCACGATCTGCCGGAAGAGGAAAAGCCCTGCCCCTGCTGCGGGAAGCTCCGGCACGTCATGGGTCAGGAGATCAGCGAGCAACTCGATTACGAGCCGGCGAAGCTCAAGGTGATCGAGCACGTGCGGCTCAAGTATGTCTGCCACTCCTGCGAGCAATCCGCCGTCGAGGGCGGACCACAGATCGTGCTGGCCGAGAAACCCCTGATGCCCGTCGAGAAGGGCCTGGCCGCGCCGGGGCTTCTGGCGCACGTGATCGTCAGCCATCAATTCCATGAGATGTCGTTGGCCGGACGCGTACGAATTTCAAAGGTGTCAGTGGCGATTGCCACACTGATTCTCTAAAAAAGACGTCCCCACAATTGCCTTTCGGCTCGCACGCTGCCGCTGGCAAAGTAGTCCCGACATGTGACGCTTCACAAAGTGCGAGTTCTTTCATTGCGCAAAGCGCAGCCCACACCTTGATTCGCTCAAAGCAACCATCATCAACGAGTTCTAACACGCGAGTTTTCTGGAATTCCTTCACCCATACTACCTTCACGGTTGCTTTACCCGCGGCGATTCCAACTGGCCACACGTTTTGCCCGGTAACCACATCCTTCCTTGAGGGAAGATAAACCAAAACGGTGGAGCGTCAAGATAAATCTGAAGAATCTGTTCTTGCCGCTTACAAAGTGGTCTGCTTGTGTCCCCGCATCTTTGACACGCAGGCCTTGATGGCGTTCGTTTTGCGTGCTATTGGCCTCTCGCCGCTTCGCCGTGAACCCTGTACGCTCTTGCCCAGACCTGGAGCACCTGTCCTTCGCCGCTGTCGGTCGCATGCGACGCCAAGCCTCCCGAGATTGCATGACTTGCGTCTTTTCTGTTCAGCGCGCCGACGAGATACAGCCCACCGGAGCGCACGGCCACGAGCGTGTCGAGGCTCTGATTGGCGAGATTGGGATAACCTTGTATAGCGGTTCCGACAATGTCATCGAGCGCGAAGTGAAGCTTCATCAAGCCTTGTCCCTGCCCGAGATCGCGCATCGTGACTGCTGCCTGCAATCCTGTCGGCTTGTAGGTCACGGATTGCACCGTTGTTGTGCCATAGGGACTTACGGCGTTTTGCACGATAGGCACCTGCACGCCTTTGGATACGCTCGCCGTCTCACCATCGACGACAAGCAGTAGCGGTTCGGCTTCCATGTGCACACCACGTACGAAGCGGAAACCAAACGGCGGTTCATCCAGGAGCCAGCGAATCTGAAGTTGCTGATCGTGGTAAGCAAACTGCTGACCGGATTCGACGCACCGAGCTGCACGTACATTTATCTCGACAATGAACTTCGTGATCACAACCTGTTTCAGGCGATCTGCCGCACGAACCGCCTGGACGGGGACGACAAGAATTACGGCCACATTGTGGACTTCAAAGAGCTGTTCGGCCAGGTGCAGGAGGCGATCTCGGTTTACAGTTCTGACAAACTGGACATCGACGTCGGCAGCGGGGGAGAGAACAACGTTGAACTGAAAGACTGGCTGGTCGAGGGGAAGGCGAAGCTCGATGCCGCACGTGAGACCTTGTATGATTTGTGCGAGCCGGTTCTGCCGCCGATGGAATTGGAGCAGTTTCTTCACCATTTCTGCGGTAGTGCCGGAAATCCCAACGCGCTCAGCGACACCGAGGCGTTACGGATCGGGTTTTACAAAGCAGTGACAACGTTGGTGCGAGCCTATGCGGAGGTATCGCAGTACCTTCCGGAGGCGGGGTACACCGACGCACAGGCGGAGGCGTTGGGGAAGGAAGTCGAGCTTTACGCCGACATCCGCGCCGCAATCAAGCGGCATTCAGGGGAGGAGCTGGACATCAAGCCGTACGAGGCGGACATGCGCCACCTGCTAAACACGTACGTCCACGCGGACGCTGCCGAGGGTTTGGGCAACCTCAATTCCCTGTCGCTGGTGGAGTTGATCATCAAGACGGGAATCCATGATGCTATCGCCAGGAAGCTCAACGAGAAGGGGACGCTGTCGAAAAACGCGATTGCCGAGGGGATCATCAACAATGTGCGGAAGACGATCATTAGTGAGCGGCTGTGAGACCCGCGGTTCTGGGATGAAATGTCGCAGCTTTTGAATGACCTGATCCAGCAAAGCCGCGCGGACGCGGCGGCGTATGAGGCTTTTCTGCGGCGTGCGGAAGAATTGGTCCAGCGGATTGCACACAAGGGTGCCGGCGACCACCCAGCGGTGCTGAACGATCGGCCAGAGGCGGTGGTGCTCTATATGCTCGGATCGTCTGCCCTTGGCCATTTTTATTTGTTCGATTTCTATATTTTCATCGGCACTTCCGCCAGCGGCCCCAAATCTTTTTGGAAAGAGCTGTCGGGGAGTTCTGTGACAGGTCTGTGATGGGCTGGGCTGTCGGGGAGATGTCTGAGAGGTATCGAAAAAACAAGATATTCCGGGTTAGCATTTTTCGATTCTGGGTCGATCTAATCGAACAAAAATGGCGAAGTCGTCACGATTCCGCCGTAGATTCGAATATGAACGCCCCTGGCAGGGCGCATGAATGTCCTATCCAGCCCCCGGTATGGTGTGCCAGCGCCTACCGGGGGCTTCTCTTTTTTGGCTGGCGAATGCCCCGCAAATCCCTCCCGATCCGCAAAAAAATCGAAGCACGTGGGGTACTGCCCCACAGCATGCTCACACATGCCCAGCCCATGATGTATTTCCTGCATAGTCTTATTTCGCGGCGAGCCTTCGCGCGGGGAAAACAGAGACGTACCGGATGGATACCCTACCACTCAGAGATACTGCGGGCGGAGCTAGGACGCAGGGCGGTAGATGAGGCGCTGCCCCTCATGGTCGCCTCCAGCCTCATCGAGAGAGACGAGCATTACGTGCCCGGCAGCAGTTCCATGAGCTACCGTATGAGCCCGGAGCTGCTGCGGATGCCGACGGCGCCGGGAAAGATCTATGATCGGCCGCTCATCAACAGAATCGAAAAATCACGACAGCTCCGCCTCCAGAGCTACCTCCCGGAGGAGCAGTACATGATCTCGTGGGCCCAGAGAGCAGGCATCGATGCACCAGCGGCTATGATCGCCCTCGATGGTCTGGGGCTCGAGCCCCATCAGCACGAATGCGCTCTCGAGGCCATCGACGCGATCGTGCGGCGCGACTGGGGACTGATGACGATCTGCAGATATGGGCGACTGCACACCTGGATCACCCGAATGAAACGGGAACTGCGAGAATACATCACCCTCGACGGAGCAGGTGGACTGGTCGAGCTCGATATATCGTCCGCGCAGCCACTACTGATGGGCGGGACCTGCCGCCGGGAACTGGGGTGGCGTCCCCCCGACGTGGAAAAGTTCATAAAGTTATGTGAAGATGGAGACCTATATCTGCATCTCACCGCTGCCACCGACTGGACAGGAGCGATCGGGGAGTGGAAGAGCGATGTCTGGTTCGCATTTCTGTTCGGGGCGAATCGGTCGAATGCAGAGCTCTCGCACCCTGAAAATGAATATCTCGCCAGACTCTGCCATCACTTCGCGGCGGAGTTCCCGAACCTATGGGAGTGGATGTGGCAGAGGCGGGAGGGCACCGGATGGCGTACCCTCTCGACCGATATGCAGCGAGCAGAGAGCGACCTCATGATCCGCGGACTGGGACGCCATCTCATGAGAGATCATCCACATATAGGGGTGCTGACCATCCATGACGGCGCGATGGTCCATGCCCAGCATGCTGATACCCTCAGAGACCTGATCCGGCAGCTCTTCGAGGGGGTCGGCCTACGTCCCCGTATCCCCCCCCACAAGTGAGCATGCACCTCTCCCAGCCCCGCGCGCATTCCCAACACCTCCCACATCTGCATTCCACCATATATCATGTATCTCTATCCCAGCATACTATGCACCTATATACTATACCTATATACTATAAATTCTATATAACATATCCATACATGGGGGTAGCACCCGATTGGACCGCGATAACGGTCCGCCCTCAGCACCCCCACGGGTAAACCATGCCATGTCCCCCATGGCACGGTATACCCTATGTTGGCAGGATTTTGGGTGTTTTTTTTCGATAAGTGACTGCACCGCAACTGATTATGGCGTGTTCGATCGTGTACCTGACGTAGCAGACCGCCGAAACACGTCATTGGACAGGGGTGACCGCACCAGAGTGTACAGTGATCGCATGCTGCGGTACCACCTCAACTTGTGGTGGTACCACCACAGTTTGAGGTGGTACCGCAGCAGTTTGTAGTGACGTCACATCATGTAGTGACGTCACCTCAGTTTGCTGCGGTGATCGATGATTTCGGGGTGGATCGCCGCAGGCCGAATGGGGGTGGTCGCTCTCAGGGCGTCGTCTCGACCCCGGTCACGGCGGCACTGCCGATGTAGCCGGGAGCATGTACAGCCCGCCCGCGATCACACGGGGCGGGTTGTGACAGGTGGGGCAGAAAATTAGAAGTTCGTCATTGGCAAAAGTCGATTTCCGCCCGACCTATGGGCATGAAAAACGATAATGTCTATGAGTCCATGCGCCGTGATGAAGCGATCCGCACCCTGGATGAGCGGGCGAAATTCCTCCGTGATCGCATTCACGCCGATCTGGTGAAGCTGGCCACCATCGAAGGCATGCTCACCCATCTGGAGCGCAAAGAAAACCCCCAGCCTGTGCCGGGGGCATGTGATCCGCTTCCTGTCGCTGCCTGATTCAGTCCTCTTTCTCGGCCGGCGACGTGATCCCTTCGACGGTGTCCAGCCCCATCTCCTTCCCCAGCCATTCCAGACACTCCCGGAACTGCTCTTCGTTCGGCTTCACATAGTGGGCGTCGGCAACGTTCTCCGGCGACTGTCCCAAGAAATACTGAGCATATCTGCCGTACTGCGGATGGCCACCGATCAAGGTCGCCGCTGCCTTCCGGATTGACTTGAGGGGCCACCGGTCGCCTTTCACGCGAACCTGGAGCCGTGCGTATGCCTGGGCGGTGCTGTCGGTGCGGACGGCCTTCCCTTCGTCGGTGATCTCATCGCGGACGGTCGCCAGCCCGTTCTTCGTGGCGAACACGAGGGGGCCGTCGTTGTTCGATTCCAGCCGGAGAAGCTGGAGGGTTGTTGGCCAGAGGGAATATGTCACGGTGGGGGCGTTCTCCACCCCCTTCGTCTTGCTGCGTTTGCGTTTGATCGTCCCCGCCTTCCAATCCACCTCGGCGTGTTTGAGGTCGGCGGCGTCCACCTGGTAAAACCCGCAGTTCGCCATTAACAGGAGTTCCACCTTGAGTCGGCCAGTGGCTGCCTTCACCCGTTGCACCAGTGCGTCGATGGGCATGGGTTTGATCTCGCCGGGGGTGCACGTGATGGTGAGGTTCTTGGAGTCGATATTGCGGGGGAGGTCGATCGCCCCAAGCTCAAAACAGAAGCGTACGAACTGCCGGGCCACCTGGAGACGGTCGCGGCCGGTCCATGATGTGATCTCATCGGCGTCGATGGCGTCCAGTTGCTTGGCGTGATAGTCGGCGAGAATGACGGCGTCGATGACGGTGATGGGCTTGTCCTTGCCGGTGAAGTCACGGAAGAGGTTGGAGTAGGTTTCGACGTTGGCGAACCGCCCGACACTCCGCTGCTCGGTCTTGGCCTGCTGACGCTTCGTATCGAGGAACCGGGTGGTCATTTCGCCAACGGTCCGCACGGTCGTGTCCTGGGCGGGCTTCGGGAGGATCCGGGCCTTGTCCAGCATGATCCGGAGTTGGTCGTGGGTGAGGGTGACGCATCCATCCTGCTGCTGGCGGTCCATGATCTCGACCACGGCGGCGTCCATGGGGAATCCTGCTGCCTCGAAGTCGCCGGCGGATGGCTGCTGGTCTGCCATGATTGCCTGCATCATCCTGGGGAGCCCCTGCACCTGCCGCTGAGAACGCTCCTCGGCCACCATCTCCGCAAGCTTCTCCTCCCACTCACTCCATGCCCGTTTGTAGTTCTCATCGCTGTCACGTTGGCTGCCTTTGCCGACGTAGTAGACGACGCCATTACGCTTCTTTTTGTAGCAGTTTCTGGCGGGAAAATAGGTCAATTCGCGGTGCATGGCGACTCCTCAAAACGGGCGTTTCGTATCCCTTTCAAAGTGAATATACAAAGTGCAGTATCCCATGTCAACGTGAATGTTGAAAATTGGTCTGTATCCCCGGCAAAGGGATACAAAAGGGATACGGAGGGTCAAGGGATACAGGTTTTGAGGTGGTGGGCCGGGGTGGTGGTGCGTGCATAAGTACATCACGATCCCACCTGGGGGCATTGCGGAATATGCTTTAATTACAGTGGTTTTCGAGAGGCTTTGACAGGGGGGAGAGATGAGTTATAATGCTCTTCCTGAACCAAGTATGCGGGTGTAGCTCAGTGGTAGAGCGTCACGTTGCCAACGTGAATGTCGAGGGTTCGACCCCCTTCACCCGCTTCAAGAAAGACCCGGTGCCGATTGGTGCCGGGTCTTTTCTTTTGGTGCCAAACCCTGACATTCCCGCGAGTTGCAGTACCTTAGCTCCATCGCTCTTCATGGGTGCCGCGTTGATAGGGTGAGTGCCAGTAGATGCCCCTGAATGCCCCTCTGAGCCCCTACTTTGCTGCATTAGTGCTGCGGAATCATCCGTGCCTGTAGCACGTAAGGGGAGCGATTCGGGTGCGTTACCTGACACGTCAGGCAAGGACGGGACTTTTAGAAGCTCAGCGGCGAGGGGTAGCAATCGCTCATCGGTGTAATACTTCGACGTGGTACGCCCGTCTGCATGTCGGGCAAGGGCTTGCTGAGCACGCGGCGTGACGCCGCTACTCGCGAGCATGGTGGAGTTGCTGACGCGGAGGGCGTGGAAGTCCGCAAAGCCGTTGTCGCTTTCGTACGGGATGCCAGCCAACTTCAAATCTCATGTCCGGCACGGTGCGGAGCACGCGTGCGGACGGATCAACATCGGCGGGGCGGGCGGCAGCGAGAGTTTCCGCAAGCTGGGGCTGATCCGGCGGCAGGAGTTCCAGCACCAGCGCGGCGAGCACCTTGCCCAGCGGCCAGGTGGACCAGACGCGGCAACACAGCACGCGATGAAAATCGCTCCAATGCCCCTTGGCCAAAGGTCCCGCGGCTCGCAGCATGGCGGTGACGGTCCGCTGCCGGAGACTCAGGATCGCTCCGAGCATCAGCACCAGCACCCGCTGGAAAGTGGGGCGGGTGAATGCTATCGAGAACGCCGAGACCAGCGGCTCCGCCGCTTTGGGCACCGACCACATATCGGACTCCTTTCCGACTCGCAGAATTTAAGCTATCCGCGATTATCGGCACGAGTCCGATCTTTTGGTATGCGTAAATATCCATGTGAACCGCTCAAAAAACGGCAAAAGTCGTGCTGAGTAAGTTGATCACGGTATGGTGGCGAGATAGACCTGGGCGTGGTGGTCGGAGCGGTCGTCGATCAACGGAATGGCGCGGTCGGGCTGCTCGTTGCCGTCGACAATGACGCGTGCAATCCCATCGCCGGCCTTGCTGATCGTCAAATGATAGAAGGTTTCACGGTAGCGGTAGTGCATCTTGAAACCATCCCAGGCCGCGGGAAGGCGTGGCGTGAGAAGGAGACGATCCTGCTTCAGGGTGAGTCCGAGCAGCGTCTCGACCACGAGGCGATACATCCAGCCGGCGGAACCGGTGTACCACGTCCAACCGCCGCGTCCAACGTGCGGCACCACCGCGTAAACATCGGCGGCCACGACGTAAGGTTCCACTTTGTAAGTGGCGATGGTGTCTGCGCTGCGGGCGCGGTTGATCGGATTGATCATATTGAAGAGGTCCCAGGCTCGCTGATGGTCGCCGAGCAGTGCGAAGGCCATGGTCGTCCAGATGGCGGCGTGGGTGTATTGTCCGCCGTTTTCACGCACGCCGGGGAGATAGCCCTTGATGTAACCGGGGTTGAGGGAAGATTTGTCGAAGGGTGGGTCAAAGAGTTGAATGATTCCTGAGTCCCGACGCACGAGGCGCGCATCGACCGCGTTCATGGCCTCGACTCGGCGTTGGCGGTCTCCGATGGCGGCAAGGACCGACCAGCTTTGTGGAAGCGAATCAATCTGGCATTCCGGGTTGGCGGCGGAGCCGAGGGGTTCGCCGTTATCAAAGTAAGCGCGGCGATACCAGTGGCCGTCCCAAGCGTGGCGTTCAATGTTGTCCTGCAATTTCGCGGCATGGGAGACGCAGCGATCGGCGAAGGCGTTATCGCCATGACGTCGGGCAAGTTCGGCGAACTGACTGAGAACATCATGCAGGAAGAACGCCAGCCAAACACTTTCGCCGCGGCCGTGTTCTCCGATGAGGTTCATGCCATCGTTCCAGTCACCGCAACCAATGAGGGGAAGCCCATGGCTCCCGACTTTCAGTCCGTTTTCGATGGCGCGGACGCAATGCTCGTAAAGGGTGCCAGTGGTTTCAGAGCGGCCGGGCAGGTCGTAATAGGATTCCTCTTCCGGCCTGACGGCGCGGCCTTCGAGATAGGCGATGCGTTCATCGAGGACGCCGGTATCGCCGATGCTTGCGACGTAGCGGCAGGTGGCGAGGGGGAGCCAGAGGTAATCGTCGGAGAAGTGCGTGCGCACGCCACGACCGATGGGCGGATGCCACCAGTGCTGCACGTCGCCGTCACGGAACTGGTGAGCGGCAGCGCGGAGGAGATGCTCGCGAAGGAGGCGCGGCTCGGCGTGAACGAGGGCCATGGCATCCTGGAGTTGATCGCGGAAGCCAAACGCGCCGCCGGATTGGTAGAAGCCGCTGCGCGCCCACATGCGGCACGCGAGCGTCTGGTAGACGAGCCAGCCGTTGGCCAGAATATTTACGCCGGGATCGGGCGTTTCAACATAGACAGTTCCCAAGGTTCGCGACCAGTAGTTCCAGACGCCTTCGAGAGCCTGCCGCGCCCCCTGCGAACTGCGGAATCGCTGGATCAGATTGCGCGCGTCGTCGCCGTTCCCCGCAGATCCGAGGATGAAGACCACTTCATGTTGTTGCCCCTCGGCAAGCTCAAACGGCACCTGGATGGCGGCACATGGATCGAGCCCTGCACCCGTTCTTCCGGAAAGTCTGGCGCGGGTCATTGCGGCGGGTCTGCCGAGAGTTCCGTTGCGGCCGAGAAATTCGGTTCGGTCACTGGTCACGGAACGTGTGGGCTCGTTGACGTCCATGAACGAGATGCGATCTGCGAAATCGCTGTTATAGGAATTGCGGGCGAAGATCGCGCCGGTTCGCGGATCCAACTCCGTGACGATGTACATCAGCGATTTGTGCCGCAAGTCGCCTAGCACCCATTCACAGTAACCGGTGACGGAAAGGCGGCGGGAGCGGCCGGAATTATTGGAAAGCTTGAGGACCAAGAATTTTACGGGGGCGTCCGTGGCGACAAAGACGGTAAGTTCGGTACGGATTCCGTCTTGGACGTGCTCGAAGACACTATATCCCATGCCGTGGCGCGAGGTGTAAGCACCGGCACCGCGCGCAGGGAGCGGGGTGGGCGACCAGAAGGTTCCACTCTCGTCGTCGCGGATGTAGAACGCCTCGCCGCTCACGTCGGAGATGGGGTCGTTGGACCACGGCGTGAGCCGATATTCGTGGGCATTTTCGGCCCACGTATAGGCGCTGCCACTTTCGGAGATGACAGTACCGAACTGAGCGTTGGCCAGAACGTTGACCCAGGGGGCGGGCGTTGTGCGATCGGCATCGGTGGTGATGACATACTCCTTGCCATCGGGGGTGAATCCACCAAAGCCGTTGAAGAACGCCAGTTGTCGCGGCGGTTCGGGCGGATTGGGGGGTTGCGGATAGCGGCGGTTGATGGTGGCGAGCCGCGGCATGCCGGGAGCGGGCGTGGCGCGCCGATCCACCTGGTCCGCCAGCGTGCCGGCAGTGTCCGTAATGATTGCGCGGGCGACGGTCTGGAGCAGTGTGCGATCTTCATCGGACATCTGTTCGGTGCGGCGAACGAAAATTCCGCCGGGGCGATCAAGCGTGTGGGCTTCCGTGCTTCCAGCAATAACTCCCATGATCTGGTCATGCATCGCCTGCCGATAGCCGGAGGTATCCTCATTCCAGATGACCAGGTCGACGGCGAGGCCTTTCATGCGCCAATAGGCGTGCGCCTGGACCATTTGGCGAACGAGCTCGATCTTCATCGCGTCGCCGATTCGCAGAAGGACAATCGGAAGGTCTCCGGAGATGCTGTACGCCCAGAGTGCGGATTGTCCGCGGCGGTTACGGGTGAGAAGGAGGGGATCGGCGCGGCGTGTGCGGCTGGCGTGCACGATCGATCCGACCAGATGGCCAAAGACCTGAGCGTCGGCCTCAGTGGCGTTCAACTGACGGAGGAGAACCTGGCTGTGCGTCGTGGCCATTTCAAATGCGCGATCGGCGAGGCGGGGGTCGTGATATTTTTCGAGCAGCGCGGTGGCCGCTTCGCGCGTTTCGCCGATGCCCGTCGCGATAACGACCTTGGCGCTTTGGTGCGGTTCGAGAACGAGCGTCTGGCGGATGGCCACGATGGGGTCGAGTACGGCGCCCTCGGAATCAGAAAGATCCGGCGCGTCCAGAGCAGCCGGGGATTCGATCGTTCGGCCTCGTCCGACAAACCTGCTGCGATCGGTTTCGTACGACGCGCTGCCCGTAGTGGTGCCCTGGATCGCCATGAGGTGCACCATCCAGGGCGGCTTCTCCGCCTCGGAGCGAGGGCGGCGCGTGCACAGAATGGCCCCGCGATTCCGCACAATTTGCGTCTGAACGAACAGATTGCTGAATGCCGGATGGGCGTTATCGGCGGCGGCAGCGGCGATCACGACCTCGGCATAACTTGTGATCTCGACGGTTCGGCGCGTACGCGACCGATTGGTCAGCGTGACGCGCCGCAACTCGATGTCGTCTTCCGGTGAGACGCAGATTTCCGTGAACGTGTCGATGTCGCCATCGGAACGACGGAATTCCGCACGGGCCTGCTGGAACAGCACCTCGTAATTCGTCGGCGTCTTGAGTGTCGGTTGATAGGTCGCGGACCAGAACCGCCGATTCTGCCTGTCGCGAACGTAGCAGTACGTGCCCCAGCAATCGCGAGTCGGATCCTCGCGCCAGCGCGTCACGGCCATGTCGCGCCAACGGCTGTAACCACTGCCGGCATTACTGATCATCACGTGGTATTGCCCGTTGGAGAGGAGGTGCACTTCAGGCGCGGGCGTGTGCGGTGTTTTGTAAAAGCGCATCAACGCCTCGGCACCCACGTCGCGGCTGCGAGACGTCTCGATGCTCGCCACGTGCGGGTAGACAGGGGCGACCTTCGGAATGCGCTCGTGCAAAAGAAGTTCGGTCGCCTTGAGGAGCGGATCGGCCAGGAAGCGGCGCTGCATGGGCCTACCGAGCATCAGGTACGCCAGCGCCAGCAGGCTCATGCCTTCATGATGCACCATGTAAGAGCGAATGACAGTATGCGTCCGGCCGGAGGCGAGCCGCGCGGGCGTATAGTCGACGGCTTCGTAATATCCATACTTTCCCAGGAAGCCATCGGCGGCCAGCCGCTCCAGATTGCGGACGGCGCTTTCCGGCGCGACCATCAGCGCCAGAATGGTTGCATAAGGTGCGATCACCAGGTCATCGGCGAGGCCCCGCATAAATCCAAGACCGGGCACGCCAAAGGCGCGGTACTGATAATTGAAGTGGGCATCCGTGAGGTTGTAGCAGCATTCAGAAATCCCCCACGGTACGCCGCGCTCCCGGCCGTATTCGATATGCCGGGCAACCACGGCGTCGTAGGTCGCATCCAGCAGGGTGCCGTCGTAGGTCGGCATCACCAGCAGCGGCATGAGGTACTCGAACATCGACCCGCTCCACGAGAGCAGCGCGCGGCCTGCCGCCGTGGACGTGAGGCGCCTGCCCAAACGAAACCAGCTTTCCTGCGGCAGGTCCCCGCGGGCGATCGCAATGAATGTGCCCAGCCGCGCTTCGGACGCGAGGAGGTCATAGAAGCTTGGATCGCATCGGCGCTCCGTCACTTTGAAACCGATGGAGAGCAGTTCTCGAGATTCATCAAGGAGAAAGCGAAAATCCATTTCGCTGAGCGATTGGCAGTGATCCGCCAGGGCTTCGAGTCTGGCAATGCGATGACTGGCTCGATCGACCGAGGTGACGAACGCGTCGTGGAATTCGGCGATCCTTGAGGCGCCGTCAGCCGAGGTATCGGCCAAAATCCGTACGATCGACGGCAACAGGGTTCGGTTTATCGCCGCCACTTCGCGTAGCGTCGGAATTCCTTCAAGGCTTCGTAGAGCCGCCTGGAATTCTGCGACGAGGTGTGTCCGGTCGGCATCGCCGTGCGAATGATTTTCATCCGGCGGAGGAAGGACGATCCACTGGGCGCAGGAAACCAGGTCATCGAGGAGTCCCTGGCACTGGGCCGCCAGCGCTTCGACCGGCCACCGAATCTCCTCGCCCACCCCCGAGGGCAAGGCGCCGAGCAGTTGTGCCGAGTCCCTCGTCAGACGCTGCAGCAGCAGGTACGACGCGGTAAGCGCAGCCGGGGGCAATTCCAAAGCGTCGAGCATCTGCTCGACACGCGTGCTGATCGTCTGCGGAATTCGCTCGCTGATTTCCTGGCGAGAGGCGGTGTTTTGCTGGCGAATCGCATGCAACACGACGTGGAGCGTGTCGCCAATTCCTTGAAAAGCGCGCGGACCAAGAACAGGTCGATCCGCCAATTCCAGAAATCCCTGGCGGAGCGTCAGGAGATGTCCGACAAGGTTGCCGCTGTCGACGGTTGAGACGTATAGCGGGTGTAAAGGTCTAAGTGAACGGGTGTCGTACCAGTTGTAAAAGTGGCCGTGATGGCGTTCGAGCTTTTCCAGGGAGGCCAGCGTTTTGTCGGTTCGGTCGATGAGCTGTCCCACCGACAGGTAGCCGAAGTCGTATGCCGCCAGGCCCGAGAGCATCGCAATTCCAATGTTGGTCGGTGACGTGCGGTGAGCGATGACGGCAACCGGCTGTTCCTGATAATTGTCGGGGGGAAGATAGTGATCGTCTGGAGAGAAAAACGTTTCGAAGTAGTGCCACGTGCGTCTGGCGGTTCGTCGAAGCAACGTCTGCTGCTGGTCTGTCAGCACCGCATCCCGCCGGGTCCGCGGACGGCTGAGCAACCAGGCCATGGCTGGCGTACCCATCCACGCGACCAGCAGCGGCGCTGCCGAGCCCAGTGAAGCCGGCCGCCATATCGCCAATATTACGAAGGTTGCCAACGCCAGCAGTGGCGTTGCAAGCATGGACGAAACAAAGCTTTCCAAGTCCGTTCGGGCACTGCGTTGGGAGTCACTGGCCGTCACCCATTCCAACAGATGCCGCCGGGTGATCAGCATGCGGAACAGCGTGCGTGCAATGGCATCGATGTTCACAAGCGCGTCAAAAGGAAGAAACACGATCGTCGAGAGCACATGGGCCAAAGATCGGAACAGAGGGGCTCCCATTGCCCGCAAGTGCAGCAGGACAGGAAGGTCACTCGTCTTTCGAAATACGTCCCCGATCGCCGCAAGAAGTGCAGGCGCAGTGATGATCGCCAGGACCGTCAACGTCCAGAAAGGTGCCGCCAGCGCAATCCAGCCGACCAGCAACAGCAGGAGCATCGCCGGCGCGACAAGACTGCGTCGCAGGTTATCGAAGAGTTTCCATCGCGACAGCGCGGAGAGCGGATTCCGCACATATTTGCCATCAAATCCAGGAACCCTGGGGAGCAACCACGAGAAAATCTGCCAATCGCCACGGACCCACCGATGCCGGCGTCGCGCATCCGCGTTGAAATGCCAAGGGTAGTCCTCGTAGAGTTGGACGTCGCTCACAAGCCCCGCGCGGGCGTAACACCCTTCGAGCAAATCGTGGCTGAGAATCTGGTTTTCCGGGAATCGGTCGCGGAGATTCTTTTCGAATGCGTCGACGTCGTAGATGCCTTTGCCGACAAAGGAGCCTTCCTGAAACAGATCCTGATAAACATCGGAGGTCGTGCGCGTGTAGGGATCGATTCCCGGCTCGCCCGCCAACAGCCGCACGAACCACGAGCGATTCGAACTGGGCAAGCTCACGGCAACGCGCGGCTGCAGGATGCTGTATCCATCGCGGATTCGCCCCGTGGCCGGGTCCAAATCCGGCCTCATCAAGGGATGGGCCATCGTCGCGATCAATTGGCGTGCGGCATCGCGCGGCAGTTCCGTGTCGGTATCCAGCGTGATGACATATCGGATCGACTGCAAGTTTCCGATCTTTCCGACGACCACCGCGAAATCGTCCGGGGCACTCCCGCGCAGCACCGCGTTGAGCTGCGCGAGCTTGCCGCGCTTGCGCTCGTATCCCATCCAGAAACCTTCGCGCGGATTCCACCGGCGCGGACGGTGAAAGAGATAAAACGCATCCTGATCATTCGAATGAGCCGGCCGGTATTTGATATTCAGCGCTTCGATGCCTTCCACCGCCCGGCGTAAAAGTGCGGCATCCTCCGGCAATGTTTCCTGCGCGGCATCCTGAAAATCGGTCAGCAGCGCAAAACGCAGATGATCATCCCGGTTCGCCAGGTAACGGATTTCCAGATTCTCCAGCAGATCGTCGACCCCTTGCTCGCTGTTGAGCATCGTCGGAACCACCACGAGCGTGGCACTGTCCGCTGAGATGCCCTTTGCGAAGTCCATGCGCGGCAGCATCCGCGGAATGACCACCTGCGTGATCAGCCAGTTCGCCACCGCCACGCCCAACTGGCTCATGCAGATCAGGGTCACGAGCCCAACCAACCCCAGCAGCCACCCGTGGGCACCATCGTGCGCCGCCCGGATCAGGAGCATGCCCGATCCGCTCAGCGCTATCATCAATATCAAAAGCAGATATACAGTGAGCGGCATTCGCTTCAGCAGTCGACCGGCCCGCTCCCACATGGGAACGCGCGACTCCACGGCCGCCACTAGCTGCGGCAGCCCTTTGTCAATGAGGTAGTAGCCCACGTGGGCCTTACGATGCGTCGTGCCGTGCACAACGCTGCTCTGGCCTGCCAGCCCAATCGATTCTCTCGCTACATCCTCCTCGGACCGGCGGCTTCGATGGGCCACCGCTTCAATGACGTGGCGATAGCGGTCGCGGGTTGCAAAATCCATCATGGCATAGACGTTCGCCGGATCCCGGCGAAGCGCATGCTCGACGACGCTCAGTTCCTCGACAAAATCCCGCCAATCGATGGCTCCCAACGCCCGCAGGCTTCCAATGCTGTTCCCCATCGAGACCTGGTCCGAGGTCTGGCTCTGGGCGGCCAACTGGATGCACCCCTCGACGCTGAGCGCCTGTTCAGAGAGCCGCTGCTCGATCCAGGTAAGCGGCAGCGCTAATGCGGGGTTCTTTCCCTGCAACTGTTGAAAAAGCTCCGTCACGAAAGCACTGCTCAGCGGTGGCTCCGATCTCGCCATGTCGGCTACCACCACGATCAAACTGGCCGGCTGCTTTTCTGCGGCGTCGATGAGCCGCGACGCCCATGTGTCGGCCAAGTTGCGGTCGCGTCTCCCCGAGGCGATACGCGCCGCGATCCGCCGTAGATTTTCGATCAGCGCCAGCCGCAGCATGATGGGTACGGCCCAAAGCTCTCCCAGTCGCAGCACCGTCGTCGCCTGATACGCAGCAACAAAACTTGCCGTGCTTTCGACATTCACGCCGCCGTCCAAATGAGCCACGAGTTCCAGCGCGATGTGGTACACACGCGGCTGTCCGGCGGCGGGACCGTTGGACAACTGTGGAAGTTCGAGGCTGTAACGTTTCGGCAGATGACGCTGCGCTGTCTGAATCTGTTCTTCGATGAGATAAAAATTGTCGATCAGCCACTCGCCCGCCGGCGTTGGACGCCGCTCCTCCCGCACCGCCGCTGTGACCTCCCGGTAGGCATCCAGCAGAACCCGTTCATTTTCGGTGAGTCGCGTGAGTAGCCGGTCGGAAGCTGGAGTCGCCGCAAGCTTATGCCACCCCGCTATTTCCCGCGCGTGCACGCGCAACTGATCGATGCTGAACAATTCAGACCTGAGCGGCGATTCTTCTCGATCAGCTGCCAATGGATTCCTTTCGTCGTCCCCGGATCCCCGCAGCGATCGGCGGACCCTTGCCTCCCACCGGAAGGCATTCGTCGCGAGTTTCCGTAGGGGAGGCTAAAACCGCCGGGAAACGTTGAGCTTTACTTCTTCTTGGTTTCGCGGAACTGGGGTGGGTCGCTGAGTGCAAATAGCACGACCTCTTCGCCGGTATTGGTGCTGATATCGTGATGAAGACTCTCGACCTTTACACCGGCAATATCGGTGATCATCAATTCCATCGCCAGTCGTGCGGTCTCGACGAGGTGGGTCCGCACTTGTTTGAGCAAGTCGCGGCCCTTGTTGGCAGCCAAGGCTTTGACGAGAGGCTGCTCGGCGGCGCTCAAGACACCTTGCATTCGCACCACCAGCAGATCGTCGATCAGATGCGCACGGATGTTCTTGGGGCCACGACCCATATATTCCTGCTCGAAACGGCTCAAGCCATCGCAGACTGCCGCTTCAATTTCACCGGACGTTTTCATTCAAGGCCTTAAAGGATCGCAAGCCCACCATTGGCAAATGAACAATTGATGAAGGTCTTGCGCGGACAAGGAGGCGATCAAACTGTAATTTACCAAAAAAGCGGCGCATTCATCCAAGAATTCCTTGTTTCGTATACGCCGCGGATTTCTATCTTTGTGGGGAGAATACGCAGCAGCGCTTTCCGCGCTTTGCTCTACTATTGAATCCACGCAGCGAAGTCTATGATTCGCGATGTGAATTTGAAAATGCCGGAATTGACTTGGTCGGGATTGATGAGACGGTATGGTGAAGAGCGTCGAAATCGTTTGAAGTAGAATTCGTTTGAAGTGCGGAACGGTTCCGTGTTGGAAGGCTAATTAGCCGATAGGCATCGGTTAGGCGCGCCAGGATTGGATTCCCAACCCTGTTAGCAATTAGTCCGCACGCGCAAATGCATTTCGCTGGCTCTCATTCTTTGTGTCCGTTCGACGAACCATATTTTCAATTTGACCGCCCGCTGCGTCAAGATGCTTCCGTTTGACCAACGGAGGTGTCGATGGCGACTGCGGCGATTCGGATCAAGAAGCGTGAGGCGATGTGGCGACTTATGTTGGCGGGGCATGCCAAGAGCGGGATGTCGATTCGGGCGTACTGCGCCAAGAACCGGTTGAAGGAGCCGGCGTTTTACTGGTGGCGGGCGGAGTTGGCGCGTCGCGGTGCGGCCAAGCCGATCGATGGCGGCGTTCGTGCCAGTGGTGGCTGACCGCCGCTTTGAGCGGCCAGATTCCGGTTGACCAACCTGTCCATCCCCCGGCGGTAGGGGGGGGGGCCAGGATCGGAAACACGGGGTCGCACGCCGCAATCAGGAAAGGCTGTTGCGGACGACTTCCAGCAGGGCCTGCTGGAGGGTGTGGGGCAACTGGGGCCAGCGAGCATCAACTGCAGGCACATAGAGCCCAGAAGAAGCAGTGGATGGAACCGGCACGTTGGCGACTGCGTTTACGGGATCGAATTGGCGAATGCCTACGCTTTTCGGCCGGTCATACGCCGACGGAGCAGGAGTAAGCTTCCAACTGCCAAGGCGCTAATCGATGCCGGCTCTGGCGCGCCGGTCGCCACGGCATTGGCCGCGGGAGTTGAGTTGGTTCCGAAGTTATTGAGTACGTAGGAGAGATCCGTCAGATCAACGGTCGCGTTGCCGTCGAAGTTTCCCTGGCTGCGGAGCGAGGTGGTCGATCCGAAATTGTTCAAGACGATTGACAGATCCGTCAGATCCACATGGTCATCCGCATTGGCATCGCCGGGTATCAGAGTGTAAAGATTGACGTTGTCGACATGGAGGCCAACATTCGCGGCGAGGGGGAAGTGCCCGCTGTTAAAGGTAAACGAATTGAGGCTGATCGGGAGCGTTGGATCAAAGACGGATGCGGCGCCTCCCACGTTGTCGGCGGGCACATCGGTTCCAGTATCCAGAGTCATAGCGACTGTCGTGTATCCGGTGGTGGCTAAGATCGGCGTCCACGTCATTGTCCAGACGTTGCCGTTCAACGACGCATTCCACTGCGACAGGGTGATACCCACGGGGGTGCTGTCGTTGGGGTTGCTGGGAGAGAGGTCGACGGAAAACTTCAAATCGCTCGGACGCGTATTGGCGGGAATCGAGCCTGGCGAAGCGATATCGCTGCGACCGACGCCGGCATAGAAATACCAGTCCGTTCCGACCTCGGCCGAGGCATCAAGGTTCAAATAGAGACTCTGGCTCGCACTGACGCCGTTGCTGTCAACGCCGAAAACACCGGTCGTGTTGCTTGGGCCATAGTAGTTCCACCATCCGTCGACGCTTCCGGCGGCGGTCGGGAACGAATCGAAATTCTGCGTATACAGCGAGACCGCACGAGCAGCGCCGGCGCCCGATAGTGCGACAAGGGGGATCACCGCCAAAGTGAGCGCTCTAACCTTCATGGGAACCTCCAATAGTCTGCCGAAATGAAAGGGTTTCCCTGAAACCGATCCGGTGTTCAATCACGGGAATTCGGGGAAACAAAAGGAACATTCCAGGCCCGATACAAGCGGTGACGAGCAACGCTCGCACGCCCGATTTGGGAACCCGTTATTTTTGAACTTCTGTGAGCCGAGAGAGATGGGATCCGGAATGCTTTCCGGACCTCGGGAAGGCCCACCGCATTCACTATACTTCGGAATCAGGGAGGTACAATAAAAAAACGCAGGATTTTCTTTTCGAACAAACACGGTGGCTAATAAAGAGTTGATAAATATAGTGTTATGTGGTTTTCTGCGCCTATTTGTATTTGCAACCGTTTTTGGATGCAGGGCGACTCGACGCCCGAAATCCCTGAAAACGAAGACCGGTGTGGGTGGGGCTGAATTTCTGGGGGGTGAAAGATAAGGAGTTGCGCGCGAAATTGCGGGATTCTTGCGGGGGTGAAACGCTTCGATCCGCTTCGATCCGCTTCGATCCTCCGGAATATGACGGCGTTCCTCCGCGTTGAGAGGGGTACTTTGACGGGGTGAGTTTTTGCGGGTTGGATGCGGGAGGCGCGCGACGGATGGTGGTGTGAGAAGCGGTGCAGATGATGGCATGGAATTTCCCTCCCCTCACCCCCCCCCCCCCCCCACCACCTTCCCTCCCCAAGACGGACGATGTGAATTGCCCACAAATGGACACAAATGGACACAAATGGGGATGGCGCGGTGGAGTTGGAACCAAGAGATGAAGTCACGAAGAAATGACGAATGACGAAGCACGAATGACGAAACGGGGAAGAGGGGACGCTTCCTGACGGTGTGCGTCTGGGCGTCGCTTCAATGGGGAGGTTTGTGACGCTCCCGGAAGAGCGGGCACGCCGAGGC
>DATKPA010000108.1:0-118109 GCA_035524355.1 Phycisphaerae bacterium | reverse complement strand
CGAGACGCACAGAGGATGGGGAGGGGTTGGGTGGGGTTTTGTGGATGCGGTTGTCTTGAGAGTGCACATGAGGCATGCTTCTGGCCACTGCCTCGGTGGTTAGAAGCATGCCTTTTGTGCGTTCACCGACCCATTGCATCCACTCGTTTCAGCCATCGCAGCCAGGGCAAATCGGTGTTGTCTGCTGGAGGGCCAACCACCGGATTTCCATCCGGTGCTCGCTGCGCGAAGATGCTGCCTTTTTTGTGTATGCGAGGCGAGCCTGCGCTTACGCTACGGGTACTGTTGTGGGTTTTGCGTTGCGTTGCAACGCCGCTAAACGTTGAACAATCGGATTCGTTCATTTGGTTTCGGGTGGGGGACGTTTGCGTTGAAATTGTGCGCACGTGTCGGTGGGAGAGGTTGGGAACCACAGAGTCACAGAGGAGACGGAGACGCACAGAGGATGGGGAGGGGTGGGAGGGCGGTGATGCGTCGAAGTGGATGATATTGTGCGGCATCGAGAGGACATTCCGGCGATGCCATCGCCGGCTTTTTGCACGGCCTGCGGGCCGTCATGGGCAGGATGCCCATGCTACGGTCGATGGTTTTTTCGCGGGAATTGATAGGGTTTTTTGAGTTGTCTGATAATGGCGGGGGTTTCAGTGGTGGTGGGAATTGCCTCAATTCGCCAGGTTGTTCAGTCGATACGAAATGATTGGAAGCGAACTCTTGGTTATGGGTGCTGTATGGCGAATGCGAATCCGAATCCGGGGAAGAACATCGTGCCATCGAAAGATGTGATTGCGGTGGATTATGTGCAGGGGATTTGTGTGGCGACGGTGCTGGTGTCGGAGTTGAACTCGGCGAATTCGGAGGAGCTGTCGTCGGCGCTGCTGGCGCTGCTCAATGAGGGGAAGAGCAAGAAGTTCGTGGTGGATATGGAGATGGTGCGGTACATGGAGTCGTCGTGCTTCGGGGCGCTGGTGACGTTTTTGAAGTGGCTGTCGCGGTTTGATGGGAAGATCGCGCTGGCGAATGTGACGGAGAATGTGCGGTTTCTTTTTGCGGTGACGAAGCTGGACAAGGCGTTTCCGCTGCAGAAGGATGTGCCGAGTGCGCTGGGGTTTTTGGCGCGGGGGTGAGGGGACGGGAGAGTTAAACACGAAGGGCACGAAGAGCACGAAGGACCACGAAGAGGGGGTTGGGTTCGGTCTTCATCTTCATCTTCATCTTTATCTTCATCTTCATCTTAATCTTCATCTTCATCTTCATCTTCATCCTGATGTTCATCTTTCCGCGATGGGCGGTTTAGATAAAGATAAAGATAAAGATAAAGATAAATATAAAGATTAAGATTAAGATGATGCGGTTATTTGGGGGCGGGTTTGTTGGTGGAGGCGAGGGCGTGGGCGGGGGTGGGGAGGGCGGGGATGGAGGTGAAGTTGAGGGCTTGTCCGGGGGTGGCGTCGTCAGGGAGGGAGTCGGCGGCCTGTGCGGAGGAGGGTCCGAGACCGGCGACGAGGGAGCGGAGGGCGAAGCTGCTGCCGACGGCGAGGAGGACGGCGACGAGCATGAAGAGGAAGACGGGGTCGAGGATCTTGCCGGTGTTGGGTTTCATGCGCGGGACTCCATATGGGAGGTTATCGGCAGAGAGGGGCGGGCGAGTTAAATGAGGAAGGGCGAAAGTGATTCCATCTCCGAGGGGCGTGGAATCAGGTGACCCTGGGAAGGGGGATGTGAGCCAGGAGAAGAATTACTCGGTGGGAAGGTTGGCGGCGTGGAGTGTGAGGGTGCGGGATTGGCCATTGTGCCAGAGGGTGAGGGTGACGGGGTCGCCGGGGCGGAGGGTGTCGAGAGCGGCGAGGAGGTCTTTGCTGGATTTGATGGGTTGGTCGCTGACGGCGGTGATGACATCGCCGAGGATGGGTTCGCCGTTGAGATCTTCGGAGATGCCGGTGAGGCCGGCCTTGTCAGCGGGGGAATTGGGTTCGACACGGGCGATGGCGAGGCCATTGAGGTGGAGGGGGGTGAGGAGTTGTTCGGACTGGAGGTCGTTGAACTGGACGCCGATGCGTCCGCGGGTGTAGCGGCCGGTGGCGATGATGTCAGGGACGACGCGGTTGGCGGTGTCGACGGGGATGGCGAAGCCGATGCCGGACCAGGAGCCGGAGGGGGAGTAGATAGCGGTGTTGACGCCGATGAGTCGACCGGCGGAGTCGAGGAGAGGTCCGCCGGAGTTGCCGGGGTTGATGGCGGCGTCGGTCTGGATGACGTCTTCGATGGGTCGACCGGATTCGCCGGTGATGGAGCGTTTGAGTGCGGAAATGATTCCGGTGGTGAGGGTCTGGTCGAGACCGAAGGGGTTTCCGATGGCGAAGACGGACTGTCCGACCTGGAGGTCGTGGGAGGTGCCGATGGGGAGTGGGATGAGTTTTTCGGTGAGAGGGACGTTGATTTTGAGGACGGCGAGGTCGTGGTCTGGGGAGTAGCCGACGACTTTGGCGGAGAAGCTGGACTGATCGTAGAGGATGACCTGTGCGGAGGAGGCGTTCTGGATGACGTGGAGGTTGGTGACGATGTGGCCGTCGGTGTCCCAGACGAAGCCGGAGCCGGAGCCTTCTGGGACTTCGGAGCTGCGGTGAGTCCAGGGGTTGTACTGGCGGGTGTTGGTGGTGATGAAGGCGACGGAGGGGGAGGCGTGTTTGAAGATGTCGATGGTGGTTTTTTCGAGGTTCATGAGTTCGCCGCGGGGGGTGATGGGGCGGGGTTGTGCGGAGGGGGCGACGAGCCAACTGTGGATGAGGGGCCAGGCGTACATGGCGAGTGCGGCGGCGAGGAGGATGGTGAGGAGGAGCATGAGTCGTCCGAGGCGTCGGACGAGGCGGATGTCGGATTGGAGGCTGGTCATGGTTGGGCCGAGGTTAAACACGAAGGACACGAGGAGCACGAAGGACCACGAAGCGGGTTATTGTAGGGGAGAAGATAGCGGGAAGGGAGGGAGTGGGGGTGTTTGTTGCTCCTTGCCACGCTACGGTACGGCCTGCGGGCCGTCATGGGCGGGACGCCCATGCCACGAGTGGGGACGCCGATGCCACGTTATTTGCCGATGCAGAATTGGGAGAAGATTCGGCCGAGGACGTCGTCGGGGGAGATGGCGCCGGTGATTTGGCCGAGGAGGTCGAGGGCGCGGCGGAGTTCTGCGGCGAGGAGTTCGGGGTGCTTGTCGGCGGAGGGGGTGTCGCTGCTCATGAGGCGGGCGTTGTTGAGGGTGATGTCGACGTCGGAGAGAATTTCGCGGTGGCGCTGGTTGAGGATGGTGCGCTGGGCGCCGGCGAGTTCGGCGGGTTCGAGGATTTCGGTGATGGTGGTGCGGAGGTCGTCGATGCCTTCGCCGGTTTTGGCGGAGACGTGGATGGAGGGGGAGGGGTGGCGGAGTTTTGCCTGGGGGAGATCGGTTTTGTTGAGAACGTGGAGGAGGGGGATGCCTTCGGGGCGGTCGGCGGCGTCGGCGAATTCGGAGCGGATGTCGGGGGACTCGACGTGGAGGATGAGGTCGGCGGTGGCGAGGGCGTGGTATCGGGCGGCGTTCATTTGATCGGCGAGGGGCGTGGCGGAGGTTTCGATTCCGGCGACGTCAAGGAGGCGGATGTCGCCGATGGGGGAGGGCATGATGCAGCCGAGGGCGTCGCGGGTGGTGCCGGCGATGGGGGAGACGATGGCGCGGTTGGAGTTGGTGAGTGCGTTGAGGAGTGAGGATTTGCCGACGTTGGGGCGTCCGGTGAAGACGACGGTGGGGAGATCGTTGAAGCTCTCGAGTCGGCGGGCGCGGAACTGGAAGTTCATGATGTCGCGGAGGAGTTGGGTGAGTTCGTGGTGGAGGGTTTCGGGGGTGATGAAGCGGACGTCTTCTTCGTCGACAAAGTCGATGCCGGCTTCGATGGAGGCGAGGAGGGTGGCGATTTTTTCGGTGGTGGCGGCGATCCATTTGTGGAGGTCGCCGGAGCGGAGGCTGGCGGCGGCGCGGAGTTGGGATTCGTTGGCGGCGTTGATGGTGGCGGCGATTCCTTCGGCCTGGGTGAGGTCGATTTTGCCGTGGAAGAAGGCGCGGGCGGAGAATTCGCCGGGGTCGGCGAGGCGTGCTGCCCCCCCCATTTTTGAGCTGTTTTGGAGGAGTTGCTCCATCACGGCTTTGAGGAGTGCGGGGGAGTTGGGGAGGTGGAGTTCGGCGATGTCCTGGCCGGTGAAGCTGCGCGGGGCGCGGAAGAGGAGGAGGGTGGCGAGTTTGGCGTGCGGGTGGAGGAGGGGGATGGGGAAGGGGCCGTGCGCGCCGACGGATTGGAATCCGTCGGCTTTTGTTTTGAGGGCGGAGTGGGCGAGTGGCCAAGCGTGGGGGCCGCTGAGGCGGAGGATGGCTCGTACCCCTCTGCCGGTGGGTGGGGAGCTGATGGCGAGGATGGTGTCGGAGAAGTTCATCAGAGGATGATAGCGGATGGAAGGGATTTAGGAGGGCCGAGGAATAGTCTTCATCTTCATCCTCATCCTCATCCTCATCTTTATCTTTATCTTAATCTTCATCCTCATCTCTCCCCGGTCGGCGAGAGGATGAAGATTGAGATGAGGATGAAGATGAAGAGGGTTTGAGGAGTCGCGCACATGAGGCATGCTCCTGGCCCCGAGCCCCCCCCCATTGGGCCAGAAGCATGGCACCCCCTGCGGATCATTTTTTCTCGTCGTCGTCTTCCTGGTAGTGGGTGGGGAGGGTTTCGGCGCTGGCGGGGAGGATGCCGCGTTTTTTGAGGGTTTTGCGGACGATGTAGGTGTCGACGAGTCCGGCGGCGGTGGAGGCGAAGTAGTAGAGGTTGAGGCCTGCGGGGGCGTTGTAGAGGAAGATGGGGAGGATGAGGAACATCCACTGGGACATTTTCTGCATCTGTGCCTGCTGCTCGTCGGTGGGCTTGGGCTGGGTGGCGGTCTGGATCTTCATCTGGAAGAAGAAGACGACGCCGAGGAGGATGGGGAGAAGGTTGAAGGAGGCGATGTGGGCGCCGAGGAAGGGGATGGTGATGGCGGGGAAGGAGAAGAGGGCGTCGGGGGCGGCGAGGTCGGTGATCCAGCCGGGGATGAAGGTGGCGTGGCGGAGGTCGAGGTCGTTCCAGAGGCCCTGGTACATGGCGATCCAGATGGGCATCTGGATGAGCATGGGGAGGCAGCCCATGATTCCGCCGGCGGGGTTGACGTTGTTTTCCCGATAGACGCGCATGGTTTCTTCCTGCTCGCGCTTCTTATCGTTGGCGTATTTCTTTTTGACGGCGTCGATTTTGGGTTTGATGGCGTTCATCTTTTTGGCCATGGTGGCCATGTTGATCTGGCTGGATTTGGTGAGAGGGTGGAGGATGGCGCGGACGAGGATGACGAGGATGAAGATGGCGATGCCGTAGTTGCCGAAGGCGATGTGCCTGGCGATGAAGTCGAGTGCAACAAGAAGCCAGATCGCGAGGAACTGGAAGGAGCAGTAGGAGTAGAGGATGCAGCCGGTGCTGGTGAACTGGATGACGTCGCCGTAGTTGTAGAGTTTGTAGTTGTATGCGGGTGTGCCGAGCGGTGGGGAGTCGGGCATGAGGATGTTACGGTCCTTGGGACCGAAGTAGGCGGTGATGGGGAGTGAGGTGGCGCCGTCGGCGTTGATGGTGATGGGTGCGCCGGTGAACCTGATGGCGTAGACGTTACCTTCGGGTTTTTCGGCCTTGTAGATTTCGTCGATTTCGGAAGAGGCGACGTGCTGGGGCTCGGGGAGGGTTTGGCCGGTGGGGAGTTTCAGTGCTGGAGCGCCGGGCTGGGGGAGGGGGCGGGTGATGGCGGTGAAGAAGCGGTCGGAGGAGGAGACCCAGAGGAAGGGGTCGTGGTCGAAGTCGTTCGCCTGGCCGATGGGCTTGGTGGGGGCGGCTTCTTTTTCGAGGGCGGCGTGGTAGAGGAGGATGCGATCGGTTTTGATGATGCTTTTGGCGGAATCAAGGGAGCCGGCGTTGATGGTGCGGTCATCGACACGGATGTCGGTGCGGGGGAGGGTGGGTGCGGCGAGTTCGTCGACGCGGACGGTGATCGGTTTGCCGGTGAGGTTCTTGAAGGCGTGCGCGATTTCGACGTCGTAGTTGTCGGGATGGATGGTGAATATTTTGCGGACTTCGACGAGGGGTTTGCTGTTGTCGTCGAGGAGAGTGGCGAGGAGGGTGGCCTGGGTGTTGTCGGGGGAGGTGCTTTCGACTTTCCAGACGTACTGGGCGGCGTAGAGGTCGAACTTGTGGAGGGTGCCGTCGTTGACTTCGATGATGAGGGTGGAGTAGGGCTTGGGGGCGCCGGGTGTTGCGGTGAGGAGTTTGAGGGGATCTTTGCGGGCAACGGTCTGGGCGTAGTGGTGGAGGTTGAGGTTGACCTCGTCGATGCCGGCGGTGACGTTGTCGACGACGATGGAGACGTTGTCGGTTTTGCCCATGGGGTCGCCGAGGCGGACGGTGAGGGGGGTTGCGCCCTGTTCGGCGGCGAGGGGCTGGGTTGCGGGCTGGGTGAAGGCGGTGGGTAGGGTGGTGTTGCCGGCGTTGTTGTGGGGAGCGGTGAAATATTGGACCGCGAAGAAGATGGCGATAAAGAGGATGATTGTCGTGAAGATCTGCCGGGTATCCATGAAGCCTCGCGTGCGGGGTACGGATTCGCAAAAACAAGACCGGTTATCGTAGGGGATGAGAGGGGAAAACTCAAAAGGGTTTGGAAGTGTGGTTTGGATGTTTGGATGTTGGAGTTCCGCTTTTAGGCGGCGGGGCGATGAATTGGCAGGGCGACGCTCCCCCCCCCCCCACTGCCGCCTAAAGGCGGAACTCCAACTTAGCGGCCGTCGAGGAGGCGGGCGCCGAGGAAGTTGTCGAGTGCGTCGATGGCGCGGACTTTGTTGACGGTTTTCTGGACGTCGTAGGGGAGTCGGATGAATTCGACGAAGCCGCCGGGGTCGCCGGGGATGGATGGGCCGCCGGAGGCGTTGGCGGTTGCAGCCCCCCCACCACTGGCGTCGGGGGCGCCGTCGGAGGCGTCGTGGAGGATGACGTAGGAGGCGTCGGGGTTGCGGTCGCGGGGCTGTCCGACGGAGCCGACGTTGATCATGGCGCGTTCGTCGGTGATGGTGTAGCGGTTGTTGAGTTCTTCGGGGGAGTAGAAGTCGGGGTCGGGGATGAAGACGCCGGGGACGTGGGTGTGTCCGACGAAGCAGAGGTGTTCGAAGCGGTCGAAGATGGCGGCCATTTTGGTTGGGGCGGTGTAGATGTCATCGGGGAAGACGTATTCGTTGATGGGCTTTCGCGGGGAGCCGTGGAAGCAGACGAAGCGTTCGTTGGACATGCGTGTGGGCATGGAGCCGAGGTATTTCCAGCGGCGGTTTCGGCGGCTGATATCGGGGTCGTTTTCAAACTGCTGTCGGGTCCAGAAGGCGGCGTTTTCGGCGGCGGTGTTGAAGTTGAAGGGTTCGAAGAAGATGGCGAAATCGTGGTTGCCCATGAGGGAGAATTCGCAGCGGGTGGAGACGAGGTCGATGCATTCGAGGGGGTTGGGGCCGTAACCGACGACGTCGCCGAGGCAGATGATGCGTTTGATGCCGCGGGCATCGATGTCGGCGAGGACGGCGGTGAGAGCTTCGAGGTTGGCGTGGATGTCGGAGATGATGGCGAGGGGACCGGGGACGGAGGGGATGGTGGGCTTCTGGGGGAGCATGTGGACGCCGAGCCGTTCTTCGGGGCGGAAGACGTGCGGCTGAATATCTTCAAGGCCTGGTTCGGGTTGGGTGGATTCCTGCGCCATTGGAAGCATCGTAGAGGAGGGGGGAGTGGGGCGTCAAACGGGAAGTCAGAAGTCAGAAGTCAGAAGTCAGAAGGGGGAGATGGATTGGCCGCGGCGGGGGCTGGCGGAGTCGCTGAAGGTGAGGGTGAGGTCCTGTCCGCCGTCGGCGAGGATGCGGGCACCGTTGCTGTCCTTGTTGGCGAGAGTCATGTTGATGACGGCGCGTTTGAGGACGATGCCGCCGGAAAAGGGGGGATTGGCCTGGGGGTTGGCGGGGGCGAGGATGGGGAGCATGTAGATTTGGAAGGTCTGAACGAAGTTGCAGATGACGAGAGGTCCGGTGACGGCGCCGCTACTGGTGAAGGTGCGTTTCATGAAGACCTGTTTCTGGATGGGGTCGAACCAGTAATCGATGCGGACGGGGTTGGTGGAACTGGCGAGGGGGTCCCAGGAATCGGCGTGGGTTTTCCAGAGGGTGATACCGAGGACGCCGCTGCCGCCGGTGCTGGGGAGGCCGGCGGCGGTGTTTCCGGGGACCTGCAGGGCGTTGAATTCGGAGTGTTCGTTGTTGTAGGTGGCGGTGGTGGTATCGTAAACGTCGGCGGCATCGGACATGCGGATGTCGCCGGTGATGCGGGACATGCACCCGCGAGCGGAGTTGAGCATTTGTCCGCGCTGCTGGCTGTCCTTGTAGCTGTTGAAGCTGGCGCGGAAGGCGACGGCGACGGCGGTGAGGAGCATGGAGCCGATGGCGACGCAGAGGAGCACTTCGACGAGGCCGAGGCCGCGGCGAGGGCGGGGCATCGCGCGAGGGCGTAGAGAAGTATGGGGGCGTCGGGACATGGGGCTTGCTCCGGTCAATCATTGATTGCGTAAGAGGTGTATTGGGGGAGCGAGACGACGGGGATGGCGATGCCGTTGGGCATGCTGCGGTTGGTGTTGAGCTGGAAGAAGAGGTGGCCGTAGGTGATGTTTTTCATGGAGGAATCGGTGGGCTTGGGGACGCCCTGTCCCTGGTCGGTGGAGCCGAAGTATCCGAGGGTGGTGTTCATGGCGCCGTTGCCGGTGACGATGAGGCTGCCGTCGACGTTGGCGGTGCCACGGATATCGATGTTACCGGCGACGACGACGCCGACGAGGGTGGAGGGGTTGGCGCCGGGGTTGGTGAAGCCGCCCATTTCGATGTTGGTGTTGGGCGCCATGATGGTGACGGTGGGGTCGACGGTGTTGTTGAAGGCGGTGGTGCCATCGAATTCCCAGGAGTCGGCGAAGTGGGTGTAGGCGGTGGGGCAATCTGCGGTAAGGGGGCCGTTGAAGGTGCAACTGGTGAAGTGGAGGTTGTTACCCTGGGAGTAGGCAACGGAGGTGGCGGCGGTGAGTGCGGTGTTGGCGCTGAAGGTAGCGCCCTTCATCTGCTGGGCCCAAGTCATGCCGGCGCTGGGATCGGAAGTGGGAGTGCCGCCGCTGACGACAACGGTTTTGCTGCTGCCGCTGCCGGTGGTGCTGACGGTGTCGCCGGTGTTGATGCTGGTGTTCATTTTGACGCTGGTGTAGCCGTTGAAGGTGCAATTCTGGAAGGCGGCGTTGAGGCCCTGGGGAATGCGGACATTGTTGAAAGTGATGTTTTTGAAGAGGGGGCGGGTGTAGGTGGCCTGCCAGCCGCTGGAAACGCTGGCGGGGGAATGTTCAGTGACCGCGCCGCTGGAGTTGGCGGAGGAGTAGTAGGTGGAAGAGAGTTTGGCGAGTGCGGTGGCGTCGAGAGTGCCGTTGGAGACGGTGCTTCCGGAGACGGTGGCGCTGGCGGAGGGGACTTGCTTGTCGTAGCTGCTGGTGTCGAAGTTCTGGGGAGCGAGGGTCTGCTGTCCGGAGAAATCGACGCCGAACTGGACGGGCGTGGCAGAGGTGGAGGCGATGGTGCCTTCAAACTGATCGTTGAAGGTTCCGCCGGTGGCGTTGCCGATGGTGTCGCCCCACTGTGTCCAGCCGGAGGCGGCGGACTGCCAGGTGTTGTAGGGGATGGCGAGCTTAACGCTGCCGGTGACTTTGGCGGGGACTTTGCTGACGGTGCTGTCCTGGTAATCCATGACGCCGTCGTTATAGCCGGTCCAGGGCGCGGGAGAAACGTTGGGGCCCATGGGAGCGTCGACGAGGCCGAAGAGATCCGCGTCGTACGGTTTTCCGGTGAGGGGGTCGGTGAAGTTGGATTTGGTGATGCCGTAGGGATCGACCTGACCGGGGTCAGTCTTGGAGCCGAATTTCTGGAGGGCGAGGTCCCATTCATCGATGTATCCGTCGCCGTTGACGTCCTTGAAGCCCGCGGCAGCGGCGGCGTTGGCGGCGACGGCGTTGGACATATCGATGCGGTTGACGTGGGCGCTGTCATAGGTGGCGAGCAGGCTGCGGAACGTGGCGAGGGAGCTGTCGATGTTGCCGGAATTTGTGAGGTAGTGGAAATCGGAGAACATCTGAATGGGCGGGCCCTTGCCGGTGCCGGCGTAGGTGCTGGCGATATCGCCGATGACGTGCACGTTTTTACCGAGCTGGATGGCGACGTTGCTATAGACGGCGTATTTGAGTTCCTTGGCGACGTCGACATCCATGGTGACGGTGCGGCTGACGTTGTTGCACTGTCCGATGCTTTTCAGATGGATGATGACATAGGAGGTGGAGGAGTTTGTGAAGAGGCGGGTGGTGGGGTCGTAGGTGGCGCTGAGCGTGAAGCTGGCGGGGGAGTTGCCGGCATCGATGCTGATGGCGGGGACGGAGAGCGGGCTGGTTCCGCTGGGGGCGGTGGCGCTGGTGGAGGAGGAGCCCCAGGGCTTCATGCTGTTGATGGCGCTGGCGAGGGTGACGGCGATTCCGTTGTTGTTGGTGATGTTTTCGATTTTGGTGCCGCTCCAGAGGAGCGTGGTATTGGACATGCTGGAGATGTTGCCCTCAGTGATGATGGGCAACTTGGTGGTGGCCCCCTGGAGCGCGGAGACGAAGAAGGACATGCCGCTTTCGGCGGCGATGAGGGCGACTTTTTGATCGGTGTCGGCAGCCTGGACCATGACGTTTCCCTGGGAGAAAGCGACCATCGAGGAGGCGAGAGCGGAAAACATGAGGATGTAAACGAGGGTGAGCATGAGGGTGGAGCCGCGGGTCGCTCGTGGACGAGCGGGGGCAGCGGGGGAGTTGATCAGCGTGCGGTTCATCATCTGCTCCTTGGCGCCTCCACCAATACGGATTACTGCACATTGGCCTTGAGCCATTCGGTGGTGGCGATCGGGACCCAGCTTCCGTTGGACTTGCAGGAAACGGTGACGATCACGCGATCAACGGTGCAGGCGGAATCCGTCGCCAGCGAATCAGTGATCTGAAAATTGCTGGGATTGCAGTGCTTGACGGTGACGCTCTGCTGCCAGTCGGCGAGGTTGGCGAGCGTCTGGCCGTGGGCGTCAATGGGGGGATTGGCGACGAACCCGTTGAAGGATTGAACGTCAGTCCATTGCGTAAACGGGATGGCGTTGTTGATGGGGCCGAGGTGGTTACCGGCGATAGCGTCGTTATAAGCAAGGCCCTTCATGTATTCGCGCAAGTTGTCGGCGAGCATGAGGGCGGTGGTGGTTTCCTGGGCGACGAAGTTCTGCTGGCTGACGACGGTGATGAGGCGAACGACAGCGAGGACGGAGACGCCGACGAGGATTGTCGCGAGAGCGGTTTCCATCATCGAGACGCCGCGCGCCCGGCGCGTGGCTCGAGCAAAGCGCGTGGCCCGGGCTGCGACAGGAGCGGGAGAACTTGGTTTAGACGCGGTCATGGAGCGTGTTCCACTGACTACTCTGGCGCCTCCAGAAGAGATATAAGATATCCCGTTCAGCTGGGCAACACGCAAGTTGTTGAATTAGGTAAATATTACGTTCCGCCTCGCCAGCCCCCCCACTGCGTCCAAATAATGCAGCCGCGGAAAAGCTGAGAAGATCGCTTTTCCGCGGCGGTGAATGACGGCGACCGTGACTCGTTATTTGACGAGCTGGCTCATCTTGAAGATCGGCAGAATAATCGACATTGCGATGAAGCCGACGATACCACCCATGCAGATGATCATGAGCGGCTCGATCATGCTGGTGACCGCTTTGATCGTCGCCTTGAGTTCCTTGTTGTAGAACTTGGAGACGCTGTCAAGGGTTTCGCCGAGTTTACCGGACTCTTCGCCGGCGGAGATCATCTGCACGACCGAGCGCGGCAGAAATGGGCTTTTTTGTAGAGGCTGGCTGATCTTCTTGCCTTGCTTCACGCTGGCGTAAACGGCGCGCCACATGCGGCGGTAGAGCTGGTTGCCGGAGATGTCCGCGGTGATGGCGAGAGTGTCGAGCATAGGAACGCCGGCGTTGACGAGTTCGCCCATGGTGTGAAGCGAACGCGTGATGTAGAGAGCGCGGAACATCTTTTTGAAGAGGGGTACCGTGAGTTTGGTCTTGTCCCACCATAGTTTTCCCCACTGGGTCTGGATCATGGTCCAGAAGCTCCAGGCTCCGGCGCCGGCGGCGACCAGCAGGATGTACCAGTAGCCGCGCATAAAGTTGGAAAGCAGCAGAAGGATTTTGGTGGGAACGGGGAGGATCTGCTCGTGGCCTTTGAAGATCGTCACGAACTGGGGGACGACGAAGAGGAGCAGGAAGGTGGTGGTGCCGATGGCCATGACGAAAATGATGCACGGGTAGACCATGGCACCGACGACCATCTGCTTGGTTTCGAGCTGGGCGTTGAGGTATTCGACGATGCGTTCGAGCATGTGTCCGAAGGAACCGGAGAGTTCCGAGGCCTTGACCATGTTGATGTAGAGGGGGCTGAAGACCTTGGGATATTTGGAAAGTGCGTCGGAGAAGGACTTGCCGGATTCGACATCTTTTTTGACCTGAACGAGGATCTCTTTGAATTTTGGGTTTTCGGTCTGATCGGCAATACCTTCGATAGCGGCGCGGATGCTGATGCCTGCCTTGATCATGACGGCGAGCTGGTTGGTGAAGTTGGAAACGTCCTTGAGACCGGGGCCGCTGCTGACGGAGAAGTTGAGGATGCTGGAGAGGGAGCTCTTGGCCTTGCTGGCGTCGATGGGAGCGAGGGCGAGAATGTAGCCCTGCTGTGCGCGGAGCATTTCGGAAGCGGCGCTCATGGACGCCGCGCTTAACACGCCGGCCTGCACTTGTCCGGCGGGTGTCTTGATCTCGTAACGATAGCTAGGCATACAAGGTACTCTTCGACCGTTCAGGCAAAATGGTTAAGTGCGGAAATAGACACCCATATGGGGGCGTTTGTTATCAGGCCACCAACTGGCGTTCGAGCTTTTCCGGATGGTGGGCCATGGAGAGCGCATCTTCCTTGCTGATTTTGCCGTTGAAGTACAACTGCTTGATTGATGTATCCATTGTTTGCATACCGAGAGCGCGGCTGGTCTCGATGACGTTCTGGATTTCATAGATTCGGTTTTCACGGATCAGGTTTCGGACGGCGGGGGTGCAGATGAGGATTTCGATGCCGGGGACCATGCCGGGTTGATCGATGCGTTTAAACAAGGTTTGGCAGACGACGGCCTGCAGGGTGTTGGAGAGCATGGAGCGGATCTGGTTCTGCTGTTCGCCGGGGTAGATATCGATGATACGTTCGATCGTCTGTGCGGCGTTGTTGGTGTGGAGGGTGGAGAGCACGAAGTGGCCGGTTTCGGCGGCGGTGATGGCGGCGGAGGTGGTTTCCAGGTCGCGCATTTCACCGACGAGGATGATGTCGGGGTCCTGACGCAGCACGTGTTTGAGGCCGCTGGAGAAGGAGGGAACGTCGCTGCCGACTTCGCGTTGTTCGATGGTGCACTTGTTGGAGTGGAGGATGTATTCGATGGGGTCTTCCATGGTGATGATGTGTTTGTGGTAGCGTTTGTTCATGGCGTCGATCATGGCGGCGAGGGTGGTCGATTTGCCGGAACCGGTGTCGCCGGTGACGAGGACGAGACCGCGCGGCAGATAGGTCAGGCGGGAAATCACGTCGGGAAGATTGAGGGCGTCGAGCGCACGGACCTTCTCGGTAATGACACGGAAGGCGAATGCGACGGTGTTCTTCTGGAAGTGGGCGTTCACACGGAAGCGGGCGAGGCCGGGGAGTTCATAGGAGTAGTCGGCATCGCGATTTTCCATGAAGGGTTCGATGCGTTTTTCGGGGAGCGTGTCCTTGAGGATGGCCATTGCCGCTTCCGGCGTGATGACCGGGAAATCCGTCGGCGTCATCTGGGTATGCAGTCGGATCATCGGCACGTGGCCGGTCACGATGTGGATATCCGACGCCTTGTTATCAAGAGCTGTTTTGAGAATTTCGTTGATGTTCGACATAACCACTCCAAAAAGGCGCGAGTCGGGGGAACGCTCATCCCACGATCGACGCTTACATCGTGTTCTCGGTGGCGGACATGACTTCCTCGACGGTGGTCATTCCGGCGGCGACCTTCAGCAGGCCGTCCTGCCGCAGGCTGACCATGCCGCGCTCCATGCAGATGCGGCGAAGTTCGGTGACGTTGGGATTGCGGACGACGAGGTCGCGTGCGACATCGTCGAGAACCAGCAGTTCGTAGATGCCGACGCGGCCCTTGTAGCCGGTGTTGCGGCAGCGGTCGCATCCGCGGCCCTTGTAGATTTTTTCCGGATCGAAGCCGTGGGTGCTGAGGAATTCGCGCATTTCGTCATCTTCGATCTTGTGAAATTCCTTGCATTCCGGGCAGATGCGGCGTACGAGGCGCTGGGCGAGCACGGTATTCACGGCGGCGCTGATCAGGTACGGCTCGACGCCGATGTTGATCAAGCGGGTGACGGAACTCGGGGCGTCGTTCGTGTGCAGGGTGGAAAGCACGAGGTGGCCGGTCAGGGCGGCCTGCACGGCGATGTGGGCGGTTTCCTGGTCGCGGATTTCACCAAGCATGATCACGTCAGGGTCCTGACGCAACAGTGCGCGGAGGGCGGCGGCGAAGGTCATGCCGATGCGTTCCTGCACCTGGATCTGATTGGCAAAGCCGAGATGGTATTCGACGGGGTCTTCGACGGTGCTGACGTTCATTTTCGCGCCATCCATGCAGCGGAGGCAGGAATAGAGCGTGGTGGTTTTACCGGAGCCGGTCGGGCCGGTGACGAGCAGGACGCCGTTGGGGCGGTCGATCTGCTTGCGGAGGATGGTGAGCATGTCCTCGGAGAAGCCGAGCTGCTCGAGGCCGAGCATGATGGAGCGGTTGTCGAGAATACGGATGACGGTTTTTTCGCCGTACTGAGTGGGGACGGTGGAGACGCGGAGATCGACGTGCCGGCCATGGACCATGGTACGGATGCGGCCGTCCTGCGGGAGGCGGCGTTCGGAGATGTCGAGGTTGGCCATGATCTTGAGACGGGAGACGCAGGCGGCCTGCATCTGATAAGGCGGATTCATGGCTTCAAAGAGAACGCCGTCGATACGGTAGCGAATGACGAGGCGTTTCTCGTGCGGCTCGATGTGGATATCGCTGGCGCCCTGCTTGATGCCGTCGAAAATGAGGAAGTTGACGAGGCGGATGACGGGGCTTTCACCGGAGGCCTTGGCAAGGTCGGTGAGATCGTCCTTTTCTTCCGCGACGATCTCGAGCTCTTCCTCGCCCATGTCCTTGATGATTTCGTCGAATTTTTCGCCTTCGTTGGTGCCGACATTGCCGGCTTCGATGGCCGTGACGATCTGGTTGTGACAGATGACGACGATCCTGGTGATCTTGGCGCTCACGCGACGTTTGACTTCGTCGAGGAGGAACACGTCGGCGGGATCGACCATGCCGAGGGTCAAATGCCCCTCATCAACATGCACGCCGGCACAGCCACGGGATTTCATGAACTCGGTGGGAAGATAGTCGAATGCGCGGCGATCGAGGCGTTTTGGATCGATGGCTTCGTACTTCAGGCCGAGGGTCTCGGCAAGGGCCTGCTGAACGTCCTCTTCCTTGACGGCGCCCATTTCCAGCAGGATGTGCGAGATTTTCTTGGATTTGCTGGTGTTCTGAATTGTGCGGGCCTGGAGCAGCTTGTCCTGATCGATCTTGCCCTGGGCGAGGAGCACTTCTTCGACGCACTTCTTCGGGGCGCCGGAAGGCGCGGAATCAGGCGACCAGAGCGCGGCAAGGGAGTCGCCGTTGGATGGGGCGAGCGGAGCGCCGAGGCCCACAGTGGCAAAATCGCTCCCGCTCGGCAGCACGCCGGTGGCGAGACTGTCAGCGACGTCAACCGCGGCAACCTCGGTTTCCATCTTCTCGAGCCATTGATCCACTTTGCTCTTGGCCATACGACTTTCCCTTGCGCTCTGAATCGGCCGGATGCCGGAACGATTACTGGTCCACGTTGGGCTGGGACAGTTTGAGTTGAAACTCCTTGTCCTCAAATTTGAAGATGACACGATTCGATTCAATTCTCGTCACCATGAGCTCGCCGTACTTGGCGCCAATGGTGAGCATGCGGTTGTTCACCATGGCGATGGGGTTTTTGCTCAGGAAGACGCTTTGGAGTTTCAGCGTGGAGAAGAGTTCCGCGACGGTCTTCATTTTCGCCGCCTCCTCACCGCCCCGGTCCACGAGGACTGTCGCATCCCTGTTGGGATCGGCCTTGGCGTCATCGTTGGCGAAGGGATCGTGTTCGAGCGCCGGCGCCTGGGTGCCTTCGCCGCCGAAGTAGGCGTGGAACATTTTCATCAGCTTGTCGGTGTCGCGGAACAGGCTGTCGAGCTGGTCGGCCTTGCCGTTCTTGGCGAGGAGGTCGGCGATGGCGGATTTCACCTGGGCTTCGTGGGCGAGCTGATCGGCGCTCGCCGTCCGCGGCTTGCTTTGCATGCCGAGGAGATAGATCACGAGCAGGCCCGCCGCGAAGGCGGCAAAGAGAACGACCGTCGGGCCGTTCACCTTGGGTTTGCTGTCGCCGCCGGTGTACTCGGCTTCGCCCTCGCCGCCGACGCCGAGAGGCATCTGCACATCATCTTCTTCTGTTTTATTCCATTCCTGGGTCACTGCGACACCGCCCCTTTCTCGCCGGTTTCAAAGTAGACCGTCAACGTCATGTCCACTGCGACCTGCCCCGGGTTCTTCTCGGCGGCCTCGATGGTCATGTCGGTGATGCGGGTCAGGCGCTTCAACTGCCGCTCCACATCGGAGAGGAACGGGTAGAAGCCGTCCTTCATCGGGCCGGTGATGACCATCCGGATGGACTGGCTGCTGTAGCTCGATTTTTCGACCACCGGATTCGTGCGAACGCTCTTGATGTTCAGGTGATTCTTCACCGCCATGTTCCAGACGTCGTTGTAGACGTTTTCGGTTTCCTTGGCGGGCGGGAGTTTGTGCTCGAGCAACGCGACGACTTCGTGGAGCTGCTGAATCTCCGTCTCCATGTTCTTGGTGGGAGATTTCTGGAGCTTGTCGGCGAGTTCCTGGAGCTTCTCGCTCTTCTCGGCGGTGCTCGCCTTGATGTCCTGCAGATGCACGTCGAGCGGCTTGAAGAGCATGAAGTACGCCGCCACCGGCATCGCCAGCAACAGCATGAAGAATATGAATGTCCGCGGTCCAAATTGCATATCTCACCTTCCGGCAGGCCGGCCTTTCCTTACAACAGAATCACTGACTATTGGCAGCAGCGGTAACGGAATCGCTGCCCGAAAGCTGACGCAGATCCGCTTTGGGGTTGATTCGCATCTCAACGTGGAACTTGCGGAACGTCTCCGCATCGTCACCGGTGCCACGCTTGGTTTCCTCGGCAAATATCAGGTTCACGTCGCTCAGGAGGGAGCTCTTGTTGAGGGCGCCGACGTACTGCGTGACCTGTCCGTCCGTCACCGCCGTGCCGGTCAGATCGAGCTTCACTTCCAGTTCGGGGGGCTTCTCCGGTTCGGGCGGAAGACCCGCCTGCGTACGTTTAAGCTTGTCCGCCTCGCTCATGGGAGGAGGAATGATTTCCCGGCTCTTGAGTTCGAGGCTGACGAGATTGACGCCCCTGGGTTGCAGCCGGGCCAGTTCTTCAAGCAGCGCACTGCGACGGACTTTTTCCATCAGCATGGTCGTCAGCTCGGCCTTCTGCATCATCTTCGCCTTCTCGCGGTCGATTTCCTGCACTTCCTGGATCTGCTTGTTCGCTTCTTCAAACTGAGCGTTCACGCGGGCTTCGTAGTCGTAGATGTTCTTGGCCTCAAAGTGCTCCTTGTACCACCAGGTGGCGACAATCCCGCTCACCACCACCACCAGCAGCCCCACGCAGATCACCGCCGTCCGCGCCGCCTGGCGCTTCTCGACGTAATCCTCGGGGAGGAAATTCATGGACGTATTGGTCATCTGGCTCATACGGACCTCTTCATTCGGACTTTTCGTTGGATTGCGGAACCAGCCCGATTCCCAGGCCGGCGGCAATCGCCCAGCCGGGTTGCGGTTGGCGGAGATCGACGGTGGTCTTGGCGACCTCGTCCTTCACGAGACGGGCGAGCGGATCGCCAAGGGTCGCCGGCACGCCGAGCCGCTGCGCGATCGCCTGGCAGTTGGCGACATGCCGGCTTTCGCCACCGATAAAGATGGCGCGATCGACGGAGCGGCCGGGGAAAATGCTTTCGTAATACCGCAGGCACATCTGCAGGTCGGTGACGAGTTGCGCGAGAGGCTCGGCCAGCGCGGCCTTCACGTCGTTCATCTGTTCTTCGCTGGCGCCTTGCGGATATACCGTTCCGTTCTGCTTTCCCAGCGGATGCGTCTGCGAGTCACCACCGATGGCCACCACGCCGGCGGGCAGCCGCGGCGCCTGCACCAGCCGATGCGTCACCTGGATCCGCAGCTCCCGGGCTTTGGCCATGTCGCGGCCGGTCGTCTCAGCGACGCGCCGGTTGAACAGGTCGCCGCCAATGTGGATGTGCTTCGCGAAGACCATGCTCTTTCCGTGGGCGATCACGACGTGCGTCGAGCCCGCGCCCATGTCGATGAAGAGCGTGCTGATGTTTTCATCCCCCTTGCGCTTGAAGAGATGGCCGAAGCATTCGATGAGGGCCGTCGGTTCGACGTGAATGCCGACCACTTCGAGTTTGGCTTTGGAGAGGACATTGAGGTGGCGATCGACCACATCCCGCGGCGCGGCCATCACGATCACTTCCTGCTTCGCTTCCTGGTTCTGATACACCTCGCCGGCGATGGTGTGGCGGAGGACGGCGCGGCCGGCATCGAAGGGGAGTTTTCCGGCGGCTTCGAAGGGGAGCGCCTTGACCAGCTCCTCCGCGTTCATCTTGCCCATGCGCAGGTGCTGCACGGCCATCTGATTGGAGGGGAGGCAGGTCACAACCTGGCGGCCGCGGAAACCGTCGTTGACCATTTTGCGGATCGCTTCGCCGCAGAAATTGTCACGTTCAACGGGCTTGGCGCGGACTTCGTCGGGAATCACTTCACACGTGGCGGCGACGAGGCGGTTCTGCCCGTCCTTGCCAGGTTCGACCTGGAGGAGCTTGATCGTGTCCGTGCCGATGTCGACGGCGATCGGATTCACGCGACTTGAAAACCAGGAAAGGACCATACGCCTCACCACAAGCAGGCCGACGGTGCAGCGAACCGTTATCCGTTCGTGCCTCCACGAACAGCGGGCTCGCCCTCACTCTTTTTCCGGTCCATCGACTGCCCCATCGACAGCGCGAAAAACGAGTGGCGGAAAGAACGCGGGCGAACTCTCTCCGCACGTGGGAACTATCGACGGGGTAACTTGGGTGGTTTAGATGGGATGGCAGCGATTCACAAATGGCGCACAGACGCGAGACCCATAATTCCAGATTCGGCAATGGTGCTCAGTGCGCTCAAACATACTTAAGAAGGGGGACGAGTGGCGCCGGCTTCCTCGAGGAAGAATTCGTAGCGACCAATAATGCCGTTTCATTTGGATCTGAGAACGTCGGACAGGGGAGGGTTTCTCTCCCGTTAATGCAGAAGGAGCGGCGCCCTCCGCCGAGCGCCGCTCCGCATGATCCGACCAGTATTTGTTGACTATCGGTTTACTCCGGCTCTTCCTTCGGCTTGTAGGCCGCGACGATCTTCGCCTGCACATTCGGAGGAACAACATCGTAATGGCTGAATTCCATGACGAAACTCCCCTGCCCGCTGGTGACGCTGCGAAGCTGGTTGTTGTAGGTCATGACTTCGGCGAGGGGTGCGACAGCGCGGATGCTCGACATGCCGCCGGGCAACGTGTCGACGCCGTTGATGCGCCCGCGCCGTCCGTTGAGATCGCCGGTGATATCGCCGACGAATCTTTCCGGAACGGAAATCTCCATATTAACGATCGGTTCGAGCAGCGCCGGGCGCGCCTTGGTGATGGCGTCTTTGAGGGCGTATTTGCCGGCGGTGCGGAAGGCGATGTCCTTGGAATCGACAGGGTGGTGTTTGCCGTCGTAGACGATCACCTTGATGTCCTGCACGGGATAACCGGCGATGGCGCCGCCGGAGAGGATGTCGTGCACGCCCTTCTCGACGCTCGGGATGTACTGGCCGGGAATCGTGCCGCCAAAAACGTCGTTGACGAATTCAAAGCCCTGGCCGCGATCAAGGGGCTCGACGCGCAGATAGACCTCGCCGAACTGGCCCGCGCCGCCGGTCTGCTTCTTGTGCCGGTAATGCCCTTCGGCCTTGCTCGTGATCGTCTCGCGATACGCAATCTTCGGCGGATGCGTGAGCACTTCCAGATTGAAGCGGTTCTTCATCTTCTCCAGGACGATCCGCAGGTGGAGATCGCCGATGCCGTGGACGACGATTTCGTGCGTCTGTGGGTCGTGCGTGTGCTTGAACGTCGGGTCTTCCTCGGCGAGTTTGGAAAGAGCGCCGGAGATCTTCACTTCGTCGCCCCGGCTCTTGGGTTCGATCGCAAGCGAGAACATCGGCGTGGGATACCTGGGCGTGATCGGCTTCCACTCGTTGGGCGTGCCCGGCTCGTGGATGATCTGGTCGACGTGGATTTCTTCAACCTTCGCCAGCGCGACGATATCGCCGGCGTAGGAGACGGTGTTGAGCTCGGGATGATCGCGGCCTTCGACTTTCAGCACGTGCCCGGTCTTGTGGGATTTCTTCTCGTCGCCGCAGACGAACATCGTGTTGCTGTCCATCTTGCCCTGCAAAATGCGCAGCATCGCCAGCTTGCCGACGTACGGGTCGGTCGTGACCTTGAAAACGTGGGCGAGCAGCGGCTTGTCGACGTCGCAGGGAACTTCGACGGTTTCCTCGGCTTTTTTCAGGCGTTTGCACTTGGAGTTTTCGGGACTGGGGAGGTCTTCGACGAGGATGTGGAGGAGGTCGTCGATGCCGACTTCGTTCTTGGCCGCGGCGAAGAGGATCGGCACGACGTGGCCGGCGTTCATCGATTTGACGAAGTACTGGCGGAGTTCGCCGGGGGGGATGTCTTCGCCGGAGAGGTATTTCTCCATTTCGGCATCATCGATTTCGACGACGGATTCGACCATTTCCTGATGGATGGCCTTGACGTCGCCGAAGTCGGTGGCGCCGCGGTCCAGGTCGAAGCAGTCGAGGACATCGCGGCCGTAGTCCTTGGGGAGGTTGATGCAGTGGAGTTCCGGGCCGAAGGTTTCCTTGAGGGTGGAGACGAGGTCTTCGACCTGGCCGATGTCTTTGACCTTGTCGATTTTGTTGATGACGATCATGCGGGAGAGGCCCATTTCGCCGGCGGCGTGGTAGAGGCGGCGGGTGTTGGTTTCGATGCCCGTCTCGGCGTTGACGACGATGACCGCGGTTTCAACGGCCGGAAGCGAAGCAAGCGCCTGGCCTATGAAATCGGGGTAACCGGGGGTGTCGATGAGGTTGATTTCCTTGCCTTGATGCGTGGCGAAGAGGAGGGTGGTGGAGGTGGAGTGCTTGTGTTGTTTGGCTTCGGGCTCGAAGTCGGAGACGGTGTTGCCTTCGTCGACGACGCCCATGCGTGTGATGATCCCGCAGCGATGCAGCATGGCTTCTGCGAGGGTGGTTTTCCCGGCCCCGCCATGTCCGACAAGAACAATGTTGCGGATGTCACCGGGCCGGTAGGAACCTACAGAGGGCATAAGAAACGCTCCTTTCGGGAAACCGGGAGTTTCCCATGGGAGCCTCGTGGAGATCGGCAGGAAGTGAGGCGGACAAGAGCCCGCCAGAGCCGATACGCGGGGCCACAGAGGGACTATACAGCGCGCAGGGGGAGGGGGGAATCAAAAATCGACCGAGGGGACATAGGTGAAAATGGCCCCCTGGCAGGCCACCGGATACCAGACCGCCAAGGTGTGTGCCTCAATGGCGGCCTCCCCCCATTGGGGGCAGGAATAGTTGGGAATCGAAAAGCACTCCACCAAGCCCGGCCGAACTGCGGAAACATCAACGTTGTTCGATGTATGAATTGATCCTTCTTCTTCGCATTCATTCGGATGCGATAATTATTTCAGATTTCTTAAGAAGTTGCCCAGCTTAAATTGCTGAGCATTTGCAACCTGTATGGGACGGTAAGTTATTGGATTCTTATATATAGGAATACCATCGCGCAACAGGTCCGAAAACCATTTTCATTTGCTTATCTCTTTGGACCACAACAAGATGGGTTGTACGAAAACACGACAGGGCCGGAGATTCACACGCCAGGACAGCGCCAACAACGGCCCCGTCTGTCGCTTGCCCTTGCCCGGTTGCAGTTTATATTTGAAGAAGCATTTCAAATCGCACCGACACGGCAGTCCGCATCAGGTAACACGCGAGAGGAATTGTCACCTCGCGCGAAAAGTTCATTTCGTCTTGCCACCGTACGTGGACAGACATAGTCGTTTTAGTTACGGAGAGAGGTACATGAAGTTCAGTCGTCACACCAAAGTTTTCGGTCTTCTCGCAGCCGCCGCGGTTGCCCTGCCCTTGCAGGCGAAGGCCGACATCATCACGGGCACGTTTTCAGCCGTGCCTGCCACGACGTCGACGTCTCCGCTGGATCTCACTGGTGGCGGAACCAATCTCGACTGGATCCAGTTCGAAGGCGGCTCCACCGGAACGGCCGGCGGCAGCAGCACCACGGGCAACCCCACCAAAGCCTCCGGCTCGCAGTTCAGCAACCTGATTGCACCTGTCGGCGGCTATCCCGGCGGCACCGGCTATTTCGGCGCCTCCACCCCGTTCAACGCCGGCACCTCCGGCTTCTACGTCAGCTATCTCAGCGGCGGCAGCACGGTCATCAGCCAGGACTACGCCTCCACCCGCGAACACTCCAACGGCTCAAACGCCAACATCAGTGGAACTAACGCCGCTTCCACCAACCTCACCCTCACCCTGACCCAAACGGAAGAAATCGTGAAACTGTATCTCACCAGCTACAACACGAGCGAAGTTTATTCCGCGTACCTCGGCACCGGCGAAACGACATCGGGCACGCCGCTTTACACGTCGGGGAGTTCCAACGGCGTTCTCCCGGACGGCACCGCGTGGGATACCACCACCGGCGGCAACCAGGCGGGAGTTCACGCGGGCGTGCTGACGCTGGATGTCGTCGGCTCCGTGGGTGAAGTCCTCACCTTTACCGGCCAGCAGTTCAGCAGCACCGGCACCGGCTATCCCAACATCGGCATCGAAGCCGCCACCGTCGCCCTTCCCAGCGCAGCGGTGCCGGAACCGGCAAGCCTCGGCGTGATGGGCATCGGCGCGCTCGCCCTGCTCCGCCGCCGGTCGGTCGTCCGCTAAACCTCCAGCCATAACCAACAAAGAAGCCCTCGACAATTCGAGGGCTTTTTCTTTTTTGCGGGGGTTGGCGCTACAATCGTCGCGTTTATGAGAGGTGATGATTATGGCGGCACTGGTCCTTTCGATCGGGGATGAACTGACTTCTGGTTTGACGGCGAATACGAATGCGTCGTGGTTGTCACAGCAATTGGCGACGGTGGGCATTGCGACGGCGGCTCACGTGACGGTGCCGGACCAGTTGCTGCCGATTGTGACGGCGATTCGGGAGGGGCTGGAGCGGGGGGTGGAGTTGATTTTGATTACCGGGGGGCTTGGGCCGACGGAGGATGATCTGACGAGGCAGGCGCTGGCGGATGCGCTGGGGGAGGAGCTTGTGGAGGATCCGGAGGCGGTGGTGCAGATTGAGCGGTGGTTCAAGGCGCGGAGTCGGCTGATGTCGCCGTCGAATCGGCTGCAGGCGCTGCGGCCGCACTCGGCGGTGATTATTGAGAATCTGGCGGGGACGGCGCCGGGGATGCGTGTGGTGCGGAACGGGACGAACATATTTGTGATGCCGGGGGTGCCGGCGGAGATGCGGGGGATGTTTACGGAGTCGGTGTTGCCGGCGCTGAAGGAAATGGCGGGGGAGAGAGTAACGACGGTGTGGAAGATCAACACGTTTGGGCGCGGGGAGTCGGTGATTGGGGAGGCGATTAAGGATTTGATGGTGCGCGGGGGGGGCGGGGCGGGAGGGGGGAATCTGCTGGTGGGGACGACGGCGAATGAGGGGATTGTGTCGGTGCGGATTTATGCGACGGCAACGCGGGCGGAGGCGGCGGCGATGACGGAGCGGGTGCGGCAGGAGGTGCTGTCGCGGCTGGGGGCGATTGTGTTCGGGGAGAATGAGGAGACGATTGAAAGCGCGGTGGCGAGGGTGCTGAAGGAGAAGAAGTGCACCGTGGCGTCGGCGGAAAGTTGCACGGGGGGATTGTTGGGGAAGTTGCTGACGGATACGGCGGGGTCGTCAGCGTATTTCATGCGTGGGTGGGTGACGTATATGAATGCGTCGAAGAGCGAGGAGTTGGGAGTGCCGGCGGAGTTGATTGGGGAGCATGGGGCGGTGTCGGAGCCGGTGGCGCGGGCGATGGCGGAGGGTGCGCGGAAGTTTTCGGAGACGGATTTTGCGCTGGCGACGACGGGAATCGCGGGGCCGGACGGGGGGACGGCGGAAAAACCCGTCGGCACGGTCTGGATCGCAATGGCCGGCCCCGACGGCACCGAGGCGAGGCGCTTCATCTTCCCCGGCGACCGCAAGGGCATCCGCCTTCGTGCATCACAGATGGCGTTGTCGATGCTGCGCTGGAAGCTGCTCGGGATCGCAACGCCGATCTAATCAAGGGGCACTAACGAGATAAACCACAGAGAACACAGAGTGCACAGAGGAACGACGAAGCGTATGCTTCTCCAGGACAACGTCTCTGTGTTCTCGGTGTCCTCTGTGGTTTGATTCTTTTCTTCTTAAAGTCGCTGCGGCGCCGATTGAATCCCGCTCACTTCTTCGCCGCCGGCTGCGTGCTCGCCGCGGGGACAAATTTGATCGAGGTGGAGTTGATGCAGAAGCGTTGGCCGGTGGGGGTTTGGGGGGCGTCGTCGAAGAGGTGGCCGAGGTGGGAGCCGCAGCGGGCGCAGAGGACTTCGGTGCGTTGCATGCCGAAGGAGTTGTCGGTGACGAGTTTGACCTTGTCGCCGGCTTTGGCGGCATAGAACGCGGGCCAGCCGCAGCCGGCGTTGAACTTGGTGTCGGAGGTGAAGAGTTCCTGTCCGCAGGCGGCGCAGGAGTAGGTGCCGGGCTGGTAGAAATTGTCGTATTTGCCGGTGAAGGCGGGGTCGGTGGCCTTGTCGCGGAGGACGGCATATTGCTCCGGGGTGAGTATTTTTCGCCATTCGGCGTCGGTGTGGGTGACTGGGAACGCGTTGGCGGTTTGGGAATTGGCGGGCATGGTGGATGGCTCCGTAATTGCGGCGCTGCCGGCGGTTTTGGAGTCGCAGGCGGCAAGCAGAAGGGGTGTGGTGATGGAAAGCAACAATAGAAGGTATTTCATGGGTTCCTTGGCCTCCGGGGTTTGGATGCCGGTGGCCATCATCAGGATACGCAGGGGGTGGCGGGTTGACGAGGAAATGTGGGGAATAGGGTCGATTTAAGGATTGATTTGTGCCATGGGCCGGGGGTATCGTGCGGGTTGCTAGCGGACCATCATTTCTTTTCGTTCACTTCTATTCCGGAGGAGCTTTCAATGACGACGATGTCTTCTGCGCCCTCACGCGCGAAAAACGAGAAACACGAGAAGGGTGGGAAGGGGAAGTCGGCGGAACTGCCGGTGAAGATCCGGCAGACGAAGATGCTGATCAACGGGGTGTGGATGAACTCCACGAGCGGGCGGACGTTTGAGACGATCAACCCGACAAACGGGGAGGTGATTGCGAAGGTGGCGGAAGGGGAGAAGCCGGATATTGATAAGGCGGTCGCGGCGGCGAGGAATGCGTTTGAGAAGGGGCCGTGGCGCCGGCGGATGACGGCGCGGGATCGGGGCCGTTGCCTGTATCGGCTGGCGGAGTTGATTGAGGAGCACAAGGAGGAACTGGCGAAGCTGGAGACGCTGGACAATGGGAAGCCGCTGGCGGATTCGATGAATGCGGATTTGCCGCTGACGATCGATTGCTACCGCTATTACGCAGGCTGGGCGGACAAGATTGAGGGGAAGACGATTCCGATCAACGGGCCGTACTTCTGCTACACGCGGCACGAGCCGGTGGGCGTGGTGGGGCAGATCATTCCGTGGAATTTCCCGCTGTTGATGCAGGCGTGGAAGTGGGGGCCGGCGCTGGCGACGGGGTGCACGTTGGTGCTGAAGCCGGCGGAGCAGACGCCGCTGAGCGCGCTGCGTGTGGCGGAATTGGCGCATGAGGCGGGCATTCCCGAGGGCGTGATCAACGTGGTGCCCGGCTTCGGCGAAACGGCTGGGGCGGCGCTGGCGGAGCATCCGGACGTGGACAAGATCGCTTTCACGGGCTCGACGGAAGTCGGCAAGATCATCATGCGTGCGGCCGCGGCGACGAACCTGAAGCGCGTCACGCTGGAGCTGGGTGGGAAGTCGCCGAACATCGTGTTTGCGGACGCGGACATGGATGCGGCGATTGAAGGGGCGTTCTTCGGGTTGTTCTTCAACCAGGGGCAGTGCTGCTGCGCGGGCTCGCGGTTGTTTGTCGAAGGTAAAGTGTACGACCAATTTGTCGACAAGCTGCACGCCCGCGTGAAGAAACAGCGTGTCGGCGATCCGTTTGACATGAAGACGACGCAGGGGCCGCAGGTGTCGCAGGAGCAGTTTGACCGGGTGATGAGCTACATCGGCTCGGGCAAGCAGCAGGGGGCGAATCTGCTGACGGGCGGGGGACGCGTCGGGAAGCAGGGGTACTTCATTGAGCCGACGGTTTTCACGGACGTTAAGGATGACATGAAGATCTGCCAGGAGGAGATTTTTGGGCCGGTGATGTCGGTCATCAAGTTCAAGGATGTGGATGAGGTGATCGATCGCGGCAATCGGAACATGTACGGCCTGGCCGCGGCGGTGTGGACGCGCGACATCGGCAAGGCGCATCGTCTGGCCGCGGAACTGAAGGCCGGGACGGTGTGGATCAACTGCTACGACGTGTTCGATGCGGCGGCACCGTTCGGCGGATTCAAGATGAGCGGCATCGGGCGCGAACTCGGCGAATACGCGCTGCGGAATTACACGGAGGTCAAGACGGTGACCGTGGCGATGAGGTGATTTTTTTGCTGGGGAGATTAGACACTGGGCCCGCGGCTGAGAATGTCGCGGGCTCGGTTGTTTTTTGCAAGGAGCTATTTGACGAAAATGAGCACCATCAACTGTGCCACCAGTACGCGCATGATCATCGAGAGCGGGTACACCGTGGCGAAGGCGACGGCGGGGGCTTCGGAAGTGGTCATCGTGTGAGTGAAGGCGAGGGAGGGGCTGGTCATGGAGCCGCAGAGGAGGCCGCAGATGTGCAGGTAATGCGTTTTGAGGAAGATCCGGGCGAAGAGGCCGACCAGGAGGAGCGGGAGGAGGGTGATGATGGCGCCGTAGGCGAGCCAGTAGAAGCCTTCGGGCGTGGCAAGTTTGTTGAAGAAGCCGTCGCCGCCGTTGATGCCGACGGCAATGAGGAAGAGGACGATGCCGAGCTCGCGGAGGAGGCCGGAGGCGGACTGCGGCATGTACCAGATGAGCGGTCCGACGCGGCCGATGCGGGAGAGAATGATGGCGACGAGCATGGGGCCGGAGGCGAGGCCGAGCTTGACCGGGGCGGGCAGATTGGTGATGGAGGTCGGGAGGATGGGGATGCATCCGAGGGTGACGCCGAAGAGGATGCCGACGAAGATGGGGAGGAGGCGGGGCAGGTTGAGTTCGCGGGCGGAGTCGCCGAGGAGTTTGGCGGCGGCGTCGAGGGCGGAGGATTCGCCGACGGCGCGGATACGGTCACCGAACTGGAGGGCGAGGTCGCCGACGGCGGTGAATTCAAGCCCGGCGCGGGAGATGCGGGTGACGGCGACGCCGAGTTTGCTGGGGAGATTGAGCTCGTCCACGGTTTTGCCCAGAACGTCGCGGCGAGTGACGAGGATCTGGCGGGTGGTGATATTGGAGGGGAGGGCGCGGAGGTCCATGGCGGAGGGCTTGCCGAGGATGAGCTGGAATTCGTGGACTTCTTCGGGTTCGCCGACGGCGAGGAGGACGTCGCCGGTGTGGATGGTGGTTTCCGGGGTGGGGATTTTCATGGCGCCGCGGTGATGGAGGCGGGAGACGACGACGGTGGATTTGTCGAGGGCGGGGATGTCGCGCAGGGGAAGGCCGTCGAGATTGGGATTGGCGACTTCGATGTTCATGGTGGCAAGATTGCTGGCTTTTCCTTTCTCGGATGCGGCGATGGCGTCGGCGTCGGCCTGCGGGTTCACGCGGAAGAGGAAGCGGAAAACGACCATGGCGACGATCACGCCGACGAGGCCGAAGGGATAGGCGATGGCGAAGGCGGGAAGCGTGATATTGGCCGCTTCTATCGAGCCGGGGGAGGGCGTGCCGGTGCCGGGCATGGTGGAGGGGTGAATGGATTTGAGCGCTTCCTCCGCGGAACCGAAGGCGGGGGCGTTGGTGGTGCCGCCGGCGAAGAGGCCGACGGCGGCTTTCATGTCGGTGCCGGTGGAGTAGGCGATGCCGACGGCAGTGGCGGCGCCGAGCAGGATGATGGCGGCGGCCATGAGGTTGAGCGGGAGGCCGCGCTTGCGAAGTGAGGCCACGAAGCCGGGTCCGACCTGCACGCCCACCGCATAGACAAAGAGGATCAGGCCGAAATCGCGAATGAAGAAGATGACCTGCAGGCTGAGGCGGGAGATGCCAATGAGGCGGCCAAAGATGAGTCCGGTGAACATGACGCCGGGGATGCCGAGGGAGATGCCTTTGACCTTAATGGAGCCGAGGGCCATACCGGTGGTCGCGACGATGGCGAGGACCACGCAGGTGAGGGCCATGGATTGAGGGGGGAAGAGGGAATAGAAGAGACTGGCGAAGCTGTTCATCGTGATCCTCAGCGTGGGCGCGTTCGAAGTTCCGCCTTGAGGAGGCGTTATCCGTCCGGAGCGTCAGCGGGGGCCGCCTGAAGGCGGAACTCCGAACGGCCGGAACTCCGAATGTATAACCATCAGCAGGAAGTATTCTCGTCTAACTGAGCAGTGAGCGAAATAGGGAGGGGCGCTTAGGTTGGATTAAGTGAAATGCGTAGGGAGGGAGGGGGTTTTCTGGATCATTGAGCGGGTTGAACGCCGATCTAGAGCGTGGGAGGGCAGTTTTCAGGGCAAAAAGGAAACGCCCGCCGGGAATGGCGGGCGCTTTTTAGGCATAAGACCTACAAGGGCCGGCGATCAGCTCTTGGACTTTCCGGCAGCAAGCGCCATCGCAAGCATGACGATGCCAAAGGCCGCCATGACCAGGCCCCACCAGAGGTTAATGTTGATGCCGAGGGAGTGCTTGTCGTACATGGGATCGCCGCTGGTGGTCATGCCAAAGACGGCAATGATGATACCGATGATGGCGAACATAAGGCCCATTGGGGTGCGGATATCCATACCGCCCATTCCGCCGCTCATGAGGAACTCCTTGCAAAGACGTTGAAGAACACGGATACGACAGCGACCTCATTAACGGAAGATGAAATTCAGAACGACCGTCGCGAGGAGAACGATCACGCCGAGAACGGCGGGCTGCTTATACCAGGGGAGGTCGTGGTCTTTGATCTTGGGAGTAAGCGAGTAGACGAGACCTTTGAGCTCTTCGTCGGTCTTGAGGCGTGGCGTGACGACAGAGATGAGTACAGTGAGCGTTAAGCAGGTGAGAAACGCCCAGATGGCGGTCCAGAAATTCTGGGCCATGTCGACGGGGTACGCGTGAACGATGTGAATCCATCCGCCATGAATTCCGCCGGCCTTGGCCAGAACATCCGGAGTAGCATCAGCGAAGTCGTTAGGGATCGCGACTTTGAGGTTTTTTGCAGCATCGACGATGGCCGAGAAGGGAACGGTCAGACCGTGATGAATAGCCGCGGCTACAGTGCCGAGGAGGAGTCCCCAGAACGCGCCATGGCCGGTGGTGCGTCGCCAGAACATGCCGAGCATGAATGTCGCGAAGAGCGGGGCGTTAACGAAGCCAAAGACGAGTTGGAGGAAGTCCATGATGCTGTCGAAGTTGCGAACGACGAGAGCGGCAAGGAGAGAAACGAAAATACCAACGACGGTGGTGACACGACCCACGTTGAGGTAGTGGTGGTCGGACTTCCCTCTGACGAGGTATGCCTGGTAGATATCGTAGGTAAAAACGGTATTGAAGGCGGTGACGTTGCCCGCCATGCCGGACATGAAGGAAGCCATCAGTGCAGTCAGTCCCAGGCCGAGCATGCCTGCCGGGAAGTACTTGGCAAGGATCATGGGCGTGGCCATGTTGTAGTCAGGTCCGGATTTATCGGCGGTGAGGGGGAGGAAGGTTCCGCCGGATTTCACCTGGAGGGCGATTGCGATCATGCCGGGAAGAATGACGAGAACCGGGAAGAGCATTTTGGGGATGGCCGCGATGATGGGGGTGTTGCGTGCGGCGTTCATCGTTTTGGCGGCCATGGCACGCTGGACGACGAGGAAGTCAGTGCACCAGTAGCCGAAGGAGAGCACGAAGCCCAGGCCGAAGGTCATGGCGATCCAGTCGACCCCCATGGGATTGTGAGAAGAGCCCATGTTGATCCAGGAATGGGTAAGGGCGCCATCGGGGAAACGGTCTGCGGAGGCGGGGTTGGCCATCCGATTATGGACAACGACGTCCTGAAGTGAATGCGCAAGACCATCCCAACCGCCGACGTTCTTCAGGCCGAGGAAGACGATCGGAGCGAAGCCAAGGACGATGAGGAAGAACTGGAGGACTTCGTTGTAAATGGCGGAAGTAAGGCCGCCCATGGTGATGTAGACCAGAACGATCGCTGCGGAGACGAAGAGGGAGAACCAGTAATCCCAACCGAGGAGGATATGAAGGAGCGCGGCAAGGGCGTGCATGGAGGCGCCGGAGGAGAAGATGGTCATGAAGGCGAAGGAGAAAGCATTGAAGCCGCGGGTTTTTTCGTCGAATCGGAGCTTGAGGTATTCGGGAACGGAACGGGCTTTGGAGCCGTAGTAGAAGGGCATCATGAAGACGCCGATGAAGACCATCGCGGGAATGGCGCCAACCCAGTAGAAGTGGGACGTCATGATGCCGTACTTGGCTCCATTGGCGCCCATGCCGATGACTTCCTGGGCGCCGAGATTGGCGGAGATGAAGGCCAGGCCGCAGATCCAGGCGGGAAGGGAGCGGCCGGAACTGAGAAAGTCTTCGGAGCTTTTGGTGAAACGTTTGAGAATGAAGCCGATGCCGATGACGAAGGCGAAGTAGACAATGAGAACGACGTAGTCGATTGAACCGAGGTTGATGTGGGGGCTGGGAGCGGTGGCGGTGGAAACAGCGTTTGTTACGCTGGCGGGAATTGTGTCCTGCGCCAGCGTGAGAAGATGGCCGAGGACGGGTGTGATGGGCATCATGGGTCTCGTTTCCAAAATCCAGGAACTGTCAAAGACGCCGGGGGCTCAAGAAAGGAAAAAGAGCCGCCACGGGAGGCGTCACCCGGAAACTGCCTTCGCCAAGGCTGTTTCCGGGTAGGAGTTGTATAGGGCGGAGATTGTAAGGGGGTTACGCACGTCTCGCAATAAGATTTCCTCCGATGTTAATGTCAAAACAAACAAAGTTATCTGAATGTAGTTGAGGAGACGCACGCGGTGCGTTAGCGTGTGTCGCACCATTTCAAACAAGCAGGGAATAAAACTTATGTCAGGTTTGCCGGTTGAGACCCCAGCGCTCAACCGAAAAAAGCATCGTTTTCCGGCAGTGCAGGAAATGGGGCTGATCGTCGTGATCGTGCTCCTGAGCCTTTTTCTTTGGCGTGCCAGCCGGCCGGTGAATCTCACGCTGCTGCCCAAGAATGTCAACGGCGTGATGATGCCGTTCCGCCAGGTGCAGGAGAACGGTTTCCTGCGGACGTCGAACATCGTCAACAGCGTGCTCACGGTGATGAGCTGGATGGCGATCATGGCGATCGGGGAGACGATCGTTATCATCTCTGGTGGTATCGATATATCGGTGGGGAGCATCATGGGGTTGTCGTCATTCGTGACGGCGCTGGCACTGTTGAAATTACCGGCGGATGCGGCGGCGCCGTTGGTGCTGCTGGTAGGAATTGGCACGGCGCTGGGCGTCGGGCTGCTCTGCGGGCTGGTGAATGGCATCACCGTGGTGGGGCTGCGAATGCATCCGTTCATCGTGACGCTGGCGACGCTGAGCATTTTTCGCTGGATCTCGCTGAAGCTCGGCGTGGCGTATGGGGCGAGCCAGCCGTTCGGCGATACCCCCCTGCCGGCGGCATTCACGGATCATTTCGTGGCGTGCGAGTTGAAGTACTCCCGCTATGGCGGGCAGATGATCGAATCGCTGGGCGTCGTGCCGATTTTTGTCATGCTCTTCTGCCTCACGGCGGGGTGGGTCTATCTGCGGCATACCGTGTGGGGACGCCAGACGTACGCGGTCGGCGGCAATGAAGAAGCGGCACGATTCAGCGGCATTCGGCTCCCCTGGGTGAAGCTCCGGGTCTATGCGCTCTCCGGGCTGTGTGCGGGAGTCGCCGGAATGCTCAATTGCGGATTCTATAAATCGGCGGCGACCGACACCGGGAAGGGATACGAATTGGCCGTCATTGCCGCGGCCGTCGTCGGCGGTGCGAGTCTCACCGGCGGACGCGGGACGGCGCTTGGCGCGGTCCTCGGCATGCTCGTGCTGCAACTCATCGAAGACGGCATCTTCGTCGTCGGCCATTTGAACCTGGGTTTTACAAAAATCGAAGTGGTCAAGGAAGACACGCAATTGATCCTCGGTGTGGCGATTGTTCTCGCCGTCGCCGTCGATCAACTAAGCACCTATCTGCAGGCGCGGCGGGCGGCTCGGGTAAAGGCCGTCGCCGCGTGATTTGACGACTACACTTCTTCTGGAGGAAACCTTATGCGGCTCTGTTCTCTCCTGGTTGCGGCAAGTGTCGCACTCTCGCTGGCTTCCGGCGCCTGGGCGCAGGACAAGCCCAAGATCATCCTCGGCATCGTGGCGAAAAGCCAAAGCAATCCGGTTTTCCAGGCCGCGCATGAAGGCGCGAAGGCGGCGGCTAAGGAACTAGGCGATCAGTACGGCGTCACCATCGAGATCAACATTCAGACGCCGCCGACGGAAGATGCGCAGAAGCAGGCGCAGGCGATCGAGCAGTTGGCGCAATCCGGCGTGGCCGGGATCGCCGTCAGCTGTTCGAACGCGAACACCTGCGCGCCGGCGATCGACAAGGCGGTCGATGCGGGAGTGCCCGTGGTCTGCTTTGATTCGGACTCGCCCAGGTCGAAGCGCTTCGCATTCTACGGCACAGATGATGCTTCGTGCGGCCAGAAGGTGGCGAAATACCTCTCGGAGCAGATGAACAACTCGGGCAACGTGGCCATCCTGGCGGGAAATGAATCGGCGCCCAACCTGCGGCTCCGTACGCAGGGGATGAAGGAAGAATTTGCCAAACACCCGGATATCAAATTGATCGACATTGTGTATCACGAGGAAACGCCGGAGAAAGCCGCGGCGGCGATTCAGCGCGAGCAGAATGCCCATCCGGAGATTCAGGGATGGGGGTTCATCGGCGGCTGGCCGCTGTTCACCCGCGATGCGCTCAAGTGGGAGCCGGGGACGGTGAAGTGCGTGTCGGTCGATGCGCTCCCCCCCTGCCTGACCTACCTCGAAGACGGACACGTCCAGGTGCTTCTGGCGCAGGATTGCTACGGCTGGGGCTACAAGTCTGTGCAGATTCTTCTCGACAAGATCGTGAAAGCGAAGGAGCCGGCGAATGGAAAGGTGATCGACAATCTGCAGGTCATCACCAAGGAAAACGCGAAGGAATACGGCGCAAACTGGAAAAAGTGGCTGGGCCAGTAATCACTGAAGGCGGCGGGCAATGGCGTTCCTCGAGTTCCGAAACATCACCAAGACCTTCGGCGGGGTCCTCGCGCTCTCAAACGTGTCGCTGTCCGTAGAGCGAGGGGATTGCCATGCGCTGATGGGCGAAAACGGCGCCGGCAAGAGCACGCTCGGCAAATCGCTGGCGGGCGTGCACCGGCCGAACGCCGGTGAAATTCTGATCGACGGAAAGCATGTGCACATTGATTCCCCCGCGGATGCCGCAGCGCAGGGCATCGGCATGGTGCACCAGGAACTCGCATCCTGCCCCCATCTGAGCATCGCGGAGAATCTCAGCCTCGGTTCATATCCGACCAGCGGCGGCGTTTTCGTGTCCCGCCGGAAAATGGTCGAGCGGGCGAAGTCGCTGCTCGCCCAGATCGGCGTGGAACTCGATGTGCATCGGCCGATGTCGAGCCTCACCACCGCGCAGGAGCAGGTCGTGCAGATCGCCTCCGCCATCGGCACCGGCGCCAACGTGCTGGTTTTCGATGAACCGACAAGCTCGCTTTCCGAGCGGGAGGCCGAGCAGCTTTTCCATTTGATCGAATCGCTCAAGCAACGCGGCGTCACGATGATCTACGTGAGCCACCGCATGCCGGAAGTCTTCCGGCTTTGCAATGCCATCAGCGTTCTGCGCGACGGCAAGTACGTCGGCACGCTGCGCCAGGAGGCAAACGCATGGCCCGCCGGAACCCAGGACAAGGTCGTGCAGATGATGATCGGCCGGCCCGTGTCCGATTATCTTCCGCAGTACACGCCATCAGGTGACGGCAATCTCATTCTCGAGGTGCAGACGCTTTCGAGCCCCGGCAAATTCACCGACGTCTCGTTTCAGGTGCGCGCCGGCGAAATTGTCGGGTTCGCCGGCCTGGTCGGCGCGGGCCGAAGCCAGGTCGCCGAAGCATTATTCGGCCTTGATCCCCGGGCGACGGGCACGGTTCTCCTCGAGGGCACCCCCCTTCCGCTGGGGAACATTCGCACGTCGATGCGCCGCGGCATCGGCCTGGTGCCGGAGGACCGCAAGCGGCAGGGACTCGTCCTCAACATGGGCGGCCGGCAGAATTTTTCGCTGCCGCTGCTGAATCGCCTCAGCGTGATGGGCTTTCTAAGGCACGGGGCGGAGTGGCGCGAAGCCACCGATTATTTCGGCCGGCTGCGCGTGAAGACGTCCAGCCTCGCCGCGCCGGTGAAGACCATGAGCGGCGGAAACCAGCAGAAAGTGGTGATTGCGAAATGGCTAGCACGCGGATGCCGGCTGCTGATTGTGGATGAACCGACGCGCGGCGTCGACATCGGCGCCAAGACCGCCATTCATCACCTGCTCGACGACCTTGCGGCCTCCGGCGTCGCCATCATCGTCATCTCCTCCGAACTCCCCGAGGTGCTGGCGATTTCCTCGCGAACGATCATCATGCGCGAAGGACGCATCGTCGGCGAACTCTCCCGTGCCGACGCCACCCAGGAAAAAGCAATGCGCCTTATGGCCGGCGTCGAACGTTCGGAGTCCTGCCTTTAGGCGGCATTGTGCGCGCAATTCCACACACAACGCCGCCTGAAGCCGGAACTCCCAACCGAAGTTGCCAATCCCCCCCCTACTTCGCACAATGTCCCGCATGTCGCAAATCGGCGAAAATTCTCACCGCGGTGCAAATCCCCTCGGCCTCATCGCCGGCCAGGGAACACTCCCTCTCGAAACCGCGCGCGGAATGAAAGCCGCCGGCCATCGCGTCATCTGCACCGCGCTCTCCGGACAGGCCCGCATGACAGAACTGCGCCCCCTCTGCGATCGCTTCCACGAAGTCGGCCTGCTCCGGCTCAACCAATGGATCCGCAAGTTGAAAGCCGAAGGATGCACCCAGGCCGTCATGGTCGGCCGCGTCGGAAAGTCGGAAATGTACGAACGCTTCCACCTCTTCCGCTACCTGCCCGACTGGCGCACCGCTCGCGTCTGGTTCTTGCGCGTAAAGCACGACAAACGCACCGCAACTCTGCTCAAGGCGCTCGCCGACGAACTCGCGTCCGGCGGCATCGAACTTATTGACGGGAGGCCTTACGTGCCTGATTCGCTCGCAACCGAAGGAGTGATGACCAAAACCCAGCCCTCGGCGGCCATGCAGGTCGATATCGATTTCGCCTGGCCACTGCTCAAGCGTATCAACGAACTCCTCATCGGCCAGGCGCTCACCTGCAAGGAACACGAAATCATCGCCGTCGAGGCCATCGAAGGCACCGACCGGCTGATTCACCGGACGGGCGAGTTCTGCAAACGCAAGGGATGGGTGCTCTGCAAGGCCGCGAATCCCAACCAGGACATGCGCTTCGATGTGCCCACCGTCGGCGTGGCGACGGTGGAGAACCTCCATCAGCACGGCGGCGGCGCGCTCGTCCTGGAAGTGGGCCGGACGATCATGCTGGAAAAAGAGCGGCTCCTGAAACGGGCGGACGAACTCGGCCTCGTCGTCATCGGAAAAGTCTGATCCCTCAATTATCCGCGAACAGCCGCCGGGCGGGGCCCTGGTCAAACACATCCATCAATTGCTGAGCATCCTTCTCCGGCAGATTTGCCTTGCAGGCATCCTTGAACTTCTTGGCGCTCGCCCGGAGTTTTTCGATCGCGCTCTGCATGTCATCCGCCGAGACATCCTTCACACCGGCACTGGCGGGCTGACTCGTTGCATTGTTGCCGGCATTGGCCTTCCCGCCCGCCGGACCGCCTCCACGCAATTCGCGAAAGTTCCGGACATCCGCGAGAAACTCCAGCAGTGGCGGAAGAACCGCCTTGCGCTGTTCTTCCGTCAGTTGCATCTTGTCGAGCACCGTGGCGAGCTTCGCCCCCTGCGCGTTGCCCGTCATGTCCATGGCGACGTCTGCGAAATCATTGTTCCCGTTGCGCGAATGCACCGGCCCGCGAAGATCCTCCGGAACAGGCTTGCCCGCAAGCAGCGCATCCAGCGCCCCCTGCACCTTCTTCGGATCCATCCACGGGTATCCCGCCTGCAGATTCCCTGCGGCGTCAATGACGAACGCCATGTTCGGATACCCACCATACCGAAGCGTGCTCGTGTTGCTCCAGGAATCCACCAGCAACGTTGCGTTCTCAATATGCAGGCGATCTTTCGCCTGTTCAGCGAGCTTGACGCGCTCCGCCTGCGTCGTCGGCCTGGTCACGGCAAAACCCTCCGCCGCGTTCACTTCGATCGCGTCCGGCGTATCGGCGGCGTGAGATTCGCGCTGATAGACAATCACGAACGCGGCCTTGTCGCCGTACGCTTCCGCCAGCTTTTCCACGGCAGGAACGCGGGCGCGGAACCACGGATCCGTGATGCTGCCAAACTCCAGTACCACCGGCTTGCCCCGAAGCGACGCCAGCGTCACCACCTTCCCCTCCGTCGTGCTCGCCAGGATCTCCGGCGCCCGCTGCCCCAGCGGAAGCTGCATGTGCGGCTTGGGTTCAATCGCCCGCTTTTCCGCCGCATCCGCCCCCTTTTCGCCCCTCGCGGCCATCCCGCCCACCCCGCTCATCACCGCAAGGCACATTGCCGCAACAATCCATCCGCAATTCTTCATGTTCGACTCCTACTGGAAACCACGCCCGCATCCACGAAAAGTTTCGCTCAACTCCCCAATTCTCGCATCCGGATGCTCCCAACGTTTTACTCTGGTAGACTATATCGGCTCTTTGGCAGGAGGTTCATGGCAAATGCCGTCACCCGTTCATCCTTATAGTGATTATGGCGTCGCTCTCCGCACCCTGCGCTCCGCCCGCGGCTGGCTCGGGTTCCTCCTGCTCGCCTGCGTGATCATGCAGTTCGTCGGGTTCGCCCTCATGTGCTGGACCCAACAGCCTTACAAGAACATGCGCCCCGAGAAGGTGGGCTCCACTCCCGCCGCCACCTCTCCTGTGGTCGCCGTCGAAGAAGATCCCTTCTACCCAGGCAGCGTCCAAAGCCGGCAGCTCAACGTGCGGAACCAGTGGGACACCATCTACACGATGGCCGTGCCCGTCACCCAGCTCGCCGCCCTCATCGCCGTCGCCAGCCAATCCATCGTCGTCTTCATCACCCTCCTCGTCGTCCTCGTCGCCCAGGCCCCCGGCGTCGCGCAAATCACCAAAGGCCTCATCTGGTCCATTCTCCTCCTCTTCATGTTCCTGCCCTGGCAATATTTCGCCCGCGACTTCCCCATCCCCGGCGTCATCTACAGCTACAAGGAATTGCTCCGCCTCATCGAGCCCCACGTCACCGGCGAGCACGTCGCGCGCTTCCAGATCTTCCTGCTCTACGGGCGATTCGTCGCCTGGCCCCTCATCGGCCTCTTCGTCCTGCTCATCACGTCCGAACGCTTCCGCGCCGGCATCATGATCGCCATCGGCCATCCCCTCCAAAGCATCCTGCAGCCGCGTCCCACCGCGCCCGGCGCAGGCAAAGGCCCCTCCATCAGCAACATCGGCCTCAGCAGCGTAGAGAAGAAGTGAATGTCATCGGGCCATTGAGCCATTCATTCTCATCGCGAAACAATCATTAATGATTCAATGACTCAATCGCCCCAATGACTCCCTCCCCCCATTCCGCTACCATGAGGCGCTCTGGGCATAGTCCCAGCCCCAAACACCAAACACGCTTTCGTGTCGTCCGTGTTTTTTGTGGCCATTTATCCGTTCAAGGACCCGCATGTCCCTCCTTCTCACCTGCCAAAACCTCTCCAAGTCCTACTCCACACGCCCCCTATTCGACGGCATCACCCTCGGCTTCTACGAAGGCGAACGCTGCGGCATGTTCGGCCCCAACGGCGCCGGCAAATCCACCTTCCTCAAAATCCTCGCCGGCAAAGAACATCCCGATGAAGGAACCCTCGAAGCCCGCCGCGGCGTCAAGGTCGGCTACCTCCCCCAGGAAGACAAATTCACCGCCGCAACCCCCACCGAAGAACTCCTCCTCGCCCTCCAGCACGACCACGCCGACGAGCTCGACAAACACACCCGCACCGCCATCATCCTCTCCAAGATCGGCTTCGAAGACCACGACGTCCAAATCTCCACCCTCTCCGGCGGCTGGCGCAAACGCCTCGCCCTCGCCCGCGAACTTCTGCTCGAACCGGATCTGCTGCTGCTCGATGAACCCACCAACCACCTCGACCTCGAAGGCATCCTCTGGCTCGAAAAACTGCTGAACCAGTCGAAGTTTGCGTACGTCGTCATCACCCACGACCGCTACTTCCTCGAGAACGTCACCAATCGCGTCATCGAAATCAACAGCATGTATGCCGACGGCTACCTTTCCGTTCCCGGAACGTACTCCGACTTCCTCGAACGCCGCGAAACCGTCCTCGCCGCACAGGCCAAGGAACAGCAAACGCTGCAGAACCTGGCCCGCAAGGAAGTCGCCTGGCTCCGCCGCGGCCCCAAAGCCCGTCGCGGCAAGAGCAAAGCCCGCATCGACGACGCCCACGAACTCCTCGGCAACCTCGCCGAGCTTCAGTTCCGCAACGCCCAGGACGGCGCCGTCGAGATCGAATTCTCCGCCACCGAGCGCAAAACCAAAAAGCTCCTCGCCGCCCACAACCTTTGCAAAACCATGGGCGATCGCAAATTGGTGGACAAGATCAACCTGATCCTCTCCCCCAAAACCAAGCTCGGCGTCCTCGGCCCCAACGGCTCCGGCAAATCCACCTTCCTCAAACTCCTCGTCGGAGGGGCCGCCGGCCTCGAACCCGACGCCGGCACCATCAAACGCGCCGCCGACCTCCGCACCGTCTTCTTCGATCAGCAGCGCAAACAGCTCGACAAAAAACTCCTCCTCAAAGAAGCCCTCGCCCCCGGCACCGACTCCGTCGTCTACAACGGCGAACTCATCCACGTTTCGAGCTGGGCCAAGCGCTTTCTCTTCCGCTACGAACAACTCGACCGCCCCGTCGGCGAGCTCTCCGGCGGGGAACAGGCGCGAGTGCTCATCGCCCGCCTCATGCTCACGCCTGCCGACGTTCTCATCCTCGACGAACCGACGAACGACCTCGATATTCCGTCGTTGGAAGTGCTCGAAGAAAGCCTCGCTGAATTCCCCGGGGCGCTCGTGCTGGTTACGCATGACCGCTACATGCTTGACCGCCTCTCCACCGAAATCCTCGGCCTCGACGGGCGCGGCAATCACGCAATCATCACTGATTATGAGCAGTACGAGAACTGGGTTGAATCGCTCGAAAAGCAGCGTCTTGCCGCGGAGCGCGAGGCTGCTGCCCAGACGCGAACCGAGGTCGCTCCTGCTGCCAAGCCCGCCGAAAAAAAATCGCCCAACAAGCGGCTGAACTACAACGAGCAACGCGAATGGGAAAAGATGGAGGAAACCATCCAGGCCGCCGAAGCGGAGGTCGAAAAATGGCAGAAGGCGATCGACGATCCCGCCGTGATGGCGGATCGCGCGAAGATGACGGAGGCCTGCGCGAAGTCGCATGCCGCGCAGGAGATGGTTGCCGCGCTGTACGCGCGCTGGGAAGAACTTGAAGCCAAGCTCAACGGATGAGCGCACAAACGAGCCCAGGGATTGCAATCCCTGGGCGTGGGGTTCTTGTTCGTTGTCATCAAGTCATTGCTGATCCAGCACTGACCAGGCGGCCCAGATGGCGGCGGCCTGGCCGTGGAAGTTGCCGGATTCACGCGGGCGGTCGAGATAGAACTGGCGATCGTTCTTGCGGTTCGTGCCGATGCAGACTTCCGTCATGTTGGCGTCTTTGTCGAGGAAGTTGGTGACGGCGATCCAGCCTTTTCTGGCGTTTTCCTTGTAAGAGGCATCGAGCCAGCCGTGGCGGACGCCCTGGGCGACGGCGAAGGTGAACATGGCGGTGCAGGAGGATTCGCCCCAGGCGGTGGGGTCGTCGATGAGCTGGTGCCAGGAGCCGTCGGGGCCCTGGAACTGCTTCAGGGCCGCCATCATCTTTTGATACCCTTCCAGAATGCGGGCGTGCTGCGGGTGATTTTCGGGGAGGTCCGTGAGCATTTCGGCCATGCCGACGGCGAACCAGCCATTACCGCGGCCCCAATAGAACGGGACGGAGAGCTCGTGATAAAAAAGTCCGTTGGGCTGCTGCAGCTTGTCGAGGTACGAAGTCATTTCAAGGGCGGCGCGGTCGAGGTATTTAGTCTCGTGGGTGGCGCGGTACGCCTGGAGCTCGACGGCGGTGATCATGAACATGTCGTCGATCCAGTAGCGTGTCTGCCAGGAGAGGCCGGTGGGCGGGTGTGTTCCGCCGTTCTTGGGATTGGCGAGGTAGTCGTCGGATTTGACTTTGAAGTGATCGGCTGCGTATTGGGGATCGAACTGTGCGTCGGCATATTCTCTGCCGATGGAGAGGTACTCTTCTTTGCCGGTGATGAGATACATTTCGAGGGGGACGATGGCGCAGACTTCGGCGTCCTCGTTGGAAGGTTTCAGCATGCGGGATCCGGGGGTGCCGGGCTCACCGACTTCGGCGGCATACTTGGTGAGGAGGGCGTCGAGCTGTTCCTTGTCGCCGACGGAGTTGTCGAAACGGAGGCAGCCGTAGGCGGTGCAGGCTTCGGGGTAGATGAGGCTCTTGGGGCGGTAGTCGACTGAGGAGACACCTTTGCCGGTGCGGTCGAGGAAGTTCTGGACGAGTTTTTTGCCAACATCCCTGGGGTCTTTTCCGGCGGGCCATTCGCCCCAGGAGTAGGAGTTGGAGGACTTTGCCGTCATGGTGGAGGCGGGCTGCGTGTCAGTGGCCTTCACGCCGCAACTGGCGGCGGAGAGAAGAAGGGAGGCGGCGGCGATGGAGAGAAGGGTTCGTGTCACAGAGTTCCTCCTGTGGGAGCCGGCAAAGGAGTTGTGGCAGATGCGATAGACCGCGAACTGCGGAGGCTAGTCGCGCCGGAAGTGGGCGTCAATATGTATTCATTAACTTCGAAAGCGGCGGATTATTGCGGGGGCGGTCGTGGAAAAGCGGCGGGCTTTTTTTCTTGCCGTTCAATTGTGCGGCGCCGAACATATGATGGGGCGCGGGGGTGGGCGTGAAGTGAGGGTGAATCGTGTCGCAGGAATCGACGGGAGAATTTACGTTGGGTCGCCTGATGACGAAGGTTCCGGCGGCGGTGCCGGCGGAACTTTTGCTGGCGGTGGCGGAGGTGACGCTTGCGGCGGGGGACGTTCCGCGGCGGCCGTTGAGGGATTTTTATGAGAAGATACTGGGGCTGACGTTTGTCGCGGCGGATGAAAACGTCATTCGCTTCCGCCATCATCAGCAGCGCATCGTGCTGGAGCGCGGGGCGGAGTTGGGGAAGGTGGGGCTCTTGATTCGGAATTTCGGGGCGGCGATGGAGAAGCTGCAGCGTGCCAAGGTGAGCGTGGAGGTGCTGCATACGGATGGGGGGCTGACGCGGACGGCGATGTTGCGTGATCCGGCGGGGAATTGGGTGCATTTGCTGGAGACGCGGGGGTTTTGAGCGACGACAACGACGACGTAAACACAAAGAGCACGAAGACACGAAGGACCACGAAGGGATAGAATGTCGGGATGATTTATCTCGACAACAATGCGACGACGCAGATGGATCCGGCGGTGCGCGAGGCGATGCTGCCGTATTTGGGGGAGTTGTATGGGAATCCGTCGAGCACGCACCGGTTTGGGCAGGAATCTCGGCAGGCGCTGGAAAAGTCGCGGCATCAGGTGGCCGGTCTCCTTGGCTGCGATGTGCGCGAGCTGATTTTTACCAGTGGGGGGACTGAATCAGATAATGCGGCGATTCATGGGCTGCTGGCGGTGCGGGCGGCGGGGGGGGCGAGGAAGGTCATTGTGACGAGCAGCGTGGAGCACAGCGCGGTGCGGACGCCGGTGCAGGCGCTGGCGAAGAGCGGTTATACGGTGGTGGAGATTGGCGTTGATGGCCGCGGGGCGCTGGATTTGGAGAGACTTTCGGGCGTGCTTGCGGAACGGGGGGCGGAGGTTGCGCTGGTCAGCATCATGTGGGCGAACAATGAGACGGGGGTGTTGTTCGATGTGGCGCGGATTGGGGCGATTTGCCGGGAGCATGCAGTGCCACTGCATGTGGACGGGGTGCAGGCGGTGGGGAAGATTGGGTTTGCGTTGCGGGATTTGCCGATCGATGTGTTCAGCGTGAGTGCGCACAAATTTCATGGGCCGAAGGGGGTGGGGGCGTTGTATGTGCGGCGCGGGGCGCGGTGGCAGCCGTGGATTCGCGGGGGGCCGCAAGAGCGGGATCGGCGCGGGGGGACGGAGAATGTGGCCGGGATTGTGGGCATGGGAGTGGCGGCGGAATTGGCGGGGAGGGCGCTGGCGAATGGGGGGGAGTGGGAGCGCGTGGCGGGGTTGCGCGATGCGCTGGAGCGCGGAATTCTGGAACGCATTCCGGATTCGCATGTGAATGGGGATCCGGCGAAGCGGCTGGCGAATACGACGAACATCGGATTTGCCGGGCTGGAGGCGGAGGCGATTCTTCTGCTGCTCAGTGAGCAGGATGTGTGCGCGAGTGCGGGGGCGGCGTGTTCGAGCGGGAGTTTGGAACCGAGTCACGTGTTGCGGGCGATGGCGTTGCCGGATCGGGTGGCACATGGGGCCGTGCGGTTCAGTTTGAGCCGGCGGACGAGTGAAGCGGATGTTCGCGGGGCGCTGGAAGTCTTGCCGGGAGTGATTGAGAGACTTCGGGCGACGTTGCCGGTATAAGGGCGGAAGTTGGAAGACAGAAGTCAGTAGCCTGAAGTGAGGATGGAGCCGATGGAGATGTCACACGCGGAGCGTTTGGCGTCGGAGTTGATGCGGGCGCATGGGGTTGGGGATTGGGCGTTCGGGTGGAATCGGCGGAAGCGGGCGCTGGGGCTGTGCCGATATCAGCAGCGGCGGATCGAGCTGTCCGTGTATTTCGTGATAGACAATGGCGAAGAGATCGTGCGGGACACGGTGTTGCATGAGATTGCCCATGCGCTGGCGGGGCAGAAGGCGGGGCATGGGCCCAAGTGGAAGATGATGTGCCGGCATCTGGGGTGCAAGGCGGAGCGGTGCGACAAGGGGGAGGCCGTGATGCCGCGGGGGCGGTGGGAGGCGCGGTGCCCGACGTGCGGGAAGGAATACTGGCGGCACAAGCGGCCGCAGCGAGGGGCGCGGTACTGGTGCCGGACGTGCGGGCCGATGCGGGGGCCGGTGCAGTTTCTCATGCGGCTGAGCGCTTGATTGAGGCATTGGGTCATTGGCGGAGTGGGGTCGGGGGTGGGGAGTCCGCCAATTACCAGACCGCCAGGGTGTCTGTTTCAATGGCGGTCTCCTCCCGATTCCTATAGGAATTTGGAGGGATTGGCGGGAAAACTCAGAATCAATGAATGGGTGAATTCAGAATGAATGGCGCAAGATCACACCTATATTCACAATCTATTCGCGATAATTTAGAAAAAAGTCTCACGCCACAAACTAGTCAAAATAAATATTTGTAACCACCCGTGATTAAACTCCTTATCGAATTTCTGCGTCGGCGTAAGTGCGTGCACTGAAAAACGTTTTTCATGAAATTCCCGGCCTGCCGATTGACCACCTCGGCCTCCCATTCATAGGAATATGGTGAGCTTTCATTCAGGACCTCGTCATTTTGAAAGGAGACTTGCCATGAAAACGCTTTCCCGTTTCTCTATGGTGGACAGCGCGCTGGCCCTCCTTCTGGCAGGCTGCGAAAGCCCTTCCACGATCGGTTCGTCCCCCTCGTTGAACCTCGCTGCCACACGATCCGACATACTCGTCAACGAATCCGCAACAGTGCTCGTCAAATCCAAAAACACCCTTGGCACGCATCCCAGAATCATCTGGTCGACTAACTCTCGGCCAAGTTACTCCCGTCAAGGAAGGCATTGTGGACTTCCTTGAGGACAAACCCACTGCCATCTTCACCAGCGATAAGCCCGGGACCGCCGTTGTGACCGCCACCCTCACCTTGGATGACCGGAAGACTCTGAGCGACAGCGCCCACATCAAGGTCAATACGTTGCGCTGATTGTTGTAACGGATTTAGCGGGTCGGTTTGCGGAATCAATCTACCTCACACTTGCATGCGGCTCGCAAACCGCCCCGGTTTTTCGGATTCCCAGGGGTTCTATCATGTAAGGAGCATGCCATGCTTTACTGGGCTTTGGTCTTTCTGGTCGTCGCGTTAATCGCCGGGTTCTTTGGCTTTTTCGGTGTCGCCGGCGTTGCGGTGGAATTCGCCAAGATTCTCTTTTTCCTTTTCCTGGTTCTATTCCTGTTTTCGCTCCTCACCGGTCTTTGGAGACGCCGGCCACACTGATTGGCCCCGCAAGAGCCGCAGGATGCGATCCTGCGGCTCTGTGTTGAATTCCCTCCCGGTCCATTCCCTTACGCCAGTGAAGGAGCTAATAAGGAGCTTATCATGAACCTCCGTATCATTATTGCTGTCGCTCTGATCGCTTTGGGCGTAGTTGGTCTTGCCTACCAGGGGTTCACCTATACCACTCGTGAACGTGTCGTCGATGTCGGCCCCGTCCACGCGGATGTCGACAAGACGCACACCGTCCCAATCACCCCCATCGTCGGCGGTCTGGCCCTTGTGAGTGGCATCCTCCTGCTTGTTGTGAACCGCAAATCCACACAATGATCCAGTACGGAATCACTTTCTGTCCCGTCAATGTGGGGCGACAGTACGGCTATTGAACTATTCATTAGAAGCATGCCGGGATTGACCCCGTTTTTCGCTCAAAACACGACATCCTCGACGAAGCGGCCGTGGCATCAGCGGGGAAGTCGCAGCGGCCGGTGAAGGTGTCCAGAACGATGGGGGGCGAGGGTGATGGTGGCGTCGTGTCAGTGGAGGTTGGAGGCGGTAATGACGGTGCCGCCGTGGAAATGGACGATCATGTAGCCATCCCAGGACGCGATAATCAACGATGAATTCCATGCGAGTGGCGTTGGCGACTTCAACGCTGAAGTGGATACCTTAACCCATCGCGGCAACATGCGGAGTAAACAGAATGCAAATTTGAACTCGAACTCATGGAAGCAGTTGACAATCTTTGCGGCTCACGCGTTTGACCCGAACGTGCGGCATACGTGACAATTGATTGCATGAGCTGGGTTACCATTCTCTGGTCGATGATTGCCTCTGCATGCCTGACGATCGCGGCGATCCATTTTATGACCTGGTGCCACCGACGAACGGCGTGGGCCGATCTCTCTTTTTCCGTCATGTCCACCGCCGTCGCTTTTTATGCGGTTATTGAGCTGGCAATGATGCGGGCCCAGACTCCTGCCGCGTTTGCAGTGGCGCTGCGCTGGCTGCATGTCCCCACGTGGGCAATCGTTCTTTCCATCGTCGTATTTGTGCGGCTGCATATGGGTGTCGGACGGCTATGGCTTGCCTGGTCCATCGGTGTCGTGCGGACCCTCGTGTTGTGTCTCAATTTTCTCGTGGGTGATAACCTCAATTACCTCAAAGTGACCCAGGTGCAGCAGATCCGCTTCCTTAGCGAAACAGTTTCCATTGGCAAGGGGGTAGCGAATCCCTGGATGCTCCTCGGACAACTGAGCCTCCTCCTGTGGTTTGCGTTCGTTACGGACGCCACGATCGCGGTGTGGCGCCGTGGCGACCATCGGCAAGCGCTGATCACGGGCGGAAGTCTGATCGTCTTTGCAATGGCAGGCGTCGTACAGTCGGTGCTGGTGCTCTGGCAGATTGTGCAGGCACCCCTTACCGCGAGCGTCTTCTATCTATTTATCGTCGTCGCGATGGGCTACGACAAAAGCCGCGAGACACTCCGTGCTGCCCAATTGTCTGATGAACTCCGTGAGAGCGAAGCGCAGATGACCTTGGCGGCGGAAGCGGCGGGGTTTGGCGTCTGGATGTGGACCGTCGCGCGCGATCGGTTCTGGGCATCGGAACGGTGGCGCCGTCTCTTCGGGTTTGATCCGGGCCAATCGCTCACGTTCGAAATGTTCATTCAACGCATCCACTCCGACGACCGGGCGCGGGTGGAATCTGCAATTCGCCAAGCGCTGACGGACCATGCGGGCTATACCGAGGAGTACCGGGTGCAGCTTCCGGATGGTACGGAGCGCTGGGTCTCATCCCGGGGCAAGGTCTACCCGAATGGCAGCAGGAAGCCAGGGCTGCTGTTGGGGGCATCCATTGACATCACAGATCGCAAACATTCAGAAGAAGAGATAGCACGACAGCGCAATGAATTGGCGCATCTCTCGCGTGTCACAACGCTAAGCGAGTTGTCCAGTTCATTGGCGCACGAGATCAATCAACCGCTGGCAATCATTCTTACCAATGCGCAGGCGGCCCAACGTCTCTTGACGCAGAATCCGCCTGATCTCGCCGAGGCATCTGACATTCTCGCGGACATCGTGAGCGAAGATCAGAGGGCCGGTGAAGTGATTCGTCGGCTGCGCGCGCTGCTGAAACCGGGCCAGATTGATCTGCAGCCGCTATCTGCAAACGACATTGTCGACGATGTATTGCGCGTCGCGCGGAGCGATCTCATTGGACGCGGGGTCACCGTTCACACCGTCCTCGCAGAGAACTTGCCGGACGCCGTAGGGGACCGCATCCAGCTTCAGCAGGTGCTCCTCAATCTGATTCTTAATTCCTGTGACGCGATGGCGGCAAATCCTCCAATGCGCCGGCGATTGACGCTGAGCACGGCGTTCCTCAATGGGATGGTGCGGGTTTCGGTTTCGGACACGGGCTGCGGGTTGTCCACGGATCCGGACAGCATTTTCAAACCGTTCTATACAACCAAAAAGGACGGACTGGGCTTAGGGCTCTCCATCTGCCGCTCCATCGTCAGCGCTCACACCGGCCGACTATGGGCGGAACCAACGCCACCAACCGCGGTCGGTGCTGCCGGCACCGCGGCCGGGGGCGCAACCTTGCATCTGGAGTTGCCAGTGGTGCGGGAGACCAAATCATGACGGCCCATGACGAAACTGTTTTCCTGCTGGATGACGAACCGGGCATGCTCAAGGCGTTGACGCGGCTGCTGAAAGCCGAGGGCTTTGTTGTGCATGCCTTCACCTCGGCAAAGTCGTTTCTGGAGTCGTATCGACCCGCATCGCCGCATTGTCTGGTCCTGGATCTGGCGATGCCGGAGGTCAATGGACTGGAATTGCAGGAGCGCCTCACTCTCTCGGGCGTTCTCGTGCCAATCGTGTTTCTCACCGGCCACGGCGATATTCCCATGAGTGTGCGGGCCATGAAGGCCGGCGCGCAGGATTTTCTCACCAAGCCCGTCAATGATGCGGAACTCTTGCTCGCCGTGCGCGCTGCCCTGCAACGTTCTGCCGAACACCACGAAGTGATTTCGGCAACTGCGATTCTGCAGCAGCGCTATTCCAGACTCACGCCGCGCGAGTGCGAGGTCATGGCGCACGTCGTCAAAGGCCACTTGAACAAGCAGATAGCTGCGGCACTCGGGATCGGCGAGCACACGATCAAGGTGCATCGTGCCCGGGTGATGGAGAAGATGGGGGTGGACTCCGTTGCGGACCTCGTCCGCGCCGCGGAACGCCTTGTCCTGGTCCACCCTCCGCCGTTGAAATAAATCGCTGGGCCCGCGCCACGCTCACCACTCGTGATTTCTTCCGTGTGAGAATGGCATATCGCAAGATATGTCACTTTGGTTACATGTCACCAAAGTGCAATATCCAGCCTTCATCCGTTCGAACATACTCCTCGCGATGAATACACGCATCCATGTGGTGCGGTGTTCATGCACGGTGGAGCTTCCATGACCACGACTGAAATAGCACCTGTTCAAGTGACCGTCTCGCGGGACGCGGGCGGGAACGCGCGCGTCGGGCTGGCGGGCCGATTGGATGCGACGACCCTGCCCGAGGCGTGGAGCCAGGCGGTGATACCTATTCGAAAGAATCTGCCGGCGCAGCTGACGGTGGATGTCGCGGGGCTATCCTATTGCGACGGGGCAGGGCTGGGATTGTTTGCCGAGCTTCGCCGCTCTGTGGCGGTAAAGGGTGGGAGCATGCAGCTCACGGGCGTACGGCCCGAGCAGCAGCGGTTCCTGGATATGTCCGTCCTCAAGGATCCGCTTGCAGGGCAATTGCAGCCTGCTCCTCAGCCGGGATCAATCACGCAGTTGGGCAAATCGACATGGTTGATCATCGAGGACCTGCGGCAATTGGTGGCGTTCACGGGCGAACTGACGGTGACGCTGTTCTGGGCGGCTACTCACCCGCACAAGGTCCGCGTGCGCGAGACCCTGCGCATCGCCCAGAAGGCAGGGGCCGACGCGCTCGGCGTGGTGAATCTCCTGGGGCTGCTCATAGGCCTGATTCTCGCGTTTCAAACCGCCGCACCACTGGAGCGGTTCGGCGCCCAGCCGATGATCCCGACGATCGTGGCGATCGCCATGGCCCGCGAGATGGCCGCCCTGATTACCGCCATCATCCTGGCGGGGAGATCCGGTTCCGCGTTCGCGGCGGAGATCGGGACCATGCAGGTGACTGAAGAACTGGCGGCTCTCAAAACCCTGGGTCTGGAGCCGGTGCGCTTCCTCGTCGTCCCGCGCGTGCTGGCGGCCATGCTGGTCACCCCCCTGCTGTCCGTCTTCTGCCTTCTCCTGAGTCTGGTGGGCGCGTACATCGTGATGGCGGCCCTCGGATACTCGCTGAGTTTCTACGTCAACGCCGTCATCGGCGCGATCACGTACCGCGATTTTCTCGGTGGCGTGTTTAAGGCATTCGTATTCGCATTGATCGTGGCCGCCATCGGCTGTCTGCGCGGCATGCAGACCAAGAGCGGCCCCGGCGCAGTTGGCGACAGCACCACCCGCGCCGTGGTGGCAGGAATCGTATTGACGATCCTCGCCGACGCCGTTCTGGGCGTGGTCTTTTACTACATCGGGATTTGAGCGGTGCAGACACACATGGGATGCACGGAATGACGCAGGCGAAATCACAACCTCACGACGGAGCGATCATCCAGGTCGAGCGGTTCCGAGCGGCCTACGGCGGCAAGACCGTGCTGCAGGATGTGAACTTCGACGTGAATCGCGGCGAGGTGCTGGTCCTCGCGGGTGGCTCCGGTTGCGGCAAGAGCACGGTGCTCAAGCACATGATCGGGCTCTATCAACCGGCAGACGGACGCATCCTGATTGACGGCGAGGACATTGCGGCTTCCTCCGGCGCCGACCGCGAGCGAATCCTGCGCAAGTTCGGCGTGGCATTCCAGGGCGGCGCCCTGTTCGGAAACATGTCGGTCCTGGAGAACGTGCGACTGCCGATGGAGGAATACACCGACCTCAGCCGCGAAATGATGGACATGGTCGCCCTGACAAAACTGCGTCTGGTGAGCCTGGAGCATGCCGCACAAAAACTTCCGGCGGAACTCAGCGGCGGCATGCAGAAGCGGGCCGCGATCGCGCGTGCGATGTCACTGGACCCGGCCATCGTCTTTCTCGACGAGCCGTCCGCCGGGCTGGATCCGATCACTTCCGCCGACCTCGATGAACTCATCGTGGATCTCAATGCGATGTTGAACATGACCTTCGTGGTGGTGACGCACGAACTCCCCAGCATCTTCCGGATCGCCGACCGCGTGGTCGTGCTGGATGCGGCGGTCAAAACCATGGTGGCTCTGGACTCTCCGGACAAGCTGCGGGACTCCCATCCGAATCCCTGGGTGCATTCATTCTTCAACCGTGAGGCCAGCACGTCGCAGGAGCCTTTGGCTGCCGCGGCGTCGGCGCATGCGGCGCCGGTTAAAAATGGAGGCCGCGTATGAGTGGCGATTCGAAATTCTTCAAATTGGGTCTCTTCGTCATCGTCGGCATTGCGCTCCTGGTGGCGGGAGTCGTGATCTTCGGCGCCGGGGCATACTTCACTGAATATGTGAACGTGGAGACGGCGACCACGGAGTCGGTGGAAGGGCTCGACGTTGGCTCAGCCGTCAAATTGAACGGTGTCATCATCGGCAAGGTGTCGAAGATCCAACTGGCGATCTGGCGTTATCGCACGGACGATCCCGCGAAGTTGACTGAATACTCCAAGTACACGGTCCTGGAGCTGGCGATCCGGCGCGACATGATGGTTGCCACGACCAGGGAGCGGATAAAGGCGAATCTGACCGCTGCGATCAACAAGGGGCTCCGCGCCCGGATCACATCCTCCGGCCTGACGGGGCCTACGTATGTAGCGGCTGTCTATCTGTCTCCGGACCAGTACCCCGCGACGCTGCCGCCGTGGAAACCGGACAACCTGTACATCCCGTGCGTCCCGGGAACGATGACGGAGATCGTCTCCAGCGTGGAAGCGCTCCTGCAGGAAGTGAAGAAGGCCAACATTCCCAAGATGGCGGCGGATGCCGACAAGCTGATCAATGACAGCGATACGGCCGTCATCAACCTGAAAACCGCGGAGTTGCGCGACAAAGCGGTGGCTCTCCTCGATGAAGCGAAAGCGGCGACCACGGCGGCCAAGAACGTGCTGGAGAACCCGAGTATCAACAAGGCCATCAACGATCTTGCCGACACCGTGGCCAGCGCGAAAGGCACGGTGACAGGCGACGAGTTCAAAACGTTCGTCGCCGACTTGCCCAAGATCTCCGGCCGGCTGCGGACCACCATGGAGCGGATCGACCAGATCGTCCACGATCCCAAGGTTCAGCAGATGGTCGATGGTTTGAGCCAGACCGCGACCAATGCGGGCCCCGCCTCGGCGGACCTGCGGCGGACGATGCGCGAGCTGAACGTCCTTCTCGCCAGCGAGGGTGAGGATCTTGAGGCAATCATAGTAGGTCTGAGGCAATTGTCAGAGAACGGTGCAGCGGTGACGGACGACGCCAAGAGCAATCCTTCGCGGTTGCTCTTCGGAGACCCACCGCCGCATCTTCAGAACGGAGGTCGGTGATGACTGGCATTAAAGCAAATCGTGTGAAGATAGCCTTGTGGGCGGCATTGGCCCTCGTCGTGGCATCCGCCGGCGGCTGCGGAATGTCCAAGCCCTATCCCGAGAAGAGTCTTTACGCCATCTCTGTCAGCCAACCCGCGGAAAAGGACCCGGCGCCGAGCAAGCACATTGTGCGGATCAACTCAGTTCGGATGTCCCGTCCCTACGAGGGCGCCGCGTTCGTTTACAAGACCGGCGAGTCGAAGTTCACCACCGACTACTACAGCGGCTTCATCACCCCGCCCGGCAGCATGCTGACCGGCGAACTCTATTCCTGGATGAGCAACTCCGGCCTATTCGCCTCCGTCGTGTCCACGAGCAACGCCGCCGACTACGACATGGCCCTGGCCACCGAGGTGACGTCGCTCTACGGCGACTACTCGCAGGGCAAAACCGGGCAGGCGACCATCGAAGCCCGCTTCTTCCTGATCGATGCCTCTGGCGGCGGCGCCCGGATCGTCTTCCAGAAAACCTACCGCGAAGTCGAACCCCTCTCCGCCGAAACGCCGGACGCACTAGTGAAGGGGTGGAACGTCGCCTACCAGCGGATGCTCACTTCCCTCTCTGCGGATCTCCGCGGAAGCCTGGCAGCATCAGCGGCATCTGCCTCCCGTTGAGCGATTCGCAACAGAAATCGCGCGCCAGCGAGACTTCACCCGGGTGGCGTATCGCCATGGTCACCGCACAGACTTGCTGCATAACAATATGGCCAAATCTCCCATATATATCGCAGTCCTCGACGACGAACCTCGCTTCTGCAAGGCGCTTGCCCGATTGCTCACGACCCACGCCTTTCATGTCGCCACGTTCACAACCGGCGCGGACCTCCTGGCCGCTTGCGCGTCGCGGTTGCCCGATTGCCTCCTCCTGGACCTGCACATGCCCACCCCCAATGGCTTTGAGGTCCTGGCGCAAATTGCGCCTCGTGGCGTGCCCGTCATCGTGATCACCGGTCACGACCAGCCAGGCAACGCCGAACGCGTGCGCGATCTGGGTGCCGCGAATTACTTTCTCAAACCTGTCGATGACCTCCAGTTGCTGGAGGCGATCCGCGCTGCCCTCAGCCCAAAGACCGACTCAACGGGAGAAACCAAGCCATGACGCAGGCTGTTCGCACCCTAACACTCTCACAAGCCGGACCAATCGCGCCAACATTCGCCCCTGGTCAGGGCTACCGTTTCCACGCGATGGTCAAGCCCATCGGTTCGAAGTGCAATCTCGACTGCACCTACTGCTATTACCTGCACAAGGACGACCTGCTTCATCAGCCGGCGGGCTCCCGCATGTCCGTCGGCCTTCTCGCCGAGCACATTCGCCAGTACATCGAGGCGCAAAACGCCGAAGAGGTGATCTTCTCCTGGCAGGGCGGCGAACCGACCCTCATGGGCCTCGATTCCTTCCGCCGCATCGTCGAATTGCAGAACCAATTCCGCTGGTACAAGCGCGATTTCGGCAAGATCCATATCGACCTCTTCGAGACGGCCGTCGCGCAATCCATGGGCGTGCCCTCCCAGCGCTGCGTCACCGCGGAGTTCTGCGGCAAGGGCCTCGCCGTGGAACACAACGGCGACGTCTTCTCCTGCGATCACTACGTCTACCCCGAATACAAGCTGGGCAACATCGCAACCGATCACGAAGCCGCGATGGCCTATTCAGATCGGCAGAAAGCCTTCGGCTTCGCCAAGCGCGAAACCCTGCCGAAATATTGCCGCGAATGCTCTCACCCGAAACTCTGCTGGGGCGAATGCCCGAAGCACCGCGTCGTGCGAACGCCCGACGGCGAGAAGGGCCTGAACTACCTCTGCCCCGGACTCAAACGGTTTTACGGGCAAATTCAGAAGGACATGCCGGAAATCCTTCGGCGCGTCTCAGCACGAGGCTGATTCGAACTCCGATGACCGCCGGCGCAGCCCCCGCGGCAACCACCTGCAGCTCCGCTGCGAAGTTCATTGGGCTCGCGAGAACGCGATCGAATAGCTGGAACGGTTCCGGCCTGCCCTCATCGCATTTTCAGTCGAAAGGAAAGTCATCATGGTCACCAGAAACAGATTGAGCCGGGTGGCGCTGGCGGTCGGCGCCACGGCGCTCCTGGCAAGCGCGGGGAGCGGGCTGTTTGCCCCGAAACCGCTCCTGGCCCAGGCTCCCGCTCCGGCGAAGCAGCCCAACATCCTCATTCTGTGGGGCGACGACATCGGCGAATTCAACATCAGCGCCTACAACATGGGCCAGATGGGCTACAGGACGCCCAACATCGACAGCATCGCCAAAGAGGGTGCGCTCTTTACCGATTGGTATGGCCAGCAAAGCTGCACGGCGGGCCGCGCCGCATTCATCACCGGCCAGTCGCCCATCCGCACCGGCCTGACCAAGGTCGGCCTGCCCGGCGCCAAGGAAGGCATCACCGCCGCCGACCCGACACTCGCCAACCTGCTCAAGCCGCTCGGCTACTCGACCGGCCAGTTTGGCAAAAACCACCTCGGCGATCGCAACGACATGCTGCCGACGGTTCATGGTTTCGACGAATGGTTCGGCAACCTCTATCACCTGAACGCTGAAGAAGAGCCGGAGAACGTCGACTACCCGAAGAACCCGAAGTTCAAGGCAATGTTCGGCCCGCGCGGCGTCCTGCACTGCTACGCAACCGATGTCGACGATCCCACCGATGACCCGCGCTTCGGAAAGGTCGGCAAACAAAAGATCGAGGACACCGGCCCACTCACCAGGAAGCGGATGGAAACAATCGACGATGAAGTCACCGCCAGCGCCATTAAGTTCATGGATAAAGCCGTCAGTGGCAATAAGCCATTCTTCATCTGGTACAACACCTCGCGCATGCACTGCTTCACGCACCTGAGCCCGAAATGGGAAGGCAAGACGGGGCTGGGCATCTATGCTGACGGCATGGTCGAGCACGATGCCGACATTGGTCTTATGCTCGATGAGCTCAAGAAACTTGGCGTCGACGACAACACCATCGTCATGTATTCCAGCGACAACGGTGCAGAGTTTATGAACTGGCCCGATGGCGGCACCACGATCTTCCGCGGCGAAAAGAACACGCAATGGGAAGGCGGCTACCGAGTTCCCTGCCTGATTCGCTGGCCCGGCGTCATCAAGCCCGGCACGATCATCAACGACATCGGCGCGCATGAAGACATGCTCCCGACCGTGATGGCCGCCGCCGGCGATCCCAACGTGAAGGAAGATCTGCTCAAAGGAAAGCAGGTCGGCGACATGACCTACAAGGTGCATCTCGACGGCTACAACCTGATGCCCTTCTTCAAGGGCGAAGTCGCCGAATCGCCCCGTCACGAGTTCATCTACTGGACGGATGACGGCAGCGTCGCCGCGCTCCGCTACAACAACTGGAAGCTCACCTTCCTGCGGCAGAACTCCGTCGGTTTCAGAGTATGGGAATCGCCGTTCGAGGAACTTCGCTGGCCGATGCTCACCAATTTGCGTATGGACCCACTCGAACGCGCTTCCGACGAATCCATCAGCTACCAACTCTGGGCATCTGAACGCATGTTCGTCCTGGCGCCCGCCAGTGCCTATGTAGCCCAGTGGTTGCAGAGCTTCCGCGATTTCCCCCCGCGCATGAAACCCGGCAGCTTCAGCCTCGACCGCGTGATGGAAAAGGCAACCGAAGCCGGCAAAGGTCACAACTGATGTGGCGCTTATCACCCAAGCCACACCAACCCGGCCGCACGCGCGGACACGCGCGTGCGGCCCTTCCCCACAGGCTTCAGTAAATGGAAACGAACATCATGAAATCCGAACCCTTCTCCGCCCCCACGAGACGCTTTCCGGGTGCTCTGCTGACCCCTGCAGTGCTCATCGCATCCACCTCCGTGGCGACGAGTCTGTATGCCGCCGATCCCATCAGCGTGACGGCTCCCGCCGACCGCGACCTGTCGCTCCGACTCCAACCGGCGGATTCCCCGGCGGCGGCGACACCCCTGGCCCCGCGCCCAATCAAATCGGCTTCCACGACTCCCAGGCCTTCGAGGGCTACTACGAATGCGCCATCACCCCCCATCTCCTTTTCTCCCCCGACATCCCGGTCATCGATCCCAGCCAGCAGGACGCCCATACCGCAACCGTGCTCGGCGCACGCCTCACCGTCAAATTCCGACCCGCAAGGTGGAACTCTGATTTGAAAACGTGACGGGACTGACATGCTTGAAGATTTCCTTTATGCCTGTTTCCTCGTGATTCTCACCGTGTTCATCCATGCCATCGGGTTCGCCGCGCTGATCCGGGCCCTTATCCGGGCGAGCGCGCTCCGCGCTACCGAGTTCTGGCCCGTCACCTCGCTGGTGATGGGCTTGACGTGCTGGCTGATTCTTACCCACTTGGCCGAGATCACCCTCTGGGGGCTCTTCTATTTCTGGCAAGGATTGATCTCCGACTTCAGATCCTCCCTCTATTTTTCCGCAGGCACTTACACGACCCTTGGTGCAGGCGACCTCGCACTGCCCCACGCATGGCGGATATTCGCACCGCTCGAGGCGCTGACCGCGGCTCTCATGGTCGGACTCTCCACCGGGCTTTTTTTCTCCATCGTCAATCGCTGGGTCGGCAACTGGATGAAGATAAGAACCTCGTCAGAACTCTAACCCCCCGGGCGAATCCTCTCGCACCGAGCCGAGTAAAAAAATGAAACAAACCCGACACACCTTCATTCCCTTTCCTTTCCTGCAGGGCCTCCTGCCGTTCACCGCCGCGCGAATCCCCTCCGAAATCCTCGCTGGCATCACCCTCGCCGCCATCGCCATCCCCGAAGTCATGGGCTATACCAAAATCTCCGGCACCCCCGTCATCACCGGCCTCTACACCATGCTCATCCCCACTGCTCTCTTCGCCCTCTTCGGCTCCTCCCGGCACCTGGTCGTCGGCGCCGACTCCGCGACGGCCGCCATTCTCGCCGCCGGCCTCGTCGGAATCGCCTCCGTCGGCTCCGACCAATACCTCGCGCTCGCCGGAGTCCTGGCGCTGATGGCCGCAGGCTTCCTGATCCTCGCACGCATCATGCGCCTCGGCTTTCTCGCCGACTTCCTCTCCCGCACCGTCCTCATCGGATTCCTCACCGGCGTCGGCATCCAGGTCGCTCTCGGCCAAATCGCCGGCATGCTCGGCCTCAAACCCGGCGGCCACGGCGCGCTCGGGAAGCTCTGGAACAACCTCCAGCAACTCGGACAAACGAGCCGCTACGAATTGACCATCACACTTACCGTGCTCGTGGCCATCATCTTTCTCAAGAAGATATCGAAGAAGATCCCCGGGGAATTGATCGCCGCGATCGGCGCCATCCTCGCCAGTTGGTCGCTCGGACTCGACAAGCACGTGCACGTCGTCGGCGCAGTCCCAGGAGGCCTCCCTTATCTGGGTCTGCCCAAGGTGGACTGGAACTGGCAAATCATCTCCGCGCTCCTGCCCACCGCCTTTGCAATGTTCATCGTCATCCTCGCACAAAGCGCCGCAACCGCCAGCGCCTATGCCACACGCTATGGCGAAAGCTTCAGTGAGAACACCGACCTCATCGGCCTCGCCCTCGCCAATATCGGCGCCGGCCTCTCCGGCACATTCGTCGTCAACGGCAGCCCGACGAAAACCCAAATCGTCGACAACGCCGGCGGCCGCAGCCAACTCTCCCTCCTCGTCATGTCCACCATCGTCTTGCTCGTCCTGCTCTTTCTCACCGCGCCGCTGGCATACATGCCCGAAGCCGCCCTCTCCGCCATCGTCTTTCTCATCGGTATCGGCCTCATCGATCTCGCCTCAATGAAAAAGGTCTTCCAGCAACGGCGATCCGAATTCTGGGTGGCCCTGATCACCGCACTCACCGTCGTGATCGTCGGCGTCAAAGAGGGAATCCTCCTCGCCATGGCCCTCTCGCTCATCGAACACACCCGCTATGGCTATCACCCCAAGAACGCGGTCCTCGTTCCCGGCGAATCCGGCGGCTGGAAGCCGCAACCAGTCGTCACGGCCGCGCAAACCGCGCCCGGCCTCGTCATCTACCGATTCACCCACAGCGCGTACTACGCCAATTGCAAGCAGCTCTCGGATGAGATCTCCTTCCTCGCAAACGCCACGGAGCCGCCCCTGCGCTGGCTCTGCCTCGACGGGTCAGCGGTGGACAACGTCGACTATTCCGCAGCGGAAACGCTCCGGTCCATACACGCAAACGTCAAAGCAAAAGGGATACGCCTGGTAGTTGCAGAGGTCATGAATGCCAAGTCCAGAACCGCCTACCACTTCCAGGAACTGTTGGGCGCCGATGCCTTCTACGACCACCTCGAAGACGTCGTGAAGCAGTATCGGCTGCAGTTCAACGCGCCATCCTCTTCATCCAGTGCGGGCGTAAACCCCGAAGGTAACCCCGAATGAACAAGTGAACCCTGCTTACCTTCTGCCCCATCTTGCTTGCCGCCGTCGCCGCGAGCGGATGTTCCTCCCTGTCACGTGGCGTCTCGTCAATTCAGCGCAATTCCCAGTCCGCAAATCCAGCCCATATAGATCCACAGCAGGTTCAGCCAGCGACCATGAGCTTCGCAAACCGATACATGGTGGCGATGGCCGATGTCTGCAACCGCGTGGAAAGAGATTCAATTTCACCAGACGCCCGCCAGGCATCCTTGCGAAACAAGCTCGACGCCGGCCTCGGCGTCATGGGCATCCGCGCATCCGTGTCACAGAGGCCGACCTTGACCGGCAGGTTCTGGCGGTGTTCGACAAGATGAGGATTGAGGATGAAGAAGTCCGTGACTGGTTCCGCCTCATACTGGCGTCACAGACGCGAGACATGCAGGCCGACTCTCTCTCCCAACGAGCCGAGTTGCAGCGGCAAGAGACCCTCTTCGTCGCTCAGCAGGATCGCTTGCTCAACATGCGGATTGCCGGGGAGATCGACCAGGACACGTTTGGCCGCAAGCACACGGAAATGCGTGACCGTCTCGCTTCCATCAAACTGCAACTCGATGTACTGGATCGGTCGCATGACGAAACTGCCGAGTTCGCCTCAAAAGTTTTTGAACTTTCTCAAACGATTAGGCAGCAATGGCTTACCGCTGACTACGCAGCGAAGCGCCGAATCCTCGGAATCGTCTTTTTGAACGGCCGCCTCGATGGCGTAACTCTTGTCCCCACAATGAGAAAGCCCTTCGACGTTCTCTCCGAAGGGCCCATCTCGAACTTAAGTCGGGACAACAGGATTTGAACTGTGTGATTTGTTCCATGCGGATTGCTTCGGCAGACGGCAGAGCCACTGTTTGGTGGTTGGGTCGAAGTAACGAGATCGACGCGGGCGCGGTTGAGCGTGCGCGGGGACAGTCCGAGGGCGCGGGATTGTTTGCGGACATCGACGGAGAGGACCGCGCCGGCGGCGAGGGTGGTGCGGAAGAAAAAATTCCCAAATTCCCAATTTCCCGTAACTGTTTACCACCCCTGGCCGCGCCGTGGCAACCCGCAGCCGAGATCAGCCTCCGCTCTCGTTGCACCCTCTCTCGCTCTCCAACTCCCGCATGAACCGAGCGGAAGGGGAAAGGGGGGGGAGGGCATTTGTGGCCATTTGTGTTCATTTGTGGGCAATTTACGTCGTCGGGGGGGAGGGTAAACAGTTACGATTTCCCTTGACCTTCGACTTTCAGTTAGGTTAAAATTAGGTCCACCAACACGGGGGGGGAAACCATGCCGCCAATCCACTCATCATCCTCAATCACACCCCACGCTCCATCCATCTCAACCCATTTCGCAAACAAGAAACTACCCCCGCAAGCCCCGTGCACCCCCACCACCCCACGCACAAGGGGGCCACTGACTACTCACATCAAGGGGGTGGCGACCATTTTGAGTACCTTCGCGTTTTTGAAGCAAAAACGCCACTGCTCCCCACCCCATTCTGAGGATCTTCGGCTGGCGCTATCAAAAACGCGGTTCCCCAATCCCCTACCATCACGTCGCCGAACCCCCCGTCTTGAGAAGGTAATACACATCCGTCCGAATCTTCGACGGATCCTGATTCCACTCCTCCACCCAATGCCCATAAACCTCCCAGCACGGCCGCACCGGCTCCCGTTGCCGCGACTCGCACCATTGCTGAATCGCCTCGTGCGCCTCCCCGAGCCGCTGATACGGCCCCAGATGCGTCGTCGTGGCGACCTCCCCCGCGCGAAGCATCGAAGGAACCACTTCCCCGAAAGCCGCGATAGGCGCATCGAGTTCGACCCCCACTTCGAGGTTCATGATGTCATCAAGGTAGACCGCAACGTGCCGACCGGCACCTTGCACTCCCCGAGCGCGGAGCGCGTTCCAGACCGTACCGCAGGCCTGCGGGATGACCGTCGCGAGTTGCTGCATGGTCGCCTGCCGGCGCACCACGGCAAGAGGTCGGCCGGCGAATCGCTCGATGCGGATGGCGTAACTCATGATTTGCCCCCGTTAAGCATGACGTGCCTTGGGCCGGCACATGATACGGCAGCGACGAAAGGTCGGGTCAGTCGTGGGGCCGAGATGTGCGGCCATACTCGCGTAGAGTATTCCTTTGACAGGTTTTGCGAACGATTTATAATCCTCCGACAGTCGGGTGAGAAGGGTGCAGTCTCTTTTTCATTCGGCGTGCGTGGCGTGGTTGCGAAACGCGGCGGGAACTTTCCTTAAGGCACATATCGTGCTGCGAGTCGCACCCCTGTCGGATGGCGTCCCTTCATCTCCACAACGTCTCAGGAGGCTTTATGCTCCAGCGGTCCACCTGGTCGGGTCTGGTCCTTTCCGCGGCGGTCTTTTCGGCTGCCTGGCTGACGGGCGCCAGTGAGTCTTACGCCCAGGACGCCGGGGCCCCAGCGGCGGCTGCACCCGCAGCAGAGCCGGCTTCGGCACCCGCTCCGACGGGTTCGCTGAAGCAGCTTGCCGACGACTTCATGCACTATTCGATTGTGAACAACGACGAGCTGGCGAAGGCCAATGGGCAGGCGCTGTTGAATGCCAATGCGTCGCCGCAGGATTTTCTCGCCGCGTTTGAGGATGCCGCCAATGGCCGCAATCCGCGGGAGATCATGCTTCGCGATCAGGCGCGCGAGGGCCTGAAGGATGTGGCGGCGCAGCTTCTGGATCGGCTCGAAGAGGGGCATCGGAGCGTTTCCCGAGATCCGGCGCGCATTCGCGCGGACATTGAGCGTCTGGGCAACGGGCCACGCGCGTACGACAACGCCCGGGACCATCTCCAGGCGGCCGGTCAGTTCGCGGCGCCGCTTTACATTGAGTACCTGCAGGACAATTCCAAGAAGGAGTTGCATCCTTACCTCGTCCGCATGATGGGCGAAGTCGGCCGTCCGCTGCTGCTGCCTCTGGTTGAAGGGCTCAAGACGCCGGTGGTCGATCTCCGTATCACGCTGGTCAAGATCATTGGGGAGATCGGGTATCCGCAGGCGCTGCCGGCTCTCCGCGAGCTTCAGGCCGATGCGAGCACCACGGGCGAACTCAAGTCCGCTGTCGATTTGGCGATTGCGTCGATCGACAAGACGGGCGGAGCCGCCGCGTCACCGGCATCTCTCTACTTCAAGGCGGCAGAGAACTATTACGACCGCAAGCCCTCCTACCAGCCGCTGCTTCCGAATGAAAAGACCAACCCGGTGTGGGTGTGGGACAAGGGGCTGAATAATGTTTCGCCGCTGGCGGTACCGACGGTGATCTGGACGGATGTGATGTCGCTGCGGAGCACGGAATCGGCGTTGCGGCTGGACCAGAACAATCCGCAGGCGATCTCGCTGTGGCTGGCTGCCCAGCTTCGTCGGGAGCTGACGCTGCCCGCCGGCGTGACGGATCCGACACACGATGCCAGCAAGCCGCCCGCTGACTTCTACGCCCGCGCGTTCGGTCCGGTATACGTCAACCCGGTGCTCAACCGAGCTCTTGACGCCCACGACACTCCGCTCGCGCTGCGCGCCATCGACGCGCTTCAGGCCACCGGGGGCATCAACGGGCTGGTGTCGGATTCCAGCGGCGCTCCGCTCGTTCGGGCCCTGAATTCGGCGGATCGCGACATTCGGTTCAATGCGGCGTTCGCACTTGCCCGCGCGAATCCGAACGTGGAGTTCCCCTCCTATTTCCGAGTGGTGCCGGTGCTGGCCGAAGCGCTTAATGCGAATCAGCCGGGCGTGATAGTGGTCGTCAGTACCGATGAAGACGCCCGGAACAAGCTTGCGGATGGACTTCGCTCCGCGAATCCGCCGTACACGGTTTTTTCGGCGAACACGGTGAGCGGAGCGCTTGAACAGGCGAAGGAAGCGCCGGCCCCGGTCGCGATCATCGTCGCCAACGGCACGGAAGTCGACGCCGCGGAATCGGCCGTGCACGCGTCGCCGAAGCTCGGCCAGACGCAGGTCGTGATCCTCGCGTCGCCGGATCAGCAGGCCCCGCACAAGGCGGAAAACGGGCACCCCGCCGTCGTGGATTCCCATGCGGGGGCCGACGCCGTTCTTGGGTCGCTGACCAACACCACGTCAGCCGGGGACGCAGCCAAGTACGCCGCGACGTCTCTCGATCTGCTGGGCGTTTTGACCGCCGATCACAAGTCGATCTATGACATCAACGACGCCGTCCCTGCCCTTATGGGCACGCTCAAGGACAAGGACAGCAATGTCGCCACGAAGGGCGCCCAGGTGCTCGGCCAGCTCAACAACGCGGACGCGCAGAAGGCCCTCGCGAATGCGGCTCTCGCTTCGGAAACCCAGGCCGCCCTCAAGGCCACGTTCCTCACCTCCCTCGCAGAATCGGCCAAGCACACGGGGAACACGCTGGACGCATCGCAGGTCAACAGCCTGATCAAGATCGTGCAGACCGAGAGCGATCCCGCCATCCACCTCGCCGCCGCCACCGCGTTGGGCGCTCTGAACGTTCCGAGCAATCAGGCCGCGAATCTCATCATGGATCAGTCCAACAAATAAACTTTCCCCCTCCCAAGCAAAGAAACCAAGGGCCCGTTGTGGAAACACGACGGGCCTTTTTCATGCGCCCGCATCTATTCCCCCCTCCCCCCACCCACCACCACAGCGCGTAAAAAAAGCCCGCAACTCTCATCGCGGGCTTTCACATAGCACTCTAACCCCTGGCCCCTGACCGCTCGCTTACCCGTTAATTGCTTCGACCTGTACGGCCAGGTACTTCTGACGATGGCCGACGCGGCGATGGAAACCCTTGCGGCGGGTGAAGCGTTCGACGTAGATCTTGTCGTCCTTGATCTGGCCGAGGATCTTGGCGGTGACGGTGGCGCCGGCAACGGTGGGCTGGCCGATCTTCACGCCGGCGTCGCCGGAGACGAGGAGGACCTTGTCGAAGGTGACGGTGGTCTGGCCGTCTTTGAGGTCGCGGAGGTCGATTTCAAAACGGTCGCCGGGCTCGACTTTGAGCTGAGTGCCGCTGTCTTCAATGATTGCGTAAGCCATGTGCCTGTCTCCAAGGAAAACTCCGCGCAGTACCGCCCGGAGGAAAGTCCCACAGTATGCCGAAATCGGTCCATGTTTGCAAGCAAGCGGGATTCGCAAGCCAGATCCAGATTCGCGAATTGCGGTCGCACGGCTGAAACGAATACGGGGCCCCCACTCAAATATTCGGCCGATAAACCAGCCCCAGGGCAGCCGCGACATCCAGTCCCGTCTCCCCCGGCGCCGCCGGTTTCACCAGCAGCAGTGCCGGCAACCGGCTCACGACTTTGCACCCCGGATATCGCCGCAGCGCCGCGGCCATCTGCATCCATCCCGGTTCATACAACAGCACCGCCGTGTGCCTTTTCACGCGTTCTTCCGCCACCAGAAACGTCCGCCGCTCAAAATATGGATAAAAGGTTTCAAACGACCCGTGGGCCAGCACCGGCCCCCCTTCGTTCATGCAGGTGTACGCACCCGGACCGACCAGCACGAGCGACACGTCGTATTTGCGGCATGCCTCCGCCACGATCTTCGAATCCGTTCGCAACCGCTCCACACTTTCGACCGGCGGCAGAAATGACTGCGTCACAAACGGGCTCGGCGCCTCCAGCATTCCCACCCGCCGACACCACGCAAACCCCAGCAGCGCTGCAATTGCCACGACCCGCCCCCCCACCGCCCACACGTTCAAAGTTCGGCCGCCAGGCGGTCCCTTCGAGCGCTTTCTCAACCCCGCATCAAACCACAACCACGCCAGGGCCATCAGCACGGGAAGGGCCAGGTACATCCGCGACCCTGGATAAAACACGTTGAAGTCGGCACTGTGAATTCGCTCGCACCCCAGGCACACGATTGCAAACACAGATGCCGCCAGAACCGCCACCGCCGCCCGCATGCGCTTCACAAATAGCAGCAGGACCACCAGCGCCGGCAACACCAGCAGCATCACCCAGCCCCGATGCCCCCCCCCAACCACCGGCACGAAATCCGCGAAAAACAGGTCCAGCTCCGCATGCGCCAACATAACACCCTTCCGCCCCGGCACGATGAGCGAATTGCGCAACAGATCCCACGAAAACCCAGACCCCACCTTGGGCCGATACGTCACGACTTGCGGATGCCAGCGATAAAAGAGCGAAATCAAGATCGGCGCCGGCGCCGCCGCCAGACCGCCGAGGAATGAGAACAGATAAAACTTCCACGACCGCCAATGCGTCAGCAGCGCAAATACCCCCGCCGCCAGCAGCACAATCGAACAATTGGGATTCACGGTCAGCCCCAGCACCGCAAAGAATCCCGCCGCTAAAAATGATCCCCGCGACTTCCCAAACACCCAGCACGCCACCGCCGGCGTCGCGACCGCAATCCCATTCACAAACCCGCGCGGCAATGAGGACACGACCGCATACTCAATCGGCAAAGCCAGAGGAATCAGCAGGATCACCGAAGCCCCCCACCGCTGCCCCCGCCGATACGCAAGCACCCCCAGCACCACGAACGGCAACAACGCCAGCGCGACGGTCACCACCGGCAGCGCCACGTACGCCGGCACCCCCGCCCTCAACAGCGGCGCCGCCACCCAGGCCTCCACCGGCGGATTGTAATCCTGCCCATACACGCAGGGCTCGCGGAAAATCCCGTGGGCGACATCATTCGCCTGGTACCAGAATGTCGTCTGATCGCCGTCCGTATACAGAAAACCAAAGTGTGTGAGGTATCGATACCGGTCCAGTAAAAGAAGAATCAGCACTCCAGCAAACAAGACCAGCGGCCAGGGCACGCGCGCAAGTAAATGCGTTCGCGCAGGCTGCCCTTCGGCGGAAAGATGCTTCGCGGATTCAGCGTTCATTTTCATGCGCCATTATCGTGGCACGGACCCGAATTGTCGTGACAAATCTCTTCCCCCCCCCCCCCACCACCGCTCCCAACGGCTCTCACGCTGTGAGGGTCACAGTTCCAGCCGATACCGGCACTTTTGCCGGTCGCCCTGGGCGTACAGCGGATTGTCCCGCGGCACAAATACGGTTTCCACCAGCTTTGCCCCGAGCCGCTCGCATGTCCGCCGCGAGGCCGAGTTCTCCGGGTTGCAGGTGATCCAGAGCGTCTTGTGCTCGTGGGTCCGCGCCAGCGGCAACAGGAGCCGGCAAGCCCGTTCGGCGTAGTGATGCCCCCGCGCGGGCGGCAGCACGTGGTAGCCGATATGCCCGAGGTAAAAATCCAGATTCGGGGAGTGACCGATGCGCAAGGAAATTGATCCGGCGATTGTTCCGGCGGGAGGCGGTGCGTGGCCGGGATTGGAGGGGATTAAGCCGTCGGCGGAAGGGGAGTATCCGCCACATGGCCGTATTCGCATCCAGAATGTGTACCCCGGCGCGATGCCGCGGAGCGCGTCGGGCGCGGTATGACCCCGCGGATTCTGCGACAAAAAGGTCAGGAGATTATCCCTTGTCGTCTGCGCCTGCGAAGGCATGTCCCGCCGCGTCAGCGGGTGGTGGCATGCGGCAAGAACGGCATCCACGAGCCGCGTGTCCGGCTCAAGGAGTTCCAGCTCGTGATCGACGAGCGGCAGCACGCGCGAGGCGTCGAGGAACGGGAATGCCGACGGCTTCATTTTGTTAGTGTAATCGAGCGAATGGAGTACGTCAGCAGCCTCCGGCCTTGGTGGATTCCTTGAATCTGCGGTTGACCTGAGCTTCGCAACGCGGAAGAAGTGGGGTTTCGGGAGGATGAGGTGGGGATTTGTCAAAGAGCCAGACTGACGCACCAGGCAATATTTCAGCCGATTTGCCGCCGCCTGGAGGCGGCGCACTGCCGGGGCGAAGGAATTTAATTATCAGATGTACGGGCATTTGCATGCGTTATCTGCGAATTACAGTCGGGCTGAAACAGTGCCACGACTTTTGCTTGCCGAATAGGGATGTTCTGCGCCCATTTTTGACCTCAAGCGTTCAGGAAGCTTCGCATGACTGACATGCTTCGTCCGCGTATTGCAGCCAAAGCGTCAACGACAGAGTCGGTTCGCAAGAAAGGCTCTTCGGCAAAGGCATCCGCGCCGGCCAGGAAGAGGGGCAAAGGATCGAATGGCCAAGGGGACAAAGATGGAAGCGAGCGCGCCGGCGTGATGGATGCGGCACCGGTCGCGGCGGAGGTCGTGGCGAAGGGGGAAACGCTGGACCGGCGCGAGTTACTGATGGCGCTGACCGCCTTGACGAAGGGAGACTTCACGGTGCGTTTGCCGATGGGGTTGGAGGGTCTCGACGGCAAGATCGCCGAAGCGTTCAACAGCGTGGTGGAGTTGAATCAGCGGCTGTCGCAGGAGTTCGAGCGTCTGAGCCGGGTGGTGAGCAGGGAAGGCCGGATATCGGAGCGTGCATCGATCGGGACGGTGCAGGGGTCGTGGTCGGCGAAGATTACGGCACTCAACGCATTGATCAGCGACCTGGTATATCCGACATCGGAAACGGCGCGAGTGATCGGTGCGGTGGCGAAGGGGGATTTGTCGCAGACGGTGGCGCTGGAGATTGAGGGGCGGCCGCTGCAGGGGGAGTTTTTGCGGACGGCAAAGACGGTGAACACGATGGTGGAACAGCTTTCGAGTTTTGCGTCGGAAGTGACCCGCGTGGCCCGAGAAGTGGGTACGGAGGGGAAGCTGGGCGGTCAGGCGAAGGTGCCGGGGGCGTCGGGCACGTGGAAGGACTTGACGGACAACGTGAACCAGCTCGCGGCAAACCTCACCACGCAGGTGCGTGCGATTGCCGACGTCGCGACGGCGGTGACCCGGGGCGACCTCACCCGGTCGATCACAGTGGCCGCGCAGGGCGAAGTGGCGGCGCTGAAGGACAACATCAACGAGATGATCCGCAACCTGAAGGACACGACGGAGAAGAACGCGGAACAGGACTGGCTCAAGACGAACCTCGCGAAGTTCAGCCGGATGTTGCAGGGGCAGAAGGACCTGTTGACGGTCGGCCGGCTGATTCTTTCGGAACTCGCGCCGGTGGTGAGTGCGCAAATGGGGGTATTCTACATGATGGACAACACGAAGCCGGACGAATGCTTCCTGAAGCTGCTGGCGTCATATGCGTACAAGGAAAGCAAGAACATAGACAGCAAGTTCAGACTGGGGGAAGGGCTTATCGGACAGTGCGCGTTGGAGAAGGAAAAGATCCTGCTCTCGAACGTGCCGGAGGATTACATCAAGATCACGAGCGGCCTTGGTGAAGCGACGCCGGTGAGCATCATCGTGATGCCCGTGCTGTTCGAAGGGGCGGTGAAGGCGGTGATCGAGCTGGCGAGCTTTGAACACTTCAGCGCGACGCACCAGGCGTTCCTCGATCAGCTCACTGAATCGATCGGCATCGTGCTGAACACGATCGAAGCGAACATGCGTACGGAAAACCTGCTGAAGCAGTCGCAATCACTGGCCCGGGAACTGCAATTCCAGCAGGAAGAGCTGCAGCAGACGAACCAGCAGCTCGCGGAAAAGGCCCAGCTGCTGGCGGACCAGAACGTGGAAGTGGAGCGCAAGAACCGCGAAGTCGAACAGGCCCGCCAGGCCCTCGAAGAGAAAGCGAAGCTGTTGTCGCTGACGTCGAAGTACAAGTCCGAGTTCCTTGCGAACATGTCGCACGAGCTGCGTACGCCGCTCAACTCGCTGCTGATCCTCTCCGACCAGCTCTCGAAGAATCCGGAACAGAATCTGACGAGCAGACAGGTGGAATTCGCCCGGACGATCCACAGTTCCGGCAACGACCTGCTGAACCTGATCAACGACATACTCGACCTCTCGAAGATCGAATCCGGCACGGTCGAGGTGGATGTGGGCGAGCTGGTCATGCGCGACCTGCAGGAATACGTCGATCGGACCTTCCGGCACGTTGCGGAGAACAAGAAGCTCGACTTCAAGATCGACCTTGCCCCCACGCTGCCGCAAGTCATTCACACCGACGCCAAGCGTCTGCAGCAGATCATCAAGAACCTGCTCTCAAACGCGTTCAAGTTCACGGAGAAGGGGAAGGTGTCACTGCGGATCGACGTTGTGGAACGGGGCTGGAATGGAAACACCGACGCGCTGAACCGGGCGAAGCAGGTGCTGGCGATCTCCGTGACGGACACAGGGATCGGGATTTCGCCGGACAAGCAGCAGATCATTTTCGAAGCGTTCCAGCAGGCGGATGGCTCGACGAGCCGCAAGTATGGCGGCACGGGCCTGGGCCTGTCGATCAGCCGCGAGCTCGCCCGCCTGCTTGGCGGCGAAATCCGGTTGTCGAGCAGACCGGGAGCGGGGAGCACGTTTACGCTCTACATTCCGGCGAGCCACGTAACCGCCAGGGTCGCGATCCGTCGATCGGTCGGGGAGGGGACGCCGCCCATGACGCCGTCGGCGACTTCGCAGGAGCAGTTGATACGGACGGAAACGGCGACGGCGCTGACGCAGGTCGAGGGAGAATCGGCGGCGGCGAATTCGAATCAGCCCTCCGACGACATCAGCAATCTCGTTTCGGGCAAGCGGCTCCTGCTGATCGTGGAACACGACATCCACTTCGCGAGGTTTCTGCGCGATACCGCCTACGAGCATGGATTCACAGCGGCGATTGCGACGCGTGGGGCCGTCGCAATCGCCATGGCTCCAGAGCTCAAGCCCGCCGCCATTACGCTGGACGTAAACCTGCCGGACATCGACGGCTGGCACGTGCTCAACCGGTTGAAGGACGAGGCCTCTACCCGCCACATCCCGGTGCAGATCATCACGACAGCGGAGGAGTACCTCCGGGGTCTGCGGATGGGGGCAATCGGCAGCCTCACGAAGCCGATCAAGACCAAGGAAGCGCTGGACGAGACGTTCAGCAAGATCAGGTCGGCGATTGAGCGGACGACGCGCCGGGTGATGATCGTTCATTCAGATGAGAAGCAGCGCACCAATCTGGCGGAATCCATCGGCGGTCCCGATGTGGAAATCATCACGCATGGCGGGGGCAGGGACGCGCTCGCACTTCTGCAGAGCGAGCCGTGCGACCTGGTCGTGCTCGACATGGATCTCCAGGATCCGAAAACGTTCGACCTGGTGGACGGGATCAAGGAAGAGCAGGGCCGCCATGAACTGCCGGTGATCATCCACTCCGGTCGTCCGCTGACGAAGGAGGAGGAGGTTTATCTGAATCGTCTGACGCAAAGCAGCGTGGTGAAGGATGTGCGTTCGGGCGAGCGGCTGCTGGATGAGGTGAGCTTGTTCCTGCATCGGCCATTGGACAGGATGCCGGCGACGTTGCGCGAGCGGATCGATCACCTTCACACGACGACTGCGTTGCTGGCCGGGAGGAAGGTGCTGATCGTGGACGACGACATCCGCAACATTTTTGCGATGACGAGCATTCTGGAGTCGCACCATATGGAGATTTTGTCGGCCGAGACGGGCGAGACGGGGATCGAGATGCTGCAGAGGTTTCCGGACGTCGACATCGTTCTGATGGATATCATGATGCCGGACATGGATGGTTACGACACGATACGGGCGATTCGGAAGATCACGAAGTTCCGGTCGCTGCCGATCGTGACCCTGACCGCCAAAGCGATGAAAGGCGACCGTGAAAAGTGCATCGAAGCGGGCGCCTCGGATTACCTGTCAAAGCCGGTGGATACGGCGCAATTGCTCGCGACACTGCGGGTGTGGCTGTATCGGTAATGAAGGATGCGTAAGAAGCAAGAAGGTTTGCATCCTGATGGTTTCACTCTTCCTGCTTTCTGCTTCTTGATTCTGTTCTTTCGAGGGCCTGCATGGACGCCGCTGGCAAGATCAGCGTATTGCTTGTAGACGATCGGCCGGAGAAACTCCTCGCACTGGAGGCGATTCTAGCGGACCTGCCGCTGAACCTGGTCCGCGCGTACTCGGGGCGTGATGCGTTGCGCTGCCTGCTGCAGCAGGAATATGCGGCGATTCTTCTGGATGTGAACATGCCGGGGATGGACGGGTTCGACACCGCGCAGCTCATTCGGCAGCGAAAGAGCAACGAGCACACGCCGATTATTTTTGTGACGGCGCAACACGATGAACTGTTCATGTCCCGCGGTTATTCGCTGGGGGCGGTGGATTACATTCTGCAGCCGGTGGTGCCGGAGGTTCTGCGGTCGAAGGTATCCGTCTTCGTCGATCTGTACCGCAAGAACAAGATCGTGCGGGAGCAGGCGATCTGGCAGCGGCAGCGAGCCATGCAATTGCAGAAGCTGGCCTCGGCATCGGTGCAGATTAACGCGGCCCGATCGATGGCGCGGACACTGCAGATCATCACCGACTCAGCCCGGGATTTGATCGGCAGCCATCAGGCGATCACGCTCTTCATCATGGAAGGCGATTCGGACAAGCCGGAGACGCGGGCATTTTCGTCGTTCTCCGATAAATACGCGGATTGGCATGGGCGTCCGATGCAACTCGATGCGGCGGCGACTTCGGTGATCGCCACGAGCAGAAGTGCTTCGCGGCTGTCGGCGGCGCAATTGCGGTCTCATCCCGACTGGGGGCTGCTGACGCAGATGCGCGGGGAAATTCCACCGGTGGCGGGACTCCTGGCGGCGCCGCTGATCGGACGCGAAGGCCGGAACGTCGGCGTCATTTTCCTGTCGGACAAGGTGACAGGGGAATTCACGGCGGATGATGAAGCCATTCTCGTGCAGCTTGCACAAATGGCGACGGTGGCGATCGAAAACATTCTGAGCAGCGAGGCTCGGGAAGCGAATCGGGCGAAGGACCAGTTCATCGCGGTGCTGTCGCACGAACTCCGCACGCCGCTGACACCGGTTCTCGCGCTGTTGTCCGGGTTCCAACGAGACGAGCGGCTCCCGGCGGAGATGCAGGACGAGTTGAAGATTGTGCGGCGCAACGTGGAACTGGAAGCCCGCCTCATTGACGATCTCCTGGATCTCACGCGCATCAGCAAGGGGAAAATCGAGCTGCACCTGGAAACGCTGAATGCCAACGAACTGCTGCGCGAGGCGGCAAATATCTGCCAGAGCGAGCTTGCGGAGAAATCCATCGAGCTGGTGATCGATCTGCAGTCGAAACGGCCGTACGTGAAGGGCGATGCGACGCGTCTGCAGCAGGCGTTCTGGAATCTGCTGAAGAATGCGGTGAAGTTCACGCCAGCGAAGGGGCGGATCATGGTGGAGTCGCTCGATCAGGAGAACGCAACGTTTTGCGCGAGAATCACAGACACGGGGATCGGCATCGAACCGGACGTTCTTCCGCGGATCTTCCATGCGTTCGAGCAGGGGCGCACCGCGATTACGCGGCAGTTCGGCGGATTGGGGCTGGGCCTGGCGATTTCGAAGGCGCTGGTTGAACTGCATCACGGGACGCTCGTGGCTGCATCCGCCGGCCGCGGCAAGGGCGCGACTTTCACGATCACCATGCCGATCACGCCGGAGGAGCCAAAGACATCGGCGTTCCCCACGCCCCGGCTGGCGCCCGCCGCGCCGCCGCGTGAGAATCGCGTGTTGCTCGTCGAGGATCATCGGGATACCGCGCGGGTGATGGCGAAATTGCTGCGGTCCAATTCGTACGTCGTGGACGCCGCATCCAGCGTGACTGAAGCCACGCAACTCCTGAAGGACAACCGCTACAGCATTCTCGTGTCGGATATCGGGTTGCCCGACGGCTCGGGTCTCGACCTGGTGCGGACGGCGCAGGCGATCCAGCCGATTCCGGCCATTGCGCTTTCGGGCTTCGGCATGGAACACGATATCCGGCGTTCGAAAGAGGCGGGGTTTGCCGAGCATCTCACGAAGCCGCTGAACTTCCAACTGCTGATTGACGCGATTGAACGGCTGACAGCGGGCAGTGAAGAAGGTTCCGCGGGGGCGCTCGCCGCCGGGTGACGATCCGGAAGTTTTCAGTGGGTGAGCGTGTAAACGAGGATGTTCGTTCCGAGCTTGAGCGCATCAGCATCGGCGTAGGATTTTGCGTACGGATTGGGCAGTTGCTCCCAGCCGTTGCTGAGGCTCCAGTGGCTGTAGATGACCACGGGGACGCCGTCCTTGATGACCGCTTCCAGCATCGGCTGCCGGAGGTCCGGTTCGGCGGACTGCACGAGCGGGGAATACTGCACTTCGTGCAGTTTGAAAACGTTGGAGTAGATCGGATGGTCGGGCTTGAGCGGTTTCAATTCCGCGCCCGGTCCGAGCACCTGAGAGATCATGCGGCGGAAGCTGGCATCAAACTGCTGCGAGCCCATCGCGGCCTCTCCGAAGAGGATGCCGCCGGCGTTGAGATAGTCGGCCAGGCGTTTCTGCTCTTTGTCGGTGAGCGCGAATTCGCGTAGCCCGGTCATGTAGAGCAGGGGTTGTTTGAGAACGTCGACATCATCGAGAGAGACGACCTGCCGCTTGAACTGCACGTTGAGCGTGGAGTTTTCGTCGATGAATTTCAGCAGATTGGGAAGGCCGTGGGGTGTCGGATCCCAGTCGCCGTTGTGCATGAGCTGCGCGACGACAAGCTGGTCGCGCGTGGCCATATCCGCCTGCTGGTAAATCTTGGTGATTTCAAAGGCACGGGCGTATTCGTAGTTCGCCAGGACATAAGTGAGCATGTTCGCGCCCAGCTTCAGCGAATCGCCCTGATCGAAGAGCATGCCCCCCTTGATCGGATGGGCGTTGGCGTCCCAGCCCCAGGAAACGTCGACGGGGGAGTAGATGATGGCCGCCCGGCAACCGATGTTCATGCCCATGAGGATGTGGTTGCGATCGGTTTCTTTCCACTCGCCGTCACCCTCGCGGAAGCGCATGGTCTCGATGCGATGCAGGCAGGTGTAGACCGGGTGATCCGCGGGAAGCCAGCCCATGGGCCGATCGGGAAAGAGTTCCTTCTGCAGTTTCTGGAAGCTGGCGTTGAACTCCGGTCGCCCACAGTTGGCGTGGACGATGAGCGTGCCGCCAGCCATCAGGTAGCCGCGGAGTTTGTCTTTGGTCTGGTCGGTCAGCTCCGGGAGGGGCGTCCAACCGGTGATGTAGAGCACGGGCAGCTCGGTGGGCGAGTAGCTGAATTTGGAGAGATCGGTCTCCACGTACCGGTACCGCAGCTTCAGTTCGCTGTTGGCCCAGTTCATCAGGTTTTCGATGTCGATCGTGACGGAGGGGTAGGAAGAGACCTGTCGGCCGTCGATGACGTTCAGGTTGATCTTGCCGACAAGAGCTGGCGGAGCGGGGTCCCGTTTGCGTTCCGTGCGGCGGAGCGGCGTGGCCGGCAGCGGGAGAGGGGGAAAGGATTCTCCGCCGGAAATGCGGTTCTGATGTGCCTGAGGAGGAATGACGGCCTTGGGATTCTGAAAATCGTCGGCCCGGAGGGATCCGCCTGCAAGGAATGCACCGACCCACACCGCGAGCAGCGTCCGACGCATCGTTCCCATAACCGCTCCTGTTTCCTCTGCCATGGTCAGTATACTCAGTACGCCAAACGCAGGTTCCAGCGCCCGGTTGCAACATATTGGCTATACCCACGACTCCCCGCACCCGCTATACTGTCGGCCTCATAAAAAGAGATGTAGCAGGATCGCCATGGCACAAGCCGATATTACCGTTGTTACCGAGCAGCAGCTCCCGATGATCGTGGAGCTGTACAACCAGATTTTCCGCCCGCCCGAGACGGAAGACTATTTCCGCCGGCGCTTCCAGGGGCGTTACAACGTCCTGGTGATGCTGGCGAGCCTCGATTCCCGGCCGGTCGGCTTCACGATCGGTTTCGAGCTCAAACCGTTCGTCTTCTACAACTGGCTGACGGGATGCCACGCCGATTTCCGCCGGAAGGGGATCGGCCGGCAGTTGATCGAGTCGCAGGCGGAATGGTCCAAGAACCACGGCTACGAATATGTGCGTTTCGAATCGCTGAACCGGCACAAGCCGATGATTCACCTGGGGCTGGTCGCGGGCTTCGACATCGTCGGGACTCGCTGGGATTCGATGCGGTCCGACCTTCTCATCCAGTTCGAAAAAGCACTCGCCGATGATCTTTCATGACCTCCAGCTGCGCGCACGGCGGCCCGGCGCGAGCGCGGGGTGGGGAAAACGTGCGTGCGCACTGGTGGTTCTCCCGCTGCTCAGTCTGGCCAGTCCGGCGATAGCCGATTCTCCGACCAGCCAGTCTTCGACGACGGACGTGGAAGCCCAGTACCACGGCGTTCTCGCGGAAATGAAGCATCCCACGGCAACGGGCATTCTGGTTACGGAAATCGAACCGGACTCGCCATCAGGCGCGGCGGGGCTGCAGGCGGGGGACATCATCTATCACTACGCCGGCAGCACGGTGCATGACCTGGACGCGCTGCGAAAGCGGGTTGCGGATCAGATTGCGGCGAAGCTCACAGAGCCGCTGCCGGCAACATCCGGTGCAGAGGAAACCAGGGTGTTGCTGGGCGTACATCGGGGGGGCAAGGATTTGGTAATGCAGGTGCCGCGGGCGCCGCTGGGGATTCGCGCGATCGAGGTTGAAGCCGGTGCGCCGGCGAATTTCAATCCGCCGCCGAGTCTTCGCGGGTCGATCGTGCTCGCGTGGTCAGATTTGGCGAAGATGCAGCCGGCGGATGCCTCGCCCGCCTTTTATCGCACGACGGATGCGACCGACACATGGACCTCCTGGCAGCGCCGCGCGTTTACGGCAGGGGCCGACAACTTCACCGCGCAGTTCGAGAATCATCATGTCGACCCCACCTCGGGCGAAACGCTGGCTTCCGAATCCGCCACCCTGCGCGTCCGGACCGGCGACTACGCGCACGAACCGGCATTTCTTCTCGATTCGCTCCAGGAAACGATGCACACGCCGGAGGGTGCGGACATTCTCAACAACGCGGAGCGGCACGGTTTGTCGCTTCGCACGCAGGGCAAAACGAGCTACCCCACGCGGGTGGTCCTCAAGCCGGTGACGGATGTGGATTGTCCGCTCGATGCGCTGCCTGAGCCGGCGCTTCCGATGGTCGCCGCCGCTCTGCCGCAGGACGGCAGCGGCGCCGCGCTGCGACTGCACCTGCTGAGCCTGCGCGACTTCATCCCGCGGCCGGGATACCTGCTGATGAGCCGGGGCAAACAACCGCGCGATCCAGGCAACTCCGCGTCCGCCGCCTGGCGTGTCGATCTGCTCCATTGCGGCGTCATCATCCAGACGTTCTGGATTGACGATCGCCGGCAGCTCGTGGAGCTCGACTCCCCCACCGCGGGCCTGACGTCGCGCCGCGTAGCGACGGAGGAGGAGGCCGCGACGCCTGCAGCGCGAAAGGTTGCCGCGACCCAACAGAAGCCTTGACCTTAGATTTCCCTGCCGAATGCCGCTATCATCCTGCACTTGTAGTTCCGGACCCTCCTGAACGATTGAAGGTTTTAACCGCCAGCTCGAGCCCCGCATGCCGACGTTTTCGCTCCTCGCCGACCCGCACAATTACATTCCGTGCTCCACCGAAAACATGCTTGAGGATGTTGAGTACCGGGAGTACTGGCTCAACCATTTCGAGCATCATTTCGACACGATTGTCGCGCTCGCTCATGACAATTACGGGCCGGCGGCGCATGAGCGCATCGTGGCGTGCAGGAAGGATTTGATCGAGACGCTGCATCAGTTGCGGAGAAAGCCGGATCTTTTTGGACGGCTTGATCTGCTGGTGCTGGACACGCTGCGGCAGAAGAAGCTGATCGCGCACGGCATTCCGGATCCGTTTGAAAAGATGAAGAGGCGGGAGAACAACACGATGCTCCCGCTGTATCCGCGGATCGTGGAGGAGCTGGACAATTACGCGGACGAGCGAGAGGCGCTGCTGCTGGCGGTGGAGGGGGTTTTTGCGGGGAATATTTATGATTTGGGGGCGGGGGCGACGTCGAAGCTTTATGCAAAGGAATCGCCGGATTTTCTGAAGGTCCGCGCGGAGGTCGGGGCGAAGCGGCCGTGGCTGGTGGATCAGTTCAACGAGATGGCGGATGCGCTGCTCGGGAAACGGCTGGGGGGGAAGCACAAGCAGGCGATGTTCTTCTGTGACAATGCGGGGTCGGACACGATTCTGGGGGTGATTCCGTTTTGCCGGCTGCTGGCGAAGCGCGGGACGAAGGTGCTCATTGCAGCGAATCATCTGCCGGCGCTGAACGACATGACGGCGGCGGAATTGAAAGCGCTGCTTCCGCGGCTGCAGAATCTTGATCCGATTCTGAACGAACTCGTGCGGTCCAACCTGATTGAGGTGATCGATTCGGGCTGCGAGGCGCCGCTGATTGATCTGCGGCTGGTGACCGAGGAAGTGAATGCCCATGCGGCGACGACGGACCTGGTGATTCTGGAGGGGATGGGGCGGGCGCTGGAGTCGAATTATGAGGCGAAGTTCACGGTCGATGCGATCAAGCTGGCGATGATCAAGGAGCAGATTGTGGCGCAGCGGCATGGGGGGAAGCTGTTCGATACGGTGTGCCGGTTTGATCCGGCGTGACGGCCTGCGTGGCGAGTGATTACGATTCGCCGAGGCGCCTGATAAACGCTGATTCGTCCAGCACTTCCACGCCGAGCTTCTTCGCCTTTTCGAGCTTGCTGCCGGCTTCGTCTCCAGCCAGGACGAAGGTTGTGCTCTTGCTGACGGTTTCGCTGGTCTTGCCGCCGAGCTCTTCGATCTTCTTTTTGATCTCTCCGCGTGTGAATTTTGAGAGCGTGCCGGTGACCACCACGGTCATGCCGGCGAGGGGCTGATTGCCGCTGCGTTTGGGGGCGTCCTCGGTCACTTTCAGTCCGAGTGAGATGAGTTCGTCGAGCGTTTTTTTTCCGGCATCGGAATGGAGGAAATCGTAGAGCGATTTTGCGGCGACGCCGCGGCCGCGGAGTTGCTCGATCAGTTCCCAGGGCGACTTTTCGTGCGCGCGGCGCGCGGGGAGGGCTTTGAGCTCGGCTTCCTTATTCTCGGAGAGTTCGCCGCGCTTGCCGGTGGCCCCCATCAGTTGTTCGACGGTGAGGTCGTGGACTTCTGGATAGCGTTCGCGGAGCTTTTCGATGTCCTTCAGCATGCCGCCGCCCATCTCGGGGGCCTGAAGGATGTCGGCGAGGCTGGCTTCGCGGAGCTTGTCGAGTGAGCCGAAATGCTGGGCGACGAGCTGGCCGGTGCGCACGCCGATGTTCAGGATTCCCAGGCCGGCGAGGAGTTTGGCGAGCCCGCGTTCCTTGGAGGCTTCGATTCCGGCGACGATGTTGGCGGCCCGTTTTTCGCCGATGGTGACTTTGACGTCCTTTCCCGCACCGCCGGCTTCATCGGTCTTTTCGTATTCGCTGACGACGAGATCCTTCAGCTCCGATGCGCGGAGGCGATACAGATCGCCGATCCCTTTCACGCCGGCCCCGCCCCCCCCCGTATCGCCCTTGGGTTTCAGGAGGACATCGATGACGGCGGGCCCGATCTCCGCGATGTCCATCTGATTGCGGCCGGTCCAGAACCGCAGGCGTTCGGCGAGTTGGGCGGGGCAGTTGGGGTTTACGCAGCGAACGAAGCCGCCGTCGTGCTCCAGATCTTCGCTGCCGCAGGAGGGGCATTTCTTCGGGCGCGAGATTTTCTTCGCGTTTTCCGGGCGTTTTTCCTTCACCACGCCCACGACGTACGGAATCACTTCGCCGGCCTTTTCGACGATCACGCGATCGTGCAGATGAATGTCCTTGCGTTCGACCTCATCGAAATTGTGCAGGCTTGCGCGGTAGACGTTGGTGCCGCTGATGAAAACGGGAGGGCTGAACTCCCCTACCGGCGTGAGCGTGCCGGTCTTGCCGACCTGAAAGCGCACTTCGACGAGTTCGGTCTCGGCCTGCTCGGGCTGGTATTTGTAGGCGATGCACCAGCGCGGGGCCTTGGAGGTGACGCCCATTTGATCGCGCTGGTCGAAGCGGTCGACCTTGATGACCACGCCGTCGGTGTCGTAGGGGAGGCTCTTGCGGGTCTCGGCGAACTCGTGGATGTATTTCAGTACGTCGTCGATCTTGTCGCAGCAGCGGAAGTGCTCGTTTGTTCGGAATCCGAACTTCCGCAGATCCTCCTGCCACTCGTGGTAGGTTTTCACGTCAAGGCCGCGGATTTCGCCGGAGCCGTGGGGCAGGAACTCGAGTTTGCGAGCGGCCACAACCTTGGGGTCGAGTTGCTTGAGCGTTCCTGCGGCCGTGTTGCGTGGATTGGCGTACGCTTCGAGGCCCATTTCCTCCTGGAGCTTGTTGATGCGGGCAAACTGCTCGCGCGGAATAAAGACCTCGCCGCGCACCTCGACCACTGTCTTTTCATCGGACGCCGCATCGAACAGGTTTTGTGTTTTGCGTTTTGTGTTTTGCGTTTCGGCGCGCAGCCGGAGGGGGATGTTGCGGATCGTGCGGGCGTTGCTGGTGACATTGTCTCCGGCGACGCCATCGCCGCGGGTGGCGGCAGTGACGAGCAGGCCGTCTTCGTATCGCAGGGAAAGACTGACGCCATCGATTTTGGGTTCGCAGGTGTAGCGGTAATTGTCGGTGCCCAGCAGGCGTTTGACGCGATCGTCGAAATCGCGGATTTCGGATTCGGTGTAGGTGTTGTCGATCGACATCATGCGCACGGCATGACGGACGCTTTCGAAGCCTTCGATGGGGTTGCCGCCGACGCGCTGGGAAGGGGAATCAGGCGTCACCAGGTCCGGGTGGGCGGCTTCGAGCTCAATGAGCCGGCGCATGAGGGCATCGTATTCCTGGTCGGAGATTTCCGGTTTGGCCTGGGAGTAATAGAGCTCATCGTGGCGGCGGATATCGTCGCGGAGCGTGTCGATCTCTTGTGAAATATTCTGCCTGCTCATGGGGGAATCGTATGGCAAAGCGGCGGTTGTTGCCAAGGTCGGGCAGGTTCTGAAATGGCGCTCCGCAGGAGCTGATTCGAAGACGGATAAAGAGCCACGAAACACACAAAAGACACGAAGAATATGTTGAGTTTCTGGCATGGCCACTTGGTGGGAATACCGGTCTTTGCGGCACAATGGCCGTGATTGCCGGCGAGAGCACATTCCGGCGATGCCATCGCCGGCTTTTTCCGGGCCGCTTGCAGCCGATAGAGAGTTTCGATACAGTAATCTGCTCGAAACTGTGCTCTCCCGGGGAGGTCGTTCAATGGGAGGACGACGCGTTCGCAATGCGTAGATGGGGGTTCGATTCCCCTCCTCTCCACTAAGCAGCCGCCCCTGTTTTCGGCAAGGAAAACAGGGGCGGTTTTGTTTTTGCGGAGGGTGATGGCCGGTTACACGTGGAGGATGACGTCCTCTTTGGCCCAGCGCACTTTCGCGTATTTGGCGTAGGTGTCGTCCGCCGCGCGATAGCCGAGCGCGCACATGACCGTCGCAGCGAGGCCCTTGGCGGGAAGGCCCAGGATTTCATCGAACTTCGCGGGATCGAAGCCTTCCATGGGCGTGGCATCGATTCCCAGGAACGCCGCGCTCTCCAGGAGGAGACCCAATCCGATATAGGCCTGCCGCTGCGCCCAGGCCTGGGCCCACGAACTGCGCGGGCCGTTGACGATGTCGCCGACCATCATGTTGCGGTAATCCTTGAGCGCGTCGGCGGGAATGCTGCGCACGTCGGCGATCCGCTGGATGTAGGAGTCGATGTATTCGGCGGTGATGTTCTTCATCGCGGCGAAAACCACGAGGTGGGAGGCGTCGGTGACTTGCGATTGTCCCCACGCCACCGGCCGGAGTTTCGCGCGCACGCCGGAATTCTTGATCACAAGCGCCTTCCACGGCTGCAGCCCGTACGACGAAGGCGCGAGCAGCAGCGCATCTTCAAGTGTTCTCCAGGTCGCCTCGGGGATCTTGCGTTCCGGGTCGTATTTCTTTGTCGCATAACGCCATTGGAGCGTGTCCAGCAACTGTTCGTGGGAGAGTGTACTCATGGGATTTCATCCTTTCTCTTGCCATGATTCCTTCGTGGCCAAATTGTACATTTAGACAATTACTGTTTCAACAGACATTATTGGAGTGGTAAACTTACTGAGGCATTTCGGGAGACGCGAACACCGCATCGTGTTTCCGAAGAGGTCCTACTTGCCGCTGGCCCCGTCTCGTTCCTGAGTCGCCGCGTGCCGCGGCATGTTGATGTCCGCAAACAGGACGATGTTGCGCGCCAACGCCACCGCCGACCGCGGCGTGTATCCGCTGATTCCCCACGTGTCCGTGCCCAGCAGCCCGCTCGTGATATCCTCCGCCGAAAAGAGAACTCCCACGCGTTTTTCGAGCGTCATGTACTGCAGCCGCGGCGTGGCGAGCGAGCCGTTCTTCAGCACCCACCACTTGCGATACTCCACCTGCTCGATGGGCGTCGCCGCCTTGGAAAACGCACCCGTATACAGCAGATAGTTCGCGGGCACCGTTTTGAGCTTTGCATCACTGAACAGTTTCGTCAGCATCTCCTCGGCGCTGGTCCGGAAATCCGCATCGCCCCCCAGCGCCTCGACGAACAGCGTCCCGCCCGAAAGCACATAAATTTTCAATGCCTGCTGCTCATCCTCTGTGAGCTGCAATTTTCCCGTTCCCGCGAGATGAACAAGCACGGGTTTGTCCGCCATCGCGGCGAGTGCGGTCGCCTTCACGTGGTCGATCGACAGCACAACCCCGCGGTTTGCGAGCATGCGTGCCAAACGCGGCCACGCGGCAGGCTCCGGGTTCCAGTTCCCGTCGCGCTCCAGTTCCACCATCTTGATGTACTGTTTCGGCGATCCCGCATCGGCAGGCAGGGCCGGCACCACCAGCGAATCAAGCTTGCTCCGCAGGCCCTCTTTCCCCGCCGCGTAGAAGACAAGTTGTGCCGGCAGTTCCCACGCCTGCCGGCGCAGCTTTGAGCGGAAATCGCCGATCTGCCAGGAAGCATCGAAATCAGCCGGGCAGTGAATCCACAATTCGCGCAAACCATTGGACACGCCGTACAATTCCGGGGGTTCCTTCGGATGCGAGTAGACGGTGAAGAGCGGATGATCCGCCGGCAGTTGCCGCCACGCATCGGCGCCCGGACCGATCCGAATGGCGTACCGCTTCATCGCCTCATCAAACTTCCGCGAATTGCCCTGAGTCACGGAAGCGATCAGCCCGCCCGCATTCACAAACGCCTGCAGCTTGGCAACGTCATCGTCGGAAAAGGCCGGATCCTTTGAGCCCGTGATCAGCAGCACCGGCGCATCGAGCCACTCCTCGAACGCCACATCCAGCGGCACCGCCTGCCAGTTCAAATGCTTCTCGACCGCTCGTTCCAGATACTTCGTCGCATTGGCCACATCGCGCAAGCGCGCGTTCCACGGCCCATCGTATTCCAGCTTGTTGATCGCCACCGGGGCGCGCCCGCGCATCAGGAACAGCAGCGCGTAAGACGTCAGCACCGCCGGGTCTCCGCCGGTCATCGACCCACCGAACGATCCATCCTCATGCTGCAATTTCAGCAGCTTCGCCGCCCCGAGCCGATACCAGTTCTTGTTGCCGAGGTACTTCGTCCCGCTGGCGAGGCCCACTCGTTCCACGCCGTACATGTAGTAGAGATTGTCGCTCTCCGGATCAAATCCCCTGGCCAGCGCGCTCACCCCGTTGTCCATGGCCGAATCCGCGACGCGCTCGAGCACTGGCGTGCGATCCATGAAATCCTGGCAGACGATCAGACTCGCCACGCCCGCCGCGGTCATCGTCAACGTCGACGCTTCGCCCTTGCCGCCGCCATACGACCATCCGCCATCTTCATTCTGGATGGTGCGCCAGAAATTGTCGGTCTCCTTCCAGTACTTCGGTGAGATGTCGATGCCCCAGTCCGCGGCCGCCCACACGCCCAGCAACCCGTACTGGCTGTTTGACTGGTCGTGTGCGTCCCGGCCTGGGTTCTCCAGCGTGTAGGTGTATCCGCCCGCCGTGCCCGTCCCGGCGACCAGACGCTTCGCCGCGCGGCCGAGCGCATCCTTCACCTCCGGCAACTGCGGCAGCTCCGCCAGCGCCAGGCACTGCAGCGCCGTCGTGTACGTGTGATCGATCTGCTGATGTTCCAGCACGTTCACCGCCAGCGACATGTGATCGTCGCGAAAATACAGCCGCGGATCCTTCAAATCCCGGCCCGCATGCAGCAGCGCGTACGCTTCCAGCGTGAACTCCCCGGCGGAATTCAGAAGCGTCGGCTTGGAAAGCTGGCTCTCCGGGACGTTCCGCGCCGGCTCCAACCGTGTTTGCATGTCCTTCAACAGAAAATCGACGCCCCGCTGGATTGCGCGCAGGACCTCTTCATCGTCCGGCGACTGCACCCCTGCCGGGACCGTGGTCGCCCCCGTCTCATCCGCTTCCAGCCGCATCCCTCCCACCAACCCAACCGCAACGCAAATCGCGGCCAGCGACATGCACTTCCCCCATCGCCGCACGATCCGTCTTCCTATGCCCATCCGCGATGGTCCTCCGTTGGGGCCCCGCCCCTCCCACATCGACAAAATAACTGACAACATATTGAAAGTCTCGGCACTCCGGGCCAATTCGCCCCAATTCCGGCTTTTGTCCCGCCGCGCGCTCTCTTTGCACCCGCCAGATGGTAAAATACCGGTCTTTGATTGAGGGTCTCCACGTGCGCCGCAACCTCATCCTGGGCACTCTTGCGCTGGTGTTCCTGACCATCCTTGCCTATTGGCCCGTCCTGAATGGCTCCTCCGGATTCATCTGGGACGACGACGGCCACGTCACCGCCAACACCGCGCTCCACGACGCCACCGGACTCGCCTCTATCTGGACGTGGGGGCCGCACGCTTTTTTCAATCATTCCGTCAAACCCGCCACCCAGCAGTATTACCCTGCCACCTTTACCTCCTTCTGGATCGAATACCAGCTCTGGCAGAACCAGCCGACCGGGTACCACATCACCAACGTTGCGCTCCACCTGATCAGTTCCCTCCTTCTCTGGCGTATTCTTCAAAGGCTCGGCCTCTCTCCAGGAATATCGTTTTTCGCCGCCGCCCTCTTTGCCGTGCACCCTGTCAACGTCGAATCCGTCGCCTGGGTCTCCGAACGAAAAAACACGCTCTCCCTCGTCTTCTATCTGCTTGCCGCCCTCTGCTGGCTGCGCTGGGCGAATATCTCCAAGCCGGCGCAGCCTGTTGGGCCGGCGCCCACCCGTGATGCGCCGTCGCCGCTCTGGCTCGTTCTTGCTACGGCACTTTTTCTGCTTGCACTGCTCGCCAAGAGCGTCACCGCCTCCTTGCCCGCTGCCCTGATGGTCATCCTCTGGTGGAAGCGCGGCCGCATCTCTCGCCGCGAACTCCTCGGGCTCCTCCCGCTGTTCCTTCTCGCCCTCGCCTCCGCCGCCCTCACGATCTCCATCGAACACACTCCCGGCTACATCGGCGCCTCAGGTCCCGATTTCAACCTCTCCTTCTCCGCCCGTTGCATCATCGCCGGCCGCGCCCTGCTGTTTTACATCGCCAAACTGCTCCTCCCGATTCACCTTCTCTTCTTCTACCCGCGCTGGCAGATCGAGCCCGCCCATGCCCTGCAATGGCTCGCCCCGACCCTCATCCTCGCCGCACTCGTCCTGCTCCTTGCCTTGCGCAAATCCATCGGCCGCTCGCCCCTCACGCTCGCCCTCCTCTTCGTCATCGCCCTCTTCCCCGCGCTCGGTTTCATCAACTTTTATCCGATGCAGTTTTCCTTTGTCGCCGACCACTTCCAATACCTTGCCACGCTTGCGAGTTGCACCGCCATTGCGGCCCTCCTTGCGCTATTCGCCCGCTGGATCAACCTCCGCCCCGTGACGATCGCATCCGCCGCCGCAATCCTCTGCACGCTCACCGCCCTGTCGTTTGCCCAGACCCACCTCTACAGGGATGAAATCACTCTCTACCGCAAGACGCTCCAAGCCAACCCCGATGCCTGGATCGCCGCCGACAACCTCGCCAGCCTGCTCGCGCGGCAGCCCGACGCCACTTCTCAAGCCGAAGCGCTCGCCCTCTCGCGCACGGTGCTCAGCAAACACTTCAGCAATCCCAAGGCACTCCTTTCGATCGGAAACACCTTCTTCTCGCTTCAACAATTCCCCGAAGCGGAGCAGGCCTTCGCTCGCGCGCTGGCAGCCGATCCGCACAACCCGGATATCGCGCACGCCCTTGGCGACGCACTCCTGCTCCAGAACCAGCCCGACAAAGCGATCCCCCACTACGAGTCCGCCGCGAACGGCGCTCCGGAGAACCCGGATTTCCTCGCGTCCCTCGGCCTCGCACTTCTCCACGCCGGCCGCCCCGCTCAGGCCGAAACGCAGTTCCGCGCGGCACTCGATCTCCACATTGGCAACGCGGCCCATTACCAGTTCCTTCTGGGTCAGGCCCTGCGCGCCCAGAACCAGATGGGCGCAGCGCTCGCCGCGCTTACCACCTCCATCAAGCTCGACCCGAAGCGCCCCGAGCCATTCGTCGAAACCGCCGAGATTCTCGTCTATCTGCACAAGGATTCTCTCGCCATCGATTACTTCCAGTCCGCGCTGCATGTCAAAAAGGACGACGCCATCGCCAAGATTGAACTGGCCCGGCTCCTGCTGCTCGCCGACGAACCCGATCTCCGCAACCCCCTCTGGGCCGCCGACCTGTTTCGGCAGGTGATCGAAGAATCGCCTCATCCCGACGCGAGCCTGCGCGTTGAATATGCCGGCGCCCTGGCCGCGGCCAAGTTTTACGAACAGGCCATTGATGTCCTGCAGCAGGCCCTCAACCAGCAGCCGCCGCTCCCCGCCAGCGATCACGAGGCGATCCTTGCGCAGATCCAGAAATACAAGATCCAACAGATCGACCCCGTCGCGTCCACCGATTCCACGCCGAGGCCCTCGCCTGTCCCGGATCCCTCTTCCGCGCCGCACCTCGAATCCTTGCCGGCACCCGTCCCGCCCAAGTACATTCCACCTCCGTAACCGCCGCTCCCTGTTGTTCACGCTCACCAGTCAGGATCGCCACATGTCCACCCCCCCACCCCTTCCCGTCCCACCGACGCCCTACAAGATCGCCGTCCTCGTCTACGTCTTCAATGAGGAGGGAAAGCTCCTCCTCCTGCACCGCCGCAAGCCCCCCAACAAAAACCTCTACTCGCCCATCGGCGGCAAACTGGAACAGCACCTCGGCGAATCCCCCTACGCCTGCGCCCTCCGCGAAATCCGGGAGGAAATCGGCATGCAGCTCACCCTCGACGACATCCGCCTCTTCGGCATCGTCTCCGAACGCGCCTACCCGTCGCCTCCCCCGATCGACACCACGCACTGGCTCATGTTCTGCTTCGAAGTCACCCGCACGCTCAACTTTCCCGCTGTGGAATTCGACGAAGGCCTGCTCGAGTGGATCGACCCCATCATTGTTCCGCAGCTCTCCATTCCCAAAACGGACCGCGAAATCATCTGGCCGCTCGTCCAGAAACACTCCATCATGCTCAATCCCGCCACCCGCACGCACCCCGACTTTTTCTCCGTGCACATCGACTGCACGGACAACGACTGCTTCGTCCCGACGATGGAGCATCCAAGAAAGAAGTCAGAAGACAGAAGTCAGTAGTCAGAAATTCAAGCACGGGCATAAACAAACCACGGCCGCCATCCCTGGCGGCCGTGCTCACATTCTCTCTTCTGACTTCTGACTTCTGTCTACTCGCCTGAAGTCGCGCGCCCATTCGTGTTCGGAAGCCGGATCGAACTCGCCGCCACCTTCCGGTAGCCGAGCTGCTTCACCACTTCCAGCACTTCCGTCCACGACGGGAACGGCCGCTTGTTCAGCCGCTTGTACGTGTCGATCGCCATCACAAATTCAAATTGCTCGTCGGTCATCTCCCCCTCCTCGGCGCTCCGGCGATCGTCCGAACGCCGGCGGCCCGGGCCGCGGCGGCGTTCCAGGCCCGTCGGCGAACCGATGTCCAGCACGCGGCGGTCGAGCCCCGTTCGCCGATCCACCACGTTCTTGCGCTTCTCCACCCCGCCCTCGCCGCCCCGATCCTCCTTGCGCCGATCCTCGATCGGCGCTTCCACTTCCTCTTGTTCGATGGCTTCCAGCGCGGGCTGCGGCGTCGGCATCGGCGCCGGAACCGCTGCTTCCTGCACCGCGGCCGGCGCAAAAGAAACTCCCGCCGCGGTGCTCTTCTGGCCCGCTGCGGGAGCGTCGGTTTCAACCGAGTACTGCGAATCAGGCGTGTTCTGACTCATGGTTCTCATCCTCGTCGATCCGGCCGAGGAAGAGACCCGATCAACCGTTATTCGTCGTCATCGTCATCGTAGAAGATGTCGTCGTCATCGTCGTCGAGTTCATCATCGTCGAACTCTTCTTCGAATTCGTCCTCATCTTCCTCTTCGAAGTCGTCGTCCTCGTCTTCTTCTTCGAGGTCGTCTTCTTCCTCCTCCTCCTCATCGTCAAATTCCTCCTCCTCCTCAACATCCTTCTTCCTCTTCGCAAGAAGAAGTTCGGCGATCTCCCCGTCCGTTTCTTCCACAAGAACGATAAAGCCGTCCGAGTCCGGCACCAGCCGGCATTCCACCCCGGCCGCCGAGAGCACCCGCCCAAGGGCTCCGGCCTGCGATTCGCTTACCGTGCAGAGCACGATTTCGCTCCCCGCGAGTTGATTCCCCGCGAGTTGATTTCCTCTGTTCAGTTCCATTCCGTTCTCGATGACCATTTTTTAACCTCTCTTGTGTTCGCGGGCGTTTGTTATCGGAGCGCCTTGTCTTTCCCGACCTTTTCTGCCGGCTCCGGCCCGCTCCTGCTCCCCTCCTCTGCCGAACCAGAGAAACGGGGGGCAGGCCTAGACGCCCGGTACATTACGCGCAATTGGCCCTAAGTCAATCCAACTCTGCCAAATTCTTCAAACCTCCTCCTTGCAGCCTTCTCTCTCCCGCCCCTACACTCTCCTCTGTCTCTTGAATTCCCGCTGCTTTTCCCCTCTCCTGCGAGGTCCATGTGCCTGCTTCCAGCCTCAAAATCGCCGTCTATCCCGGTACCTTCGACCCCCCTACCCTTGGCCATATCGACATCATTGACCGTGGCCGAAAGCTTTTTGACCGCCTCATCGTCGCCGTCGGCGTCAACCCCGAAAAGCACTTCCTCTTTCCTTTGGATGAGCGGCTTTCGCTCCTTCGCAGCCTCACGCGCCGATTCTCCAACGTCTCCGTTGAAGCCTATGAGGGGCTGACCGTGGAAGTGGTCAAAAAGCGCAAGGCGACGGCCATCCTGCGCGGACTGCGAAACTTCACCGATCTCGACTATGAATTCCGCATCGCGCTGACAAACCGGAAAGTCGCCTCCGTCGAAACCGTCTTTATCATGACACGCGAAGAGTTTGGGTTCACCTCCTCCTCGCTGATCAAGCAGATCGTCACCCTCGGCGGCCGGCCTCAGCAACTCGAAGGCCTCCTCCCCCCGCAGGTGATCAAGCGCCTGGTGCGCTACCGCCGGGAGAAGCTCGGCCCCTTTGGCGATCAACCGCAGGACCCTATCGATCAGTAACGCCCAATTGCCGCCCTTCGGCACGAGCGCCTTCCCGCAAAAACAACAAAGCGGCACGCACCCGCTGGTGTCATGCCGCTTTGATCGTTTCGCACGTGGCGAGGCTTCAGGCCTTCGCGGGTTCGCCCGCCGGGGCCGGTTCGCTGGCAGCCGCCGGATTCGCCGGCTGGCCCTGGTTGTTGATCAGCCCCAGAGCGCCCAGCGAGTGGAACGAGGAGAAGCCACAATTGCGGCAGATCATCGCGGCCATCGGCATCGAGGTGCCCGGGAACTTCACCTGGCCCGAGGTCTCATACACCGGAACCGAAACCGGAACCTCGTGAACGACCCACTGGTTCTTCTTGCACATCGGACAATCACCGGTCAGACCGCGCGTCTGCAGGGCCTGGATGACGACGGGGGCATAGTTGTCGAAAATGGGCATGGAACAAGCTCCTGAGTGAAAGACGCGATCCGAAATGCGCCGCCAGAATCTACTCCCGATTCTTGGGGATGCGGCGTTCAACTTTTGTCGGCGAGTCAGATTTGGCACTTTACCTGTGACCCGCCATTTTATCAACTCATGCGGATATAAGCCGCCTTGCGGCGCAGCATTACAACCACAGCCAGAGTTTCATCCGGATCCAGCCCATCAGTTTGTGCGTGCCAATCCAGAGCAGCCGCGCCCGCCCGACATCGACTTTCGCGATGCCTTCCATCCCGGGCTTCATCCAGTTACGAATGTCGTTTTTGGCGAACTGGGCGCGAACCTTGAAAACGTTGTGCTGATCGGAGACCACCGCCAGGGGATCCACCCGCACCACCGTGAACGGGATGCGGTCGCCCGGATACGTGCTCGTCGCGAGTTCGCCCTTCTGCCCGATCTTCACTTCCGCAATCTCATCTTCGGGAATCGTGATCGCGGCGCGCAGTTTGTCCCGATCCCCCACCTGGAACAGCTCATCGCCCGTTTTCACCGGAGCCCCGAGTTTCTGCTTCAGATCTCCCGCGAACACCACCCCATCCACGGGGGTTTCAATCGCCGCGTGATCCAGCCGCCACTGCAACTGCGCGGCCTGCGCTGCGGACTTGTCCGCCTCCGCCTGCTTCTGCTGCATTTCGCCGAACTTGTTCTGACTGCGGGCGATGTCTCGCTCGTGCTCGTGCGTCTGCTGGTCGGCCTTGGCCTGGGCAAGCTGGCTTTCTAGCTCCGCCGTCTCGAGCGTCGCCAGGACGGTCGCGGGGCGACGAATCAGCAGCGGCGCCAGTGATTCGGCGCCGGCGAGCTGGTCAAACGGACCCGCCGTCTGCTTCGTCCACACGGGGTCGCCGATCTGCACGTTGACCGTCTTCAGGAAGCCTTCGAACGGCGCGGGCACAATCTGGCGCTCCTCCGCCTCGAAGGTGAAGGAGCCTTCGGTGTTGTAGTCGGTCTTCACGAAGATGGTGATGGCCAGGAAGACGCAGACGGCGATCGCGATCACTTTCGCCCAGGTGTTCTTCGCCCCGACAAACCACGCCAGGCCGTTGCGCGTGGCCTTCGCCGCCTTGGCGCCGACCCACCGGTCGTGCTCGTATAGATCCACCAGCCGGGCAGTGAAGAGATCGCAGGTAAGACGCAGCGTTTCGATTTCATCGAGAAGCAGCGGCTTGTCGAACTTGCGCTCCAGGGTGAGGACGGCCACAACCTTCCCCTCCCGGCGGAGCGGGAAGGAGCAGATCGCGTTCGGGCCGTGCTTGGCGGAGAGCTTTTCCGCGGAGCGGTAGACGAAGCTCGCGTCCTTGGGCGGCGGGAAGAGGATTTCGAGGTCCTGATCGAGGCTCTCTTCCATCGCGCTTTCAATGTCCTGCACGAGCTGCATGTGCCGCGTGATCTTTTCCGTGTGGGACAGTGCCTGCAGGCGAACGTATCGACCCTTGAGAAAGCCGATGCCCACCCGCTCCGCCTTCCAGCGCGACGCGAGCTCGTTGCAGAGCGCCATCGAGGCCGCGATGAACTTGGCCGGGGCGTTGATCGAGGCAAGCGTCTCGAACGCGGCCTTCAGACGCTCCAGTTCGATCCCGCGGCGATTCAGCTCCCCTTGGATCTGCGTGAGCTGCTGTTCGTCGACGAGCACCTGGGGTCGCCCGCCCGCTACTACATTGAAAGTCGTCATGTTCGCTTTACCTTGTCGTCGTTCTGATCAGTATACCCCGGGAGGGCCGATTTCCTTAAGGTTGGCCCGCGGAGGCGACCTTGGCGTTAAACGAGACGTTGACCCGCTCACCCAGCTTCCGATGCTCCGGGTTGGCAACTTCCACACGGACGAGCAGCGTGTCGCTGGCGGATTCGGCCACCGAGGCGACATGGATCACTTTGCCGGCAAGAATCGCACGGTTGGAGAGGCGGATCTGGGCAACGTCGCCATCCTTGAGTTCCTGCGCCTGGCTGAACGGAACCGGAACTTCCACCCACATGGGGTCGATATTGACCAGCCGCATGACCTTCATGTTCTGGGTGTCCACGCTTTCCCCCTGGTGCACGAGCAGCTCCTCGACGAGGCCGGAGATCGGAGCGTAGAGCTTCGTCTTTTCGACAATCGCGAGATTCTGCTCGTACTGGTCGACATCCTGCTCGTGCTGCGACTCGGCGATTTTGATCTTGGCGGCGTCAACCTTGTCCTGTAGCACCGCATGGTCTTTTTCGTACTGGCTGCCGGCGCCGCTCTTCTTGAGGTTCTCCGCGTCCTTGGCGCTTTGCTGTTCGATGAACTTCTGGGCGTCGATCTGCGTCATGTCCTCCGCTTTGCTCTTGTAGAGCGCCAGGGCCTTGCTTTCCTCCGAATCGTCCTGCCGCGCGAGGAGCTGCCCTTTTTCGACGTGCTCCCCCTCCTTGACCAGGATTTCCACGACCCGCCCGGGGCGGACGAACGAGAGGATCACATCCTGGCTCGGCTTGGTGATCGCGGGGATGCCGTCGGGCGTCGTATCGGCGCGCACCATCGAACTGAGCGCCAGCGCTGCGACGGGAAGTATGAAAAACCTGATGAAGGCTCTTGTTGGCATGCGATTAGGCTCCGATTTGGGACTAGTCCAACTAGTATCGACAAGCGATTATCAAATAACAAGCGGTCCAGCCGTGGATCATGCTCTTCCTTCGCACTTCACTCATTTTTCATTTGCACCCCGAAATATGTTAGCCTGCTATTCGGTCCCCTTTTTTCGTACCCGGGACAGACTCTGCACCCGGTACACTCCGTGTTTCGATCCCCCCTCTTATTCCATTTCACGAAAAAAAACGGACGCCATGTACTGCCCTGGCAAAATCATCAGCACCCTGGCCCAACCATGAGTACCTTGGGCACAAAACTCACTTTTTCTCCGCCAACCTTGAGTGCCTTGGCTGGCATTTGCACATCTCCTGACCCGTGCCCCCGCTTCCCTCTCCCTGCGCTTCACGGGATAAGGGTCGGGCGATACAATCGCCGCATGAATAACGACATTTCCCAGCAAACCGTTCCGATTCTGGATTTTGGCTCCCAGTACGTCCAGCTCATCGCCCGCCGCGTCCGTGAGGCCGGCGTTTATTCCCTCCTCGTCAGGCCGGACATCCCAGTCGACGAATTGCGAAAACTCAACCCCGTCGGCGTCATCCTCTCGGGCGGGCCCTCGTCGGTATACGAAGAGGGAGCGCCAAAGTGCGACCCCCGCATTTTCGAATTGGGCGTCCCCGTTCTAGGCATCTGCTACGGCATGCAGATCGCCACCCAGCTCCTGGGCGGCGATGTAAAGCCCGCAGAGGCCCGCGAGTACGGACGCACCAAATTGTCCCTGGCCAGCGGGAATGGTGCCGCCGACCTCTTGCACGGCGTGCCCGCCGAGACGACCGTGTGGATGAGCCATGGGGACCAGGTGAAGGAGCTGGGAAACGAGTTTATGGCGCTCGCCTCGACGCCGACCTGTCCGCTGGCGGCGATGCGGCATGTGAGCAAACCTTTCTTCGGGGTGCAGTTTCATCCCGAAGTCACCCACACCCCGCACGGAACGCAGATCCTGGAGAATTTTCTCTACAAAATCTGCAGGGCCGCGGGCACGTGGCGGATGTCGAACTTTATTGATACCGCGGTGGAGTGCGTGCGGAAGCAGGTGGGGAAGAGCACCGTCATCTGCGGCCTCTCCGGCGGCGTCGACTCCTCCGTGCTCGCAGCACTCCTCCACCGCGCGATCGGCGATCAACTCAAGTGCATCTTTGTCGACAACGGCCTGCTGCGCAAAAACGAGCGGGAGACCGTGGAGAGCACCTTCCGCGATCACTTCAAGATCGATCTGCGCGTCGTCGATGCGTCTCAGGAATTCCTGACCGGCCTCGCCGGCGTCACCGAACCCCAGCAGAAACGCAAAATCATCGGCAAGATCTTCATCGATGTCTTCAAACGCGAAGCCGCCGGCATCCGCGATGCCAAATTCCTCGCCCAGGGCACCCTCTACCCCGATGTCATCGAGAGCGGCCACGGCCACGCCGGCACCGCCGCCAACATCAAACTCCACCACAACGTCGGCGGCCTCCCGGCCGAACTCGGCTTCGAACTCGTCGAGCCCCTCCGCGACCTCTTCAAAGACGAAGTCCGAAAACTCGGCGCCCTCCTCGGACTCCCTGAACACATCGTCTGGCGCCACCCCTTCCCCGGCCCCGGCCTTGCCGTCCGATGCATCGGCGAAATCACCGAAGACAAACTCTCCGTCCTGCGCCAAGCCGACGAAATCTTCCTTGAAGAAATCATCACCGAAGGACTCTACCGCAGCACCGCCCAGACCTTCGCCGCAATCCTCCCCGTCCGCGCCGTCGGCGTCATGGGCGACGGCCGCTCCTACCAGCACGTCATCGCCCTCCGCAGCGTCGACACCTCCGACTTCATGACCGCCGATTGGAGCCGCATCCCCTACGACGTCCTCGCCCGCGTCTCCAACCGCATCGTCAACGAAGTCCGCGGCGTCTCCCGCGTCGTCTACGACATCACCAGCAAACCCCCCGGCACCATCGAATGGGAATAATCCGAATCCCAACAGACACTCATCCGCAAAAAGTTCATCGATCTTCACCTTGAAAACGTCCCTCTTTTAGCGACGCCGCAACGCGGCGGGGTTCGTAGTCTCGCCTTTAGACGGCCATCTGCCGATGCGTCGACTCAAGCCCCAAAGGGGCACGCGAAAATAGCCCGGGGTGACCGAAGGGAACCCCGGGTCATAGAAAAAAGAGACTGCCGAGCCCCAACGGGGCGATCGAATCTTCCACTTCACCGATATCGCGGCTACCAGATCCCTCCCCATTTCGCGGACGGCCAATACGTCGGCCCCACCCCCAACCCCCTCCCATCACGGAGCGCGTTCTTATTTAGTGCATTGAACGGCGAAATAGACCACTTGTTGATTTTTTCATGGTCCATAACTCAACCAACGGATGCTTCATATCCCCGACCCGTCCGCGCGACTTATTCATCCAATGCCGACCACATTCCGGGCATCGATTCCGAGTCTCCATAAGGTCATACCCGCAATTCAGGCAAAGATTACGCGCCTTGCGGTAGTAATGAATCGTCGGCCGACGGTCATACATGATGAGGAGAAAGACAATCAGAACTGTGAACAGCATTGCCGTGAAGAGCGGCACAAATTGTGCAACAGATCGCGGAAATACTTCTGCCAATAAAATGCCCAGCCAGTCTCCAAAGACCTCCCCAACGACAAAGCCGCAAAAATATACAAATAGGGGTAGCGGTTTACGCATTTTGTTTCCGTTCTTGTAAGGCAAAGCAGGATGATGCCGAGAACGAACCCAACGGCAGCCCCGGTCGATGTCCCAGAGCGCTCGCATCTCGCAGAGTATACCCCAGACGCAATCCCAGGCCTCAAACAAGCCGCCCAACACTACGGCTTCCGCGGCCTCTCCGACTACGTCCGCCACGCCGCCCTCACCCACAGCGAATAAATACCAAACCAAACAAAATGCAAACTTCCCCCTTGCCTCCCGCCCCTCCCCATGCCATAATACCCCAGCAATTCAACGGGGGGGGGGGGGAAACAAATGCACACCCGTCAACACGCGACCCAAAGCCCGGCGCCTACCGCCGCCGCCGTGCCTTCCATGCCCTCCCACCCCTCATCATCGCCCCATTCCCATTTCCCCAAGGTACCCCCCATGTCCCGCCGGAACGCCGTCATATCTCGGCGGAATGAAGCGGATCGCCCCTCAAAAAAACCATTTCCCCACCCCTCAAAGCCGCAAAAACCCCATTCCCACCCCAAAAAACCACATTTCCCCCCTCAAAACTTTTTCCCCGCGCAAAAAATCGCGCAACTCCTTATTTTTCACCCAGGCAATCCGCCCAGTACCTTCAGAACCCCCTGCATGAAGTCCGGCAAATCGTCCGGCCGGCGAGAGCTGACGAAGTGGCGGTCGATGATGACGGGAGCGTCTTCAAACAGGGCCCCGGCGTTGATCAAATCGTCCTTGATGCCGGGCGAGCCCGTGACGCGCACGCCCTTATAGATGCCGGCGGAAATCGGCATCCAGCCGCCGTGGCAGATGGCGGCGATGAGTTTCCTGTCGGCGTGGAATTCCTGGAGAAGCGATTTCACCTTCGGGTCGCGCCGGAGTTTGTCGGGCATCCAGCCGCCGGCGCAGATGACGCCCGCGTAATCGCGGGAGTTGATTTCAGCGATGGTCGCGTCGGATGTGGAGGGATAGCCGTGCTTGCCGAGATATTTTTGATTGGCCTTCGGACCGGCGAAAGTGACCTGAAAGCCGGCCTCCTGCAGCCGGTACTTCGGATAGACAAGTTCCATGTCTTCATAGGCGTCTTCGATGAAAATCAGGATTTTTTGAGGCATGAGAGACACTCGACGTAAATTGCCCGCAAATGGACACAAATGAACACAAATAATTTAGTTCATGCCGCAGGAGCCCTGGCGTTTGCCGCAGCCGCACATACCGGAGTGGACGTGACCGCCGGAGGGAGCGGATGTGGCCTGATCCCCCCCACCGCCGACGGCAACGACGGAAAGTTTGCGGGCGGTCTTCTTGCTGTTGCAGTGCGGGCAGGGGATCTTGGCGTCGCGCGAACTCATGGTGGTCATCGTTTCGAACGATTTGTCGCAAGCTTCGCAGTGGTATTCGTAGATGGGCATTGGGGGCTCCTTTGGATCGAAAGGCTTCGATTATAGCGGGCACATGGTCCGACTTAAGCCGGAACTCCGAACTACTTCATCGCCATCCATTTTTTGACGACTCCGAGGGCGAGGGTGTTTTGGAGGGAGTAGCTGCCGTGCTCCTTGGCGCCGTCGGCCCCGGGCCGCCATTCCCAGATGAAGGCACCCATGAATTTGCTGTGGGGGACGTTTTTCCAGGTGTCGACGAAACTCTCGTACGCGTGGAACTGCTCTTCGGGGCGGATTTCGCCGTCGGCAACGTAGTTCCACGGCTGGTTGATGGTGTTCTCGAGGTTATGCCAGCCGACTTCGGTGAAGAAGAAGGGCTTTTTCTGCTGGTCGACGAACTTGAGGATGTCGCGCTTGATGGGTTCCCAGGCTTTATCGAGCTGCTCGACGCTGGCGCCGGGCTTGTCGGCCAGTTCGTTGTAGTTGTTCATGCCGATGTAATCGAGCTTGTCCCAGAAGGTCGGTCCGCCGCGGGCGGAGTCGTAGTGGTCCCAGTTCGCGGAGTAAGTGAGTTTGCCGGTGTAGGGCAGGGGTTGCGGACGATCCGGGGCGAGGTTTTTCGGGGGATTGCGGATTTCGGAAATCAGTTCGACCCAGCGTTCGCGGAATGGCTCACTGGAGAGGAGTTCCGAGCCGACGCAGAAAATATCGACGTTGCAGGGGATGGCAAACTGCTGCACGACGAAGTTGATGTAGGCGTCGTAGGAGGCGAACCACGCGTCCCAGTCTTTCGGCGAGATGACGCCGCGCCATTCCTTGGAGTTGGCCTTATTGAGCAGGACGATGGGCATGAGCATGACGGACATGTTGCGCGACTTGGCGTGCCGGAGGATGCGCTTGATGTCCCCCTCCATGGGGAGGTTTCGCCAGTCGATGTGAATGGATTCAGACTTCACATCTTCCTGGCGGGCGGCAATAACGAAGTTAACCCAGGTGCAGCCCATGTCCGCGAGATCGTCGATGGCCTTGATGTATTTGTCCCGGCCATTGGGGTCGGTGAGCTGGATCGAGAAACCGCGGATCTGCTCGAGTTGCCGCGCCTGGCGGGCGCCACGCTCGGTGGCGCTGGTGTCGGCGGCATTAGCAACGAGTGTGGTAATCGCGAGAGCAAGCAGTGCGAGCGAACCGCAAAGCAATACAACCGGGCGGGGGGAACGTTGAGGCACAGCCTTCTCCGAAAAAGCAACGGCCTGCATTGTCCGGGTTTGACAGCATCGTTTCAAGATTACTGGGGCTGGGTACTGGCATGGGGTGGCGGGATTTGTTAGAATTTTCAATCTGTCACCGCTCGGCGCATTGCGTTCGGGCGAAGTATCGTGGTTGGAAAGGATGGCGATGAAGAAAGAGAAGCCGAAGAAACGTTACGGCAAGAAGAAGAAGCGGAAGCAGAGCTAAGAGCTCGGTGCCGATCCGCGGAGAACAAGAACGGGGCGTAGCTCAGCTTGGCTAGAGCGCTTGGTTCGGGACCAAGAGGTCGCAGGTTCAAATCCTGTCGCCCCGAGTTGATGGAACGGCCAGCCGCAGTCCTCTGGATGTGGCGGCGTCGAGGAGTTGGGGGAGGGGCGTGGGTTGGGGGCGCGTTTTGATATTCCAAAGTCGCGCGTAGCTTTTTAATCCTTCGTCGGAGTCGGCGCCGCGTTTCCCCTTGAAAAGTTGCCCGGCCGGCCAATGTCGTGCCTTACCGCGTGAGGCTGGTCTCAACGCGTGGGGACGACCCTCCAACCATAACCTCCACTACGAGTGTGCGGCGGAAGCCTTCCTTCGGATTCAGGTCGCGCAGCACTGCCAGCTCACCGCCCGCTATCTAGCCCTCTTCGACGGCTCGAACCCGCCTGGCGACAACGTGGCCGGCGTCTTCGAATTCCGGTGGCGGATCGCGTTTTGACACAGCTCTGAGATCCATTGTTGGGGGAGAGCCAATGTCCTCACTTGGGGAACAGAACCTGGAGTTGGAGAAAGAGCTGCGAAGATGGGGCTCCGTCTGGACGCTCCACGTTGTAGAACCCCTGGACTTCCAAATCGAACGATACGCCGTTACTGAGGGGCCTAAAATGCTTGCCGAAGCCCCCTCCGATCGGCACGGTCCATTTGTTCCCGCTGCTTGCCTTCCAGTCGGCGGTGATGGTGGGCAAGATCGCGAGATACCAGCCGTCCGAGAGGTTGTAATGCAAAAACGGTTGGATCCAGAGTCGGTTGTACTCTTGATCGCGCCATCCGGCAAAGGACCACTGGTTGCTGATCCGGCTACCGATCAGCCAGGGGCCATTGTCGTAGACCAGCACGGCCGCAGGGCCCGCGCTCCACATTCCGGAGCCCAGAAAATTTTCCGTTGCGGTGGGGAATGTGAAGGTCGGCCCAAAGCCCAGAGTGAGCCCTCCAATTTTCTTTCGCGGGACAAAGTAGAATGTTGGGTTGATGTCGCCCATGCCGACGGCACTATCCTCTCCGTTCCCGAGCGAAGGTTGAACGTACAGCGGTAATTCCGTGCGCGTGACCAGTTTCCAGTCGTCATTCAGCTTGAACGGGATGGTAGCGACGACATGCAGGACATCCTGCATAGACTTATTCTCCCCCGTCTCAAAGTTGAAGTAGTTCTGGAACTGTAATTTGATTACATCGGGGACGGGGTTTTGCGTCTGCTTGGCCAGTGTTAGCAAGCTCTGTGATCCGGCCGCCGCAACGGTGTGTGCGGATGCCGGTCCACGGCTCTCTGCAATCGCCGGAGCGTTTTGCGGCATCAAGGAGAGTGTTCGCGGCTGGATATTGGCAGTGCAGAAAGCACTTTCCCCGCCGCATGCGAGGGAGGGTTGATCAATAGTGGGTGTACTTGTGGGCGCAGCCAGATTCGAGTCGTTGCTCAGTTCTGACCGGATCGTGGGGACGACAAACGCGAAATCCTGGGTGGAGTCGTCTTTCACCACGCCGGGGTTCGAGTAATTCTGGAACTGTAGCTTGTCCTGTTCGGGGAGGTGGTTCTGCGTCTTGTTGGCCGGTTCCTGCAGGTCATCCTGTCCTGCCGCGGTTAGCGGCGCGAGAAGCAGCACCGACAACAAAGTCGCCATCGGCACTCGGGTGCGACTTCTTTGCGCGCTTGGCTTTGTCAGATTTGCACCCGCGTTCATTGTTTTATTCCGTTCGCATGACGGTCCTTCTGGTCTCCCCGGTTTTAAAACGAGATCCCCCACCGGAATTCGAAGACGCCGACCACGTCGTCGCCGGGCGCTTTCGAGGGGTCGAAGATGGCTTGGTAGCCGACGGTGAGCTGGATGTCCCGGGCGACCTGCATCCGATAGAAGGCTTCCGCCGCGTACTGGTCGCGGAGGTCATGATCGGAGGGTCGTCCCCACGAGCCGGCGAGGCCAATCACGTCGGAAGGGCTGAGCAGTTTTCCCTGCCACCCGATGCCGGCGGCGATCATGTCCTCGACCTTGCAGTCATTCCCCTGGTTGAAGCCGCATTTGAAGAAGGGGATCAGGTTCGGGCCGACGTGCTGGTCGAAGCTGCAGCCGAAACCTGCATCATGCGGGGTTCCCTGGCTCTTGCCATCGTCACGGTACCAGCCGGTAAAGCGGTACGTTCCTTTGCCGAGGCCCGGGATGGTGGGGGTGAAGCCGAGATCCACGGCGCTGAACAGGTTAAAGTCCTCGAAGAGGGTGTTGAACCCGCCGGTCGTCGCCTTCCCCTCCGCGTCCTGGGTTCCGACCGAAACGAACCACAGGTCGCTCGGCCTAAGCGTCAGGTTCGCGCCCAGTCCCTTGCTGGGAATCGCGATCGCGGGGGTGCCGGAAAACGCCTGATTTAAAAAGTACAGCCTGTCGCTCGCCCAATAGTTGCTGCCGTAGTATTGCTCCGCATCGAGCTTGCCTATGCGGGCAATCAGGAAGTTTCCGCCGATGTGCTGCTCCCAGTAAAACTCTCTCATTGTGAACGCCTCCTCCTGGAATCCGTCGGTCGTTTTCCAGAGAGAGCCGATTTGCCCGCTCAGCGACGCGGGCGGAATGGGCGTAATGACCGCATGACGGTCTTCCACCTCGAAGTAAAGCCTGCCGCTGGAGGGGTCATTCTTTTTGCCGAGCAATTGCCAGTCGCCGAACAGATCAATGGAGCCGCCCGCGGCATCGCGGACGCCGGGACCGTTGGAGGCGGCCTGATAAACCATGGTGTAGTTCAGACCAAGGGTCAGGCCGACTTTCTGCGTCTGACGATTCACATCGCGCCAGAGCGGATCGATCACCGAGACGGGGCTGTATGGGAACAGTCCGGCGGGGCTGGCCTGGGCCTGGTCTATGCGCGACTGAATGGCGTTCGGCGACAGGGGCGCGGCGTTCGCCTCTGGATCCAGCGTCAGCCCCTGCGATGGCTGCGTTTGTGCCTGAGCAAAGGCGGCGGTCGCGGTCGAGAGCACGATGAGCAGCGAAGCTATTGCGGCAAGCCACGCTCTGCAACACTGAACCGGTGTTGCGTTGTTCACGCGACCACTTCTTAGCAGTTCTGCTCTTCGCGAAACGTTGCGGTCGGCAAGATGATTAATGACGAGACTCCTCAGCGCTCCATGGTTTCTGTGTGATCGCCATGCTGTCGCGGCACGTGCTAGCGATGCACGAAAGCAACCATCGTGCCGCGTCACGATGCAGGTGCCGCAGCGCGACGCTACGGCGTCTGACCGAAATGAAGCGGCGCTTCGTGGCGATGTGTCAGGAGAGGGGCCGGCCGAACATCAGCCCGGCGAATCGAAGCTGCTCACACTCAAGCAGCGTCGGAGCGCGACGAGGTGAATGCAGCCACGTGCGATAGAGCTGCGGCATCGATTGGATGGATTACGAAATGATCGGAAGGCCGCCGATGAAGAGGAAGTTCACCCAGCGTCCGCACATCGTGAACTGCGGCGCGGGATAGATGAGCATCGGAACTTTTGGCGGGTTATCGCCAGTGATACGCTCGTATCCTCCGTCAAGGCGATTCGCCTCGGCGGCGCAGTCATCGCGGCGCGCTTCTGATTGTTCATCTCGTTGCGGTCCAGCGCAACCCCGCACAGAGCGCGATAGCAGGCGTAGGACTCGATTTCAGATATTCGCCGCGAGATGCACAAGGGGACGCGGATAGCACTTCTCCTTAACGATGAATGGCCCATGCATTCCGCGTCAAGACTCATCTAAATTACATATCTTCACGTAAAAATTCCTTCACCAAGATCAGCTTCGCGGGTATACTCGCGTTTGTCAGTTCTTTGGCGCCCGGACATTTCGCGCCGACCGATGACTTGATAATCCAAGGGGACGACCCATGCGTTATGACCCGCATCGCGGCGATCGGCGCGCTTTCACGCTGATCGAGCTCCTTGTCGTTGTGGCGATCATCGCACTTCTGGTGGCGATCCTGCTCCCATCGCTTGGGAAGGCCAAAAAGCGTGCGAACACCACGCGCTGCCTCGCCAATATCCGGGGCGTCGTGGGCGTGCTGAACGTGTACATGACGGACCATCAGTGTCAACTTCCCTACGATTTCACCGGCGCCAACGACTACTGGACGCTCGCCCTCGCCGAAGCGGGCAACAGCAACAAGCTGGACCTCTGTCCGGAAACGGTGGTCAATCCCAGTCCAACAGGCGGGCCCGTGGTGAATCCGCCGAACCCCGGCATCGCATGGACCGTCATCAGCGCGGTGAATTCAAAACTGAATACTTCCGGATCGTACGCGATCAACGGCTGGCTGCAGCAGCCCGCGCCGCCGGGCCAAACGGACTGGGGCTTGAGCCAGACGCCGACGCCCACACCCAAGCCCACGAAAGCGTTCTACTGGAAGTATCCCTACGATGGCGGCCCCGAATCGCAGATCCCGGAGCTCGGCGACGCGTATTGGCCGGACGGGTGGCCGTGCGAATCGGATGTGCCGCCCGCGGACCTGACGACGAGCCCGGGATATACCAACGGGAACATGATGCGGCGATTCTGCCTGGACCGTCACACCAGGACGGTCAACATGGGATTTGCCGATGGCCATGCGGAGAATCTCCAGTTGCAAGCCCTGTGGACACTGAAGTGGCACTGGAACTGGACTGCCAACAAGCTGCCGCTGGGGACGAGAATTCCACCGAAGTAGCAATCGAACGGGTGAGGTGTGGCCGTTGTCGTGAAGCGGGTCATGAAGCTCGCTTGTTTTATTCGACACGCCACACACGTAACCACCGCCAATAGATTAACGCGTACCCATGTATCGACTACTGGAAAATCCCAGCCGACCACATCCCCTAAACGAGGCATCGCGGCGGATGGCCATCCAGAGAGTAATTTCCAGGGGGCCACACATAAATGTGGGTAATCAACGCTCGTGTAATGCCCCCGAATTGCCGATCAACTTCCTAGGATTCCGCGCGACAAACACGTGCCCTGGCAGGGGCTCGCTCCGGCCGCGGCGGAAGATCGGAACGACCGTCATTCCGAGGGCTTTCTGGAGGCATTATGGTCACCGCTCTCGCGAGTATCGACAGCACGCCGGCCATCGTTGCGCCGCTGATCAAATCAGTGCGCGACACGTTCCGGTCGATGCTCGCCATGGAGGTCACCTCCGGGACCCCTTCGCTCAAAACCAGCGCCAGCCACGCAGCCCACGTCTCCGGCGTGATCGGCTTTTCCGGAGAACTCACCGGGTGCGTCGTGGTGGGATTCCCCAAGGGCGTCGGCGAAGCGGTGGCGGCCCAGTTCACCGGCGCCGCCATGGAAGACACCCATCCCGATTTTGTCGACGCCATCGCCGAAATCACCAACATCATCATCGGCTCCGCCAAGAGCGGAATGGGTGTGGCCGCTTCGATCTCCATCCCCACCGTCATCGTCGGCAGCGGTTATACCGTCGCCGGCTTGTCCGCCATCCCCTGCTTCGTGATCCCCTGTACATGCAGCGCCGGAGAATTCTCCATCGAAATCAGCGTGCAGCAGGGCGGACCGAAGCGAACATCGCTACACGCTTAAGTGCGAGGACTCTCATGCAGAAGGTTTTGATCGTCGACGATTCGCGAACCATGCGGAACATTCAGAAGAATGTTCTCACGAAACTCTATCCCGAATGCCAGATGACCGAAGCCGGCGACGGCCTCGAGGCGCTCACCGTCCTCGCGTCGGGATCCACCTTCGACCTCATCCTGGCCGACTGGAACATGCCCAACATGGACGGCTTCAGGATGGTCTGCAAAATTCGGGAGAAGGACAAGACCACGCCGATCATCATGGTGACCACTGAAGCGGAGAAGCCGCGCATCATTGAGGCCATCAAGGCGGGCGTGAACAATTATTGCATCAAGCCGTTCACACCGGACGTATTGGGTGAAAAGATCAAGCAGACGCTCGACAGAGCGCGGGCTCCCGTGGCGACCTGAGATGTGACTGCCAAACGGGCCACAGGCAAGCTGGAGTCTGACACACTTTGATAAGGCAAAAACCATGGATGTGAATTATATCAACCCGTTCATCATGAGTTCGCGGAAGGTGTTCGACCTCATGATCAAGGTGCCGCTCACCATCGGAAAGCCGCACCTGCGAAATGATGAAGATGGCAAGTACGCCGTCTCGGCGGTCATCGGCCTGGGCGGCGCGGTGACCGGTTGCGTGATCCTCGGTTTCTCGCAGCGCGTCGCCCTCGCTCTCGCCGGCGGCCTCGCCGGCACGCCGTTCACCAGCGTCGACAACGATTGCGTCGATGCCCTCGGCGAAATCGTCAACATGATCGCCGGACACGCCAAAACCGAACTCCCCGGCGGCCTCTCCACGCTCTCCGTCCCCAACGTCATCACCGGCGAGCACCGCGTGCAGTATCCCACCGGCATCCCCCCGATCGTCATCCCCTGCCAGACGCAGGCCGGCCCCTTCGCCATCGAAGTCGCCATCCAGAAGACGCCCAGCGCCAACGGCGTTGCGGCAGCCGCGCCCTCGGCCGTCCCGGTCAAAGCCAAGGCGTCCTGAGCGGCGATTCAATCAAACACGTGAAGGCTTCGGAGCAACGCCGAAGCTTTTTGCGTTTTTGCCGTGGAACCTGGGGACACAGGGGAGGCTGTGCTTCAACGAGCCGCCTGCAGTTCGGAAACCACTCGATCCCGCGAATATTTATCCCGCAACACCACCGGCTCATACGGGCGCGACGGCGAAAAAATCGCCAGTACCGGAATCGCCTGCCCCCCCAGCTTGCTGTTCAACGCCGTCGCGGGAGGATTGTCGCTGCTCAAATCCGCGCGAAGCAGCACCGTCCGGTTGTCCACAAACGCCTTCTGCACCGCCTCCGTCGAGAGCACAAACGTATCCAGCGTCCGGCAGTTGATGCACCAGTCCGCAGTCCAGTCCACAACCACCGGTCTCCCCTCTTTGAGTGCGGCATCCAGCAGGGCGACATTGAATGGCATCCACTGCGTCGTCGGCTTCTCAGGAATAACGGCCGTTTCCCCACCCAGCCGCGCCGGCGCCTCTGTCCGCGCCTCCCTGCCGGCGAACATCCACAGGCCGGCGCCAAGGAGAATCCCGATCACCAGAACCACTACGCGGATCGTCCACACGCTCCGTAGCTCCATCGACGGCGTCGGAATCTGTCCCCATGCCCAGCAGACCAGGCTCAGCAGCACCGTCCCCAGCAGCACCCACGGCCAGTACGTCACGTTGGGAATCAGCGTGATCAAATAAACGGCCACGCCGATCATCACGATGCCGAGCCCCTGTTTGAGCAGCTCCGTCCACCGCCCGGCGCGCGGCAGCTTTTCCAGCGCGGCGGGAAACGCGGCGAGCAGCAGATACGGCAGGCTCATGCCCACGCCGACGAGCCCCAGCGCGAGCGCCGTAATGAAAGCAGGCTGAATCAGCGCCCACGCAAGCACCGGCCCGAGATACGGCGCGGAGCAGGGCGTGGCGAGCAGCGTCGCCATCAGGCCGTTCGTGAAGGAACCGAGATAACCGGTGTGCTGCGTGTCGACGTTGTAAATCGCCTGCGGCGGATTGATCGTCCAGACCCCCAGCATCGAGAGCGCGAGCGCCACCACGAACATCACCATGGCGATGAGAAACGCCGGGGATTGGAACTGTTGCCCGTAAAAGAGCCCGAACAGCTTCAGGGCGACGGCGAGCGCGACAAACAGCGCGATAACCCCCGCGGAAAATGTGATCGAATGCAGAACCGCGAGCTTGCGATCACCGTGCGCCTGCTGCACCAGCGAGAGCACCTTCAGCGGAATCACCGGCAGCACGCACGGCATCACGTTGAGAATCGCCCCGCCGAGCAGCGCGAAGAGGATGATCAACCCCAGCGAATAATTCTGCTCGGCACCGTTGTACGGCTTGTACGGGCGCTCCTTGATCGCGGCGAGTTGGGCGTCCGTCGAGAGCAGTTCCACCGGCGTCCCGTTGCCGGCGGTCGGCGGCGGCAGGGTGGTCTCCGCCGATGACGGCGCGGTCGACGATGGTGCGGGCGCCGGCGCTGTGCTCGCGGGCGTCGAGGCGGCGTACTTCTGTTGATCGGCCGCGGCGAAAAAATCGGCTTCCTTCGCGGACGTTGGTGTGCCGGCCGCCGCGATCGTCACGGGAATCTTTAGCTTCTTCGTCATCGGTGGAAGGCAGGCGCTTTCATCGCACGCTTGCGCGCGCACGGTCAGCTCCAGCGTGGTTTCGCCCAAAGGCGCATCGGACGCCATCGAAATCGGCAGCAGGATGTACACCGTGCCCTCGTACACCGAGAGCGTGCCCGGGGTGCCCGCAGGTCCGGATACTTCCGAAGCGACGGGGAATTTCGCGGCCCCCGCATGTATGCCCGCAGCTTCCTTCAGTGTGGCCGTCGTCGGAATCAGAAACTCGTCATGCGGCGTGGCGCTCTGGATGTGATACTCGGGATTGATGTCGATCTTCACGCCGATGCGCGCCGTGCCGCCGCGCACGAGCGGCTCGCTATCGATCGCGGCGCTCGCCTCGAAAGGTTCGGTCGCTCCGCGCGCGCTGCCGGGCATCAGGCCAAGCCACAGTGCAAACAGAATCAGTGCGGTGAGCCATTGCCGAATCGAATTTGGAAAGGTCATAGCGTTCCTGAACGTAGTACATCGGTCCGTCGAAGGAACGCAATTGTACGCAGGCAGCAATGCTGAGGGGAGGGGACGGGTGGAAAACCTTCCGTGGACGCTAGTTGCAGTGGATCTCAGGACAGACGGTTCCTCGTCAGTGCCACCGGACCCTTCCGCGCGAGCGTCGGCGACTTCGCCGACGGGGCAGTCACCTTGATCGACGTCGAGACCGTGTTGCTCGTAATCCTCGGCGAATCAGTGGCGACCGCGTAATAGGTATAAGCGCCGGGCTTGAGGCCGGAGGTGCTGGTCGTCAGCGTCCAGTTGTTCCCGGTCCGCTTCCCGCTGCCGATAAAGGCGTCGCTCCCAATCTGCAGGCCGGACTTGCCGTTGGTCTCGCGATAAAAGCTGACCCCACTGATGCTGCCCCCGGGCTCCTGCACATTGACGGCAGACAGCGTGATCGATGAACCGCTGCTGACGGCCGACGCGCTGACCTTCAATGCGTTGATCTTCGGGGCGGGAACAGCCTTCTTGCTCCCCGACGTTGTCGTGATGCTGCTCGCCGATACATTCGCGAGGTAGGGAACGAGCTGATTGGCGATCGGCGTGCCCCGGCCGGTGACGAGGTCGAATCCGGGTCCCGCGCTGTACCCGTTGCTGCCCGTGGTAATGTCGTGGTAGTCGGATGCGGGTGCCGCGTAAATGGCATTAAGCGTTTGCGTGCCGTTGAATACCGCTTTACCTGCAATGGCGCGCCCCTGATTGGCGATGGCCACGATGCCCGACCACAGCGGCGCGCCAAGGCTCGTCCCGCCGATCTTCATCCACGGATTCATCGGCATATCGAATGAATCCACAACGGCTACGCCCGTCGCTGGATCCCCGTCGATCGCCACATCCGGAAGGGCGCGCTTTGTCGAACTCTGCGTGACGATCCCATGCTGCCAGCTCGGTTGCACCTGATACGCGCTTACCCCCCCACCGGAGCCGCCGTCCAGGGCGCTGTGTGCGCCATCGCCCCAGCCGCTTTCGGAGAGATAGTTCCCTGCAGCATCCACTGTAAGATTCGTGCCCCCGACGGCAAGGACGTTCGGGGAAGCGGCGGGATAATCGACGTTGCGAACGTTTGAGCCCGAGTCGTACGCCCCATTGTCGCCGCTGGCGACGACGAACGTGACCCCCGCGTGGCCCGCCGGCGTGGTGTACATCGAATTGCGCGAAAGATCGCTGGACGTTTCAGTCGAGCCCCAACTGATGGATACGACGGAAACGCCGGGATAATTCCGCGCCGTGTTCACCGCGGCCGAAAGATCGACGTCGGTATCGGAATCCGCCGAGACGAGAACAATCTTCGCCCCAGGGGCAGCGGCATGGGCCCATTCGACATCGAGCGACGTCTCGACCGCCCAGGAATTGCCCGCACCCATCGGATCAGTGCCCGGCAGGGCAGCACCACCGCGCTGGTTGATCTGGATGAGGGTCGTGTCGGGCAGCCCGAATTGATGGTCGAAAGTATGAAGGTCGGCGACGATGGCGGGGTCGGCGTAGGCGTCCACGATCGCGATCGTCTGCCCGGAGCCGTCCCCGGCGATGGTACCGAAGCTTATCTGGTTGAGTCCGTACGCCTGGCGGAGTGTGGCGGGTGAAAGGCCTTGCGGGCCGGACTGGGTGTGGGCGGTCTGGACGAGATAATTCGTGTAGGCGTTGGCAGTTGCAGCGGCATGATTGCCGATCAGGTGGCTGCTGTAGGAAAAGAGAATGCGCGATTCGAGAATTTCAACGGACGGCAGTGCAGAGTCGGTCCGGCTGCGCGCGGCGGCTCGGTTTTTCGGACTCAGGCAGGGCTTACGCATCTTCTCGCGCATGTCTTTCCCATTGTAACACCACGACTTACGAGCACGTTGCTCGGTTGCGGGGAGAGTATGAAATATATAGCCGGTTCCGGCCCAAGTTTTTCAGCCCCCGGCAAAAAGACCTTAGGCAGGCGATGTAATCAATTGCAAGCTCATCAGTTAGCATAACCCACAAATATGTGTCCGTCACGCGCCCAAAGTTCAGATACCAATAATGCGTTGTTTTCGGCGTTATCCGTAAGGATACATCAAATATTCTACATTGCGAACCAGGCGACACTTTTCATAGGGCGATGGCGTGAAAAATAGTATCGAAATGCTTATGGGGACTACACTTGCGTTCTTGTCAACGTTTTTGGCGCGGGTGCTTGGGCAAGCCATAACGACCGCACCGACGGAAACGGTGGAAGGGAAGACACTGAGGTGGGCACCTGTGGGGATTGGGAGGTTGCCCTACGACGATGGTCAGTCTGGCGTGAAGAGGTGCGGATCTTCCCCGTTTCGACCGCTTACAGGCGGCGTGACCCCTTCGAAATGGCGTCGATCCCCTTCGCGGACGCGGCACCGCCGCTATTTATTTTGCAATATATCTATGTTTCGATATATTGGCCGGTCCTTTCCATGCATTCATTGTCCCCTCGCGGCGGCTTGGGGTAGCGCAACCATTTCGTTGCGATGATTTGCGTTTGGCTAAATGTAGAGCGGATCGTGCAGGACGAAAGGTGCGCGAATCTTTGGAATGCGTTGCAACGGGAAGTGAAGCGGCCGGAGTGCGCGGTGCATCGGCGCCTGCGCATCTCTCTGATCTGAGGGTAGGTTTTAGAAATCAGCAAGGCGAAGGAGGTCTCATGCGGCATAACCATCCCTGTGTCTCAATTATCAACGGCGTTGCGTGCGTCATTATTGAGAAGCAGGTTCTCTGGAGTTTTGTGGAGTTCCTGTCCCTTCATCGGGTGCATGCGCAATTCAGCTATGGCAGCGAGAACTTCTGCGCCAGATTCCCGCATCATTCGCGGGACGCCGCGCAGCAACTGCTCGAGGACTGGGCGGCTTACGCAGCCGACCGGCATGAAGTTGCTGACAGTGTCGCGAGCCGGCAGCTCGCGCCTTGAGCGCCCGATTGCGGAACAGATCGTGCACCGCGGAAAGTGACAGGAGTGGCCGAATGGTGGCTCGATCTTGGACGGTGGAAGTTCAGGCAGGACGAGCGCAACCCTCAGCGCCGCGGCTCATAAGTTCGCGCGGGATGGTGCTCAATCGTCGTCATCCTTCCCGGCGGCGGTTTTTCCGGTGGGAATGGCATTGCGCGGGGCGGGCATTTCGGAGTTCGGGCCCTTGACGGTCTTCCAGATAATCGCGTTGGCTTCCTGCGCGGGGGCCGCGTCGGGGTGGGTGAAGTCCATCTGGGCCGAACGTTGGGCGAGTTGGATACGCGGGTCGCCTGCGGGGAGCTCGGCGATCGTGGGATTCCGATCGGTGATGATCTCCTTCGCGGGGAGCTGCGCTTCATACGGGGCGATGTTGTCGGGAGTCGTCGTCCAGTCCTGAATGGGATCGGCGACGGCGTCATATTGGCAGAGGGGTTTGAGGCCGAGGAGGAGTTCCATGGTCTTGAGGAAGCTGTCGGTGTTGTAGAAGCGGTGGTCGATGGCGTGGGCCTTGATGAAGGGGCTGATGATGTAGCCGGTGGTGCGGTGGCAGTCGACGTGGTCGGCGCCGCCCTGGGCGTCGTCTTCGATGATGAAGATGGCCGTGGAGTTCCAGATGGGGGACTTGGAGACGGCTTCGACCAATTCGCCGACGCCGTAGTCGTTGTCGGCGACGTAGGATTGCGGGGTATGGCTGCCGGCCGAAGCGCCGTTGGTGTGGTCGTTCGGAAGGCGGATGAGCATGAGGTTGGGGACAGCGTTGCCGTTGGGGTCTTTGGCGAGCATCATCTGGAATTCCCGGTTCCATTCGGTGAAGCGGTTGGGAGCGTGGGATTGGCCGAAGGCGGTGATGGGGAAGAGGGCGTGGGAGTCGTGGGTGTCGGTGAAATATTTTAGCGGGGCATCGCTGTCGGGGTAATCGAGGTCGAAGCGGCGGTAGTCGATATCGGTGAGGCCGGCGAGGTCGTGGCCGGCGGGTTGAAGGCCGATGGCGGCGGGATAATTGTCGGGTCCACCGGGGGTGCCGGAGTTTTTGTCATTGAAGAAGAGGAAGAAGCCGTAGTTGCGGAGGGAGATTCTTGCTTCTTTCGCCGCGTCCCAGATGTTGCGGCCGGTGTTGGCGACGTCGGGGATCGGGGGCACACCGTTCTTGAAGGATTGCGTCGTGGCGAGGGGTTTGCCGTCGAGTTCGGCGGGAGCGCCGCCGGTGGGGTAGCCGTTGTTGGCGCCTTCGAAGTCGAATTTGCGGCCGCGGCGGGAGTAGCTGTAGGGGACGTTTCGGGCGACGTAGGCGTCGGCCATGCCCTGGGTGCTCCAGACCCATCCGTCCCCGGAGACTTCGCCGGAGGCGTAAACGTTGTCGAGGAGGACGAAGCGTTCGGCAAGAGCGTGCTGGTTGGGGGTTACATTCTTGCCAAAGAGCGTCAGCGAGGGATCGCTGTTGCCTTGCTTGAGATCGCCGAGCACCTGATCGTAGGTGCGGTTTTCCTTGATGATGTACAGAACGTGTTTGATTTTGCCGGCCGCGAGCGAGATGTCGGCGAGCGGATTCTTCTGCGGGGCGGCGAGTTGCGTTAGCCGGTTCTGCTCGAGGACTTTTTCGGTGGAGGTAGAGAGCTCCGCGGCGGAGGGAACGGCGAGCATGGAGATGTTGCCTTCGAGGGCGTTGAGGACGTACAGAAATTTGCGTTTGGGGTCGACCGGGTCGGAGAGGTGGCCGTTGGGATTGCGGAGACTGGTCCCCTTCGCGTTGGCGACCAGGAGTTGTTTGCCGTCGGGAGTGGGGATGACCGAGGTCGGATACCAGCCGGCGGGGAGATAGCCGCGGAGGTTGAGGGAGTCGGTGTCGATGACGGCGACCGCGTTCATGTCGGCGAGGGCCGCGTAGAGAGTTCTTCCGTCGGGCGAGAGGGACAGTCCGAGGGGCGTGACGCCTGGGAGGTCGCGGACCATGGCCGGGCGGAGGAGGATGGTGTTGGTGATTTGATCCGTGTGGGTGTCGATGACAGTGATGGTGTCGCCGAGCGAGTTGGATACGTAGAGGCGGGATTGGTCGGCGGAGAGGAGGAGGGAGACAGGATGAGCACCCGTGTGGAGGGGGGCGACGAGGGCGGGTTGTGCGGGGTTGGAGCAGTCGAGAGAGTAGACGGCATCATCGCGCTCGGAGGCGACATAGACGCGGCGGCCGTCGCGGGTGGCGGCGATGCCGTAGGGGAAGTTGCTCGTGCCGCCGTAGCTGCGGGTGAAGGTGTAGCGACCGACTTCGGATTTGGTGGTCGTATCGTAAATGGCGATGCTGCCGTGGAGCGAGAAGGGATCGCCGAGACCGGAGGCGTTGTTGGCGACGTAGAGAAGATTGCGGTTGTCGAGCGCGAGGCCCGCAGGGAAGTCGTGGGGGCGGGTACGAATGGAGGCGGGGTTTTCGTCCGCGGAGAGTTGGCCGTCGGCGGAGAGGTGGAGAATGGCGATGGAGTCGTGGGCGCCCTGGGCCGCGTAGAGGATGTTGTCCGGCGAAATGGCGAGACCATAGTACAGGCCGTTGCTGAGAGGAGAGCCCGATTTGGTGGGTTCGGCGTCTTCGCCGCCGGCGAGCCGCTCAGCGGGAGCCGGTTTGGTGGCGGCGGAGGGACGGGTGGCGGCGTTGCGGCGGGGCGAAGAGCGGTTGGAGTAGTCGAGATGGGACAGCCCGAGCCCGGTGCGGGTGTCGATGACCCACAGGGCCTCGCGCTGGCCCATGTCGGAGGAGATGGCGAAGCGGCCGTTGGGGGAGGCGATCATGTTCATCGGCATGCTCGCAACATTCTGAACCCCCGTGGCGGTGATCCCTTTGCCTGTGGTCAGGTAGGCCTTGCCGGTGTGCGAGGGAGAGTCGCAGCCGGCGATGAGCACAGCGGCGGCGAGGAAGGAGGCGATCGTGACTGGCTGCAGGCTACGGCACATTAGAGAGGACTCCACACTTACGATGTCTTTAGGGCGCAGGTTTACGAATACGCCACATTAACCGGTTCGACCGTGGATGCCAGAGCAGCGGTTGAGGATTCACAGAATCTTTGCAGGGGAGGCCGGACCTGGAGCTGGGGTACGAACCTGCAAATGGCTGAGGTCAAGTCGTGCTCCCGCAGCGACGCAGTGGAGGCAGGCCGCAGTCCACAAAAAAAATGAGAAGAATAACGAACGCAGGCCTGATTCGCGGCATTACTTTCGCTGGCAACAGCGTCGCTGCCGAAGCCGTGCGACATTCGGCCGAAGCTCGCCTTTTTGTGGGGTCCAGTGGTATGCCAGCCATAAGCGTGTTGATGCCTGTGCACAATACCGGCAAGTTTGTCGGGCAGGCGGTGAAGAGCATTCTGAACCAGAGTTTCGGCGAATTCGAGTTCGTGATTCTGGATGACGGGTCGACCGACCATTCGCTGAAGGCCTTGATGACGTTTGCGAAACGAGACAAGCGGATCCGTCTGATTTCGCGCGGCGGGAAGGGGCTCGTGGAGACGCGGAACGAACTTCTGCACATGGCGCGCGGGGAACTCGTGGCCTGGGCCGATTCGGACGATTTGTACGCGCCACAGCGGTTGGAGAGGCAGCTCAGACGCTTTGAAAATGAGCCGGAGCTGGTGGTGTGCGGAACGCGCTGGCAGCTCATCGATTCATCGAATCTGCCGATCAAGTCGCTCTCGTTTCCGGAGAAGCACGAGGAGATCGTGCGCATGATGCTGGAACTCGACAATGCGATCTGGTTTCCGACGGTCATGATGAAGCGGAACGTGGCCCTGCAGGCGGGGGGATTCCGCCATCCGTTTGTCATTGCGGAGGATTACGATCTGCATCTGCGGATGATGGAGCACGGACGAGTGGCGAATCTGCCGGACCTGTTGTGCTACTACCGGCAGCATTTCACGAGCACCGTGAATTCGCGCCACTGGCAGGCGCCGACATATTCGCGCCTGGCGCGGACCCTGGCGCATGAGCGGAGGGAGCGGGGGACGGATCGGCTGCAGCGCGGCGAGGTGGTGCGGCTGGAGTTCGATCGGCCGATGACCCGGTCAGCCAGCGCCGAGCATTTGCGCCTGAAGTGGGGATGGTGGGCGCTGATGGACGGACATCTGAAGACCGCGCGACGGTTGGCGATACGGAATGCCGCGGAGAAGCCCCACAAGCTGGAGAGCTGGCGGCTGCTGTATTGTGCGCTGCGGGGGTTTTAGAGGGTCAGGGCGCAGGCGAGTCAGAGAATAGGTGATCCGTGATCCGGAGCAGGGAGGGGGGGGGGGGGTGGGCGTTGCGGAGCGCGGGGTTGCGCCTCATAATCGCGCCATTCCGGCGGATTTTCGGGGTGACCATGGGAATCGATCTTGGCGGGTTGTTCGTGTTGCTCATGTCGGCGCTGGTCGCCTCAGCATTCCTGACGGCGGCGATGTTCGGGGCGATGTTTGCGCTCCACAAATACGGGGCCGGCAAGGTGCCTGAAGCGGGGTACGACAACTTTGATTTCGACAACATCACCAAGCCGACATTATCGGAGTTTCTGGTCCGGCTGGCGACCATCATTTTTCCGGCGACCATCCTGTTGCCGCTCTTGACGAATATCCTGTTTCCGCCCCTGGGAGCCCAGGGATTTCGGCGGCATTACGCGATCCTCACGCTGATGTTGTTTATTCTGGAGACGGCGGCCATCGGGGCAGGGTTGTGGAAGATACTCAAGATAGATCGCCTGCGGATTGCGATCTTCACGGGCGCGGGGGCGTTTGCGTACATGATCCTTTACTGGGTACTCCTATATAAGTATCTATATGATTAATGCACATGAGATGGGGCACTGGCAGGGAAATAGCGTTATAGGAATAGGTATTTTCGCCGCGTTGGTAAATATCCACTTTCATTCATAGGATAATGCGCGGTAATTAGTTGACATATACAACAACCTATTTATTATCTCTAACAGTAGTGGCATTGCTGGCGCATGTTTCTGGTGGCAGGCCAAATTATTTTGTTGCGTTGTAGATGTTTTGCAACGCTGGGAATGCTGTCCATGTGGGGTTATGCCGCGGTTGTTGGAGGTATCATGGCTTCGAAGTCTAACGCTTCGGACGAACAATCCCTGTCTAATCTGTGCCAACTTTTTCGGTTGTTGTCGGATAGGACGCGCCTTCAAATCGTGATGCTCCTGGCAGGCGGGGAGCGAAATGTAACGAGCCTGTGCGAAGAGCTGGACCTGCCTCAGCCCACCGTAAGTCACCACCTCGGCCTCCTGCGGATGAACCGCGTGATCATCAACAAGCGCCAGGGAAAACAGGTGATTTATGCGTTGGAGACGTCGGGCGGCAAGGCGTCCAATGGTAAGCTGAGATTCACTACCCCACCATATGGGGTGGTGGTCGAAGGTTACTGACAACGTCCTATATTAGTGTCGCCCTACAGCTCACTAAGCGACGTTCGATTGTAGAAAATATGGAAAGGCGTGCCGGACACATTGGCCGGCACGCCTTGTTTTTGCGTAATCCATTGAGCCTGTCAGGAGCGGTTCTCCCTAGAGCAGCAGAGCCCTGGCGCCTCTGCAGATGGGCGTTGAGTTCATGCTTTAAGCGATGGTCACACAGGGGATTGCGTGAAAATGGAGGTGGCGTCAAAAAAAAAGAAAAAGGCCCTCGAAGCAGTGCCTCGAAGGCCTTTTGATGCGGGCGAGAGGAGTCGAACCTCCACATCTTGCGATACTAGAACCTGAATCTAGCGCGTCTGCCAATTCCGCCACGCCCGCGATTACTCCGGGGAGTATACCAGATGGAAGGGGGTGAGTAAATCAGCGCTTGAAACCGCCTACAGGCGGGACTCCGAACCCACCGCGTCGAGGAGTTGGCGGAGGAGGCGTTCGCCTCTTTCGGTGAGGAAGAGCCTGTCCTCTTCGGCGTCGCGGTTGTCGGCGTAGACGAACTCGTGCCGGGTGACCAGGGAATCCATGACCGTACGCATGACCGCGGCGGGCGTGCGCTTGAGTTCGTCGCCGATCTCGGCGGCGGTCCGGCCGGGGCGCAGGGCGATGAGCGCAAAGATCTGCAATTGCTCGGCGGTGAGTTTCTCGTCGGTGCGGCGCAGGGCGTCGAAGAGATTCGCGAGCCGGGCGATGTTTTGAGTGGTGGCGTCGTCGGGCTGCTCGGGGGCCTCGGAGGCGGAATGGGCAGAGCGGGTGGCAGGGGCGGGCTTGCCGAGGGTGCCGGGCGGGCCGAGGGGTTCGATTTTGGCTTCGCGATCCATCGCGAGGTTGGCGAGTTCATCCGCGCGGGCGTTTTTCTCGCGATACACGTGGGAAATGGTGACGTTGCCAATCTCCGCCATGAGAACCTTGGCCTGGCGGTAGAGGGGCAGCAGGTCGGCGGATTTTACCTTGTAGATGCCGTTGATCTGGCGGACGACAAGTTCGGAGTCGGCCTTGATGGAAAGTCTGGAGGCGCGGAGAGCCTTGGCGGCGCTCAGTCCGCGCAGGAGGGCGGTGTATTCAGCGAAGTTGCTGGTACGCTGACCGAGGAATTCACCGAGCTCATAAAGAGGGCGGTTCTTGTCGTCGAGGAGGACCACGCCGATGCCGGCGGGACCGGGGTTGCCGCGGGAACCGCCGTCGAAGTGCAGGGTGAGGGCGGGGCCGCTGCTTTTGCCGGACCCAGGAGCGGATTTGTCGGCGGCGGGGAAGAGGTCCATGGCCGGTTATTGCCCCATCATTTCCGGGAGGTAGAGGATACGGCTGCAGGAGTCGCAGCGGCGGATGGCGTCGCGCCCGCGGAGAGCGTTGAGGTGCTCGACGTTGAGGCCCATGTAGCAGGAGCCGCAAGAGACGGAATCAAGATCGTTTTCATCGTATTCGAGTGGGGCCAGGGCGTCGCCCGGGTATTTCTGCGAGACGCGGTCGTACTGGGCCAGGGCATCGCGCGGGACGCTCTTGGCGGCTTCGGCGCGGCGCTGCTCCATCGATTGAATCTGGCTCGTGAGGCCGGCCACTTTCTCCGCGTGCTCCGATTCAATCTTCGCCAGGATCTGCTGATCGGCGGCGATCTGCTCTTTGAGCGCCGCGATCGATTTGCCAAGGGTTTCGGCCTGCTGCATCACTTCGAGAGAGGCGGTTTCCTGCTTCGCGACCTCCGCCTTTTCGGCCGAGATCTGCACGAGAATGGCGGAATACTCCTTGTTGGTCTTGGTCGTGTTCAGCGAGCCTCGCATCTTTTCGATGTGCTCCTGCCGCGTTTTGAGCTCGAGGTCTCGCGTGTTGATGTCCGCTTGGAGTTTCTTGTGGGTGAGGTCCTGGGCCTCGAGTTCCTTGTTGAGCTGAGCGATCCTCGCCTGCTGGCGTTTCTGATCCTTCTGGACGTTGTCGAGTCCGACGCGGAGCTGATGGAGATCGCGATCAATCTTGAAGAGTTGCAGAAGAGCGGGAAGTGTGACCGTGGCGGACATGCCGGGTACCTCTCGGTTGACCGAAAACTGCAGTGTACCAAGAGCAGCGAATGATCGCCAGCGATGGGCGAATACGGATTCAGCAAATAAGCGAATCCAAAACAAATCAGGAGGACATGATGATCCCGGCGAGCGCGGCGTTCGCGGTTTCGATGCGGAGGATCGTCTGCGTGAGGCGGATACGGATGAGTTCGTTCCTCTGGGCGGCTGCTTCGAGAAACTCGCGTTCGCGCGGGCTCCAGCCGCCTTCGGGTCCGATGAGAGCGGTGATGTGCGGGGGCGAGGTTGGCGAGAGCATGTCAGCGAGACGCTTGCTCGAGTTGTCCTCCCGCGGCTCGAGCCAGAGGACTTTGGAGCCTGCATCTTTGGCGGCGGCGAGCGCGGCCGTGAGTGTAACGGGTTCTTCAATGTGCATGAGATGAGTGCGGTGGCATTGCTTGGCAGATTCGATGGCAAGGCGCCGCCATTTTTCAATTTTCGCCCCCCCCTCCTTGGGTTTGACGACACTTCGATCGCAGTCGATCCATTGGATGCGGGCGACGTTGAGTTGGCTCGCCTGTTCGACGAGCCATTCGGCGCGATCCCCTTTGGGCACCGCCGTCGCGAGGGTGAGGGAAATGGCGGGAGCGGAGGCGACGTTTATGCCGCCGGTGATGGTCGCGGTGAGTTGCGGGTGCTTTTTCCCCCCCCCACCGTCGGCTAGCGTTGCGTGGGCGGAGGCGCCGTTTCCATCGAAGAGGAGGATGGGAGTGCCGGGGGTCAGGCGGAGGACAGTTTTGGCGTGATGGGCCTGGTCGTCGGGGAGGCGAATCCCCCCCCCCCCGCCGGCGGCGGATTGCGCGAGGAGGTCGGGGACGTAGAAGCGGTAGGAATCCATCGGCGGGATTATGGAAAGACCGAAGCGAAATGGCAATTTTCATTTTCAATTGCGAAGCGAAACCGATAATATCCTGCTGAACAATACTGATATTGGGCCGCGTCGGAGTGCTCTGGCCCTTCTGAACGGGTTGTCAGGGATGGCGCCATGACGGTTGCGGATCAGCCAGGGATGGGAACGAAGCACAAGGGGCGGGGAATGGTCGCTGCGCCGAGTATTTCACAGGGGCGGCCGGAGCGGGCGATTTTGCCCCCGGAGCCGCGGGTCGAGTTGCCGGCCGGGCCGGGGCGGCCGCGCTGGCTGGAGCTGTTCGAGCAACGTCCGGAAATGGGGGCGGTGAAGAATGGGCATCGGCGAAAGCCGGGGGCGGATGTGGTCGATTGGCTCATTATGGATGCGTTGGAACAAAAAGGGAATCCGGTAGCCGCTGCGCCGGTAGCGCGCGCGGCAAGTGGCGCGGGGCCAGCGCTGCCGGGCGGGGATCCGATTGATGAGCTCGTCGCGGATCATCTGGAGCGGACGACGGCGGCGTCTCGGGAGAGTGGCGCTGAGCAGGGGGACGCGCACTCGGAGCGGATGCTGCAGAAAGAGATTGAAGCGCTGTTGAGCGGGACGGAGTTGGCGGGCAGCGCGGGAGACACTGCGGGGCCGGTGAATGCGGACAAGCAGTTGTTGCAAGAAATCGCGGCGGTGACTGCGACGACGAACGAACTTGCCGCGGAGGTGGCGGCCGCGGCGCCGTTGCCTGCTGCTGCCCCCCCCCACACACCCTCCCCTGCCGAGAATGAGGCGGATGCCGCTGCGGCGGCGTCGGAGGCGATGGCGGGGTTGACTCAGGCGGAACTCGATGTGCTGCTGCCGGGCGGGACGGGATTGCAGGAAAATGTTGCAGCGCCGCCTCTCGAAGAAGCGGCAGGGCCCGACGCCGTGACAAACGAAAGTGCGCCACCGATTGAACCGGCGGAGTATGCTCCTGCGATCCCTGCGGCACCGGCTGCTACCCCGCACAGCGCGATCATTGATGAGGAGATGGCCTCGAAGTTAAACGAGGCGGAGGGGGTGCTGGCCGAAGAGCTGGCGCAACTGATGGCGGAGACGCATGCGGCGGAAAAAGAGCCGGCGCCGGTTGCAGAGAAATCGCTTTCTGAGGCGGCGCCCGAACCGAATGCCGCCGAGGCTGCGATCGCCCCATCCCTCGAAGCGGCGAAGGTTGAGGCAGAGTCCTCGGCAGCTTCGAGCAAATCCGAAAGCGGTGTCGCAAAGGCCGCAGAACCCGCGGCACCCGCACAACAGGCAACGGTCCCCGCAGGTGCGGAGGCGGTTGCGGGAACAGCGCACGAAGCGGAGCAGGCCGCTTCGCCGTTGCCGCCGGGAGTCCCGCCGCATCCCGTGGTGATCCTGCTGCCCGACGAAGAGCCTCTGCCGGAGGAGGATAAGCCGGGCGTGGGGAAGAAGATCGCGCGAGTGTTCAGCGATGTCGGGCTCATGGTGGCGCAGATCGTCGATCTCCCCTTCGGGTGGATGGACGTGATGAACAAGAACCTCGTGGGGCTGGCGGCGTTCTTGTTTCTGGTATCGGGGGCGGCGTTGATGGGGGTGGCGTGGTGGATGGGGCGGCACT
>DATKPA010000107.1:0-45591 GCA_035524355.1 Phycisphaerae bacterium | reverse complement strand
ATTCCGGAAGCAGCGGCGATTTATCCGGATGCAGCGCGGCGCTGAGCTCGCGGGCGCGCTTGTCCAGGGTCGGTGGCGATTCGAGTTCCTTGTCCGAGCGGGCGCCCATTTCGCCGATCTTCCGCGCCGAAACAATAAGCCGCGTGTCGAGCGTCGCTACGGTCTTGTTGTAATTGTCCATGGCGCTGTCGAGCGATTTGCCCAGCTTGGTCATGTTGTCCGATAGCGTGGCGAGGCGGTCGTAGATTTCCGTGCCGAGCTTGCGGATCGTTTCGGCATTCTGCGAGAGCGCCTCCTGGCGCCAGCCGCGCTCGATCGTCTGCAACAGTCCGATGAACGTGGTCGGGGTGGCGAGGAGGACGCGCTGGGAAATCGCGTACTGGATCAGATCGTGGTCGCACTCGCAGGCGCCGTAGAGGAACGACTCGCCGGGGAGGAACAACACGACAAACTCCGGGGCGGTGGCGAACTGGCTCCAGTAGGCCTTGCTCGCGAGGTCATCAATGCGGGAACGGACGTTTCTGGCGTGCGTCCGCATGAGCTCCTGGCGGGCAGTATCGTCCGTCACGCCGACGGCATCGAGAAAAGCGTTGATCACCGCCTTGCTGTCGACGACCACGCAGCGGTCGCCGGGGAGGCGCACGAGCATATCCGGGCGAAGCAGCCGGCCTTCTTCGTTGCGCGTCGATTCCTGCATCGAGAAATCGACGTGCTCGGTCATGCCCGCCATCTCGGCGAGTCGCTGCAGCTCGATTTCGCCCCAGCGCCCGCGCACGTTCGACTTCTTCAGGGCCGAGGCGAGCTGCGTCGTCTGCGTGGTGAGCGTCTCCTGCGTGGCGGACATGCTGCCGATCTGCTTGAGCAACTCTCCATAGGCGCTGGTGCGCGACGCTTCGATCTCGGCGAGACGCTTCTGGTACGCGGCCAGCATCTCCTCGATCGGCTTGAGCAGCGTGCCGATCTGGGCCTTGCGCTCATCGAGCGAACCGGCGGCCTCCGTGGAGAGCGTTTTGAACTTCTCCTGCGCCATCTGCAGGAAGGCTTCGTTCGATCTGGCCAGCGCATCGCGCGAAACGGTGGCGAAGGAGGCCGTCAGCGTCTCGTTGGCTTTCTCCAGGAGCTTCTGCTGCTCGGCGATGTTCCTTTCGGAGGCGGCGAGTTGTGCGGTCATGGCGGCGAGTTTCGCCTGCGAGTCGGAGACTGCGCCGCGAAGGGCGGCGCTTTCCGTGGCGTGCTTCTCGCTCTGCTGCGTCAGTTGTTGGCGCGATTGGTCGATCTCCGCGGCCAGCGTGGCGGCACGCTGCTCGGCAAGCGCGCGGGCGGTTTGGAGTTCGTTGGCGGCGGCTTTGGATTTGCGGTCGGTGTAGAGCCAGGCGATGGTGGCGCCAAGGGCGGCGCCGAGGATCGCGGAGGAGATGCTGAGGGTGTAGATGTCCATGGGCCTCAAGATAGCGTTCGGGGAGTTTGGAGTCCATTTGGGGAGAGACTGTGCGGCTTATTTCGAGTCCGCTGCCGAATTTCGCGCATGTAGGGGATTCCGTATGTTTGAATCTTTTCGATGGCATCTCCAACCAGCTGCGCGCATTTTTCCTGCCAACCGAAGTTCTGATCCGCCACCACACTAAGTTCGGCCGACTTCGTAGTGCGCAGCGGCGGGACGAACTCCCACCATGGGTCATACTTGGGCTTTGCCCAAAGTTTTGATAACCGAAAACGGAATTGGGAAGCATTCGTATCTGTTCGGAGGACCCCAATTTCTGGCCAATTTCGAGGGATGCTATACCCCTGGTTAAGTGGGAATACTTCGTTAACATTCCAAGCAAGCTCTACTGTAAAGGCATCCCTCTTTTCTGAAGCTTGGAACAGAAAGAAGAATCTTGGTGCTTCCGCAGTATCGAAGAAGAGGCATCCGGGACCGACAAAGGGCTTAGATGGGTACTCACGGAAGGACGGGAATGACTCGGTCATTGCACGACGGCATTCGTGCATCCACATTTCAAGTAATTCGATGTGCATCCGTCTGTCCAATCAAGAAATATGCCTATTCGATGACAAAGGCGAGGAGGGTTTGGTCGTCCTGGGCGGGGGTGCCCCGTGTGAATTCGCGCATGTCGGCCAGAACATTCAGAAGGAGCACCGTGGCGGAGGGGGAGCGCGTCGCGGCGGAGGCATCGAGTCGACGTATGCCGAACAGTTCGCCGCTGGCTCCGAAGGATTCGATGATGCCGTCCGTATAGAGCAGCAGCTTGTCGTTGGGCTGAAGTTGCAGCGTGTACTCCGGGTATTGTTCGTCCGCCGAGAGGCCCAGCGGCAGAGCGGTCTCGGCGGAGCACTCAAGCGGGATGTTGTTTCGGAGGATGCGCGGCAGCGGATGGCCCGCCGAGGCGAGGGTGAGCGTGCGCGCAATGGGGTCGAGGACGGCATAGAGAGCGGTGACGAATGTCCCGCTGTCGGCGGTATAGCGATGTGTGAGCTGCGTGTTGAGATAGCGGAGCATGCTCGCCGGCGGCGTGGGAAGACCGGGGTGGGCGTGGGCGATCGCGTGCGTGATGGCCATCATCACCGCGGCGGGCGTGCCGTGGCCGGAGACGTCGGCTACGAAAATGCCCCATTTGTTGTCAGGGAGCGGAAAGAAGCCGTAGTAGTCGCCGCCGGCCCGGGCGCTGGTCTGGTAGTGCGCGGCTATATCCACGTTGGGAATCGTCGGCAGATGCCGCGGCAGCAGCGACTTCTGAAGATCGCCGACAACCTTGAGCTCCCGGTCGAGAGATTGATACGCCGCGTCCAGTTTCTGCTTCGTGACGAGGTTCAGCGTTGCCCGGCCCCAGAGGTTCGCGACCCAGACCATGATGGGAATACTGTCGATCGGGTAGTTGTCCGCAGCGCCGCCTTTTTTGGAGAGGAGGAGGCCGACGTTCAGGGAGTCACCGTTGTCGAAGCTCGGGAGAGCGACGAGAAGCTGCATGTCCTTGAGATATTGATACGCGGGATCGGCGGGGGTCAGGCGGGAGGGGAGGTCGGGAATGATGGCGGGTTGATTGGCGTAGATGATGTCGGCGAGCAGACCGCCGGAGAGCAGCGGAAGTTTGTCGCGCTCGAACCATGGATTGGGGTGCTCTTTCCAATCGGAGCAACGGGTGATGCGGAATTGCGGAGCGGAGAGGTCGCGGCGCGAAATGCCGACGTAGCGGTCTCGGGGGGCTATGTTGAGTGTCCGGATGCCGCTGCCAAAGAGTTCGGCGGAGTCGTCGGGATCGGTCAGACAGGAGAGTTCGCGCATGATGTCGGTGACGGATTCGAGGGAGGAGATTGAGTTTGGAGAAGGGGGCATGGTGGCTCCAGCGGTTTCGGGCCGGCGCATTTTAGTCGGGGCGTGGGTCATGAAGCCACCGCGATTCGAGCATGGGAAACGCGACGCGAATTTCCTTGGATTCCTCTAATGAGGCGCGGGTTGCGGAGTGAGCGGATGATCGATATTGGCGATGAGGCGGCGGGGATTCTCGATCGTGAGCCGGCTGACGGCCTCTTCGCCGATCATGTCGATGGCCATTCTCAGGCCCTCCATGCGCGGGGGCATGGTGGCGGGCTCGTGGAGATCCGTCCCGAGAAGATGGTATTTGCCGGCGCGGAGGAGTCGTTCGGAAATCGTGCGGATCGGCGTGCCGACGGGTTCGCGCAGGCACCAGGTGTTGCACTGGAGGAGGATGCCCTGTTCGATGAAGCGGTCGGTGCTGGCGGGGTCGCCTTGAATGGCTTTGATGCGCTCGGGGTGGGCCATGATGAGTTTCAGGCCGAGCGACTGGAGATGCGCGGTCGCCGGCCCGAGGAAATCCGGCATGACGTCGGCCCAGAAATCGAAGAGGACGTAAGCGCCGGAGAGGCCGTACGTGACGATTTCATCGGTCTTCTTTTCCCGGATGGCGGGCCAGTTCCATTCGAGGTTGATTTCGCCGCCGGGGATCAGCGTGAGCGGAATGCCGGCGTTCTGCAGTTCCTGCTGGAGCGCGATCGTGCGGCGGCGGATGTTGGCGACGGTGTTCTCCTGCAGGCTCGGCCAGACATGCGGCGTGCAGCAGACGTGACTGTAGCCATGCTCGACGTAGGTCCGGGCGCAGCGAAGGGAATCATCGAGCGTGTGGCAGCCGTCATCAATGCCCGGCAACAGATGGGCGTGTACGTCGATTCGGCCGGTAGGCATTTTCGTTCCTCACGGAGGGTTGTTTATCATAGCGTAGCGTTTCGGGACAGCATCAGGCCAGCGCTGCCCTAATCTTCGTCTTCTTCCATGGCGGCGAGAAGGCGGTCGAGTGCATCTTCGACGAATTCCTTAGGCGCGTTGCCGGCGTAAGACGCGGAGCGCTCCCGCCAGTCGATTTGGCGGACGTTATCGCAAAAGAGGAGGCCCTCGCCGGTCGGGTTGTTCTTTGTGGGGGCGATCATTCCTCGCGGAATGGGCATGACGTTGCTGAATCGCGGATGAGATTCCGGCTTCGACTTGCTCGTGCCGATCAGGATGATGGCGACTCCGGTCTTCTTGTTATAGCTCAGCGGGCTCATGACGAGTCCGAAGTGAGGGCCCGCAGTCTCGCGGCCCGCCGATGGGGAGGCGTCGAAATGGATGAAGTCGCCACGCTTGGGGAAGTACCAGGTGTGGCTCACACGAGCTCCTTGCCTGCGGGGGGAAAGTCGAGGGATTTGGGTGCTTTGACGTAGTTCTTCAACATATCCTTGAGCTTGTAGCGGCTGCGGCGGCGGGGCTTGGCGCTGATGATCTTCAGGCTGTCGAGTTCAACGGTCGTTCCATCGCGAATTTCGTGCTGCGAAGTGAAAGATTTTGGCAAACGCACACCGAGGCTGTTGCCCCACTTGCGGACGGTGACGCGCGTAGGCATGACGGATCTCCTTTGGCTATACAAAATGATACGGTACAGCGCATCGGCGATCAATTGATACTTCTCACCACCCCTCCGGCGGTGGTGAGAAGCATTGCCCGGCTTGGGATGACCGAAGTTTAGATTTGGCGGAATTTGCGGCGGATGAGGAACAGGGAGCCGAGCGTGATGAGACCGAGGGAGGCGGGTTCGGGGACGGCGGTGAAGGCTTCCTGCTGGAAGTTGGGGACGTCGGAGGAATCGACGGCAAAGGCGAAGATGTAGTTGGCGTATCCGGGGACGGTGCCGGGCTGGGCGAAGTCGTTGTCGTTGGTGGCGAGGAGGAGGTGGCGGCCGTCGGGGAGGTCGGGGCCCCAGGCGTAGCCTTCGATTTTGTCGGGGAGGCCGTTCGTGCCGTCGACGTTCGAGAACGGAGACGGGGAGGCGTTGTTGAGGAGTTGGCCGATGTCGGCGAAGAGAGTCTTGGTGAGGGGAGTGACGCCGGCGGGGGTGCCGGTGGTGGGGAGGCCGTTGGTGGCGGTAGTGCCGGCGTAGGCGGTGCTGGTGAGATCGGTGGGTGCGGTGGGTTGGGAGATGTCGATGGAGTAGAGCTTCTTGATGCCGCTGGCGCCGCCGTTGCCGTCGCGTTCATCGACGAGGAACTGGTGGTTGTTGACGGCGAGGAGTTCGGAAATGGGGGTGGCCTTGGAGTCGAGCTGGTAGAGGTATTGCCTGGGGGCGGCGGAGGGGTTGGTGAGGTCGTAGACGAGGACGCGGTCGTTGGTGCCGTTGAGGCCGCCGTCCTGGGTGAGGGAGCTTTGCATCATGACGACGAGGGTTTTGCCGTCGGGGGAGATGGCGAGGCCTTCGGCGCCGCGGTTGGTGGTGCGGCCGGTCGTATTGTTGGCGGCTTCGTAGGTGGCGGTGGGACCGGGGTTGGCGATCTGGAAGCCTGCGGGGAGGGGAAGCGAGCCGATCTCCTGGCCCTGCTGGTTGAAGTGGAGGATGTAGGGGCCGTACTCGTCGGATATCCAGGTGGTGCCGTCGGGTGCGACACGGATGCCTTCGGGATCAAGACGATGGTTTTCGATGTTGGGATTGGTGCTGAAGGCGGTGCTGAGGCCGATGTACTGGACGCCCTGGGAATTGGAGAGGAGGGTGGTGGCGGAGTTCGTGGCGTTGACGGTATAGGAGGAGTAGACGCCATTGGTCATGGTGCCATTGGGGGTGACGTTGATTTGGAACTGCTGGTAGCGGTTGTCCCAGGAGGTGGTGTTGTCGACGGCAGCGCCGCCGGTGTAGGCGACTTTATTGGGGCCACGGTCGGCAAGTGCGTAGAAGGTGTTTCCGCCGGCGTAAGCGAGGCCGGAGCCGAAGCCGCTGAGTTCATTCTGGCGGGAAACGCCATCTTCGAGGATGGTCGCGGGGAGACCGGAGAGATCCGTGCCGTTGCCGGGGATGATGGCGTCGCCGATGTAAGTAACGGCGGCGCTTGCGGCGGAGGTGGCGAGTGCGAGGAGGGCGGCAGTGGAGAGGGTGGTGAGGGCAGTGCGCATGCGGGACTCCGGTTTGTGAAGTGAAACGCACGGAGAGTAGCTTCGGCGCGCGAAGGGATGATTAAGGAAGTGTGACGGATGGTTGTGGGTGAAGATGGGAAAGGGAGCGGGGGCTTAAGGGGAGTGGGCGCCGGGAAGGACGGATTGCCATGCCTTTGGGCTCATGGAGCATCTGGGAGGGTAAATCGGGAAGAAGAGTTGGCGAAGACCGGGATCGCTTTGTAAGATTAATGCCGAAAACTTTCAAAGCGTTCCGGGCTTTTAAAGTCCGCTTTCAAAGGAATCAGATGCGACCTGAAGCATTTCAGAGCCCTGAAGCCGGCCATGTTGTGCGGAGTCCGCGGGGTTATTGGGCATTTGTCCCAGCGCCGCTTCCGCCGAAAATGATCTACGACGACGCGTTGGTTTTGCTGTTATCGAAGGCCGATGCGGCGCTGAGCGAGCTTTCGGGGTTGGGGCGTAACCTGCCGAACCCGCATTTGGTGATTGAGCCGTATGTGCGTCGCGAGGCGGTGTTGTCGAGTCGGATTGAAGGGACGACGACCAATTTGTCCGAGTTGCTGCTCGATGAGATGGCTCCGGGGACGTCAAAGCGTGATCCCGAAGACGTGCGGGAAGTGCGAAACTACGTCCGTGCGCTGGAGCACGGCATCCGACAGTTGAAGCGGCTGCCGCTGAGCTTGAGGCTCGTTCGGGAAATACATGCACATTTGATGAAAGGCGTGAGAGGGGAGCATGCGACGCCGGGAGAATTTCGACGGAGCCAGAATTGGATCGGACCTGCGGGGAGCACGATAGAGACGGCAACGTATGTTCCGCCCCCGACGGAAGATCTGATGGAGGTGTTGGGGAAATGGGAAGTGTTCATGAATGTTCGGGGAACGATGCCGGATTTGATTCAGTGTGGATTAATTCACGAGCAATTTGAAGCGATCCATCCGTTTCTGGATGGGAATGGCCGCGTGGGCCGTCTGCTGATCACGCTGTTTCTAATGGAGCGAGGGCGGCTTTCACAGCCTTTGCTTTACTTGTCGGCGTATATCGAAGAGCGCCGGCAGGAGTACTATGAAAGGCTGCAGGCGGTGCGAACGGCTGCGGATTGGAACGGGTGGCTGAAATACTTTCTGACGGGGGTGGAAGCGATGTCGGTCGAGGCAGTGAACCGGGCGAGCAAGCTTTTGCATCTTCAGGAGAAGTATCGCGTGAAGCTTCGCGGGAAGGGAAAGGCTCTCATTCTGTTGGACGAGTTGTTCATGAATCCGTACATCACGGCGGCGCGTGCACAGCAATTGCTCAAGACGAGCAATCCGACGGCGCGTCTAGCCATATCGCAGCTACAAAAGGCGGGGATGCTAGTCGAGACTTCAGGGCGCGAGTGGGGACAGGTGTTTCTGGCAAAGCCCATTCTTCAGGCGATTGAGGGGCGTTTAGCGTAAAGACCTCATGCAATGAAAACGCCCGCTCTTGGGAGAGCGGGCGTTTCTGGTTGGCGGGCGGTTACGCGGCCCGACGAGCGGGCCGGTTAAACGGGTCACGTGCTGGGGAGGGTGGGTTCGGCCTCCGATTCTTCTTCGGGGACGACGCGGGCGACGGCGACGAGTTTGTCGGTGGGGTCGAGTTTGAGGAGACGGACGCCCTGGGTATTGCGGCCCATTTCGCGAAGTTCGCCGGTGACGCCGATGCGGACGACCTGGCCGCCCTTGGTGATCATCATGAGTTCGTCGCCGTCGCGGACGGGTTTGACGCCGACGACGGGGCCGTTGCGGTCGGTGGTCTTGATGTTGATGACGCCCTTGGCGCCGCGGCGGGTGAGGCGGTATTCCTCGACGGGGGTGCGTTTGCCGTAGCCGTTCTCGCAGGCGGTGAGGACGGTGACCTGGTTGTCGCCGGTTTCCTGGCCGTGGGGGATGATGACGAGGTCGACGACTTCGTCGCCCTTGGCGAGGTCGGCGCCGGAGACGCCGGCGGCGGGCCGGCCCATGTCGCGGACGTCGTCTTCCTGGAAGCGGATGGCCATGCCTTCCCTGGTGGCGAGGAGGATCTGGTCGTTGCCATTGGTGACGGCGACGCCGATGAGTGCATCCTTGGATTCGAGTCCGATGGCGATGATGCCGCGCTTCATGACGTTGCCGAAGGCCTTGAGGAGGGTCTTCTTGACGACGCCCTGGGCGGTGGCGAAGAAGAGGTGCTTGCCCTCGTCTTCGAAATCGCGGACGGCAAGGACCTGGGCGAGTTTTTCCTCGGCCTGCATTTCGAGGAGGTTGGCGATGGAGCGGCCTTTGGACTGGCGCGGGAGGTTGGGGATGTCGTAGACCTTCTGCCAGTAGACGCGGCCGAGGTTGGTGAAGAACATCAGGTAGTCTTTGGTGCTGGCGATGAAGAGGGATTCAATGAAGTCGCCTTCCTTGGAGTCGGCGCCGATGACGCCGCGGCCGCCGCGACCCTGCTTGCGGTAGGTGTCGAGGGGCATGCGCTTGATGTAGCCCTCGTGGGAGATGGTGACGACGACCTGTTCGTCGGCGATGAGGTCTTCGATGTTGATGTCGGTGGCATCGTTGGTGATCTGGGTGCGGCGGTCGTCGCCGTACTTTTCTTTCATTTCGAGGGTGTCCTCGCGGATGATGTCGAGGACGAGTTTGTGGTCGGCGAGGATGGCTTCGTAGCCTTCGATTTCCTCGACGAGGCGGTTGTATTCGTCGGTGAGCTTGTCGATTTCAAGGCCGACGAGGCGCTGGAGCTGCATGGTGAGGATGGCGTCGGCCTGGGCGCTGGAGAGGGTCATCCCGCCGTTGCGTTTGACTTCTTCATCGATGCGCTTTTTGAAGGCCTTGGGAATGGCGGTCTTCCAGGTGAGGGCTTCGTCGATGGAGAATTTCTTCTTCATCAGGTTGGCCTTGGCGGTGGGGACGTCGGGGGAGACTTTGCGGTTGCGCAGGAGTTCGATGACGCCCATGATGTCGATCTTGCCACCGCTGCTCTTGCCGGTGATTTCCTCGGCGTGGATGTCGGCCAATGCGAGGATCAAGCCTTCCAGGATGTGGGCGCGCTGGCGGGCTTTCTTCAGGCGGAAGGCGGTGCGGCGGCGGATGACTTCGACGCGGTGGTCGATGTAGAGCTGGATCATGTCGCGCAGGCCCAGCGTGCGGGGCTGGCGGTTGACGAGGGCGATGTTGATGATCGAGAAGGTGTCCTGGAGCTGGGTGTTTTTGTAGAGCTGGTTGATGACGACGTTGGGGTCGGCATCGCGTTTGAGCTCGACGACGATGCGGACGGCGTGTTCGCGGTCGGATTCGTCGCGGACGTCGGAGATGTCCTTGATCTTGTCTTCTTTGACGCACTCGGCGATTTGCTCGACGAGGGATTTCTTGATGACCTGGTAGGGGATTTCGGTGATGACGAGCTGTTCTTTGCCGCCGCGGAGGCCGGTTTCGATTTTGACTTCGCCGCGGACGGTGATGCGGCCGCGCCCGGTGGTGTAGCCGTCGAGGATGCCCTGTTTGCCGCAGATGATGCCGCCGGTGGGGAAGTCGGGGCCTTTGACGATCTTCATGAGATCTTTGATGGTGGCTTCGGGTTCGTCGATGAGTTTGACGATGGCGTCGCAGATTTCGCGGAGGTTGTGCGGCGGGAGGGAGGTGGCCATGCCGACGGCGATGCCCTGGGAGCCGTTAACGAGGAGGTTGGGGAATTTGGAGGGGAGGACGGTGGGTTCTTCGCGGGTTTCGTCGTAGTTGGGGATGAAGTCGACGGTGTCTTCCTTGATGTCCTCCATAAGTTCCATGGCGGGAGCGGCCATGCGGGCTTCGGTGTAACGCATGGCGGCGGGGGGATCGCCGTCGAGGGAGCCGAAGTTGCCCTGGCCATCGACGAGCTTGTAGCGCATGGCCCATTCCTGGGCGAGGCGGACGAGGGTGGGGTAGATGACGGCTTCGCCGTGGGGGTGGTAGTTACCGGAGGTATCGCCGGCGATCTTGGCGCATTTACGATGTTTGGAGCGGGGTCCGAGCTGGAGGTCGTTCATGGCGACGAGGATTCGGCGTTGCGAAGGTTTGAGGCCGTCGCGGACGTCGGGGAGAGCGCGGTCCATGATGGTGGACATGGCGTAGGTGAGGTAGCTTTCCTGCAGTTCGTGTTCGATCTGCAAGTCGGTAATGCGGGAGTCCTGGTCGAGCATGAGTCGCCCTTTTACGAATCGGGTGGGTCGGGTTCTGTAACGTAGGAGAGTGGGTTGCGCCGGGCCCGGATGGGTCGGCGAACGGGTCCTCCATGACGGCTTTTATTGTATGCGATTTTGCGGTTGTCTGCGAGCGAGTTGAGTGGCGGGAATGGATGAGGTAGGGAGATCGATGTTTGGGTGATTTTAGGCTTCTTTGAAGTGCGCGTAATTGCGGCCGGAGATTAGGATTATGATATAGATGAAGATTAAGAAGGGGGGAGGGGTTAGGCGGGGATGAGGGCGGGAGTCGGCGGGGTTGCGGGTTGGAGGGGGAGGCCGGCGGCGCGCCAGGAGTGGAGTCCGCCGCGGAGGGGGCGGGCCTTGGGGAAGCCTTTGGCGCGGAGTGAGAGTGCGGCGCGGGTGCTGGTGGCGTCGTTGGGGCAGGCGCAGATGAGGACGATGAGGGTGTCGCGGGGGAGGGATTTGGCGGCGTTGAGGAGTTCGTCCATTTTCCAGCGGTGGGCGCCGGGGATGATGTGGGGGTCGGCGGTGAGGTCGTTGCGGCCGCGGAGGTCGACGATGAGGGGTTCGTGATCGGGGTCTTTGGGGATGCTGGCGGCTTCGATGGAGATGGAGTGCATCTGGCGGATGAGCCACCAGCGCATGGCGAGCTTGGAACCGGCGTAGAGGAGTACGAGGATGATGGCGGCGACGGTGAGGCGGATGCCGGCGTCTTCGAGGACCTGGACCATGGTGCCGAGCTGGTTGGAGAAGAGGAACCCGAGGAGGAGGTAGGCGGCGGAGTAGAGGAGAGCGCCGGCGAATTCGTAGGGGAGGAAGCGTTGGAAGGGGTTGAGTGCGGCGCCGGCCATGGGGGAGGCGAGGGTGCTGAGTCCTGGGACGAAGCGAGCGATGAGGAGAGTGCGGAGGCCGTAGCGTGCGAAGCGGTCCTGTGTGGAGCGGATGCAGGTATCGCGTTCGAAGGTGAATTTGCAGACGATGTGGAGGATGCCCTGTCCGAAGCGGCGGCCGAGGAGGAACCAGAGGGCATCTCCGGGGACGAGGCAGAGTGCAGGGAGGAGGAAAGCGACGGCGGGGTTGATGTGGCCGGCGGCGGCCATGGCGCCGATGGCGAGGAGGATAGGGGCGAGGGGGATGGGGGCGCCTGCGCCGGCGAGGAGGATTGCGGCGAAGAGGAGGAGGCCGTGGTTGGCGGAGAGGGGGTCGATGGGCGGCATGAGGGGGTGCTCCCACTGGGGTTATTGGGTTATTGTAGCGTGGGAGAGGGAGAGTTGTTGGGGTGAGGCTGGGGAGGTGGGGGGTATTTGCGCCGGCGCGGTCGAGGGCGGGAGGCATGATAATGGTTGGTAAGGGCAAACGCGGCGGTTAAAACCGTCGGCTAACCTGCGGTATCGGGGCATTGTTTGAAGCGGCGTTTCGGCTGCCGACGGGGGCGTCGGCTCCGCTTTGTTCTCGCGTGGGGGCCGAGATGGAGGGGGGTAAAGTTGTTGTATGCGTGGTTCGCGACGACGCAAGCGTGGGTGGGGGCATATTTGTTGGGGAGGGGTTCGCGACGACGCAAGCGTGGTGGCGTGCATACTTGATGAGCGGGGCGTTGAACAGTTGGGCGTGAATGGCGAGGATTATCCGATAATCCGGGGGATAGGGTACTGGAAAAGGGGGGGATGTAAACGCGAAAATTGTCGAAAGGGGGGAATTTGCGGGAGAGGCGTTAGGTTGGGGGGAGAGGCGGCGTCTTATTGGATAGAAAACCGGAGGGCGGATTGGCCGAACTCGTGCAGGATCTGGTGAGCCGGGCGCGACGCAGGGACGATCAAGCGGCGGATGCGTTTGCGGCGCTGATTGAGCGGTATGAGCGTTCGGCGCTGGCGGTTGCGTACGCGCTGCTGGGGGATTCGGACCGAGCCGGTGATGCGGTGCAGGATGCGTTTTTGCGGGCGTGGCAGGAGTTGCCGCGGCTGCAGGAAGAGAGCCGGTTCGGCGGATGGCTGCTGCAGATTGTGCGGAATGCGGCGATCGACCAGAGGCGGCGGAAGAAGGTGATGGTGACGGAGTTTCCGGATGTGGCTTCGGACGATCCGGACCCGGCGATGGCGACGGTAGAGCGGGAGCGCGAATCGCAGGTGCAGGCGGCGCTCGAGAAGTTGGATGAGACGACGAGGATGGCAGTGACGTTGAGGTATTACGAAGGGATGTCGGCGAAGGAGATAGGGGAGTTGCTGGAGATGTCGCCGCCGGCGGTGGACATGCGGTTGAGCCGGGCGCGGGCGATGCTGCGGGAGAAGCTGGCGGATCTGGCGGAGCCGATGTCTTCGGGATCACGCGCCGAGGGAGTGAAGTGATGACTGTTTTTCCTCCGATGAACGAGCCGGACAAGGCGGATGTGCTGATCAGTGCGCATCTGCAGAAGAAGCTGGATACGCAGCGTGGGCGGGCGGGGGCGGCGTTTCGGGAAAAGATGCGCCGCGAGGGCGAGGGCGAAGCAGGCACGCATTCGCTGGAGCGGGCGCGGCGGCAGTCGGTGCGGATGTTGCGGGTGTGGGCGGGGACGGCTTCGGCGCTGGCGGCGTGTCTGGCGATGGTAGTGACGATTCAGTTTCTCCGGCAGCAAAGTGCGGGAGGGGTCACGGCGCCGGCGCGCAGCATTCCGGTGCAGCAGGCGAGCGTTGGGGTGATGGACCAGGTGGAGCTGTCGCGCGAGGTGGATGGCGGGACGCGGATTCTGGAGGATCAGACGCCGGTGCGCGTGGTGCGAGAGGAGCAGTTGCGGCAGACGCAGTGGTTTGATCCGAGTGAGAAGGCGACGTACCAGATGACGGAGCCGATCGAGAAGGTCGGATATGTGCGGATTCAGCCGTATTGAGCGGTGAGTGTCGGCAGGGAGTGTCGGCAGAGGTTTGGATAACAGCGGGCGGGTCAAGGAAAGGTGAACTATGCGGAAGGCGATTCCAATGTCGGCGTTGTTGGCGGCGTTGCTGGCGATGCCGGCGATGGCCGATGGAATTGGGCATGTGGTGATCACGCCGGACGGGATGGTGATCAGCGATGCGAACGCGCAGGCGGATCAGATGCAGCAATTGCAGCGACGGATTACCGAGCAGGTGCAGGCGCGCCTTGCCCGGCAGATCGGTCGGGCGCGTGTGGAGCTTGCGCAGTACGTCGCTCCGGGGCAGGGGCAACTGATGTTTGCGCCGGGTCCGGCGGCGAAGGAAAAGGCGGCGTACATGGGTGTGGCGACGGGGCCGGTGCCGGCGGTGCTGCGCGATCAGTTGAAACTGCATCGTGGGATGGGGCTGGTGGTGTTGTATGTGGAGAAGGGTGCGCCGGCGGCGGAGGCGGGGCTGGAGCAGAACGATGTGCTGGAGAAGTTTGACGATCAGTTACTGGTGAACGGGCCGCAGTTGGCGGTGCTGGTGCGGTCGAAGCAGGCGGGGGATGCGGTGAAGCTGGGCATTATCCGTGGCGGGCAGCGGACGACGGTGACGGTGAAGCTGATGGAGAAGGAAGTGCCGGTGATGGAGGATGATGGGGGGTTCCGGGTGGCTCCGGCGATGCCGCTCGGGGGCGGTGGGGAAGGGGCAGCGCCGTGGCAGCATGGGTTGCGGAAGACGATCGTCGCCAACGGGGATGGTTCGATGGTGCGGCGTCTGGTGAACGGGGAGTACGACATCACGCTGGAGACGAGCAAGGAGGGGGTGTCGACGGTGGTGGTGAAGGATCGTGACGGCAAGGAGATTTATGACGGGCCGTACACGACGGCGAAGGAGAAGTCGGAGGTGCCGGCGGAAGTTGCGCCGCTGGTGAAGGATCTGGAGCAGGTGGGTCAGGTGTCGCCGGGAGATGGTGCGGAAGGGACGACGTCGCGGGGGGAGATTACGCGTGTGGATTCGAAATACCGCATCACGTTGAAGCGTGATGGCAATGAGAAGCATTTGACGGTTGCGGAAGTGGATGCCGGGAAAGTTCTTTATGACGGGCCGGCCGATTCGGAGGAAGTGAAGAAGCTTCCGCAGGAGATACAGGACAAGGTCAAGGCGTTGGAGGAGAAGGCGCGGATGCAGCCGTGAGGGAACGACGCGTGGGATTTTGCGTTGGGGTTGGTTTTCGAGAAGGATGGGCGGGTGGATATGGGGCGGTGTGAGTGGGCGGTGTGAGGGCGCGGGGGCGGATCAGATCAAATAACGGGGGTATCGTTGAGGAGTTTTTCGAAGAGTTCGCGGGTGCCGTGCTGGGTGGTCCAGTGGCGGATGTAGGGGAGGTCGAGGTTGGCGGGGGTTTGGACGGCGAGGACATTCTTTACGTCTTCGATGTCTTTGGTGCGCTTGCCGCCTTTGGACCATCGAAGTTTCGTGACGATGACGTCCTCGGGACTGGGGAGTGGAAGTTGATTTCCGTGGAGTTGTCCCATTCTGCGGCGGCTGAAGCGCTCGAGATCGTGGGCATCGTCGCTGATAAGAAAGAATTCGATTTTGAACAAGGGATCAATGTGACTGGCGACATAGCGAGAGGTCATTGTGACGGTTTCGAATCCAAGCTGCGGATCAAGTTTGAAATCGGGTCCCAGTTCTTGGATCAGTTTGCTAATGGAATGCGGTTCCAATTGCATGACGAAATCAGCATCCTGCGTGGTGCGTTCTACGCCGTAGACATTGCTTGAAAAGGAACCGACGATCATGAAGGGTATTTTGGATCGATGGAGGGCCGCAATGACTTTGGCGACAATCTCATTAGGATTCACTCGCGATTCTCCATGTGGCGGGAAACGGCGAGGCGTCGTTGAATCTCTGCTTGGATTTGCTCATCGGTGGCGTTGGGATTCCGCATCAGGATGCCGATTTTCATGCGTTCGACGGCGGCCAGAAAAAGATTTCCACCGGCGAGGAATTTTTCTTCGAGGGTTCGTTGGCGCGCGGCGAGAACTTTGTCGGCGAAGAGTTGATCGATGAGTTGCGTGCTCGGGCTCATGAAGTCATTGTAACACGAGCGCGTGGCGGAAGTGGAGCGCGACATTCCGGAAAGACGACTGAGTGAGACTGGGTACGATTTAGCGCCGAGATTTCATGCGGGGGAGATACTTCACCAAAGCGTCGCGGACGATAGCGGACTTTGAGACGCCTGTCTTACGGGCTTCGGCTTCGAGTTTAGAAGCCAGATCGGCGGGGATTCTGAAACTGATGGTGACTGCGGGCATACCGGGGATTCTATACGATTGGTGCGCAATTTGGGCGAGAATTTGAGCGGATGCAGCTAGATTTCGAACACGCACATGAGGCATTGTTCTAACCCCCGAGATTGGGGTTAGAACAATGGCACCCGACACTTCTATTGTTCTTGTAGAAGCGATCTATCGAACGCTGATCGATAGCTTCCGAAGCGCTCGGGAATTGGCGATTTTGCTTTGAAAAATTCGTGTTGTCCCCAGAACGCGCTCTCGTTGAAACCCACAAAATCATCGGCGCTGTACTTTGCGAGATTGTGTAACCAGTACGCTACGAGCTTGGAGTGGCGCAGGTCTTCTCCGATTTCGCGGACCGTTCCCTGATCTACGGCAGCTAAATCATCGGGCTCGAAGGAGGGACCGCCTGCTCGAAGGTCGAGCATGCAGTGGTACAGCAGTAAGCGGTAGGCACGTTTTCGACGGTCGTCCATGTTGAAACCCGATCAGATTAAGTAAGCCCCACGAAGAAGTCATTGCCCTTGTCGTCGACGATGATGAAGGCAGGGAAGTTCTCGACTTCGATTTTGCGGATGGCTTCCATGCCGAGGTCTTCGAAGTCGACGAGTTCATGACGTTGCACTTTCATGCGCTTGCTTGGAGCTTGGGCCGGTACGACTCGAGCTTGTGCATGGCTTCGCGGCCGTAAAGCTTTTCGCCGCAGTTGGGGCATTCATGGAATTCAACATCGGGCACTTGATAGGTGCGGCCACGAAAGGTGCGGGTGACGCCCCGACGGACGAGGCGGATTCGCTTGCTGCCGCAGGTGGGACATGTGTGGATTTTAAGCATAGGCATTAATCGGCGCGCTTTGACGATACGAGTAAATAATAGGTTTCAACGCCGCCTTCAGCAACAAGTTTTCCCTTTGTGTAAATTGGAAGGCCCTCCAGATTGGTGCTGACGATGATGTGGAGGTATTCGCGTCGTTGTCGGCGAACGAGACTCGTCGAGCGGATGGTTTTGTAGATAGCGACTGCATTGAGAATGGATTCGAGGGCGTCGGATTCGACGAGGCCGTCGATTTCCAATTCAACGCGGGCCTTTTCGGTGAATTGGTAGTGGCCGGCGAGGACAGCGCGTTTGATTCTGATGAGGATGTCGCTCATGGTGGAGCGAATAATAATCCGGCGGACCGAACGCGGCCACGGGCACTCTTCGCCAGCTGCTTCCTTAGCAATGTAGTTCTTGTCTCGCTTCGGGTCTCACGTCAAACCCACGAAGAAGTCGTTGCCTTTGTCGTCGACGACGATGAACGCGGGGAAGTTTTCGACTTCGATTTTGCGGATGGCTTCCATGCCGAGGTCTTCGAAGTCGACGAGTTCCACCTTCTTGATATTGTTCTGCGCCAAAATCGCCGCGGGGCCGCCGATGGAGCCGAGGTAGAAGCCGCCGTGTTTTTTGCAGGCGTCGGTGACGGCTTTGGAGCGGTTGCCCTTGGCGAGCATGACGAGGGAGCCGCCGTGGGACTGGAAGAGGTCGACGAAGGAGTCCATGCGGCCGGCGGTGGTGGGGCCGAAGGATCCGGAGGGCATGCCGGGCGGGGTTTTGGCGGGGCCGGCGTAGTAGACCGGGAAGTCCTTGAAGTATTGGGGCATGGGTTTGCCGGCGTCGAGGAGTTGCTTGATGCGGGCGTGGGCGGCGTCGCGTGCGACGATGATGGTGCCGGTGAGGTTGAGGCGGGTTTTGACGGGGAACTTGGTGAGGATGGCGCGGACCTTGTCCATGCCGAGGTTGAGGTTGATGTTGACGGGTGGGGCGAGTTCGGGCTGTTTCTCGGGGAGGAATTGTTCGGGGTGGCGTTCGAGCTGCTCGAGGAAGACGCCGTCTTTGGTGATCTTGGCTTTGATGTTGCGGTCGGCGGAGCAGGAGACGCCGATGCCGACGGGGCAGGAGGCGGCGTGGCGGGAGAGGCGAACGACGCGGACGTCGTGGGCGAAGTATTTTCCGCCGAACTGGGCGCCGATGCCGGATTTGGTGCACATGTCGTAGACTTTTTTCTCCCAGGCGGGGTCGCGGAAGGCGCGGCCGCCGGTGCTGCCGGTGGTGGGGAGATCGTCGAGGTAGCCGGTGCTGGCGAGCTTCACGATTTTGAGGTTGGTTTCGGCGCTGGTGCCGCCGATGACGACGGCGAGGTGGTAGGGGGGGCAGGCGGAGGTGCCGATTTCCTTAAGTTTGGTCTGGATGAAATTGGCGAGAGCTTCCTCGTTGAGGACGGCGGGGGTTTGCTGGTAGAGATAGGATTTGTTGGCGCTGCCGCCGCCTTTTGCGATGAAGAGGAAGGAGTATTCATCGGCGGTGTCGGGGGAGGTTTCGGCGTAGAGATCGATTTGTGCCGGCAGATTGTTCGCCGTGTTCTTCTCCTTGAACATTTCGAGCGGGGCGATTTGCGAGTAGCGCAGGTTCTTTTCCTGGTAGGTGTCGTAGATGCCGGCGGAGAGCGCTTCGGCGTCGTCGGCATCGGTCAGGACGCGCTTGCCTTTTTTCCCCATGACGATGGCGGTGCCGGTGTCCTGGCAGGAGGGGAGGAGTCCGGCGGCGGCGGTGACGGCGTTTTGCAGATGAGTGTAGATGACGAAGCGATCGTTGTCGGAGGCCTCCGGATCGTCGAGTTCCTCGCGCAGCCGTTTCAGGTGGGCGGGGCGGAGGAAGAAGGAGATGTCGTTGAAGGCTTCCCTGGCGAGGAGGCGGAGGCCTTCGGGGGCCACTTGCAGGAAGGACTTGCCGTTGAGCGTGGTGGTGCTGACGAAATCGCCGGTCAATTTGCGGTAGGGCGTTTCGTGATGGGCGGCGGGATCGTGCTGGAAGGTGGGTTCGTATGTGAAAGGCATGGCGTCCTCATGGGTCAGAGAATGGCGTACGAGAGCGATTCTAGAGGTTTGGGGGACTGGAAGGCAAAATGCGGGGAAGAAGGAGGGTGGCGAGGGGGCGATTTTTAGTGGTAGCAGTGGTGGCAGGGGGGGAATTCAGAATGAGTGAGTCAGTGAATTCAGAATGGGGGGTGGGGTGGTGGATGGGTTGTGGTTGGTGAGGGAGAAGTGCGGTTGGAACTTCGAAGCAAAGGAAGAGCGTCGCCACTGCGGCGATGGTTTGCGTTGGGGTTAGCGGTGGCGTGTGATTTCTTTGATGGAGCCGTTGGTGGTGAGGTCGGTGGTGAAGGAGAGGGTGGCGGTGGCGTGGGCGTCGGGGAAGCCGGCGATGTTTATTTCCGGGGGGGAGCTGTAGCCGGCGCCGGGATTGGTGAGGATGAAGCCGAGGATTTTGCCGTCTTTGATTCGGGCGTAGGCCTGGGCGGGGGTCTGTTTCCAGGTTTCGCCGGCGCTGCGGTTGTAGCGGTAGAAGTTGGAGACTTCGTCGAGGCGGTCGTTGGTGATCCCCAGGGGAGCGAGGGTTTTCAAGAGGGCGGCTTTGTTGGCGCGGGCTTCGTCGGCGGTGGGGCCGCGGCCGGGGGGTGCGGGGTGGACGGCTTTGAACGCGTCGCGGAAGGTTTGTTCGGGGATGCCGAGGGCGGAGGCAATGAGGATGACGGGGCGGCCGTGGTCGATGGGGTTGGTGTCGTGGCCGGCGAGGAAGGTGACGGGGATTTCGGTTTCGCCGGGGTTTGGGGTGAGGGAGGGTTGGGTTGCCGGTAGAGAGTCGGCCCAGGCGCAGAGCGCGATGCAGATGGAGAGGATGAGGACGAGGAGGACGGGGGAATGACGAATGACATTCCAGCGATCAATGATCGAATGAGGGAAACGGGGCATGGGGGCTCCTCTGAAGGGGTCTTGCTGCGGGTTGGTGCGTGGTGGGGAGCGTGCGGTTTCAAAAAGAGGTGGCGAAGTTTCCGCCGGCGTATTCCCGGCAAAAACCTATGCGTCAATCAGCACGGCACCGACTCCCCCAGCGGCGGCTGCTCCCGTATAATCTCCGCTCTTCGTGGCCCTTTGTGCTCTTCGGGTCCTTCGTGTTTAACTTCGGTGGAGTGATGGCAATGAAAAAAGAACTGGCGCTGCAGCGGTTGCAGGAATGTGGTGTCGTCGCGGTCATCCGCGCTTCGTCGGCGGATCAGCTCAAGGATATCGCCAGCGCTCTGCTCGAAGGCGGCGTCATCGGCATCGAAGTGACGATGTCGACGCCGAAGGCGATCAGCGGAATTGAAAAACTTGTCGATACGTTTGGTGAAAAGATTGTCGTCGGCGTCGGCACCGTGCTGGATCCCGGCACGGCGGCGAGTGCGATTCATGCGGGGGCGGAGTTTGTGTTTTCGCCGGTGATGGATGTGCGCGTGATTGAGACGGCGAAGCGGTTGGGCAAGGCGGTGATACCAGGGGCGTATACGCCGACGGAGATTTTGAATGCGTGGAGCGCGGGGGCGGATGTGGTGAAGGTGTTTCCGGCGACGACGCTGGGGCCGGGGTACTTCAAGGATATTCTCGCGCCGATGCCGTTCCTGAAGTTGACGCCGACGGGCGGGGTGGATTTGAAAACGGCCGGCGAATGGATCAAGGCGGGGGCGGTGTGCGTGGGCGCGGGGTCGTCGCTGGTGAGCAAGGATGCCTGCAACAAGGGGGACTGGGCGGGGATTACGGCAAATGCGAAGGCGTTTGTGGAGGCGGTGCGGGGGGCGCGGGGGAAGTAGGGGGTGAGTCGTTAACCGTCAAATCTTCAAGTCGTTAAGTCGGTTCACGGTTTAACGAATTGGCGAATTGACGGTTCGCGGGGGTTCCCCGGAGGCGCAAGAATTGCGGGGCTGTTAGTTCCTACCTAAGTACCTGCCTACAATTGTGGGATATTGGGTATTCCCTTCCTTCCTGCGTTCAGGTAGCATGGTTACCCTGTCCGTGGGCAATTGCTCTCCGTGTTCAGCCTGGCCGAAGCCATTTCCTGAAACCGTCCGACGCATCCCACTATTTCCAAGGAGTTTCTCGTATGGGTTACGAGGACAAGACCATCGTATGCGTCGACTGCGGCGCGGAATTCACCTTCTCGGCTGACGAGCAGCAGCGCTTTGCCGAACGCGGGTTCACCAACGAACCGAAGCGTTGCAAGACCTGCCGTGACGCCAAGAAGGCCCAGCAGGGCGGCAGCGGCGGCGGCGGCGGTTACGGCGGCGGCGGTCGCGGTGGCTACGGCGGTGGCGGCGGCGGTGGCCGTGGCGGCTACGGCGGCGGCGGCGGCGATCGCGGCCCGCGTCAGATGTTCCCGGCGACTTGCGCTTCCTGCGGCAAGCCGACGGAAGTCCCGTTCAAGCCGTCGGGCAGCCGTCCGGTTTATTGCCGTGACTGCTTCCAGGCGCAGCGCCGGTAAACGAGGGAGGGGGGGACGCGTTTACAGACAGTCAATGGCTGAATGAAGAGGGCCTGCAGAGTAATTTCTGCGGGCCTTTTTTATAGACAGCGGGGGTGTGAGGAAGGGGTGGGTTCCGATAACTGGAGGGTTGTCAGGAATTCGTAAATTACATTTCGAGATTCTCTAAATTTCATTTGCCTTGCGGGAATTACGGAGTATTTTTCGTATTGTGTAGCGAGCCTCTTGGGTTGAGAGAGTACTTCCCGGAGCCACGCGTTTGTTTCAATTTGTCAGGCAAAAGCGGTGTGCGTCGCGCCGTGTATGTTTGAACAAGTGTCACGAATTAAGGAAGGAAAGTAGTTCACCATGAAGACTTATGCTTTGGTTTTGGCAATGGCAGTTGCCGCGACGGCGGTGACGTCGGCGCGGGCGACGATCTTCACCGGGTCGTATGATGTGGTCTATTCGGACACCTTTGCGGCGCCGGCATCGAACGTGAATGCGGCCAGCAGCGATCCGAATGCGATCATCGGAAATGCGCCGGCGGTGGCGACGGGGTTGGATGGCGGGAGTGCTTCGGCGACGTACATCGGATATCCGGTGGTCACCTCGACCAGCGGCACGCCAGACGCGGACTGGCAATACTCGGGAAGCAATTCCGCGACGATCACGAGCCCGTCGGCGAATCTGTCGGGGGGCGAGGACACGAAGACGATCACGAACCTGACGCTGCCGATCGTGCCGGTGGTGGGGTACGCGTATGACTTGGAAATGACGATGGCGTTGCCGTCGGCGACGGGCGGGCATGGTCTGGAGATGGCCTTTCTGTACAACAGCGGAAACGCGCATAACACCTTGGCGCAGGCGATCAGCAATAACGATCCGGTGGGATTGATACTGGATCGGGATGCGCTGTCGAACGGGAATTATTTCGAGATTTTTGAAGGGCTGGGGACCGCGAGCGATAATTCGTTTTCGCCGTCGGCATCGGCATTGACGGGCGGGGCGGTCGGGACGACGGTGACGGTGGATTCGATCTTTACGCCGACGGGAACGACGACGGGGACGATGAGCTGGTACCTGAATGGGGTTCTGGTGAATGCGACGCCGGTGAGTGAAACGGGGCTGACGGGTGGGGTTTCGTTCATTCAGTTTGGCGACAACCGGACGACGGGCGGCTCGTTCAGCAATTTCAGCCTGACTGCACAAGCGGTGCCGGAACCGGCATCGCTGGGTGTGGCGGCAGTCGGCGCGTTGGCGCTGGTGGCGCGTCGTCGCCGGTAAGCGATCAGGTTGCAACAGAATATTGTGTGCATCGCCCGACGGTTGTTGACGTCGGGCGATGTTTTTTTTAGACGGGGGCGGATTCGCGGAGGCGGGCGGCGCGTTCGAGCAGTTCATCGGTCCAGGCACCGGCGAGTTTGGGGACGGCGGCGAGCTGGAGCGTGAGGTCGAGGTCTTTCTTGTGGTGGTGGAGGATGCGGTTGGCGCGGGAGACGGGCCAGTCGGGGTTAGGGCGCTGGAGGAGTTGGACGGGCATGCCGGCTTCGAGGAGGCCTTCGCGGAGGACGCGGAGGTACCAGCCGGTGCGGCCGTTGTTGATGACCATCGGGACGAGTTCGTTCATGCGCCAGCGGCGTGCGAGTTTCCAACAGGGTTGGCGGGGTTGCGAGACTTCGACGAGCACAGAGCCGATGGAGAAGAGGTCGCCGATGTGGACGGTTTCTTCGGAGAGGCCGGCGATGGTGAGGTTTTCGCCGAAGGCGCCGAAGGGGAGTTCGCGGTTGATGTCGGATTGCCATTGGTGGTAGTGGTCGGCGGAGTAGGCGAGGATGGCCTTGTCCGGTCCGCCGTGGTGTTTGAGGTCGGCCTGGCCGTCGCCGTCGAGGTGGGTGTGGGAAGCGAAGATGGGGCCGGTGATGGGGGCTTTGAAGAAGCCGGTGGTCCAGGGTTTGTCGTGGGTGTTGGTGGCAGAGTCGGAGCCGTAGGATTGGGGTTTGCCGATTTGGATGGAGAGGAGGGCAGGGGTGTTCATTCGTGGGGTCCTGAAGAAATGAGTGGCTGGCGATTGAATCATTGAGTCATCGGGTCATTGAGTCATTGATTCTTGGCGAGCGGACAATGATTCAATGACCCGATGATTCAATGGCTCAATTCCCGCTACAAGATTATGACCGGGTCGTTGATGCGGATGGTGCCGGGAGTGAGGATGGTGGCGTAGATGCCGACCTGGACGTTGTTGAATTTGGCGGCGGTTTTGAGGATGCCGGGGTCTTTGGGGAGATCGCCCTGGGCGAGGGTGGTCATGACGCAGCGGGGGCAGGGTCCGGTGATCTGGAGTTTGACGTCGGGTCCGATGGCGAGGGTTTTGCCGATCCAGTCGTTTTCGACGAAGCCCTTCTGGCCGGCGGTGTTGATGATGAGATTGGGACGGAAGCGGCGGGGTTCGAAGCGGCCTTCGGGGTAGTTGGCGCGGAGGGCGTCGAGGGTGCTGGTGGTGAGGATGTGAAGCATGGCGAGGTCAAAGAAAGTGCCGGGGGGCATGGCTTCGTCGGTGACGTGGTCGCGGTGGGCGAGGCCTTCCATGTCGGGCCAGTATTCTTCGAGCTGGGCGTTTTGCGGAGGGGCGGCGAGGAGGGAGACGGGGCGGCCGAGGGAGTTGGAGAGTGTGGCGGTGAATTCGGGGTTGCTGGTGGTGATGTGGGTGCCGTCGGGGAGGGTGACGCGGACGGCGGGGAGAGTGGTTTCATCTTCGGGCGGGGTGGTGAAGGCGGCGCGGTAGGAGAAGAGGGTGGGCCATTTGCGGGGGTTTTTGGCGCTGGCGATTTTTTGGGTTTCGGAGTCGCAGAGGGCGAAGGAGCGATCGCCGAAAAGGCCGCGCGGGGTGACCCGCGCGGCGTTGAGATCTTCGCCCATCATGGATTTGACGGGGTATCTGTGGAGAGTGGCGAGTGTAGGCATCGTCAGTCCTTTCGAGCGGTTAGAAACCACAGAGTCACAGAGGGCACAGAGGACGCACAGAGACGACGATTTGAATGCAGACTTCTTATGCGATTGCCGGAGCGACTTGGGGCATGGGTTCGGGAGTGGACGAGGGGGCGGCGGGGGCGGCGGTGGTTACTTCGAGGACTTTGCGGATGGATTCGATTTCTTCCTTGGAGCGGCTGCGGGCGAAGACGGTGATGATGCCGGCGAGGATGTAGGCGCCGTAGATGTAGGCGAAGTAGTTGAGGGGGTAGGCGGGGACGGGGTAGACGGTGCCGACGATGGGGATGAGGAGGAGGAGGAGGGCGATGATGGCGATCGCCCAGTGGCGGGGTTTGAGTTCGCCGATTTTTTTGAGGTAGAAGGGAGTGGCGAGGGAGATGAGGACGTAGGCGCCGCAGAAGCCCATGGCGCCGAAGAGGCCGGCATCATTGAAGATGTCGAAGGGGACGGAGATGGCGAGCTTGTCGTTCATGCCGGCGTAGGAGAGTGCCATGAAGACGGTGGGGATGAGGAATTGCAGAAAGGCAAAGGAAGTGATGGCGATGTGGGGGGTGAGGTTGTGTTTGTGGGAGCTGCCGATGGAGATGGGGAAGATGCCGTAGCGGCCCATGGTGAAGAGGATTCTTGCGCCGGCATTCAGGCAGGAGAGGGCGAGGGCGAAGAAGGAGATCATGGCGCCAATGGAGATGATGGTGCCCATCCAGCCGACGCCCATGTTGGAGGCGAGTGTGGAGAGGGGTGCATCGAGTTTGTCGAGGGTGGGATCGTTGGTGGCGAGGGCGTGGGTTTCGACGTAGGTGATGAAGACGAAGAACGCGCCGGTGAGGAGGAGGCTGGCGATGACGGCGCGGGGGATGGTGACGAGGGGCTTTTTGGATTCTTCACCGAAGGCGGTGGCGCACTCGAAACCGACGAGGCTGAAGATGGCGACGACGACGCCGAGGCCGATGTCGGAGAGTCCGTGGCCGACGGGATGGATCTGGGCGGTGTCGACGGCGCCGGTTTTGGCGAGGGCGAGAATGGCGAGGATCATAATGACGAGGACGGAGACGCCTTCGAAGGCGAGCATGAGGATGGTGGAGAAGGTGATGTCTTTGTAGGCGAGGAACCAGGCGGCGACCATGCAGATGGCGAAGAGAGTGATGTAAGGGGCGGAGAGAAAGCCGGTGGCGCCGGCGGCGGTGAGGAGTTTGGTGGCGAAGTGGGTGAAGCCGGTGACGCCGGCGATGCCGATGAACATGTAGGCCCAGATGAGGGACCAGCCGGAGAGTCCGCCGAACTTGGGGCCGAGGCCTTTGACGGTGTATTCGTACATGGATCCGGCGGAGGTGTAGCGTTTGGCGAACTGGTTGAGGTTGACGGCGACGAAGAGGAGCATGATGGTGCCGAAGAGATAGCAGAGCCAGCCCGCGGTGCCGGCGGTGCCGAACATGAGGGGGACGATGAGTGCGGCGGTCATGCTGGGGGAGATGAGTGCGATAGCCTGAGCGGACACTTCCCAGAAGTTCAGGGCGTTGGTTTTGAGCCGGGTGTGGGTGTCTTTCAGGGTCAGCGCGTAGTCGGTGGTCATGGGAAACTCCTGAAAAGGGCCGTTGCGCGAGAGGCGCGAGCTGCAGCACCACGTTGCAGCGAGGCCGGTCGCGGGTTTCCCTTCCGCCTGGGATTTCGGGTGTTTCCTCGGTTCCGCGGGGTTTTGGGGTTAGTTCGAAGGTGTACGTTGTTTCCGGTATTGAAAGCACATTCCGGCGATACCATCGCCGGCGTAATACGGGTTAACCGATCAATCTGCCGGTGGCTGCGGTGGTTTTGGCGCGGCGATGGTTGAGGGAGAGGGGGATGGGGCAGGCGACGAGGAGGATGGTGGCGTCTTTACCGTCGAGGGCGTCGAGGCGGTGGGGGAGTCGGGAGTCGAAGTGGGCGGAGTCACCGGTGTTGAGAATGTGTTTATTGTCGGCGACGGTGACCTGGAGTTTGCCGGCGGTGACGTAGAGCCATTCTTCGCCGTCGTGCTGATAGGTTTCGTTGCCCTTGCGCGTGGCGGGGACGGTGATGGCGAGGGGCTGGAGGTTGAAGGGTTTGGTGGAACTGGAGAGGGGGGAGTAGGAGAGGCCGTTGGCGGAGGTGGCAGGAGCGGTTCCACCGCGGACGATGATGCAGTCGGAGGAGTCGTCGGGTTGTTCGAAGAGGGCGGCGATGGAGACGCCAAAGGCGGTGGCGACGGTGAGGAGAGCGGCGATGGAGGGTTGGCGGTCGCCGGCCTCGATGCGGGAGAGGTAGGGTTTGGAGAGGCCGGTGCGTTCGGCGAGTTCTTCGAGGGTCCAGCCGCGGGATTCGCGCATGGCGTGGAGGCGGTTGCCGAGGGAGAGGACGACGTCGTTGGCATGGTCGTGAATCGTTGGCATGGAGGGGAAGATAACGTTGCGTTGCCTGTGTGGCAACAAAAATGTTTTGAAATTGCCATTTGGGCAAATATGAATTTAGCTTGACGTTGGAGGGGCGGGTGGAGACTAGATTTAGGGAGATATCGCGGAGAAGGAGGTTGGGAATGGGTGCGAGTGGAATAGGTGCAGCGGGGGCGGATGTAAGTCCGAAAGGGGGGAACCCGCTGGACGTGCGCCGCCGGGCATGGGCGGGGAGCGTGTTTTCGTTGCCGAACGTGCTGACGGCGTTGTATCTGGTGGTGGGGGGAATGCTGGTGTCGCGGCACGGGTTGTGGCGGGATGAGGCGCAGGCGTTTTTGATTGCGCGGGATAGCGCGTCGATTCGGGAGTTGTTTTACAACCTGCGGTTTGAGGGGCATCCGCCGCTGTGGCATTTTTTGCTGTGGGTGCTGACGCGGGTGACGCAGCGGCCGGAGGCGATGCAGTGGCTGCACCTGGCGATGGCGGGGACGACGGTGTGGCTGGTGGCGCGGTTTGCGCCGTTTCCGAAAGTGGCGAAGGTGCTGTTTCCTTTTGGGTATTTTCCATTGTTTGAGTATGGGGTGCTGGCGCGGAATTATCAGTTGATACTGCTGATGTCGGTGGTGTTTTGTGCGGTGTGGGTTCGGCATCGCACGGGGTATGTGCGGCTGGGGGTGATCATTGCGCTGCTCTGTTTGAGTCATGCGCTGGGAGTGATTGTGGCGGCGGGGTTGGGGCTGATGCTGGTGATCGATGCGCTGACGGTGCGCGGCAAGAACCGGTGGCGCGGGATGTTTTCGTGGGGATTTGTGGTGGGGTTTTTGATTGCAGCGGTCGGCGCGGCGGCGGCGGTGCAGGTGGCGGTGCCCAAGGAGGGGGGGACATATGCGGAGGGGTGGCATTGGGATTTTCGGCCGGAGCATGTGCAGGAGACGATGCGGGCGGTGAGCGATGCGTATGTGCCGGTGTCGCCGTGGGGGGAGAAGTTCTGGAACAGGAGCGTGATTGAGGATGATCGGTTGGCGGCGAAAGTGGGGCGGGCGTGCGCGGTGGGGGCGCTGCTGTGCGTGATCGTGTCGTGGCGGGCGGCGCTTGTGCTGCTGGTGAGCGATATTGGGTTGCTGCTGTTTTTTCAGGTGAAGTTTCTGGGGTACTGGCGGCATCATGGGGTGTTGTTTGTGGCGCTGGTGGCGGCGTTGTGGATTGCGTGGAGCGCGCGGCCGGTGGTGGTGAAGGAGTGGCGGTGGTGGTGGAAGGGGGTGTGGTGGGTGCCGCGGGGATTGTTCATGGGGTTGCTGGGGCTGCACGTGTATGCGGCGGCGGTCGCGGTGTATGCGTGCTGGAAATATCCATTTTCGCCGGGGCGGGAGGCGGCGGCGGTTATTCGGAGGGAGATGAAGCCGGGGGATATTGTGGTGTCGGGGAATCAGGTCATTACGACGTCGGTGGCGGCGTACTTGCCGGGGGTGAAGATGTATTTCCCGGTGGGGGGGCGCTGGGGGACGTTTACGCTGTGGGACGACACGGCGTGGGGGGATGCGAACGCGATGCAGATTCTGGCGTTTGCGTGGAAGCAGAAGACGGGGGTGATTGTGGTGAGGTGCTGGGATGGGGGAAGAATTCTGGGGGCGAAGGAGCTGGGGCGGTTTGAGGAGGGGATCGCGGACAATGAGATGTATTCGGTGCAGCGGATCGGGCCGTTGAAGGAGCCGCTGGGGAGCGGGCGGCGGAGGTGAAGCGGGAATTGCGTTTGATCGACATGCCGTGGTTTCATTGAATGGTTGCATCGGGTAGAAATAGCGGGAACGCTCAATCTGTTCAGGAGAAAAGATGCAGGAAATACTTTTGCTGATTCTGGCCGCGGTTTTGGAGGTGGGGGGCGATGCGTTGATACGATCCGGGTTGAAGGGAAGCGGTGCGCTGCTGATGGCGCTGGGTGCGGCGGTGCTGGTGGGGTATGGATTCATGGTGAACCTGACGAAGCTGGATTTCAACCGGTTGATGGGGATCTATATCGTTCTGTTTTTTTTAGTCGCGCAACTGGTGAGCGTGGTGGTTTTCAAGGAGAGGATTCCGGCTGGGGTTTGGGCGGGAGGGGCGTTGGTGGTGGCGGGCGGTGTGGTGATGATGCTGTGGCGTGCGGCGTGAGTTGAACGAGCGGGGCGGCGTGATCGGTGACGCGGGGCGCTCTGCGGGGGGGGATTGATTGGGTGGTGGATGGGGCTGGAAGATCCTCAGAATATTTTTGGGGATCTTGCGGGAAATCAGCAAGATCCTCAGAAGTGCCGGCACCCCCTGGGCTGCGGACTTCGGGGGGTTCGGCGGGTTGGTAGTCGTCTTCTTCCGGGTCGTCTTCGAGATCGTCATTGAGCTCTTCTTCGTCGGGGGTTGGGTCGTCGTCGTCTTCGTCGAGCTCCTCTTCTTCTTCGTAATCGAAGAGGAGGTCGAGGTTGGCGAGGGAATCGGCGTTTCGGGCCATTGCGGCGAGGGTGTCGTGGATCTGGCGGTCGAGTTTATTTTCGGGGAGGGGTCGGGTTTCGTTTTCGAGTTGCCAGAACCATTTGCCGGACCAGTCCTGTTTGCGGGATTGGATGCGTGCGATTTCCTTGGCGCGTTCGAGTGTGGAGTGGGAGATGGCGTTGGCTTTGGCGGCGTCGAGGATGGTGAGGGAGGAGACGGGTCCGTCGGCGAGGGCCTGGCGGAGCCAGTTGGCGGCGGACTGGGCGATGATGTCGGGGCGTCCCGCCCCCCCCCTGGCGAGTTTTTTGGGAGTGGGGGCGAGGGAGGGAAGGGGGAGATCGGGGTGCCAGGTGATGGTGTTGGTGATAGTGAGGGGGAGTGGGTTTGGGAGTGGGGCGCCGTTGAGTTTGAGGGGGATTAATAAGTGGGTGGGGGAATTCGGAATAAGTGAGTCAGTGAATTCAGAATGAGGGGGTTGGGCGGGATTCGTGTTGTCGAGGGGTTGATGCGCGGGCGAGGGCACATGGCACCGCGGCGTCATAGACGCCGGGCTTGGGGGGAGGGGGGAGAGGAGCATGACGGAGCGAGCGGCGGAGGGGAAGGCGAGTGGGCCGAGGATTTTTTGGAGGGCGTTTGGTGGGAGGGTGTGGTCGATTTTTTTGGAGAGGCGGGTGGTGAGGAGGATGGCGATGTCGCGGTCTTTTGCGAGTTGGGCGAGTTGGAGGAGGATGGCACGTGGTCGATTGGGTGCGGAGGGGTCGTCGGGGTTGAGAGGGGAGAGGCGGTCGGAGAGGCCGAGGAAGTGGGTGATGGGGTCGATGATGAGGAGAGCGAGGTTGGGGATGTCGTCGATGACGAGGTTGAGTTTTTCGATGGGGGAGGGGGGATTGCCGGTGGTCGATCGCCGATGTGGAGTTGGGATAAGGGAGTGGAAGTTTTCGAGGTGGATGATGTGGTGGAGGTTGGCGTGCATGGCTTCGAGCTTGGGTCGGAGTGTGTCGGCGGGGTCGTCGTGGGGGGAGAGGAGGAGGGTGGCGAGGGGGCGGCCTGCCGGAGGGTCCGTGGTGAGAGGGGAGGTGCCCAGGGATTCAATCCCTGGGCTTTGGGGAGTTGGGAGGGGTTCTCCGCGGGAGAGGTGGGCGGCGAGGTCGAGGGCGAGGGTGGTTTTGCCGGAGCCGGGGTCTCCGGCGAGGAGGGAGAGCTTTCCGCGGGGGATGCGGTGGAGCCAGAGCCAGTCGATGGGTTTGGGTTGGATGTTGGAGAAACGGCGGAGGATGAGGGTTTCGGGATGTGCGGGTGCGTGCGTGGACATGAGGTTCCCCCTTTGTTGGATTGAGACATTGAATCATCGGGTCATTGAGAGATTGGTCCCCGCCCCCCGAGGGTGGGACTGGTGCATCTTCTTTGCACCCTAACATTATGCGTACGTGGTGGGTGGGGGTGCAAGGGGAAAGTTGGGATTTTTTTTGGGGGGGGGGGTGGTTGCGTGAAGGGGGGAGATAATTCGGGGGTGGGAATGATGTGGTGCCGTGGGAGGGGTCGGAGTTGTGGACGGTTCGCGACGACGCAAGCGTGGGCGGGAGCAGGTGTGTTTTGCGGGAGGGGATTTCGATCGGTCGGAGGGGAACGTCGCCGCTGCGGCGACGGCTAACGGAGGTGTTTGGCTCGCGGAGTTTATCTGCTTTTCGGCTTCAGCGGAGTGGCCCGGCGGGGACGAGGCTTGGGGGTTGCGCGGGGTTCGCGGTGTTTCACGGTGACGGTGATGGATGGGTGGATGCCGGCGAGGGCGGGGAGGAGGTGGTTGAGGAGTTGCTCGGCGGTCATGCGGAATTTGTTTCCGCGGGCGGAGACTTTGAGCCAGCCGGTTTTGTCGCGGTAGTAGCGTTCGGTGAAGTTTTTGGTGCGGAGGAGGATGAGGTAGGTGTCGTTGGTGAGTTTCATGGCGCTGTTCCTGAATGGTGGTTGCTCGGGCTGTATCTCCCTCACAACTTTGGTGATGGGTGAAGATATTCCTCGTGGAACACCTTGGCGAGGCTATTGATCTTCATCTTTTCAATGTCTCGAATTCGCGTCGCTCCGCATTGGCGTTTGACGGCCGCCTAAAGATGGCGGAATTCCTAACCCCGCCGCGTTGCGGCGTCGCTAAAAGGAGGGTGAATGGGTCAGGGTTATTTGTGCAGGGCGTTGGCGAGGCGTTCGCCGAGGATGATTTGGGGTTGTGGGGCGGGTTTGTAGGTGGGTTCGATGGAGACCTTGAGGGGGCGCATCGAGCGGTCGGGCAAGCCTTTTTCGTCGATGATTTTCTGGATGGCCATGATGCCTTCCATGAGGGTTTCGGGGCGTGGGGGGCATCCGGGGACGTAGACGTCGACGGGGATGAACTGGTCGATGCCCTGGACGGTGGCGTAATTGTCGAAGACGCCGCCGGTGGAGGCGCAGGCGCCCATGGAGATGACCCACTTGGGTTCGACCATCTGCATGTAGATGCGTTGGAGGACGGGCATCATTTTGATGCCGACGCGGCCGGCGACGATCATGAGGTCGGACTGGCGTGGGGAGAATCGCATGACTTCGGCGCCGAAGCGGGCGAGGTCGTAGCGGGAGGAGGCGGTGGCCATGAGTTCGATGCCGCAGCAGGCGGTGGCGAAGGGCATGGGCCAGACGGAGGAGCGGCGGCACCAGTTGACGACCTTCTTGAAGTTGGTCGTGAGGATGTTGTCGGGGAGGGCTGTGGGTTCGAGGGCCATGACGGGCTCCGGGAGAGGAGTTAATTGGGTTGATTCAGTTAATTGGGTTAATTGGGGCGTTCGCGGCGTTTTTGGCGTGTCGAGGTCCCAATTAACTCAATCAACCCATTTAACCTAATTAACTCGGGCTGCGGATGCAAACAGGGTTCGCGACGAGCGGGGTCAATCCCACTTCAAAACACCTTTGCCCCAGGCGTAGAAGTAAGCGACGAGAATAATGGCGGCGAAGGTGAGGACGGAGAGGAAGAGGGTGCCGTAGAGGACGCCGTGCTGGGCGAGGTGGAGTCCGTCGAAGACTTTCTGGGGGAAGATGGTGAGCCAGGGGATGAGGAAGAGGACTTCGACGTCGAAGACGAGGAAGATCATGGCGACGAGGTAGAAGCGGACGTTGAAGCGTTGGTGGGTGTCGCCGACGGGGTTGACGCCGGATTCGTAGGGGGTGTCCTTGGTTTTTCCGGCGCGGGAGGGTCCGAGGGCGGTGGAGAGGAGGACGTTGAAGATGGCGAAGCCGGCGGCGAGGATGAGGAGGATGCCGAGGGCGGCCCATTCGTTGTAGCGTACGACGGCGAGAGTGTTGGGGAGGAGGTGCATGGGGTCTTCCTGTGGGAAGGGGAGTTTCAGTTGGGGGCGATTATACGGGAAAGGGGAGTGGGGTCCAGGGTGTGGGGTGAGACGAGGGAACAGGTGAGACTAGGTGAGACTGGCGAACCTTGTCAAATTGCACGCCAAGCGGTACAACGGTGGACTTTGATTCGCTTGCGGGAATGATGTAAGCGGCGGATTTTTGAGTCGTTAACCACGGTCCGAGGCGGCGATACGTGAAGTTTATTCTGGTGGATCAACTGCTGTCGCTGGAAGTGGGCAAACGGATCGTGATGGCCAAGAACGTCACGATGGCGGAGGAGTACCTGGCGGATCATTTTCCGGGTTTTCCGGTGCTGCCGGGGGTGATGATGCTGGAGGCCGCGGTACAGACTGCGGCGTGGCTGGTGCGGCAGACGAACGATTTCGGGCAGAGCCTGATCGTGCTCAAGGAAGCGCGGGGCGTGCGTTACGGCACGTTTGTGGCGCCGGGGCAGACGCTGACCATCACGGCCGATGCCGTGGAAATCTCCGCTGGTCGCAGTGATTTCAAGGTGAAGGGGACGGTGGGGCCGGGAGGGGCGACGGCAATTACGGCGCGGCTGGAGCTGGCGCATCTCAACCTTGCGGACACCGACAAGGGGTTTGCGAGAAGCGATGCGGTGGCGATTGCAGCTCAACGTGAGCGTTGGCAGGTTTTCAGTCAACAGACGGGCGCTCCGGCGCTTGCTTGATTCCCAGGTTTAAAATGCCCTTTCGGGAGGCCCACATGGCGATGACGCAAGAGGAAGTTTTCAGCAAGGTCAAGGACGTGCTCACCACCGCCCTGGCGGTGGATGATGATGAAGTGACGCCCGAGGCCCGCTTGAGCGAAGACCTCGGCGCCGAATCGATCGATTACCTCGACATCAGCTTCCAGCTGGAAAAGGCTTTTGCCATCAAGATTCCGAAGGGCGAACTCTTCCCGGAGAATGTGTTCACGAATCCGGAGTTCGTGCAGAACGGGAAGATGACGGCGAAGGGGCTGGCGGAAGTGAAGTCGCGCATGCCGTTCGCGGATTTGAGCAAGTTTGAGCAGGATCCGGACATCAACAAGTTCCGGGATATCTTCACGGTGGACACGCTCGTGAAGTATGTGATGACGAAGGTCAACGGCTGATCCGACAACGCGTTTTGCCCCCTCCCTCCCCAGTGTTTTGAGTTTTGTGTTTTGAGTTTGCATGCGCTGGATCTGGATCGACAAGTTCGAAAAGTTTGAAGTGAACGTCGCGGCGGTGGCGGTGAAGAACGTGTCGCTGGCGGAGGAGCATCTGCACGACCATGTGCCGGGGTTTCCGGTGATGCCGGCGAGTTTGATGATCGAGGGGATGGCGCAGACGGCGGGCATTCTGGTGGGGGCGGCGCGGAATTTTCAGGAGAAGGTGATCCTGGCGAAGATCGGCCGGGCGAGGTTTTCGCGCCTGGTGCGGCCGGGGGAGCAGCTTGTCTATTCGGCGAAGATTGTGAATGTGAGCGAGGCGGGGGCGAGCATTGAGGGGGAGATCACGTCGCGAACTTCTGTGGGGGGCAAGCCGGTTGAGCTGGAGGTGGGGGCGATCGACATGATGTTCTCGCACATCGACAAGAACATGTCGGGGATGAAGTTTCCGGAGTTCAACTTTGTGTTCAACTCGCAGTTCATGGAGTTGTTTGAGACGTATCGGCGGGAGCTGAACGTGGAGTTGCCGGAAAAGCCCTGACAGAATAACACCGCAATTCACCCAGACAATCCCGCTCCGCTCCAGAAGAAATCGTCCGCAGGGTCGATACCCGTATCCAGAGAATAACCTTGTTTCATCACTGCCAGTGCGGTACCTTCTTTGGAAGACCTCGTTTCGGTGAGTGGATTTAATGACACGCGCCCAGCTTCTTCCGGAAATCTTCAAACTCGATGTGCATGATCAATTGCTCATCGTCGAAGCCATTCGCTCGCACCTGCAGGGGAAAATCGATCCGGCGAACGAAGCCGAGTTCAAGGCCCAACTGGATCGCCTGATTGCAGATGCGGAGTCAAACCCGGACGACGAAGTCGAGTGGGAAACCCTATATAAAGAACTGGGCAACCCGTGAAGGTCGGTTTTCGCCGGGTCGCTACCGCGGAACTGCGAGAAGCCGTTGCATGGTACAACCTGCAGCAGCCTGGATTGGGTCTCGAACTTTTGAAGGCCGTCAACGCGACGGTGCAGGGAATTCTAGAGCATCCGCAGCGCTGGAGCGTTTATCACAGATCCGTCCGCCGCGCGAGTCTTCACCGTTTCCCGTACGTCCTCTATTACGAAATCCGGCCAGACAACCGAATCCGCGTCTACCGCGTCGTTCACGCCAGTCGCGATCCACTTCCTGTGAGAGATCTCCTCCCATAGCGGCTCAGCACGTTTCCCTTCGTTTGTCCTGCCCTCCCGAGTTTCCTACAATACTCCTCTTGTTTTTCACGATTCGGCTGAGGTCCGCATGCGGCGCGTCGTCATCACGGGTTTGGGTGCTATCTCTCCACACGGTCTCGGCGCTCCGGCGTTCTGGAACGCCCTTCTTGAGGGGAAATCGTCCATCACGGCGCTGACTCGTTTTGATCCCGCCGCCTTTCCCTCGCGTGTCGCCGGGCAGGTGCCGCCGTTCAAGACGACGGAATACGTGCCGAAAAGTTACCGCAAGGCGACGAAGATCATGGCGCGGGACATCGAACTCGCGGTGGTGGCCGCGGATCTGGCCGTGAAAGATGCGAAGCTGCTCACCAAGGGGATCGCGGGCTCGCTCCCGCCAGAAAAGACGGCCGAGGGGAGCGGGTGGTTCAAACCGGACCCGACGCGCGTCGGCTGTAACATCGGCGCCGGCCTCATCTGCGCCGACATGGACGAGCTCACCTCCGCGATGGCCTTGGCCCGGAATTCCGACAACACGCTTTCCCTGGCGAAGTGGGGCCGCTCCGACGACCCCGCCAAAACCTCCGGCATGGAGAATCTCACGCCGCTCTGGCTGCTCAAGTATTTGCCGAACATGCTGGCGTGCCACGTGAGCATCATTCACGACACGCAGGGCCCCTCGAACACCATCACCTGTGAACAGGCCTCCGCGGGCCTCGCGCTCGCCGAAGCGGCCCGCACCATTCAGCGCGGCAACGCCGACATCGCCCTCGTCGGCGGCTGCGAAACCAAAGTGCACCCCATGGGCCTCATGCGCTGGACGCTCCTCAATCGACTCAACGCGCAGAGCAACGACAATCCCGCGGCGGCCTGCAAACCGTACGACAAGGACGCCACCGGCAGCGTCCTTGCCGAAGGGGGCGCCGTTCTGGTCATCGAGGAATACGAACACGCCAAACGCCGCGGCGCCACGATCTACGCCGAAGTCGTCGGCCTCGGCGCCTCCTCGAACGCGGCCCTCTGCGTCACCGAGACCGACGAATCCGGCGAAGCCCCCGGCGTTGCTCTGAAAAAAGCCCTCAAAGACGCACAAGTCAGCACCGATCAAGTCGGCCTCATCATCCCGTCCGGCTACGGCATCCCGAACTGGGACCGCGCCGACGCCAACGCCCTCAAGGCCGCCCTCGGCCCGGCCCTCGCCACAACGACCATCACCGCCGCCCGCGCCGGCATCGGCGATTGCGGCGCCGGCGCTCAGGCCCTCGACCTCGTCGCCGCCACCCTCGCCCTCCACTCCCAAACCATTCCCCCCACCGCCAACACCCAGCACCCCATTGCCAACCTCCCCCTCGCCACCACGAAGCAGACAAAATCTTTTACCCATGCCGCCGTCCTCACCACCGCCCTCGGTGGCCAAAACAGCGCCGTCATTTTGAAGGCAGTTCAATGAACCAGTTAATTGAGTTAATTGGGTTAATTGAGTTAATTGGGGCCTCGCACGCGCATGTGGCTGCGAAGTCCCAATTAACCCAATCACTCAATTAACCCAATTAACCCAACGCAGGACCTCTCATGCGTAAACGCGTCGTCATCACCGGCATCGGCTGGGTCACTCCCCTCGGCCACGACATCGACACCGTCTGGAAGCGCCTCCTCGCAGGCGAATCCGGCATCGCCCCCACCACCCTCTTCGACGCTTCCACCTTCCCGACCACCTTCTCCGCCGAAGTCAAAAACTACGACTTCCCCGCCGCGATCGGCCCCTCCTACCCGAAGCACAAAGACGCCGGCCGCAACACCCAGTTCGCCCTCGGCGCCGCCACGCAGGCATGGAAGATGGCTGGCCTCGACAAAGTCAAAGTCGATCCCTACAACGTCGGCACCTACACCGGCGCCGGCGAGGGGGGCCTCGATTTCGACAACTTCTCCACCAATGCCCTCTCCGCCTGGCCCGTCGGCGCGACGGCCGGGGGGCTCGACACCAAAACCTGGGGCAACCTCGCCCTGAAAACCTTCGGCCCGATGCGAGAAATCGAGCAGGAACCCTCGATGACCATCAGCCACCTCGCCATGGAATTCAACGCCCGCGGCCCGAGCCTCAACTGCCTCACCGCCTGCGCCGCCTCGACCCAGGCCATCGGCGAAGCCGCGGAACTCATCCGCCGCGGCGATGCCGACATCATGATCTCCGGCGGCGCGCACTCCATGATCCATCCCTTCGGTGTCACCGGCTTCAACCGGCTCACGGCCCTCTCCACGTTCAACGAAAATCCGCGCCAGGCCTGCCGACCCTTCGATGCGACGCGCGGCGGTTTCGTACTTGGCGAAGGCGCCGGCATCGTCATCCTCGAATCGCTGGAGCACGCGATCGCGCGCGGCGCTGAGTCAAGAATCCTCGCGGAAGTCGTCGGGTACGGCTCCTCCTGCGACGCCTTCGCCGTCACGGACCAGCACCCCGAAGGCCGGGGCGCCATCGTCGCGATCAAGGAAGCGCTCAAGGACGCGGAGATGACGCCGAAGGATATTCAGTACATCAACGCCCACGGCACGGGCACGAAGGAAAACGACTCGACCGAAACCCTCGCGGTGAAAGCCGTTTTCGGCGAGCGCGCGAGGAATGTGCCGATGTCGTCCATCAAGAGCATGATGGGCCACCTCATCGCCGCGGCCGGCGCGGTGGAATTGATCACGTGCATCCTCACGTTGCGAGACAACATCATCCCGCCCACCGCGAACTACTCCGTGCCGGACCCCGAATGCGACCTCGACTACGTCCCCAACAAGGCCCGGCCCGCGAAGGTCGATGTCGCCATGAGCAACAGCTTCGGTTTCGGCGGCCAGAACGACACGCTGATCGTGAAGCGATTCGTCGGATAATGCCGATCTGATATAATATGGCGATGAAACCGCTCATCGAATCGCTTTCCTTCCTGCGCGATCCCAAACGTCGGGAACAGATTCTGCGGCGCAGCGTTCTCGACTCCAGTTATTTCGAAGGCGTGCGTGGACTCAAGTTGTCATCGCGCAAAGCCCGCAAGTCTGCTCGGTTGATCGCGCCTTCCAAGAAGATCGCCAAAGGATCATAGTCCCCGCCATACCCGCTGATGACTCCCCGCAGATATGCTTTTGAATTGCTCGTACCGCCTCGCCCCGCGAATTGGTACTCCAGCGGTCGGTGTCCCGCCTGCATCGCCATAAGATCGCAAATCCAACGCGCCATGCGGCCGTTCCCCTCGCGAAATGGATGCACCAGTAGAAATTCTGCCTGAATCCGCGCGAGAATGCGGGCGATCTCTTCAACTCTCTTGGCTCGGCAGGGGGTAGACGGGATTAGAAACTGCCGCTCCAATGCATCCATATTCTGCGACACCAGGCGGGCCGGCGGCCAAACAAATCCCGCCTTGGCCATCTCAACCGTCCGATACCGCCCCGCCCACTCATAAATGCGGCCGAGCCATGTTTCGTGCATGCCTTGGATTTTTTCAGCCGTGAGCCGCGCGTTTGCGTCGAACACATGCAAAACATGCTCCTGTGCTTCAACAAGAGCATCCGCCTCCATTTTGTCCATCTCCCGCTTGCTCTTGATCCCCAATAGATTCCGCAAAACCCGCCCACGTGATCCCGGCTCATATTCCCCCTCCACGCCGACATGCACATCGTATCTTCCCATGCCTGCTCCGAGCCTGCTTTTCGGCGGCATCATATCATGAATTCATTTGCATCCCGGCAGATAGGTAAGAATAATACAAGTAGGAGTATTACCGGAGACAATCATGCGCGTCACCGAAAAAGGCCAGGTCACCGTCCCGATCGAGTTCCGCCAGAAGATGGGAATCCTGCCGAACTCCGAAGTCGAGTTCGTCCTCGTCGGCAAAAACCTTGTGCTCCGCAAGGTCGCCAACCAGCGCGACCGCGGTCGCCGCCTCATCTCCTCCATGCGCGGCAAGGCCCAGCGCAAACTCACGACCGACGAAATCATGGCCCTCACCCGAGGCGAATAATGCCCGACATCCTCGTTGACTCCAACGTGCTCCTCGACGTTCTCAGCAACGACCCGCAATGGTCCGCCTGGTCCTCCGAAATGCTCGAAAAAGCCGCCGAAAACAACACCCTCGTCATCAACCCCATCATCTACGCCGAAGTCTCCATCACCTTCGACCGCATCGAAGACTTCGACGCCGCCATCCCCGACACCCTGGTCCGCCGCGACCCCCTTCCGCTCGATGCCGCCTTTCTCGCCGGTAAATGCTTCCTCAAATACCGCAAGGGCGGCGGGCAGAAACGCTCACCGCTGCCCGATTTCTTCATCGGCGCCCACGCCGCCGTCACCCGCATGCCGCTCCTCACCCGCGACCCTCGCCGTTACAAAAATTACTTCCCCTCTGTAAAATTGATTTCTCCGCCCTGACGTCCGCTTCGATCGGAACGCCCATGCCACGCACGATCGCCTTCGGCGACATCCACGGCTGCCTCGATCACCTCGACGCACTCCTACACGCCATCCTCCCCACACCCAAAGACCACCTCGTCTTCCTTGGCGACTACATCGATCGCGGCCCGGACTCCGCCGGCGTCCTCAACCGCCTCCTCGCTCTCCGCAAAAACCTCCACGTCACCACCCTCATGGGAAACCACGAACAACTCATGCTCGACGCCCGCTCGGACCCCGTCTCCTTCCTGGAATGGACCCTGAACGGCGGCGACACGACCCTCGCCTCCTACGGCCCGCACAAAAAACTCCGCGACATCCCCACCGCACACTGGCACTTCCTCGAACACGACCTCGTCCCCTATCTCGAAACCAAAACCCACATCTTCGTCCACGCCAACGTCTACCCCGACCTCCCCATGTCCGAGCAGCCCGACTACATGCTCCTCTGGGAACGCTGCGACCAGAGCGCCCCGCACCACTCCGGAAAACACATCATCTGCGGCCACACCCCGCAAAAATCCCACCGCCCCCTCGTCCGCGACCACCTCATCTGCATCGACACCCTCGCCTTCCGCAACGGCCTCCTCACGGCCTTCGACGTCACCACCGGCACATTCTGGCAAGCCCCCGCTGAAGGCCCCGTCACCACCGCGCACCTCTCCGACTTCGAAGAAGGGAAGTGATGCGCGGCTTCGCAGCGTCACGCCATCACCATCCCGTACTTCTCCAATATCTTTGCAAAGCGTTCTCCCTCCGGCACCATCATCACCCGCTTCTCCGGATCGTCGCACGCCACGCCGCACTCCTCAAAAAACCCCTCAAATCCGGCCGGCGTATGAAAGTCCGCCAACCGCCCCTTGCCCGCTCCCACATTCTTGAACCCGTGCTTCACCCCGCGCGGGATATACACCGTTCCGCCGGCCGCCACGCGCCGCGCCGTCCCATCCAGCACAAACTCATATTCCCCCTCCACCACATAAAACATCTCATCCATCGCCCGATGAAAATGCACCGGCACGCCGCCGCCCGGAAACGACTGCACCTCCGCGACGCAAAACTTCCCATCCGTATCCGCACCCGTCAGCTTCACCGTCACCAGTTCCCCCATCACCCACTTCGCCACGCCAGTCCCCAATTCCCCCGCCGCTCCCTCCGGCCGATGCCCCATCATGATCTCCATGTCGTGATTCCCGGCCACACCCAATACCTTCTCAATCGCCTTCGGCGTCACTTGCAAATCGCAGGGTATCCGCTCGATCCGCTCCCCCGCTTCCGCCACGAACGCCGGAAAATTCCCCGGCATCGCCAGCGTCAGAAACAGCGCCGGCTCGCTCCCCGCCACCTGAAACGTATGCACCTCGCCCCGCCGCAAGAACACCGCCCCTCCCGACCGTGCCTTGGTCATCTTCTTCCCCTTCATCACCACCACCTCCCCCTCCAGAATGTAAAACATCTCATCCTCCTTCCGATGCACATGCGGCGGCGGACCGCCCCCCGGCGCCACCCACGCCGTTCCCATCGAGAACGTCCCTCCCCCTGTCCCCTCTGTCTCCTCCTTGCTCACCTTGAAATTCAAATGACTGCCCACGATCCAATACTTATCCCCTTCATCCGTTGCTACAATTTTCGCCCGCTTCATCGCCCATCTCCTTATCGAAATATGCCGTGCCATCTTACCACGACCCGGAGGCGATGCCCCGCAAGACTCTTTGCCATCCCCACTGTGAAGCCGAACGCTCGTTCTGGCGAACCCCGCTCATTTGTGGACAATGGACCCGATTATCCTCCGTGCTCTCCGTATCCTCCGTGGCTTCTTCACTCATTTCGAGACCAAACCTATGCCCGACATCCGCGCCGACGCCATCGCCGTCTACGTCTACCGCCGCACTGCGGCTGGAATCGAATTCCTTCAAATACACCGCTCGGATTCCACCGGCGAGTACCAGCGCTCCTGGCAAACCGTCTACGGCGGGGTCGAATCGCTCCCCTCCCCCCCCCACGGCAAAAAAGAAACCGCCGTCCAGGCTGCGCTCCGCGAACTCCGCGAAGAAACCCACCTCGTCCCGATCAACATGTGGCAGGTCGAATACCTGGAATCCTTCTACTTCAAACCCCACGACTACGTCCTCGTGATGCCCGTCTTCGCCGTCGAAATCAATGGGGACGAACCCATCACCCTCAACGCCGAGCACGACGCCTTTCGCTGGGTGCCGGAACAGGACATCCCCACCCACTTCATGTGGCGCACCCAGCGCGAAGCCCTCCAATATGTCCTCGAAGGACTTCGCAGTCCGAGCGCCGCCGCAAGCTACCTCGCGGTCGATCTAACAAAAGAAGCTTGAACGTCGTTCATTTCGCTAAATGAAGCACGGAGAGCACGAGCCCACACAAATGCTCCGTGCTCTCCGTGTACTTCGTGGTTCCAAACCCCCTCACGGCTGCGTCGTCGCCTCCTTCCGCGACAGCCAATCCTTCGCCACCTCTTTCGGCCACTCCTTGCTCATCACCACCACGCTCTTATCCGCGAGCGAATACCGCACCACCTCCGGAACTTCCGAGCCGGGCCGCACAAACGTCAGCTCATTCGCCGAGCGCCACGTCGGTACGCTCGACAGGTGCATCTTGTCATCGTCGCCGATCGGCGTGCTCTGCACCATCTCCACCCTCCCGGTCGCCAGATCGACCACCGACACCCGCCCATCATTGAAAGGCACGCTCGCATGCCGCGCATCCGGGCTCAGCTCAAAAAACTGCGGTGCATCGCCGATCTTCCCGACGTCCGAGCGCGGCACCATTCTTGTCACCGTCGCCTGCCGACCCGGATCGATAGAGAACAACTGCGCCTTGGGTTCCACATCCGCCGCGGTGGCCGGCAAGGTCACTTCGGCGCCCACAAAGAAAATCCGCCCGTCCTTCGCGACCCGCACCCGAAGATTCGTGTCGAACAGCAGCCCCGCGAGATCTTCCGCAGGCGGTGCATTGGAGGCGTCCAGGAGTTTTCCGTCCGCATCAAAAACCTGCCGCCGCGAAAGCGTGCCGAAGTAGACGTTGCCGCCCTTCTCCGGAACCCCGTTCGGTCGCACGTACACGAGATATTTCCCGTCGGCGCTCCAGTCCGGGTACATCGCCGCAGGCCCGAACTCCGACACCCGACCGCTCCCATCGGTCGCCACCACCGTGAGATTCGCCCGCTCCCCCTTCTCATCCGTCCAGGTGATCGCCACTGCACGTCCGTCCGGCGAAAGTCGCAATGCCTGGAGCCCCTCATGATTCAGATACCTGAGCACCGGCCCTGCCGTCGCCGTCTCGCCGCTCACCTGGTAACCACGCACACTCCTCGCTGGAAACGTGACGCTCGCCACCGCGTCCCAACGATCGCCCAATTGCTGCTTCAACGCCGCGGCATCATGGTCCCGCAAGTAGATCAGGCTCCACTTCAATTCCTGATCATTCATCGACAACTTCTGTTCCAGCGGGCCGACAAGGTTCGACCAGTCACCATCGAACGCCAGCAGTTCCTTCCCCACCGCATCGCTGCGCTTGGAATCGACAAACCGCTGCGTTTCATCCGGAAATGCCTCCTGGATCTCCTTCCAGCTCGTCATCTCCACTTCCTGCTCGACCACCAGGCCATTGCCGTCCGGCATCCATTGCACGGCACTCGCCTTCGCCGCCAGCATCGGACTGATCTTGCCGTCCGGATCGCACAGATGCAGCCCGTCATCGCCCAGCACCGCCGCACGGGAACCGTCCGGCGCCCACACGACGCGATCGGGCACGCACCCCGCCGCTGCGAGCAGCAAAATGAAAGCACAAAAAATCGATACAACCCGGTTCATAATCCGTCTCCAATATGATTCCAGCTTTGAATGCGAATGCGCCGATCGCTCTGGGCGTTTGTTTCTTTCGACGCCTGCTCCGCGGACGCACGCAACCGCGCCGTCGACCAGAAATCCCGCACGGTCGCCATCTCCGCCGCCACAGGAACGCCCGATTTCTGCGCTGGCACCGACGCGACGCGCGTGGCAATGTCGGTCTTCCGATTCTCCCCACGCCACAAATCCCCGATCAAAAAACCCACCGCGATGCACGCCGCAATCGCCGCCCCCGCCACAACCCGCCGCTTCCACAAATGCCGCTGCATCGAGTGCTCCAGCGCCCCACGTGGATAAGCGGGAAGCAATACCGGCTGACTCGCCAGCGCGCGCTTCGCCGCCCCCACGGTCCCGCGCAACTCCTCGAGCCGCGCCCGCGCCGCCGCATCCCTCTCCACATACGCCTCCACCAAAGCCCCCACCTCATCACTCGTCCCCCCGAGCGCATGATCCATCAGCAACGCTTCAATTTTCACCATATCCATAAAAAACTCCCCGGGGGCTCTTTCAAAAATCTAAAAAAGCTTTCGTGTCTTTTGTGTCTTTCGTGGCCATTTACCCGTCTTCCAAACAGCTACTCACATCGCCTCGCCCGGATTCAACTCATCCCGCAACAACCGCACCGCCGTGTGCAGCCGCGACCGCACCGTCCCCACGGGAATCCGCAGCACCGCCGCAATCTCCTCATACGACAGCTCATCGCGCAGCCGAAACTCCAGCGTCTCCCGAATCTGCTCCGGCAAGCGCGCGATCGCCGCCCGCATCTCCGCCAGGGCCGGATCGCTCTCATCGCGCGCCGCCGCCTCTTCAAATGTCTCAACCCGCATTAACCGAGCACGCCGCGCCGCGGCCAGCCCCACATGCCGCGCAATCCCAAACAAAAACGCCCGCGGCGACGCCGCCCCCGCCAGCCCCCTCTGATTGCCCAGCGCCCGCACAAACGTCTCCTGCAGCAAATCCTCCGCCGACGCCGCACGCCCAAACCGCCGCTGCAAATACCGCAGAATCGCCGGCCCATGATGCTGATACAAGCCTTCCATCGCCGCCGCCGGCCCTTCCTTCATCGACACGCGCTCCCGCACAGGGGGGGACCTCTCACCCCATACGTTGCGCAATACCCTGCAAAAGTTCATCACAAAGTGTAATCACCCCTGCCCAACCCCGTTTCGTCATTTACTCATTCGTCATTGGAATTTGATTCGTCATTCGAATTTCGTCATTCATCCCGCATTCATCCACGCATACGTCCGCATAAAAAACTCCGCCGCCCGCTCCGCCTGCTTGCGCTCCGACTCCCGCCGCCACTTCCGCCACGCCCCGCGCAACCCCCGCACCAGCGGTTTGGCCCCCATCACCTCCTTCTCCAGCGCCGCCTCAATCACATGCACATCATGATGATCCCCCAGCAACTGCTGCACTCCCTTCAAAAACTTCAGCTCCCGCTTGTTCCCCTTCTCATTGAGCTCCTTTTCCAGCTCCACGACATACCGCAATTTCTTCGCCGCAATCCGCGCCTCGTGCAGAATCTCCGCCTTCTGCTTCTTCGCGGCCCTCCCAAAATCCCGCTTCAACTTCTTCCGCCGCTGAGCGATCCGCTTCTCCAACTCCCGCCGCAATTTCGCTCCGGCCGTAAACATCGCCTCCGGCTTGCTGCTCTCCTCCAGCACCCGCGCCAGGAGCACCATCGTCCCCGCCACGCTCGCCGATGTCGCCGCCAGCCGCAGCGCCTGCTCCAGTTCTCCCCGCCGCTTCTCCTGCGCCTCCACGATCCCCCGCGCCCGCTTTTTGAGCGCCCCCGGCATACGCCATTTCCGCAGATGCTCCCCCATCACATCCATGTCCCGCAAATCCCCCGCCGCCTTCCGCAACCCCTTCAAGCTCTCCTGCACCGCCCGGGCGCTCCCCTTGTCCATCAGCACCGTCAGCAACCCCGCCACCTCCGACAGCCGGCGCAACGCCACCCGCAGATCGTGCACATAATCCACATCCAGCGTGTGTCCCTCCCCCGCCCGGCGCAGGAACTCGGTCACTTCCTGCCGCCGCTCTTCCGCGACCTTGAACAGCCGCGCATGCTTCCCCTCGCCCTCCCCCTCTCCCGCGCCAAACCCCACTCCGTTCCCGTTGGCGGCCCAGTTAATCTCCGCCGGCACCGAAGAAGCCGCCGGCACCGCCGAATGCTCGGTATTGACTACTGGATCGCTCATATCACGCCTACCGTACAACCAATTGCATCCCATAGCGTACCACGAAAGCGTCCAAACTTCCGCGAATGCTCACTCCCTCTTCCCGGCGCCTTGCCGACACCCCGCTCGACATCCCACCCGGCCCGAAACCGCGCCGCCGCCCACCATTCTGCCGCCCTCCCGCACTTTTTCCGGACCTCTTTCCCTAGCGCCATCTTCACATGATCGCATGGACTTTCCCGCAGAATATACGCATAATCGCCTAAATGGTGGCATCCCGAAGCATTTCATCTCATCGCAAAAACGGAGTCGACTCCCCCCGTCTTCACTCCAACGGCCAATCCGTGAAAACCTCCTCCAGAATCTCCTCCAAAACGCGTCCTGGTTCAGTCCACGCTAACCGCCGCTCCGCTCTCCAGCCGACCCCCGCCTC
>DATKPA010000106.1:0-13050 GCA_035524355.1 Phycisphaerae bacterium | reverse complement strand
GGAATCTTCTTCTTTTTCTGACAAGATTCATTAGACCCAAGTTCCCAACATCCGTGTTCATCCGTGTTTATCTGCGGTTCCACTTCGTCGTCGTGTCGTCGTCGTTTTCTTCGTGGTCCTTCGTGTCTTCGTGTTTTGGTTGCGGCTTTGCCGCGCCAAGTTCATCATGTCCGCAACAAAGTAGCTGCGACCCGCCGCAACAACCGTCGCCACGCAATAGCACCCTCCACTCTCCTCCATCCTCAAGCCCCTCCCCAGAAGTACTCCAAAACCATTCTAGGGGTGTCGGCCCGGAACTCTTTTCCCGCAAAAATCGCACGCAATCCCAATCGATTGAATGTGCTTTCAACCCGCAAGAATGACTTGTTTCCTGACAAACCCCCGTCCGGCCGGGCGGGGAAAATAGTCACGCCGCTTCCGTCCAACTCTTGACTGTAAGGTATAAGTTTGGGTACAATGCCCGAAAGGCCAATCAAGGGAGGGGAATCGCATGCTCGCCATCCACGCACCCAAATCACCCCCACAAACATCCACAAAAGCAAATCTCACCCTCCCCATAACCCCCATCCGCGCACATAGGGGGGTGGCGATCATTCTGAGGATCTTCGGTTGGCGCTATCAAAAACGCGGCTTTCCCGCCCCGACTTCTGAGGATCTTCGACAAACACCTCCAAATCCACCCTTCCCCCGAAGCCTTATTGAGGATCTTCAGCCCACACCCTCAAAAACCCACTTCCTCCCCATTTGCGAACAATCCCGCCACCCTACCCATCCCCTCCCCTTCCCCCTATCATCTCCCCCCATGGGCCTCATCATCGACCTCTTCTACGCCATCGCCTTCCTCCTCGCCGCCCCCTTCCTCCTGATCAAAAGCCTCCGCACCGGGAAGTACCGCTCCGGCTGGCCCGCCCGCTTCGGCCGGGGCGAGGACGTCTTCCCCAACCGCCCCCCCACCGCCCGCGTGCTCCTCCTCCACTGCGTCAGCGTCGGCGAACTCCTCTCCGTCCAAACCCTCATCCAGAAACTCCTCGCCGCCGATCCACGCTTGCTGATCGCCATCTCCACCACCACCGACACCGGCACCGCCCGCGCCGAAACGCTCTACCCCGCCGACCCGAACGATCCCAGGCACAACCCCCGCATCGCCGCCGTCCGCTTCCCCCTCGATTTCACCTTCGCCCTCGAATCCTTCTTCGACCGCGTCCGCCCCGACGCCATCGCCCTCGTCGAACTCGAAACCTGGCCCATGTTCCTCACCATCGCCCATTCCCGCCGAATCCCCACCGTCATCATCAACGGCCGCCTCTCCGAACGCTCCTTCCCCCGCTACATGTGGATTCAGCCCCTCATGGCCGCCATGCTCGACAAACTCGACTGGATCGCCGTGCAAACCCCCACCATCGCCAACCGCTTCATATCCCTGGGTGCCTCCCCCGATCAGGTCGCCGTCATCCCCACCCTCAAATACGACAACGCTTCCTTCGACGACACCCTCCCCGGCCAGCACGCCCTCGCCGCCGCCATGGGCCTCCACCCCGACCACCAGCTCTTCGTCGCCGGCTCCACCGGCCCCGGCGAAGAAGCCCCCCTCCTCGACGCCTACCTCGCCCTCCGCGAAAAACATCCCGCCCTCCGCCTCGCCATCGCTCCCCGAAAGCCCGAAACCGTCCCCCAGGTCCTCGACGCCATCAATTCCCGCCACCTCACCCCACTCCTCCGCACCGACCACCCCGACCTCACCGACCCCGCCCCAATCGAAAATCGAAAATCAAATATCGAAAATCACGAGATTTTTGTCCTCAACACCCTCGGCGAACTCAAAAAACTCTACGCCCTCGCCTCCTTCGTCTTCGTCGGCCGCTCCCTCGTCCCCCTCGGCGGCAGCGACATGATCGAAGCCGCCGCCCTCGCCAAGCCCACCTGCTTCGGCCCGTTCACCGCCAACTTCGCCGAAGTCGTGGAACTCCTCCTCAACGAAAAGACCGCGATCGAAGTAATGGATGGGGAAGAACTGAAGTCCGTAGTCGATGGCTGGCTGAAATCCCCTGACTCGGCGAGGCAAATGGGGCAAAAAGCCCGCCACATCATCCGCGCCCAGTGCGGCTCCACCGACCTGTACGTCCGCAGGCTATTGGACCTGCTCTCTCCCTCGGGAGCAGGCCCAATCGCCGCGAAATCCCCCGCGGGGGAGTAGGGGGAGCAGGGGGGAGGTCAGTGAAGGATCCACCCGATGGTGATCAACGCCAGGCCGACATATCCAATGATCGTTGCGATTGCTGCTTTTCCCATAACCAGTCTTCCCTGACAAAACGGCTGACACATCCATCGGTCAAACTTTCCAATTTGATAAGTGCGAGTGGTCAATTTGTGGAACGCTTTGAAACGCCCGCGACGAACTGCGCCAATCTCACCCCACAAAAAATCTAAACAATTCCCATGCCGCTGCCGAAACTCGCCGGCTCTTTACAATTCAGGAGAAACGGAATGCATGCGGCGCGGCCCCGTTATCGGTTGTATTTCACGCTGGTTCTGTTTCAAATAGCCCGTCTTATGGAAAACGTGACGCAACCAAAAGGTGCAGCGATCGATCGCAAGGCACTCCTCTCGGGAGTGCGGTCGGTCGTGATCAAGATCGGAACCAACGCGCTATCGGACGCAGCGGGACGGCTCGATACCTCCCTCATCGCCAGCTTCGCCCACCAGGTCGCCGCCCTCGTCGAACGAAAAATCCGCGTCACCATGGTCTCCTCAGGTGCCATCAGCGCCGGCATCGCTGAGCTCGGCCTTGCCGCACGCCCCAAAGACCTCCCCATGCTCCAGGCCACCGCCTCCGTCGGCCAGTCCATCCTCATGAAACTCTTCGCCGACGCCTTCCGCCCCCACAACCTCCACGTCGGCCAGATCCTCATCACCCGCGGCGACTTCGACGACCGCGCCCGCTACCTCAACCTCCGCAACTGCATCCACGCCCTTCACAAATCCAACTGCATCCCCATCATCAACGAAAACGACTCCGTCGCCGTCGCCGAAATCCGCTACGGCGACAACGACCTCATCGCCGCCGATGTCACCAACCTCCTCCGCGCCGACCTCCTCGTCCTCCTCACCGTCGTCGATGGGTTATTGGACTCCGCCGGCAACACCATCCCCCTCGTCCAGGATGTCGACGACGCCGCCAACAATGTCGATGAGCATAAGAAATCCTCCCGCGGCACCGGCGGCATGGGCTCCAAACTCTTCGCCGCTGGTACCGTCAAACAGGCCGGCGAACCCGTCCTCATCGCCAACGGCAAACGCCCCAACGTCATCGTCGACCTCATGAACGGCGTCGACACCGGCACCCTCATCCTCCCCGCCCGCAAAAAACTCTCCTCCCGCTCCCGCTGGATCGGCCTTACCGCCCGCCCCAGGGGAACCATCATCGTCGACGACGGCGCCGCCAAGGCTCTCCGCGCCAACAAATCCCTCCTCGCCTCCGGCATCACCGCCACCGAAGGCGAATTCGACGCCGGCGACCCCGTCCTCATCGTCGCCAAAGACAACACCGTCATCGCCCACGGCCTCTCCAACTACGCCCGCGCCGAAGTCGAACTCATCCGCGGCCACAAATCCTCCGAATTCAGCCGCCTTCTCAAAACCGAAACCTACTACGACGAGGTCATCCACCGCGACGACCTCGTCATCGATTCAAAATAACCGCTGAAACTGCGGAGAATCACCGATCTGCACCCATGAATGCCCTGGCGGCCCTGACACGCCGCCGGCTCATGAGGCTGCTACAATCACCTCGAATGGTCTCCTCGCGAGGTTCACGATGCGGCAAGTCACCCCCTCCTTCCTGCTGACAGCTCTCCTCCTTTCGCTGCCCCTAGGCGCACGTGCCGCCGACACCCCTGCCACCCAGCCGGCGGCATACACCCACGAGGCCGCCCTCTCCCTCTATCGCCAGGGCAAATACGCCGCCGACGAAGCCCTCTGCAAGGCCGCCATCGCCGATCTCGAAAAATCCGACGGCCCAAACTCCCCTAAACTCTGGCCCCCCCTCAACGACCTCGCCGAAGCCTACCTCCGCGTCGGCCGCTTCTCCGACGCACGCCCCCTCATCACCCGCGCCGAGTCCGTCCTCGACAAATCCACCCGCGACGGCGCCCTCGCCTACGCCCACCTCTGCATCAACAAGGGCTGGCTCGAATACTCCCTCGGCGATATCTCCAAGGCCGAAGCCATCTTCAAGGAAGGCCGCGACCTCATTAGAAAATACGAAACAAAATCCACCGTCGACCTCGCTGAGCTCATCAACAACATCGGCCTCGCCTATGCCGACAACGAAGACGAAGACCCCGCCAAGATCAAGCAGGCCAAGCTCCTCCTCTTCAAATCCTGGGAAATGCGCCGCCTCCTCACCGGCGAAAATTCCCCCGAAACCGCTGAGTCCCTCAACAACATCGGCATGCACCTCCTCTTCCATCCCGACGGCGAAAGCGACATCGCCACCGCACTCACCACCCTCCAGAAATCCGTCGCACTCGCCGAGAAAGTCTACGGCAAAGACAACCCCGAAACCGCCATGGCCTCCACCAACCTCGCCGCAGCGCACCACCTCCTCCAGCAGGACGATCTCGCCCTCCCCGAAATCCAGAATGCCCTCGCCATCACCGAAAAATTCATGGGCAAAGGCAGCCCCGACCGCGCCTACGAACTCCAGGTCCTCGGCCAGATCTACCAAACTCAGCAAAAATACAAGGACGCCGAAGCCGCCTACCAGGAAGCACTCACCATCACAAAAAACTGCTACGGCCCCACCAACATCGCCGTCGCCGCCTCACTCGACTACCTCTCCAGCCTCTACGAAGCCATGGGCGACGAAAAAAAACAAGCCGAAACCAAAAAACAAATCACCAAACTCCGCGGCCGCGACATCTGACATCAATTCAGAATTCAGAGTTCAGAATTCAGAACTGGGGAGAGACCGCCCGCCATTCTGAACTCTGAATTCTGAATTCTGAATTCGCTTCCCCCGCCCCGTGCTACCCGCCAATACATCCGCTATAATTCGGCCGCTCATGACCACCGCCTACACAGTCCTCGCCCGCCGCTACCGCTCCCAGACCTTCGATGAACTCGTCGGCCAGGAAGCCGTCGCCCAAACCCTCAAAAACGCCATCAAGGCCGACCGCGTCGCCCACGCCTTCCTCTTCACCGGCACCCGCGGCGTCGGCAAGACCTCCTCCGCTCGCATCCTCGCCAAAGCCATCAACTGCCCCAATCGCGGCGCCGACGGCAACCCCTGCGGCACCTGCGACACCTGCAAGGCCATCGCCCGCGGCGAAGACATGGACGTCATCGAAATCGATGGCGCCTCCAACAACTCCGTCGACCAGATCCGCGAGCTCCGCCAATCCGCCGGCATCCGCCCCGCCAAATCCCCCTACAAAATCTACATCATCGACGAAGTCCACATGCTCTCCACCGGCGCCTTCAACGCCCTCCTCAAAACCCTCGAAGAGCCGCCCTCGCACGTCAAATTCATCTTCGCCACCACCGACGTCCACAAGGTCCCCGCGACCATCATCTCGCGCTGCCAGCGCTTCGACTTCAAAAACATCCCCACGCAACGCATCGCCGAGCACCTCACCCAAATCGTAAAAGACGAGCAAGTCCAGGCCGACGCCGACGCTATTTTCCGCATCGCCCGCCTCGGCAACGGCTCCATGCGCGATGCCCTCTCCATCCTCGACCGCGTCCTGTCGCTGGGCGAAAGACAGATCACCGACAAAATCCTCGAAGACCTCCTCGGCAAGCCCCCCACCGCCGCCATCGCCGCCCTCGTCGAAGCCATCGCCAACAACGACGCCGCCACCGCCATCACCCGCTCCGACAAACTCCTCAAGGACGGCATGGGAGTCGAACAGGTCCTCTCCGAAACCATCGAGTTCCTCCGCAACCTCATGGTCGTCATCACCTGCGGCGACAAGACCGACCTCCTCGACGTCCCCGCCGAATCCCGCGCCGCCTTCACCACCCTCGCCGCCAAATTCGACGCCCCCACCACCGTCCACCTCATCGCCCTCTGCGAACAAACCCTCCGCGCGTTGAAATCCTCCACCATGCACCGCCCCCTCTTCGACGCCCTCATCGTCCGACTCGCCCTCAGCGACCAATTCAGCACCATCAAACAACTGCTCTCCAATTCCAACTCGCCTTCCGCGAGTCAAAAAAAAAAGTGACACCGATTCCCCATTAACTCAAGACTCAAGACTCAAGACTCAGAACTCCGACATCGACCCCGAAGCCGCCGCCGCGGTTATGGAAACAAATAGCCCCGGGCTTGCCCGGGATGATGCCGCCCCAACGGAACCCGCCAGCGCATTGCTTGAAGAAGACGTCGACGAAGAAAACATCTACGAAGTCATGAAGGCGCACATGCGCCGCCAGAAAGAAGAACTCGAAGCCAAAAACGCCCAGCTCCGCCAGCAGCAACGCGCTGCAGGAAGACCCGGCCCCGGCAATCGCCCCCCTGCCGCCGCCACGCCCGAGCAACCGGTAATTCAAAAAGTCGCCGACCTCGCCGACCTCCCCGCGATCTGGTCCGCCACCCGCCAATACCTCCACTCCGCCGCCCGCTACCTCGAATCCGTCCTCGGCCACTGCTGCAAAATCCACTCCCTCGACCCCGCCACCAACGACGCCGTCCTCCTCGTCCCCGCCGTCCAGCGCGGCTTCACCAACGAAAAAGCCCGCGCCAAAATCGAAGAAGCCCTCCGCGCCGTCACCGACCGCCCCCTCAAACTCACCCTCCAGATCTCCGACGAAGAACCCACCCCCACTCAGTCCTCAACCCTCAGTCCTCAGTCCTCCTCCGCCCCCGCCGCAACCGCCCAACGCATCCCCCCCGAAGTCATCGAAGCCGTGAAAGAGCAACCCCTCGTCAAACAACTCATGAAAAACCTCGACGCCACCGTCGTCCACATCGAAATGCTCAACACCGACGAATAAGGAGCCGCCTCATGGCCGAAGGTACCTCGATCATCAACTTGGGCGAGCTTTCCAAACCGGCAACGGTTTTAATTGAAAAAATTTCCGACGCCGTTGGCGGGATCTTCCGGCCTTACCAAATCCGCCGCATTGCGGAGGCGGAGGCCGACGCAGAGATGATCGCAGCAAAAAATGAAATAAAACTAACAGCACTGCATCACCGCGCACTCGATCGCTTTCTTAACGAAGAAGCAAAGAAACAGCAGAATATTGAAGAAATAACCGCGAGAGCGATTCCTCAAATCGAGGAAAAGGCTTTACCGCAGAAAATGGACGACGACTGGATCACCAATTTCTTCGACAAATGCAGAATAGTGTCCGATACGGAGATGCAGACGCTATGGTCCAAGGTTTTAGCAGGTGAAGCAAACGACCCAGGTCATTTTTCCAAACGTACAGTCTCTCTTTTGGGCTCCCTCGACAAGAAGGACGCCAAACTGTTTCAATCCCTCTGCAATTTCGTATGGGAAATCGGTGACCCCGTGCCGTTGGTGTTTAAGCACGACGACAGGATTTACAACGACGTGGAAATCAATTTCGGCACCCTTACTCACTTAGACAGTGTGGGACTAATCAATTTCGACGCCTTAGCAGGGTTCGCACGTACGGGTCTACCCAAGCGTGTCGCAATACCCTACTACAGCACATTCTTTGGACTCGAATTTGAAAGCGAAAGCAATAACCAAATTGACCTCGGCCACGTCTTACTGAGTCAGTCGGGAATGGAGCTCGCATCGATTTGCGGCTCGCAGCCAAATGCTGCTTTCCTCGAATATGTTTTAAACATACTGTCTGAAAGGGGCCTAAAACCAAGCTCCCCCTATCCACGGCGGGCCAAAGGGATGTGACGCGTTTGCTCGGCGCCGCCACGTCGTCCATCGGGAGATGTGACTATGTCAAACGCTACCGAACCTGTGCCACGCTTTTAGCATTTTATATCATCGAGCGAAGCCATCCCCGGACGCAATCGGTCGCGCGGTGCACGCCACGCGGCTCACTCCAGCGCATGCAACCCATGCATCACCGCCCCACCCGCCCGCAGCGCCGCCGCCACCAGCGCCGTCTCCGCAATCTCCGCCTCCGCCTACTCCCCAAGCCCCTTGAGCACCTGCTCCTTCAACTTCTCCCCAATGAAGAACTTCAAACCACCTTCAAGCTCATCGAGCAGCGGCCGAACTCCCGCCACCAATCCCGCCCTCTTCGCACGACCAAGAACGCCGATGACCCCGGTTACCTCAATCCCCATCGCACGCGCAACCGCCCGCCCCTCAAGTTCATCCACCAGCAGATAGTCCGCTTTCAACTCCATCGCCAGCGCCACTGCTTCCGCTTCCCCAACATCCAATTGCTTTCGTAGTTCCAAAACCCGCGCCGCGTCCTGTGGAGCACGAACCTTCAAATAGCCATACTCTGCCGCCATCGTCGCGCGAAACCCCGCGAGCGCCCTCTCCAACTCACCCACCACCCCCGGCGGCAACCAAACAGTTCCGTAAAGTTGCGCCAACAACGAGACAAGATGAAGATGATGTAATGCGCGAATCGGAGAAGTGTCGCTGACAACGATGCTCAGTTTCGTGCCTCCATGCCCTGCTCCCCAGCGCCCCCACCAACGTGCCGCATGTCTTCACGAAACATCTCTTCCGTGTAGCGCATCACCGGAAGATTGCGCACCTTTAACGCCGCGTCGAACTCCTCCCGCGACATCCCCGCAAGCTCACACGCTTCAAACTTAGTCAATCGCTGCGAATCGAAAAGCCGGCACGCAAGCTCAACCCGCATCTCCTGCTCGCTTACCCGTTTCAACACATCGTCCGGAACGTTCAAAGTCAAAGTCATCTGCACCGCTCCTCTCCAATGATTGTACTCAAACGGCCTCCCCATGTGAAAAACTCCCCAAACACACGCGGAGAAAACTCCTCCGGCATCGGCCGCGCAATCGCACCGCCGCCGCCCCGGCCCACGCCGGCGGAGGAATGAACCCACTTCAGCGGGAGCAACCCCTCACCCCAGCCCATGCAACCCATCCATCACCGCCCCACCTCTCCAACATCCGCGCCGCCCCCCGTTTGCCATCGTTGCAAGTCTGCGCCGGACTCTCCTCACAACGTCGGCCCCGTGAAATGCTGCACCACCATCGACCCCGCCCCAACCACAAGCCTTGCTGTATCAGCCCGTCGATCGTCACCTTCCTCTCCAGATTGATGTTCCCCTTCACCAGCCTCTGTTCGGGTTATTTAGTTGCGGGTGAAGACTTTGAAGTGACGTTCAGAGACGGCGGCACTGCCGGCGACGAGGTCGATCTGGTAGAGGCCGGAGATGCCGCTGACCTGTGTGACGTTGAACGTGGTGACATTGTGCACGAGAACGTTGTTGCCGTAGCGTTGATCGTTTTCCATGAGAACCTGCTGGCCGGCGTTGGCGGGGTCGGCCTGCAGGCAGTAGGCGACAGTGGCGCCGGACGAGTACCCGTGGGGGGCGTCGGCCTGGGTGAGGGTGTTGAGCGTGTGGACGCCGACCGTGACTGAACCGGTCTGGGCTTCGTGAACATTGTTGATGATGCGGCGCATGGCGAGTTCGACCTCGGATTGAGCGGTCGTCGTCGAGCGAAGGTAGCGGTCGGTGTTCATGGAGCCGAGGGTGAGGGTGCAGACGGCGGTGCTGATGATAGCGATGATGACGAGGCCGGTGATGAGTTCGAGGAGGGTGAATGCGCGGGAACGTTGTTTCACGGCCGTCTCCGTCAGAGGGGTTTGCTCATATAGCAGGTGAGCGACTGTCCGTTGATCGTGATCTGGACCTGCACGAAATCGGGCTGGGGAGTGGTGTTGACGGCAAGGTTGCTCGGGTCCCATTTCTGAATACTGGTGGTGCGGTTGTAGGTGAGGCTTTGGCCGCCGATGCCGAGCGTGACGGTATCCGTCGCGGAATATGGGAGGCTCGAGGGCCAGGGTGAAGAGCCGAAGGCGAGGGAACGCCAGTATTCCATTTCGCTGTTGAGCTCGGAGGAGATGGCGAGAGTGCGGTCGGTGTTTTCCGGGACGCGCGTGGCGGATTGGAGTCCGACGGCCGCGGCGACGGCGACGATGGACATGATCACCAGGAGCATCATCGCCTCCAGGAGGGTAAAGCCCCGTGGCTCGGTGCGACGGAAGCCTGATCGGCTGGATTTCAACAAGATCGTCACAGGTTGCTCCGTACGACGCCGCTCACGGCGCCACTCCTTCGTAGTCGGTGTAATAAACGGGCTGAGGAACGGGCGCAGCGCTGTTGCGGGGGTCGAACCAGGGAATGCCGCCGACGGTGAAGGAACTGCCGTTCACGGAGTTGTCGGTCACGTTGCCCGTGACGCAGACATCGCCGCTGATGGTGGAGTCGTAGTGCGTCCAGTTACCCTTGACGTAAAGCGAACCGGTCAGAGTCAGCTTGGCGGCGGCGTTGGTTTGGGTGACGTTGTTTTCGCAGATGATGTTGACGGGATAGATGGCCCCGTAGGTGGTGGCCTTGGTGAGGGTGAGGGTCCCGTTGATGAGGAGGGTTCCGCCGGATTGGCTGGTGTCGATGACGGGGTCGGTGACGTTTCCGTTGACGTAGATGAGGGGAACCTGACCGGTGTACAGGGGCGTAAATGTATAGGTCTTGCCGGTGCCGGCGGTGCCGTCGGCGAGCGATTTGAGCCCCTGGATCCAGGTGTAGTTGAGCGTTGGGGGTGAGGCGGTGAGCTGAGTCGCGGAGCCGGTTTTGCCGTTGAGGGTCACGGTGATGTAGTGAGAGGGATCGGAATAGGTGGTTCCGTAGGTGAGGTGGCCATTGACGGAGGAAGTGGCGACGCCGGTGACGCTTCCGGTGGCCTGGACATCGCCCGAGACGCTGGTGTGCTTCATGGGGAGATTGCCGCCGACGGTGAGCGCGGGGGCGAGCGGCGCGGCGGGGGTGGGAGCGGAGCAGGTGAAGTCGACAGCGCCGGAAGCGGCGCCGGTGGTGACGCCCTGCCGCGTGGCGATGGCGTGGATATGGACGGACGTGTCGGCGAGGGCTCGGATTTCGGCGGCGCTCAGTGCGCGGTTGTAGACGCGGACGTCGTCGATGGAGCCGTCGAAATAACGCGTGCTGCCCAGACTCCCGACCCAGGGCTCGCGGCCCATGATGAAATCGCCGGTGGTGGGGGCAAGGGCGTTGGCGGGCATGTTGCAGCAGGCGGGGTCTGGGGGAACGCGGTCGGGGAGCCCGTTGACGTAGGTGGAGATGGTGTGAGCCTGGGCGTTGTAGACGCCGGCGACGTGGTACCAGGTGTTCATGGTGAGGATCGTGCCGGGGGGGTTGGGCGCTACGCCGGCGTTGCGATTGATCCAATAGGTGTTGGTGGCGTCGCGGACTTCGAATTCGACCCGAAGGCCGAAGATGGACATTTTGTAACCGCCGGAGACTCCATCCTGGTTGCCTCCGACTTTCTGGTCGTTGCCGGCGGTATTGAGTTTGATCCAGGCGGCCACGGTGACGCTGCCGGTGATGTTGGTGGAGGCGCTGGCGCCGGCGTCGACGTAGCCGGTGGAGCCGTCGAAGGTGAGTGCGGAGGCGTATTTGCCGGAGGTGAGCCAGGAGACGCCGCCGACGAGGTGACCGAGGTTGCCGTGGCCGGAGGTGTCGGCCGTGGTCAATCCAGACCCTTCATCGAAGGGCCAATACAAGGTGGCGGCCGCGCCGGCATCGTTGCAGGTGAGAGCGTACGAGTAGGTGCCGGAACCGATGGTGATCGTTGGTAATTGGGTGGGGGCGTTGGCCTGGCGCCAGGTGTTGGTGTTTTTGAAGTGCCAGACGGCGAGCTGGCCGGCGGATTCGGCGGCCATGTTGGCCTGGTCGAGGTGGACGGAGGCGGAGGCATTCTGCGCTTGAGTTCCGGCGGCCCAGGCTATGGACAAGACAAGTCCGGTGATGATGACCGAAACCAATATGGCCAGGACCAGCGCGCTGCCACGGCGACGCCGGCGCAATGGATTAATAGCGCATTCTCGCATGGCTATATGATCGGCATGAGCGGCCCCGTGCATGAGTCAGGAAGCCGGGAGGGAACGCTTTTTATGGCACCTTGCGCCAGGGGCACGGTGGGAGACTCAATAATCGGGCGATTATCACGCCATTTGAGCGTCGCTTCAAAGAGGCCGATAGATGAAGAGAGGCATACCGCTTTTCTGTTTGAGCCGAGACATATGCGCCGAGGATTGACGCTGGTTGAGCTTCTCATGGTGCTACTGATCCTTGCCATTGCGGCGACGATCGGCATGGACGCACTGGCGAATACGGAGGCCGGCCTACGGGCGGATCGGGCCGCTCGCGAAGCCGTGACGGCGATCAAATATGCGCGGACACTTTCGGTGACAACCGGCGGCACCTATGGAGTTGAATTCAACACGGCGACCGCACAATTCCAGGTCTTTCAGACCACCGGGAGCAACGTCGTGCCGCAGCCGATGAATGCGGGGGGGACGTACGTGGTGAAGCTCTCGCAGGCCGAATTGGCGGGCACGACGATTACCGTCTCCCTCACCGGCCTCTCCACCAATCCATACGACCTGACTTACGCCCCACTGGGAACCGCCAGCAGCAGCGGCACTGTGGTGTTCTCCTGCGCGGGGGTCACGAAGACCGTAACCATTCCGGCGGTGGGCGATCCGACCATTCAATAGGGAAGCAAAATCGGAACGCAGCTAACACCCAACGCTACCTCAACAACAACGTCAACGCCGTCGCCCTGACCAAACTCGCCACCAACGTCTCCAACTTCACCTGCACCGTCATCCAATCCACCAAGCCCACCATGTACCAGTTCACCCTCACCGTCTCCCCCGCCGACTCCGCCCCCATCACCCGCCAGTGCAGCATCACCTCCCGCAACTTCTAACCCCCCCCCCCCGCAAAAAGCCGGCGATGGCATCGCAGGAATGTGCCCCCATTCCCATCGCACCCTCACCTATTCCACAACACCCCCGCAAAAACCCCCTTACAAAAAAAGGCGCCCCC
>DATKPA010000105.1:0-17004 GCA_035524355.1 Phycisphaerae bacterium | reverse complement strand
GGCCAGCGCGTGATCGAAGAGCATGACGGCTCCGACAACCTGCTCAAGCAGTACGTCTGGGGCCTCGGCTACGTCGATGAAGCCGTGCAGACGGCCATCAACTCCGATCCGACCAACTCCAGCCACCAGACCTGCGATCAGGCGTACTGGCTCTGCCAGGATGCCAACTACAACGTCCTGGGCGTCGTCGATTCCACCGGCGTTCTCCAGGAACGCTACGAATACTCCGCCTACGGCCAGCGGCAGGTGTTCGTCTCGGCAGGCGCCAACGATAGCGGATGCTTTGCTCCTGCGGGCCTGAGTACGCGCGTGGTGGCGTATCGGTATGGGGCGATGCCTTATGGGATCAACGACTTTGGGCATCAGGGTTTAATGCACGACGAGGAGGATGGGCTGGTTTACAACCGGGCGCGAGCGATCAACCCAGCATTGGGTAAGTTCATGAGCAAGGAGCCTTCAGGCGCATTGTTCGTTGATGGGATGAATTTGTATTCTATGGAATTGGAAAACGTCATCAATAAGTTGGATCCAACCGGCTTAGCCACGGTAAACGGTGAACCTGCCGACCCTGTCAGTCTGTCCTATGAATTCGCAGATCTTAGTGGAGCCTCGTCCTTTACAGGGTGGGAAGGCTGGAGCTATTGGCTTGCTTCCAAAGGTGCGTACATTAAATCATATTCTCATATCACTGATTTTATATCGTCGAAAGACCAGCTCTTGGCCAGCATGAGGCATCATATTGCTAGCCGGTGTGATCGAACTAAATGCATCGAAACAATAGTCTTGTCGAGTCATGCATCTCCTGGTGATCTGGACCTTGGCTTTACCGAGATTTCCACAACTAACTTCAGTCGCCCCAAAAACGATCCCGTTCGACAAGAGATGGAAGGCGTTCTAGATGCGATTGGGAATCTTCTCTGCGATAAGGCGACGATATATTTGTACGGGTGCAGCGTGGGAAAAGGAGCCGGTGGGGATACGCTTATGCAGAGCTTGATTGCATACTATAAGACACAGGGAAAAGACGTCACGATAATTGCGAATACGGAGCCTGGGCAATGGGGCTGGACTGGGTTCAGTGGTGGCCCCACAAAAACTGCTAATTGAGTTGAGCGGCCCCAACGGGCGTTATGGTGCCGATGGCTAATGTCATGTGGAATTTGTGGAAGGGCCTATGGAAGATTCCTCGGTAATTGAGTACGGCAAAGTCGCACCTGCCCGCCGACGCATCGCTTCCATGATTTGCCTAATAATGGGCATCGTAGGCGTTCCATTAACTGCCATTCTGTGGGGGCTGCTTTGTCATTTCGTAGATGCGTCTAAAGCGTCCGTTGTATTGCGATCGTTAATACCCTACGTGTTGGCCACACCATTGTTAGTTGTTTTAACAACGGGAATTTATACTCTGTGTCAAAAAAACAGCCAAACGGTCTCGCGAAAACTAGCATGGTGGGGTTTGGCGTTCGGAGCCTTCTGGTTTCTGGTGGGCGTGTTAATATAAGGTGCTGGGTTGAGCGAGGAGCAGGCGCGAAACACGGCTTAACCGACTTAGAAAGGATTTGCCATCATGCGGGGAATTCGACACTGGTTGTCTTTAAGCCTGCCAATTCTATTCATTGCGCTCGCATCTACCCGAGCCTCGGCGATGCTGAACCCCACGCTGGGGAGGTTCGTGCAAAGTGATCCGGTGGGGTTCGTGGATGGGTTGAACTTATACAATGCTGTACGAAATGATCCAGTGCGATTTCGCGATCCAGATGGACGACAGTCTACCCAGCCAGCGACAACCCAATGTAACTGTCATTGCAAAAATCATCCGGAGGATTGTTTTCTTGTGTATTCCAAAAATCCGGGGGTAGTGTTTCAAATGGGTGAGCAGAATAAAACTGGAAAATATCAACAGATTAGCTATGCATACAAAGTGGAACTTAAATCCAAGACAAACCATGACCTGGGCGGTTGCAATTTGCATCAATCGGTCACAACAACAGAAGTGTACCTGAATAAGGCGGATGCAAAGGCCAAGGTGCCTGACGATTTTGATCCTCCAGTCGACAAAGACGGTTTCGAATCCACGGTTAAAGGCGACACTGTAACTACCAAGACTCCTAACGATTACCGGAATGCCGGTCTTGTCATTGAAGATAATCCTGGCATCTTTGTATCGGATTCAGAGGGCTCCGAAAAAATCAGGACCAGTTATCGGTTCACGGCGAATAACTATGTTGAGGAAGCTCCAGGCGTGAAAGGATCTATCGAAATAGGAGCAGATTTTGACTGGATCAAATTTGAGGCTAAATTCTTTGCCCACAGCTCTGACGGAAACATCAAATATGATGACGCGAGATAATCAAAGTAAACCAGTGGCGAATGAACTGTATATTTGTGAGTATCACATCATCTAAAAGGGGGACGAAATCGCATGCGATGGATTACAATATTCGTATTGGTGTGGTTGTGTTCCAGTTGCGGGGATGCGCCCCGTGACCGTGTCCCCCCGATCGAGTTGGGATCCGTTTCGATGGAGTCCGTTTCGGGCCACATCGCCATGTACGCGCCACAGATAGACGAATATGTTAAAAATTACGGCACTCAAGGTTGGCTAATGGGTTTTTCGGATCAAAGGCAAATCGGCTCCTTGGTGGTGCCAAGAACGCAAGACCTCAGCAAATCGATCTCGGAGGGACATCAGCAAGACCAATTCCGTAATTTGAGGGTGAAGGATTTATTTTATATTCATTATACGAGCCTTTACGGCGCTGATGGGACACCGTTAAAAGTGATGACATCCAGTTATGCCGACCGAGATGCCGCGATTTCAACAATTGTCGATAAGATTCGTAAAAAGCCTTAGACGAAACGAAAGAAACAAAGGGAAGAAGAATAAAAACATCGTTTCCCCTCGGGCGAACTGCCTCTCGTGCGGGCTGATCAATAGTCGTGTTGGGCCGTGGAGTCGTCGAAGTCGGAAGTCGGTGCGTTGTGTTTATATCCCTAATGACCGGAGAGGAGTAATGAGACAACGTTCCGTTCAACCGATTCGCTTCGAGTACTGCCGCGAGCACATTTTGCTGCCGTTGAACCCCAATCCAACGGCGAGCGGATGCTACCGCTGCGTTAAGGCTGGCGTTCACGCCGATGGCCGCCTTGGCAGGATCAAAGACAAGCCAGTGTCGAATTCCACGCATCATGGCAAATCCTTTCTAAACCGGCTGAGCCGTATTTCGTGCCACTCCCACGCGCTACGGCTTAGGCAAGGATTCTGGAGTTGGAGGTGAACCGTGATTTGCGACAGGAATAGAGTGTGGCTGACGGCCTTGTTGACCATTGGCGTCTGTGCCCTGATTTTCGCTACGTACCTCGCCTTTATGTCGCAAAGCAGAGGCCATCCTTCGATCCCAGTCGCAGTGCTCACGGAACCCGCCTCGTTTCAGGCGTTGGTTTCGATAAATCCGCATGATCTTGGCCAAGTGGATATCGCCCGGATGAACCTCCTGTGTGCCCAGGGATTACCAGGTGCCGAGCACGTGGATATTGACGCGACACTGGCAATGCTGAACAACTGGGCTGAGCAAGTGCGAGGAAATACGGCAAGGCACATTTACCGCCTTCAAGACGCCCGGTATGCTGATCACTACCATCACTCTGAAGCTTATTTTCGCTGCGAATTGCTGCTTCAAACGCTTCAAGAGGACTGCGGTGTGCACTACAATCCGAAATTGGTCGACCGGCAGACCGGCCTTTCGACGGAATGGTCCTTTGTCGATTCACGCGATTTTCTTCTCAATGGCGTCGCCGGACCCGAACGTGCCGGATCGTGCAGCTCCATGCCGGTGCTTTATGTGGCGATCGGCCGGAGGCTGGGGTACCCGATGAAACTGGTACGCACTGCTGATCATCTATTCTGCCGTTGGGATGATCCCTCCGGCGAGCGAATCAACGTCGAAGGTTCGGGGAACGGTTTCTCGGCGTTCCCGGACGAATACTACAAATCCTGGCCGCGGCCTCTCACGGATCAGCAGGTTCGGGCAAACGGTTTTCTCCGTTCGCTTGAGCCCGCCGAAGAACTCGCGGTGTTCATCGCGATGCGCGGGCACTGCTTTACCGACACTGGTCGGGGAAGCGAGGCGATCGCCGCGTATCGGCAAGCCCAAAGACTGGCGCCGGAAGTCGTGCCGCAGGCCTTGGTATTCCAGGCGGAGGCTGCAAACGCCGCCTCAGACGTGGCATTGCAAGCCCACCGCATGGCCAGTGAGCGTCTTACGGAGGATATTCTGAGACGACAATCCTCATTTAGACCCATGGGAACGCTCGATCAAAATTAACAGCCCGACGGTGTAAACCGTTCTGATCCAAAGGAGCCTAATGATGAGTGCACTTCGACGATTCCTCTGTTGTGTGATCCTGCCCCTTTTGTTCATTTCTTTCACGGGAAGGTCCGCGTCGGCGATGCTGAATCCCACGCTGGGGAGGTTCATGCAGCGAGATCCACTTGGGGACACAAGCGATATAAGACTGATTGAGAAACTTAATGTCTACGCATACGAGGGCGGTATGCCGACGCGATCAATCGATCCTTCCGGCTGTGGTATTGTTATAATTCCAAGGCAAGTGGCAGGTCGGAACGGTTTTGGCGTGGAGTTTAAGCGCGATAGTAACTGTCAATGTTCCGGAGGAAGCGTGAATTTAGTTCAGGCGGTTCATTCAGCAGGTGCCGGTTCGAAAAGTTCCAATTTCGACAGCCACAAGAACTATGGTGTAGATCCTCGCGTGCCTCCAAATCCGGGCGAGGATCCTCCCGGTTATGTGCAAGGTGGCGGTCTGGCATGGCCGGGCCACGGCAACGGTGGCTATTTGGATGCCCCAATCGGTTTTCCCGGGTCCGACGTAGACCGTTTCGAAGTATGTGCGATATGCGAAAAGAATGGGAAAAAGACTATTCTTCAATGCAAGAAGTTCGCATTTAATGAAAAAACAGGCGAAGTGACGGTTGATGACCCCACTCCTAAACCAACATCGGATATTTGGGATCAGTCCATAAAGGATTGGAAAACTTGGGACCCTGGTGGCGGATATTCGTTTGAGTAACTTGCATTTCCGATGGAATGCCGAAGGTATTATGATCCGAAAACTCCTTCACTGGTTACTTATCCTTTCGGTATTGATGTTTACATTACTGTGGGTGCGCAGCTACTGGAAAAAGGATATGTTATCAATTTGGAAAATGCCGTATTCAGCTTACGTTGGTGACTCATATGGCCAACTTGGCCTCTCCATCGGAATTTGGCATGATCCAAGGGAACGTTTGAGAAATCCAAATTGGGAGATATCATGTGAAGCAGATGACGCGAACGGTCCCCTGATTCCGGACATTGAAAGAGTTGCCGGTGCGAGTGCATTTAACTGCAGGTTGGGATCGTTTGCGCTTTACAATAAGGATACTCCTCGTTGGCGTGCGATTGGGCTAATAATACCTTTCTGGCTCATCGGGTTATTTTGGGCCTTGGCGACATGGTTAGTGTGGAAGCCGAGCGGCAAAACAAAATTTGGAGAATTCTGTCCTCAATGCGGTTATGACCTTCGAGTAAGTGAGCGCAGGTGTCCGGAGTGCGGTGCGCCGATCGATGCCAAAAAGACGAGGATAAGCGGTCACCGTGAAAAGAAGGGGTCGTAAGTCAATGATTGAGCCATCATTTCGTACGCTCCCTTTCGAGTTCTCCCGCGAGCACTTGCTGCTGCCGTTGAACTCCGACGGGGGTTCAGGCATCCCGGTCCGCTGCCTTACGGCCGGCGTTCACACCGATGCTGCCCTGGACAACCTCTCTCTTTTCCTCGACGCCCCTCTGGAACTGATTCCCACCCCTGAAGCCGAACTCCGCGACGCCATCACCCGCACTTATCAGGAGCAGATGGCCCACTCCGATGCCCTCCGCCAAACTTCGCCATCCAACACTCCCGAACCCGACCGTCTCACCGTGCAGGAAGCCCTGCACTCCCTCACGGACCGCGACCTCCTCGCCAGCGGCGACAAAGCCCCCGTCGCCAAGCTCGTCGACGCCCTCCTCTTCGACGCCCTGACCAAGCAAGCCAGCGACCTCCACGTCCACCCCTATCCAAACACCGCCCCAAACTCATCATCCGCCACTCGTTGCGTCCGCCCTCGCGCCCCCTCCTGCTCAAACTCCCCCAAGATCCCCCGAAATGGCCCCCATTTGTGTCCATTTGTGCCCATTCGTGGATAATTTACGTCGTCGTCCCCTGTGCAACTCTGTGCCCTCCGTGCTCTCGGTGTCAATTCATACGCTCCCCGATTCGCCCGCTCGCCGGTTCGACGCCTTTTGGTTGCCCCCACGCCGCGCGATGTCTATCCCTGCCTCGTTCCCGTCCCCAACCAAAAACCCAAACTTTCCCCTTGCATCTGAATAAAGTTAGTATAAAATTCGGTAGACAACCCGGGGGGGGAGGGAAATTCCATGCCATCATCTGCGCCATTGCCTCCACTGCTTCTCACACCACCATCCGTCGCGCGCCTCCCGCGCCGAACCCGCAAAAACTCACCCCCTCAAAGTACCCCTCTCCACGCGGAGGAACGCCGTCATTTCCCGGAGGATCGAAGCGGATCGAAGCGTTTCACCCCCCCCAAACACCGCCCCAACCTCCCCCAAAAACCTCATTCTCAGGCCCAAAACCGCGTTTCCTACCCTCCCAGAATATCTTCCCCGCAAAAATCACCGCATTTCGCGCGCAACTCCTTATCTTTCGACCCCCGGAAATTCAGGCCCACCCGAATCTTCCCACGATCCCCCTTTCAGTTGACCACTTTTCCCCCTTTCCCTAGCATAGCGGTTCCGAAAAAAACCCCGGAATTTCCCGGGCGTACTATATAAAGGGTTCCACCATGGCCAAGAAAACCGTCGCCCAGTTGGATGTCAAAGGCAAGCGCGTCCTCGTTCGCGTCGATTTCAACGTCCCCCTCGATGAAAATCTCCACGTCACCGATGACCGCCGCATCCGTTCCGCCCTCCCCACCATCAAGTCCATCATCGATCGCGGCGGCAAAGCCATCCTGATGTCCCACCTCGGCCGCCCCAAGGCCGGTCCCGAAAAGAAGTTCTCGCTCAAGCCCGCCGCCGACGCCCTCTCCAAGCTCCTCAACAAACCCGTGAAACTCGCTGAAGATTCCATCGGCCCCAAGGCCGAGGAAGCCGTCGCCGTGATGAAGGACGGCGACGTCCTGCTCCTCGAAAACACCCGCTTTCACAAGGAAGAGGAAAAGAACGACCCCGCCTTCGCCAAACAACTCGCCAAGCTCGGCGATCTCTACGTCAACGACGCCTTCGGCACGGCGCACCGCAAGCACGGCTCGACCTTCGGCGCCGCGGAAGTCATCGGCTCCGGCAAACGCGCCTGCGGCTTCCTCATCGAAAAGGAAATCAAGTTCCTGGGTGACGCCCTCAACAATCCGCAACGCCCCTTCATCGCCATCCTCGGCGGCGCCAAAGTCTCCGACAAGATCGCCGTCATCGAGAACCTCCTCGCCAAGGCCGACACCATCCTCATCGGCGGCGCCATGGCCTACACCTTCTTCCTCGCCCAGGGCAAGAAGGTCGGCAAATCCCTCTCCGAAAAGGACAAGGTCGAGCTGGCCAAGAGCCTCCTCGAAAAAGCCAAGGGCAAAATCCTCCTTCCCATCGACACCGTTATTTCCAACAAGATGACCGACGATGCTGAAACCCGCATCGTCGAAGGCGACATCCCGGATGACATGGAAGGCTTCGACATCGGCCCCAAGACCGCTCAGCTCTACGCCGACAAAATCAAAGCCGCCAAGACGGTGGTGTGGAACGGCCCGATGGGCGTGTTTGAGAAAAAGCCCTTCGTCAACGGCACCAAGGTCGTCGCCGAAGCCCTCGCCGCGGCAACCTCGCACGGCGCCACCACCATCATCGGCGGCGGCGACTCGGCGGCCGCCATCGAAGACTTCGGCCTCGCCGACAAGGTGAGCCACGTCTCCACCGGCGGCGGCGCTTCTCTCGAATTCCTCGAAGGCAAAGGCTTCGAGTGTCTCGACATCCTCGATAACGTCTGATTCACAGGAACTCGAATGCCCGAAAACGTCTTCAAACACCCTCCGCACCTGCCCCTCATCGCGCCGTCGCTTCTCGCATCGGACTTCACCAAGATCGGTGCGGAGGCCGCGGATGTTGAAAAGTGCGGCGCCGATCTGATGCACGTGGACATCATGGACGGGCATTTCGTGCCGAACCTGACGATGGGGCCGGACATCGTGGAGGCCGTGGCCCGCTCCTGCGGTCTGATGCAGGACGTCCACCTGATGGTGACCAACCCGGAGAATTTCATCGAGGCCTTTTGCAAGGCCGGCGCTCTCAACCTCACGTTTCACATCGAAGTGAAGCCCGGCCAGCAGGCAGTCGATCTCATCAAGCGCATTCACGATCTCGGCTGCACCGCCGGCGTCGGCATCAACCCGGACACTCCCGTCGAATCACTCGCAGACATCATGCAACTCGTCGATATGATCAACATCATGTCTGTCCACCCCGGCTTCACCGGCCAATCCTTCATGCCCGAAGTTCTCAGCAAAGTCCGCTTCCTCCGCCACGAGCTCGGCCCGCATCAGCGCCTCGAAATCGACGGCGGCATCGGCATCCGCACCGCCCATCAGGCCCTCGAAGCCGGCGCTGATGTCCTTGTCGCCGGCGCTGCCGTCTTCCGCAACCCCGAGCGCGCCAGCACCATCCGCCTTCTCCGCGGCGACTATCCGAAATAGCCCCCTGGCCCCAACGGGGCCGCGTCAATAGCCCCGGGGTGACCGAAGGGAACCCCTGGTTGAATAGACAATGTCATCTGTTAAGCCCCAACGGGGCGACCCGACCACCCCAATCCAGAAAGCGAGCCAACAAATGTCCCTGCTAGCCGGCAAAAAAGCCTTCGTCTTCGGTGTCCTCAACGAATACTCCATCGGCTATCACATCGCCCAGCAACTCCACGCCAACGGTTGCGAACTCGCCTTCTCCCATCTCCCCGCCGAAAAAATCGAACGCCGCGTCGTCAAGGCCGTCGAACCCTTCAACCCGAAGTTCCTCGCTCCCTGCGATGTCAGCAAGGATGAAGACATCGCCTCCGCCTTCCAGAAGGCCGCCGACAACTGGGGCACGTTCGACATTCTCGTTCACTCCCTCGCCTTCGCGCCCGCCGACGCCCTTCACAATCCCTTCCTTCAGACCACCCGCGACCAATGGAAGACGGCCCTCGACATCTCCGCCTACTCCCTCCTCGCCATGTCCCGCGCCGCCCAGCCGCTTATGAACAAGGACGGCTCGATCATCACGATGAGCTACCTCGGCGCCGAGAAGTTCATTCCGATGTACAACGTGATGGCCGTCGCCAAGGCCGCCCTCGAATGCACCGTCCGCTACCTCGCCGCGGAAATGGGCCGGCACGAGAAGAACATCCGCGTGAACGCGATCTCCGCCGGCGCGATCAAGACCATGGCGGCCCGCGGCATCGGCGACATCGACAAGATGATGACCCACTACACCGAAAAAGCCCCGCTGCCCTGGGATGCCGACCACGCCGCGGAGCACGTCGGCAAAACCGCCCTCTGGCTCTGCTCCGACCTCGCCTCCGGCGTCACCGGCGAGACAGTGTACGTCGACGGCGGCTACAACATCGTCGGGTGGTAACGCCTGCTTTTGGTATCATGTCATCGGTGAGACATGAAGACTGATCGTATCAAAGCACAGCGGTGGAACAGGCGCGCCCAGGCGGCCCTCCATAAGGCCTATCCAGAATTCGGCGGTGACTCGCTCGGCGAGGAAGTGCTCGAAGCCTATCCGCCGCACCCGGGACGCCGTATGACCGAGGAAGAATTCCTCGCCTGGGTCAAGGAACGCACCCGCGCGGAATGGGTCAACGGAGAAGTCACCATCATGTCGCCCGTCAGCTTCGAACACGATCAACTGCAAACATGGCTCATTCGGCTGGTCAGCGATTTCGTCGACAACGGCGAACTCGGAAAGGTCTGCAGCGTCGAGTTCGCATTGCGGCTCCCCGGTCTGCCGAGCCATCGTCTCACCGATCTGTTCTTCGTCTCCAATCAAAAGGCCGCTGGGTTCCAGCGGACTTATTTTGCAGGCGTCCCCGATCTGGTCCTGGAAATCGTTTCACCCGATTCCATCGAGCGCGACTACAAGGAAAAATTCAACGATTACCAGATCTCCGGTATACCCGAATATTGGATCATCGATCCGCTGAAGCGCATCGTGACGGCGAACCAACTCGTCAAGGGCAAATACCGGCGCATTGCGGAGAAGGCCGGCGCGGTGCATTCTGCGGCACTTCCTGGATTCTTCATCAAGCCGGCCTGGCTGTGGGAGCATCCCCTTCCCAAGAAGTCTCTCGCTCTCCGCGAAATGGGAATCAAGTGATTCACACCCGCCTTGAACATGGGGAAAAGGGAATCGAATCCGCCGTCGAACTCCTGCGGGCCGGGGAACTGGTGGCATTTCCGACAGAAACCGTGTACGGCCTCGGCGCCGACGCACGCAGCGTCGAGGCTGTCCAGAAAATCTACGACGCCAAAGGCCGCCCAAGCGGTAACCCGGTCATCGTTCACGTCGCCGACGTCAATTCCGCCCGCAACTGCGTCACAGTATGGCCGCCGCTGGCCGATCAACTCGCCGCCCGCTTCTGGCCCGGCCCGCTCACGATGATCCTGCCGCGCGCCAATACCCTCTGCGCCGCCGTCTCCGCCGGCCGGCAAACCGTCGCCATCCGCTGCCCGCGCCATCCCGTCGCAGAAGCCTTGCTGAAAGCGTTCGACGGCCCCATCGCCGCTCCTTCCGCCAACCGCTCCGGCTTCACCAGCCCCACCACCGCCGCCCACGTTCTCGCCGAATTGAACGGCCGCGTCCCGCTGATTATCGACGGCGGTCCCTGTGAAGTCGGCCTCGAATCCACGGTCCTCGATCTCTCCACCGGCAAGGCACCCACGATCCTCCGCCCCGGCTCCATCACGCTCGAAATGCTGCGCGAAGTCGCGCCCGACGTGCAGTTGCACGCCGTCACCGTGAAGACCACGGAATCCGCGGCCAGCCCCGGTCTGCACGATCGGCATTACGCCCCGCGCACGATGGCGTACCGGTTCCCCCGCGCAGAATGGCCGCGGGTCCAGCAAAGGGCGGAAGCGAACGGTCCCGTCGCGCTGATTTCCTTCACCGACGATGTATCGCTCCCTGCACCGCACGAGACCCTTCTGCTTCCCGACGATCCCGCCGCATACGCCCGGAATTTGTACGCCGCCTTGCGGGAAGCGGACGAAAAGAAATTGAACGCCATCTTCGTTCTGCTGCCGGAGGAGCACGGCGGCTTGTGGACGGCGGTCACCGACCGACTTCGCCGGGCCACGCAGGTACTTACATGATTGCACAAAACGGAACCCTCGAAATTTCGCGATCCCGGCTCATGCACAACGTCGCGCACATGCAGCGCCGCGTCGGCATGAATGTGAAGCTCTGCGCCACCATCAAAGCCGACGCCTACGGCCACGGCGTTGCGTACATCGCGGAACTCCTCCGCGAGGCCGGCGTGCAATGGGCCTGCGTCTATTCGCTCGAAGAGGCGATGGAATTGGCGCAGCTCCCGTGGTTCGGGATTCTGGTGCTCTCGCCGCTGGTGATCGCCGAAGGGGGAGAATTGAGCGTCGATGAGCGCGAGGCGCTGCGCGGACAGGTGCGCGTGAATGTGACGGATAAGGAATCGGCCATTCGTCTGGCAAAGGCGCTCGAAGTCGCCGGATTCGAAGTGCCGGTCAAGGTTCACGTGCAGGTCGATGCCGGTCTCACGCGCGTCGGCGTCGAACCGTGGGCGGTCGAAGAACTCGTGGAGGTGATCGCCGGGCTGAAGCAACTGGAACTTGAAGGGGTCTTCGCACATTTCTCCCATGGCGATGTGCCGAAGCATGACACCGTAAGCGAGCAGTTGAAAGTTCTGCACAGCGTGGCCGATCCCCTTCGTAAACGCTATCCCCGGCTCATGGTGCATCTGCAGAACTCCGGCGGCGCCTGGCATCTGGAAGATCCTTCGCTCGACCTGGTGCGGATCGGAATCGCCCTCTACGGATTGCAGCCCTCGACCAGCGACCCCGTCGAAGGACTGCTGCCGATCGCCCGCATCACCGCCCCGATTCTCACCATCCACCATCGTCCGGCCGGCACCGGGGTTGGTTACGGCCACACCTTCGTCACGAAGCGGCCCAGTCGCCTTGCGGTCGTGCCGGTGGGCTACGCCGACGGCTATCCCCGTGCGATGAGCAACCGGTCGGTCGCCCAGTTGCACGGGCGCGATGTGCCGGTGGTCGGACGTGTCTCGATGGATCAGATCGTTCTCGACATCACCGACGCTCCCACGGCCCGCGTCGGCGACACCGTGACGGTCATTTCCTGGGACGCCGCCAAGCCTAATTCGCTTGATGCCATGGCCGATGCGGTGGGCACGATCGGCTACGAACTGGCGACCCATTTCGGCGGCCGGCTGCGGCGCGCGATTGTGGAGTGAGCGATGAAGCACGCGTCCGAAAGAGCGCTCCGCGGCATTGGGCCTTTGTTGGCGAAGCTCCGCCAGTTTCCGCTCCGGGAGCGCAAACTGGGCGTATTTTATCGCGGGTCGAGCGCTTTCGTGCATTTTCATGAGGACCCCCTCGGCATCTTTGCTCACATGAAGACGACATGTGGTTGGAAGCGGACGGCGGTGAACACCGCGGCAGAAGTTCGGTCATTTTTGAGCGAAGTCCGTGCGGAGATTGGCGAGCGGCGATGAGAATACTGGTTACACGGCCGATTCCGGAAGTGGGCGTCAACGTTCTGCGGCAGGTGGGACACGAAGTGATTGTGTCGCCGCGCGACCGCGCGATGCCGGCGGCCGAGCTGCTCGCAGCGACGGTGGGAATTGATGGGCTGCTCAGCATGCTGACCGATCGAATTGACGCGGCGTTTCTGGATGCTCGCCCGAACGTGCGGGCCGTTTCGAATTTTGCCGTTGGTTACAACAACATCGATGTTCCCGCGTGCACAGCTAGAAAGATCGGCGTGGCGAATACGCCGGACGTGCTGACCGACGCGACGGCGGAGAGTGCATGGATGCTGCTGATGATGGCGGCTCGCCGCGCCGGCGAGGCGGAGCGGGTGCTGCGCGCGAAGCGATGGGACGGCTGGGGACCTTTGCAGTTTCTTGGCATAGGGATCGTTGGGAAGACGCTGGGCATCATCGGGGCGGGAAGGATCGGTTCGCGATTTGCCAGAATGGCGAGCGGATTCGGGATGCGCCTGCTGTACCACAATCGGCGGGCGAGCGCGGAGATGGAGGCGATGGGGGCACGGCTCGTCTTGTTGGACGATCTGCTGCGGGAATCCGATTTTGTATCGATCCATGTCCCCCTCGTGCCCGAAACGCGGCATTTCATCTCGCGGCGCGAACTGGCGCTCATGAAGCCGACGGCGGTCCTGGTGAACACCGCGCGCGGCCCGGTGGTGGATGAAGCGGCGCTCGTCGAGGCCCTGCGCGAGAAATGCATCTTCGCGGCCGGGCTTGACGTCTACGAGCGCGAGCCGGTGGTCGAAGAGGGGCTCTTTGCGCTGGAGAACGTGGTGCTGCTGCCGCACATCGGTTCCGCCACGGTCGGCACGCGCGAGGCGATGGCGGAGCTATCCGCGCGGAACCTTGTCGCCATGTTGAGCGGTCGTTCACCCGCATCCCCCGTCAATCCGGAAATCTGGTCCTGACGTTCAGTGCGACATCACGGCGACGCGTTCATCGCCGCCCTTGGCGACCGCCGTTCGATTCACGGGCGGCATTTCGAGCACGACGAGCTGCAACACTTCGTTCGCGTCGTGCTTCGCCGGGTTCTGGAATATCTTCACGATTCTTGCATCGCGCGGAAGGTCGGCTACCTGGACGATATCCATCGCGCTGTGTGCGATGGGGTCATAGAGTCGCGGCACCACCATGTAGACGGGGCATTGCGGGGGGAGAAGGACGGGGGATCTTTCCTTGCCGATCCAGCGTTCTGTGCCCAGAAGGAAGACATCCGGATTCTTGCCAGTGCGTTTCAGCGGGGGCAGTTCGCCATCCCAGTAAAGGTGCACATTGGGGTGGTCGCGGAGACCGAGCCAGACGAGGTCGTTCGGCAGGCCGATGCCGCAGCCGGTGATGACGGTCATAGGACCTTCGTTGGCGCGAGCTTTGACCCAGGCGACGGCCTGTTCGGCGGCGGGGCCGGCGCACTGGCGTGTGATGTACTGGCCGACATCCGCGGAGACCAGCACCGGCGCCTGCCAGTTGAAAGCGCTCCAGGTCACGATGCAGGTCGGCCACGCCAGCACGACGGCGGCGGCGATCGCGGCGGAGAATTGGAATGCGTTCGCTGAGAGCTTCCGGCCGTAGAACTCCAGCAGGTCGATCATTAACCACGCGACGAGGAGGAGGAGCGGGAGAATGCCGAGGACGAGATAGCGCGACCAGATGGTTCCGCCGACGAGTGCGAGCGAGCCGATCAGGGCGAAGCTCCAGACGCCGAGGAAGAACATGGGTCGCCACGCGCGGCGGTGGGCCATCCAGAGCAGCGCGGCGATGACCAGGGCGAACACCGGAGGTGTGAGGTAGACGTAGAGCCAGCCGCCGTCGAGGGGATGGGCCGGGTCGTAGGGCCACCACTGCGGGTGGCCTTCGGCATAGGGGGACATCAGCATGCCGATGTTGTCAAAGGCGGATTCCACGCGGCTCTGGCGTGGATAGAAGTCGGACTTGTAGAAGAGACGGGTTTTCAGATCGAGCGAGGTGTTGGTGAAAAGCACGGGGATGAACATTGCGAGGCCGATGGTTGTGGCGAGCGCGAACGGTACGATGAAGCGGCGGATTTGCGGGAAGCGGTTTTCACGGGAGCTCCAAGCGAGCATGGCGGCGGGGGGGAGAGACCAGAGCAGGTAGCTGAAGTTTTGTTTGGTGAGGAGGGTGAGGCCCCAGCAGAGGCCGAGGATGAGGCCTTGTTTCGTGAGGCTCCTTGTCGGGGCGTTTTCCGCGATGCTGCGAGCGAGTGTGAGCGACAGCCAGCCGAGGATGATTGCTTCGAAGATGAGGATGGATTCGGCGATGCCCATGCGCTGATGGATGGCGAGGAGGGGCGAGGTGATGATGAGGGCGGAGCTGAGAATGCCGAGCAGCAGGCCGCGGCGTTGTGAGAACGGGGCGAGCCGGGCGAGTTCACCGCAGAGGAGGAGGATGAAGGGGATGGTGGCGGCGCCGAAGAGGACGGAGAGGATGCGGCCGGCGGTGATGGGGTCTGCGGCGATCGGCCGGGTGATGGCGAGGAGCCAGGTGTGGATCGGCGGCTTGGCGTCGGCCATGCTCACCCAGAGGTTGTGCACGGGATCTTCGAGAAGGCATTGCGCCCAGCGGGCGTAGGTGGCTTCATCGCAGAACATCGGCCAGTCGCGGAGGTGGGGGAGACGCAGGCAGAAATAGGAGATGATGAGCAGGAGGCAGGCGAGCGACCATTGGCGGATCGAGGTGCGATGCGTGGGTGTTCCGTCCGCCATATCGGGTGCTCCAGTTTGAGAAAGCGCCGGCGAGAACGAATGCCGAGGGGCAGAGATGAAGGAATTATCGGTGCCTGGAGGGGGGGACTTTATCGAGGGGATGGGATTTTCCAGTGATGTACTGCGCTGCCGGCTGGTCATTATTTTCCCTCCCCTGTGAATGTCGCCCCCCCCCCCGCGGGTTTGCGTTTGCAGTCAGGCGGTCGCTCTTTTCTTTCCGGTCAGATAGATCATCAATACGGTGAGGTCGCTGGGGGTGATGCCTTCGAGGCGGCTGGCCTGGCCGAGGGTTTGGGGGCGGAATTTTTCGAGGGATTGTTTGGCTTCCTTGCGGAGTTCGGTGATGGCGGCGAAGTTGAAGTTGGCGGGGATGGATTTGGATTCGAGGTCGTGGAGGCGTTGGGCGGATTCTTTTTCGCGCTGGATGTAGCCGGCGTATTTGGCTTCGATTTCGACCTGGGACCAGATGGAGTCCTGAGTCTTGAGTCTTGAGTCTTGAGGGAGGAGGGCTTGGAGTTTTTCGGGGGTCATGTCGGGGCGGCGGAGGAGGTCGTAGGCGGAGAAGCCGTTGTCGCCTTGGCGGATGCGGGTGGATTTGAGGTAGGCGGTGAGGTCGGTGATGGCGGCGAGTTTGTTGGTGAGGCGATCGATGCGTTCTTTGGAGGCGAGGCCGATGTGGGCGCCCAGCGGGGTGAGGCGCTGGTCGGTGTTGTCGCTGCGGAGGGTGAGGCGGAATTCGGCGCGGCTGGTGAACATGCGGTACGGTTCCGTCGGGGTCTTGGTGATGAGGTCGTCGATCATGACGCCGATGTAGGCCTGGTCGCGTGTCAGGATGAATCTCTCTTTGCCCTGGACTTTGAGGGCGGCGTTGATGCCGGCGATGAGGCCCTGGCCGGCGGCTTCTTCGTAGCCGGAGGTGCCGTTGATCTGGCCGGCGAAGTAGAGGCCTTCGACGAGGCGGGTTTCGAGGGTGGCGTCGATCTGGTGGGTGGGGGAGAAGTCGTATTCGACGGCGTAGCCCCAGCGGAGGACCTTGGCGTTTTCGAGGCCTTTAACGGAGTGGATGATTTCGATCTGGACGTCTTCGGGGAGGGAGGTGGAGATGCCGTTGCAGTAGATTTCGTTGGTGTCGAGGCCTTCGGGTTCGAGGAAGATCTGGTGGCGGTCTTTGTCGGCGAAGCGGACGATTTTGTCTTCGATGCTGGGGCAGTAGCGTGGGCCGCGGGAGAGGATTTGGCCGGAGTACATCGGCGCGCGGTGCAGATTCGCTCGGATGAGTTCGTGCACGCGCTCGTTGGTGTAGGTGATGTGCATGGGGAGTTGGGGGAGGGGGGGCCATGACAAGGTGGCAAGGTGACCGGGTGACAAGGTGAGGTCGGAGAAGGGAGTG
>DATKPA010000104.1:0-2726 GCA_035524355.1 Phycisphaerae bacterium | reverse complement strand
CTGGCTCAGCGTTGGCCCGAATTCCATGCAGGCCCTGGGTGTGCCCGCGCATCCCGGATTCCGAGGCCCGCGGCGTTTTCCACGCCAGAATCCAAATGCCAACGAGAAGCGTCGCCGCAGCGGTCTCAACGAAAACTACGGGCGCGAACTGCTCGAACTGCATACGCTCAGCGTAAACGGCGGCTACTCGCAGCGCGACGTCACCGAGGTGGCCAAGGTTTTCACCGGATGGACCATCGACAAGCCCTTCGAAGGTGGAGGCTTCCGTTTCGACCCCCGCGTGCATGAGCCCGGTCCGAAATTTGTACTCGGCAAGAAGATCAAGCCGAATGGCGAAGGCGAGGGCAGGGAAGTACTTCATCGGCTCGCCGCCAGCTCCCAGACCGCGCACTTCATTTCGCTGAAACTGGCGCAGCGCTTCGTATCCGACGACCCGCCGCCTGCCCTGGTCGATCGCATGGCGAAAACTTTCCAGGGCAAGCACGGAGACATTCGCGAGGTCCTCGCCACTCTCTTCCATTCACCGGAATTCTGGGCCGATGACATGGTTCGCGCCAAGGTGAAAACACCGCTCGAATTTGTGGTCTCCGCCGTACGCGCCACCGGTTCCGACGTCGACGACGCTATGCCCCTGGCGCGTCAACTCGGCAACATGGGCATGCCGCTCTACGCCGCGCAGCCGCCCACCGGCTATTCCATGAAGTCCGATGCCTGGGTCAGTTCGGCCGCGTTGCTCAACCGCATGAACTTTGCGCTGGCACTCACCGGCGGCAAGGTTCGCGGCGTCAAGATCGACACCGCACAACTGGCCGACACTTCAGTTTCGTCCGACCCGGGCCTGCTACTCTCCACCATGGAGACGAAGTTGTTAACCTCCGGCGTGTCGCGCCAGACCCACGACTCCATAATCGCCCAATTGGAAACACCGCAACCGGATTCCGCGTCTGATCAAAGCCGCAAGCCAACCGGAAAGCCGCATCCCCCAGACGCGAACACAGTAGCAGGACTATTGTTAGGATCCCCCGAATTCCAGAGAAGATAAACGTGGACCAAACGAATGCGGCCGAATTCAACTCGCGAAGCGAGCGGCAGCCAGTAGCCACTGGCTAGAAGCTAGGAGCTAGAAGCTAGAAGCTAGGAGCCAGAAGCTAGAAGCTAGGAGCTAGAAGCTAGGAGCTAGGAGCTTTCCCAATGTCCCTAACCCGCCGAGTCTTCCTCCACAACAGCGCGCTCGCCGTAATCGGCACAGCCGCGATACCAAGCTTTCTCACGCGCGCTGCATTCGGAGCACTCGAGGCGGGCGATCGCCCCAGGCGCCTGGTAGTGCTGTTCCAGCGTGGCGCAGCGGACGGGCTCAACATCGTGGTTCCTCATGGCGAGCCGCAGTACTACGCCATGCGTCCCAGCATCAACATCCCGCGCAAGGCCGTTCTCGATCTCGACGGCTTCTTCGGGCTGCACCCGTCGCTGGCGCCTTTCCAGCCGCTGTGGCAGCAAAAGCATCTGGCCATCGTGCACGCCGCCGGATCACCCGACGCCACCCGCTCTCACTTCGACGCGCAGGATTTTATGGAGACCGGCACGCCCGGCCTCAAGGCCACCGAAGATGGATGGCTCAATCGTTCCCTGCACGGTTTGCCTCGGGCCCCGCAACTGTCTCCCTTTCGAGCCATTGCCCTCGGACCCTCTCTGCCGCGCATCCTCAGCGGTTCCGAGCCCGCCGTCGCCATGAGCAACATCAGCGATTTCTCCGTGGGCGGAAGAAATCCCAAACCTTCGCCCGCCGCCACAGCCTTCGAAGCCATGTACGATCACTCTTCCGACGCCATCCTGCACGGCACCGGCGCCGAAACATTCGACGCCGTCAAGATGCTCAAGTCGGCCGACCCTGCGAAATACAAGTCCGCCCCCGGCGCAAACTATCCCCGCGGACGCTTCGCCGACAGCCTCCGACAGCTCGCACAACTCATCAAAGCCAACCTCGGCGTGCAGGTCGCCTTCGCCGACATCGGCGGATGGGACCATCACGTCAACGAGGGCGCCGTCGAAGGCCAGCTCGCCAATGTGCTCACCGACTTCTCTCAATCGATCGCCGCGTTCTGGACCGATCTCGGCGATCTCGCCGAAGACACCGTGATTGTCACCATGTCAGAGTTCGGCCGCACCGCTCGCGAGAACGGCAATCGCGGCACCGACCACGGCCACGCCAACGTCATGTTCGTTCTAGGAGGTCCGGTAAAGGGAGGCAAGGTCTACGGTCGCTGGCCCGGTTTAGACCAGTCCCAACTCTATGAAGGCCGCGATCTCGCCCTCACGACGGATTTCCGCCAGGTTCTAGGCGAAACCATAGTGCAGCACTTGGGCAACAAGAATCTCACCGAGGTATTTCCCGGCTACGACAATCAGCCGAAAAAATCCTAAGATATCTGGGCTAACCGCGCATGTAGGGACAGCCGCCTCGGCTGTCCAGTCGAGCAAAGCTCGACATCTTTTCATTTGTCTCGCGAACAGATTGCAAAACTCGGAGACTGCGGCGCCTTAGATGTTTTCAGAATTCGCTAAATCTCCACCATCACATCCCCGTTCTCAATCTTCACCGGATACACCGCCACCTTCATCCGCCGATCATGCGTCGCCTCGCCCGTCGCGGGATCCCACGCCCACGCATGCCACGGGCAGATCAACTTCCCGTCCTCGACCATCCCCTGAGCCAGCGGACCACCCCG
>DATKPA010000103.1:0-16762 GCA_035524355.1 Phycisphaerae bacterium | reverse complement strand
CGCAGCGTAGGAATCAAAAGGCCAAACAATCCCACCGCCGCAGAACCCTCCATCGCCTGGCCACACTCGGGATACGCCTCGAAGATTGCCGCTGGTGCATCTCGACATGATGAAACATGACAAGCCGCGTTGTAGTGCTAGGGGAAGCCCCAAGTGCCATCACCGCGAGAACGACAACGGCGAGCCCGATCGACCACCACACCGGCCGCAGGTCGAACCCAATAAACATATAGAGGACGAGGAATGCAAAGTCGCCGGCAAGAAGGATGGCCGCGGTTTTCATCGTGGTCGCTTAGCGTTTTCCGCCTGCGGCGCCCTTCAGCAGGTCGCTGACGGACTGATTCAAGTGAATGTTCTTGATCGCATCGCCCATCAGCGGTGCCACCGAGAGCACGACGAGCCGGTCCTTGATCGGATCGAGGCGCGAACTCGTGGGGATCGTGTCCGTGATGATGATGCGCTCGATCGGCGAATCGACAAGTTTCTTGACGGCATCGCCCGCGAACACGCCGTGGGTCGCGGCCACGAAGATGCGGTTGGCGCCATGTCCCTTGAGGATGCCGGACGCTTTCGCGATGGTCCCGCCCGTGGTGATCATGTCGTCGATCATGAGCACGGTCTTGCCCGCGATGTCCCCGCCAACAATGTTCTCCATCGCAACATTGGTCGCCGACTGCCGCCGCTTGTCGATAAACGCGAGCTCCGTGTTGAGCTTTTCCGCGTACCAGTGAGCGGCCTTGAGGTTGCCCGGGTCCGGCGACACGATCGCCAGCTTGCCCATGTTCGGGGCTTCCTTCACGAAATAGTTCGCGAGAACCTGACTCGCAATCAGATGATCCATCGGAATATCGAAGAACCCCTGCACCTGGGCCGCGTGGAGGTCCATGGCGATGACGCGGTCGGCGCCGGCGGCGGTGATGAGGTTGGCGACGAGCTTCGCCGTGATCGGCGTGCGCCCCTCTGACTTGCGATCCTGCCGCGCGTAACCAAAGTACGGAATCACCGCCGTGATCCGATTCGCACTCGCCCGCTTCAGGCAGTCAATCCAGATCAGCAGTTCCATGAGGTATTCATTCACCGGCGTCGACGTCGACTGGATGACGAAGCAATCCCGCCCGCGCACATCCTCATCCAGCTTGACGATCAACTCCCCATCCGGAAACGAATCCACTCGCGCCTTGCCCACCGGAATCCCGATGTGCTGGCAGACGCTGGCGGTAAAGGCGGTATTGGCCCGGCCGGCGAAAATCTTGAGACCGTTGGCGAGCGACATGTCGGCTCCGATGGAGGGTGAAACTTTCGGGATCGGACGGGCGGCGGAGGGAAGGCGACTAACCGGCGTGTTCAGCTTCATCGCATTCATATCGTTCCCTCGCGCAACCTTAACCGATTTTCGAATCAGGAGGCACGATGGTGCCGGCCTTGATTCGCTGGCCGGAGCCAATATCACTACGGGCACCGATCCACGTAAACGGTTCGATCACGCTATCTTGGCCGATGAACGCGCCGAATTCAATCCAGGTATTTTCCGGCGACACCAGCGTCACGCCGCGCTCCATGTGCATCTTCTGAATTCGCCTTTGCATAACTCGCGCTACGTCCGCAAGTTCGCTCCGCGTATTGATCGACAGCACATCCTCCGGCGGAACCGACGGCACCGCCTCCAGCCGCTTCCCCATCTCCTTCAAAATCGCCAGCGTGTCCGTCAGATAATATTCCCCCTTCTTATTGTTGGGCTGCACCTGCTTGAGCGCATCGAAAAGATCGCGAGAGCGGAACATCCAGTAGGTCGGGTTGACCTCCTTGATCTGCTTCTGCTCGGGTGTGGCGTCGTTGTGCTCGACGATCCCCGTGAGGTGCCCGCCGGAATCGCGGACGATGCGGCCATAGCCGGCCGGGTCGGGCAGGATGGACGTCGCGAGGGTGACCGCCGCCTTCGCTGCGTTGTGTTTTTCGACCATCGCCTGCAGCGTCTGGGCACGAATCAGCGGCCCATCTCCACCCAGCACAATGACGTTGTCGTTCTCCCCAATCCCCTCCGTCGCTTCGATCTGCGGCTGACACACCATCACCGCATGCCCCGTCCCCTTCTGCTCGTTCTGCACGACCCACGTGATGTCCGTGTCGTTTTTATAGGTGTGGATGACCCGATCCCGATCGTGCCCGATCACCAGGTACAGCCGCGTGACCCCCACCTCCCGGCAGGCGTCGAGGACATAGGAGAGCATGGGCCGGCCGCAGATTTCGTGTAGGACTTTGACGCGCTCGGACTTCATGCGGGTGGCTTTGCCGGCGGCGAGAATGATGGCGGAGAGGGACATGCGGTAAGGCTCCTGAAGGAGGGCGAAAATTGGAAGGAACGAGTGTAGCGAAAGGCGGAGGGAAATAAAGCGGAGCGGGACGTGGGCGGTGAGGGAAGATGCGGAGTCACTGTAAAGTGATTCGGCCGCGGAGTCGGGACAGTGGGAGAACCTAAACCCCAACGCAAATCGCGTCGATGGATACGATGGGCGCCTACGCACTTGAAGTGGAGAGACATCATGCGCGCATCGTGGACGCGATTCGGAATGGTGGCGGGTCTCGCAGTGGCGGCCACCGGGTTGGCGAGGGGTGAGGGTCCGGGAAATGGAAATCGGGCCGTGCCTTTTGTGTGGATGTCCGGCGGATCGATCGCCCGGATTGAACAGTTTGTCCAGGCAGCGGGGGTCAATGAGGGGGTGTCACTACAGGATACCTTCGAGAAGATCCCGTTTCTGCGCGTGGGCGGGATACGGACGGACCTGCCGTTCGGGATGATCAACCTCGCCGGCGATCGGATTCCGTCGTCGTGGACGACGACGATGATTTATCCGGTACAGGACCCGACGCTGGCGCTCGAGGAGTGCCGGTCGCACGGGGGGCTGTCGCTGCCGGGGGCGCCGGACCTGATTAAGTTTTCGAGCGGGCTGATGGTGCGCGGAACGGGCACTTACATTGCCATGCGCAAGGGCGTGCCGGGGGCTCTGCAGAATCTCTCGGATGCGCCGTTCGGGCATGCATACGAAAAGGACAGTGGCCTGCTGGCGATGGTGGATACGGACTTTGCATCCGCGCGGAGCATTGCGCCAAAGGCGTATGGACAGTTCTTTGAAACGATGTCGATGGGCGCGCTGTCGAAGTTGAACGGGAATGCAGCACATGATGCCGGGGTGCACCTCGGCGAGGAATACGTGGTCGGATTTCTGAAGTCGCTCGATCATGCGCATTTGTCAGCATCGGCCACGGCGACGGGGCTGCGGGTGCTGGGAACAATGGATCCCGTGGGGATATCGGGGAAACGCAGCTTCCGGCGGGCACACTTCCCGCAGGGAGTGTTTGCGGAAATTGATTTTGCGTACCCCGACAACGCTTCGGCGCAGTGGCTCTCCGCGTTCTACGACCAGGTGCCGGAGGAGATCTGGTCGATGGGAACGGCGCGGACGCTCCAGGGACCGGCGGATGCGAAGAGGGGCTTCGTCCAGCTTTGCCAGGTGGTCGCAGGGCCGGACGGGCAGTCGCTCGGCGTGATGAAACGCAATGGGCACACGATCCTGTGCATGGTGAATCAATATGCGGAGGAAGTGCATCCGCTGAACAAGCTGTCGGCGGCGGTGGCGCGGATGAACGCGGCAGGGGACGAGCAGGGGGTGGGGGCTATGATCAAAACCCAGACATATAAAACAACAGACGGCCGGGACGTGACGCGGTTCGTATTGCCCATGAAGAAGGCGGAGCCGCTGAACCTGGACGCCATTGAAGACGGGAAAACTCTGTTCGTGACACTCTCTACGCTGCCGGACCATGATGTCGAGGGTTTGTCGCTCGGCGGCGAGAAGGAGACCTTCTCAGCGCTCTGCAGCGGTAGCGTGGACGTCGGGGCGGCAATGGCCGCGGATGATGAGAGCGACCCGGATTCCGCAAGCTCCGTTCCCTGGGCGGGCGCGATGGATGCAGCCCGGCATGCGATGCTGAAACTCGTGAAGGGGGAGAAGATCTCGTGGAGCGTGCAGACCGCGGAGGGGCACCGGCTGGCGTTCGGAATCGAAGTGCCGATGGCGGTGATCCGCGCGGGGTATCAGTCGCGGCAACCGGCGACGGTGGCGAACGGAAAAACGCCGGGGCGTTCAACTGTGAAGCCCGTGCGGACGGGGATCGTTCAATTCGATCAGTGATGTGCTTTGTTTCCACAGTTCGCGCCGGGGCAGCGATTGGAAACTGCGGATCATGGCCGATTTTGACCGCGTTGCATTTCGAGTTCACGGATGAGCGTACCGGATTTGAGGATTCGAAGAGAGGGAAACTGGCTGCGGAAATTCCGGGACTCGGGGCCGGGGTCGGTCATGAGATCGAGCAGATCGTTGTCCGCACTGACGAGGTACCGTGCATTAACAGCGATGGCGAGGTTGAGATATTTCTCGTCTTTGGGATCGCGCGGGAGGGCGACCCGCATCGGAACATGGGTCACGAGAGTCGCCCTCGCAAGAACGTCGGCGAGAAAATTCTTGACGACCTCGGGCGTCAGCGCTGAAAACTGGCGCTGCACGGACGGGCGTGTGAGAACGTCGTGAACTTCCGCGATGATTTCGGGACTGACGAATAGCGTCAATTCGCGGCGATTGATGGCGTCAAACAACAGATGCACGCGATGGGGGCGCGCGGCGGCCTGCAGGAAGACCATGCAATCGAAAACCGCCGGGGCATTCACGATTTTTTGTCCTGTTGCTGCTGCCAAACTTCCTGTCGGGCGTTTTCGAAGAGGGCATCCAATTGTTCGTCCGAGAGACCGCTGTCTGCGACCTGCTTGCGAAATGGGGCGAGAACCTCGTCAACGGAGGGAGACGCCAGCAGACGCTCGAGCAGTTGCGAGGCATATTCCGCGGCCTGGAGCCCATGGCGATTGGCTTCCGTTGTGAGGCGACTCTCGATATCGCTGGACAATGAAATGGTGAGCATCTGCAATCTCCTCACTCATATTGTAACAAGAAGTGCGGCTGCTGGCGGGGACGTTTTGCATTGAAATCGCTTTCTGGAGAAGCAGGTGCAGGTCGGCCGAGTCCTTTTTGCGAGCGGGTCGCGAGGGCGAAGACGCCAATCAGCAGAATTGCGAGCGATGCGGGTTCGGGGGCGGCGACGGTTCCTGCAGAGACTGCGGATGCCCCGATGGAATTCACGCCGAAGTTATTCAGGACGGTAGAAAGATCCGTGAGGTCGATGGTGTCGGCGCCGTCGAAGTTGCCGTCGGTGCGGAGGAGGGACGCCTTGCCGAAATTGTTGAGGACGGTCGAGAGGTCTGAGAGATCGACCACGCCGTCGCCGTTGGTATCGCCGGGAAAGTGGACGTCGAGACCAAGGATGCCGTTGGGCTCGTCGAAGGTGATCCAGTCGAAGTAGTTGGTGGCGATGGGCGGAATGGAGAGTCCGTCGAGTCCGCTGGGGTCGAGGGAGGCGATGAGGAAGTTCATGCCGAAGACGCCGTCAAGGGTGAGGGTCATTTGCGAGACGGGGTCCGTGAGAGTGATGTCGCCGACGAGAACGGGTGCGCCGCGGAAGCGGAGGTTGTGGGGATCGTTGTCGTTGGCCGCGCTCCCTTCCATGGTGCGGAGGAGGAGGGAATCGAGGTAGAACCCGGCCAGGGTTTCGATGCCGCCGACTCCCTGGATCTGGAACTGAAACTGGTTGGGAATGTCGTGGCCCGTGGAATCGACAAGGTCGGGCGTATCCGTGCCGAATGTGCCGGCCTTATAAGAGACGCCAAGGTTGGCGGCCTGGTGCTGGGAAATGATGCTGGCGGCGGCGCCGGTGTCGAGCAGCCAGTTGCCTTCGGAGGTTTGCGTGATGCCGTTGGTGGTCAACGTGATCTTGATGCCGGGAACGGGAGCAGTGGGTTTGCCCTCGAACAGATCGACGGGGTTTTCACCGATGAATGGGTTGTGGGCGAGCGTGGGGCCGGGCGCTCCGGTAGGTGTGGTCGTGGTGAACTGATCGAAAGAGCCATACGAGAGTTTGATGTGATGATCGGTGGTGGGGATGCCGGGGTCGGCGGTGCCGTCGCTGGCGGTTTTGTTGGGCGTGTAGGGCGTGCCGGGCTGGTAAAGGTACGTGCGGAGGAAGATGTCGGGGATCGGGGAATTGAAGTCCCAGTTGTCGAGCGCATTGAAATTGTTGACGGGTTTGGGGTCGAGGACCATGACCTTGCCCTGCATGGCAGGCATGCCGACGACGTCGATGGCGTTGAGCCCCGCGATGATCTGATCGACCTCATCGCTGGTGTCATTGTTGTTGGGACCGACCTGGAAATACATGGGAGCGGATGGGGCGGTGTAGGTGGAAAGGTCGGGCTGGGGGACGGAGAAGATGTCGGAGTTGGGGTCGAAGACGTGGTTGGAAGTGGCGATGCGGACGGGCTGGGAGACGGTGAAGTTGCCCGTGCCGGCGACGCCGACATCGTTGTAGGCGACGGTGGCGCCGTTGAAGGCCGAGTTGGGGATTCCGAAGTACTGGGCCGTGGAGGGGTCGAAGAGGATGCCGCTGGCCCCGGTGTCGAGGTACGCTTCGTCATTGTAGACGGTGACGGGGTCGCCGAAGAAGTCGGTGTCCTGGACCATCTGGGGCGAGGTGTTGTTGCCGAGGTAGAAGTCGACATTGATCTGCGGCTGATCCGCGGCGGCGGGGAGGACGCCGGGGAGATCGATGGCCCGGAGGGAAATGGTCGCGGAGAAGGAACCACCGACCGCAAGCGCCAAAAACCAACCGCGAGACTGCCTCATTGCCATCCCTCGCTTCCCAAATGCCGCCACCACGCAAGCCACCACGCGCCCAAAAGAAGTGCTCAATCCGGAGAATAGGAAACGCCCGGGGGCAACGCAAGGATGTTCTTGGGGTTGTGGCGGGTGGCCAGCCCGGAGGTCATCTGGCCCGGACGGGGTCGCGGGGTGGGAAATTGGGGGATCAGGATTCGAACCTGAACAAGCAGTACCAAAAACTGCTGTGCTACCGTTACACCATCCCCCAAGGATGGAACGCCGGAGTGGCAAGCAATGAAATGTACCTGATGGCGCGGTGCGGGGTCAAACAGAGGCGCTGGAGTTCCGCCTTTAGGCGGCGTTGTGCGTGCAAATGCGAGTTCACCGCCGCCTAAAGGCGGAACTCCAAACAAACGAAAAAACCCGGAAGCAAGCGGGTGCTCGCTTCCGGGCGCTCGAAGGGGAGTATGGAATCCGTTTCGCCCGCCGCGCCGATTCCTCCCTGCGGCCAGTGCAGGACACTGGCCCGGCGCAACGCACCCCTGTGTGGGGCGGTGTGAATACATCAGGAGCAGCCGAGGCTCGCTCCGCAGTTCAGACACTTGTAGCAGGAACCGTTGCGGATCGTGATGCTGCCGCACGTGCACGTCGGGGCGTCACCCATCATGCGGGCGGTCTGCTGCGAGAGGGCGTCAAATTTGGGGGTCTCCATCAGCAGCTCTTTGCGGGAGCCCGTGAGGACCGTGGCCCCCCCGCCGCTGCCGTTCGAGTGACCGTTGCCGCCGTTGCCACCACCGGAAAAAGTGGGGCCTCCGTGCCCCGCAGCGGCTTCGCGAACGCTTTCCCGGCCTGCGCCGAGTTCGCCGCTACCACCGTTGCCGCCACTTCCGTGGCCATGATCATCAGGCGTAATTGCGGTTGCCGTCTCGATGGCATTCATCTGGCTCTCGCGCTTCGGTGCGTTGGCCGAGCGATAGCCGGGGATGAACTGCATCCCCATCCAGCGGACGACATAATCGATGAAGCTCTTGGCGAAGGGAATATCCGGGTTGGCGGTCATGCCCGCCGGCTCGAAACGCATGTGCTCGAACTTGCGGACGATCGCATCGACCGGCACCCCGTACTGCAGGTTCAGCGAGACCAGCGTCGCCACCGTGTCCATCAGCCCGCCGATCGTCGAGCCCTGCTTGGCCATGACGATGAACACTTCGCCCGGCGTGCCGTCCTCGAAGAGGCCGACGGTGATATACCCTTCGTGTCCGCAGATATCGAACTTGTGCGTGATGCTCGTGCGCGTGTCCGGCAACCGGCGGCGGAGGGGACGCTCGACGATCTTGACGACGATCTTTTCAATCGGCTCGGCGGCGCGGACCGGTTCAACCGCTGGCGCAACCTTCGCAACTGCAACCGTAGGGTTTTCCGCGGCCTTCGGCGCCTCGGCCTTCAGATCGTCGATCTCCTGGTCGTCCGCGGTGTCATCATCGCTCGACGTGTTCAGCGGCTGGCTCAGCTTCGAGCCGTCGCGGTAGAGCGCCACCGCCTTCAGCGAGAGCTTCCACGAATCCATGTACGCCTCTTCGATGTCCCCGACGGAAACCTCGTTGGGCATGTTGATCGTCTTGGAAATAGCGCCGGAAATGAACGGCTGCGCCGCGGCCATCATCTTGATATGGCCGCTGTGGTGGATGAACCGCTTGCCCTTGCGCCCGCACCGGTTGGCGCAGTCGAACGGAGCGTAGTGTTCTTCCTTGAGGTGCGGAGCCCCTTCGATCGTCTGCGTGCCGCAGATGACATCGTTCGCTTCGCGGATCTGCTTCTTGGTGAAGCCCAGAGCCCGGAGGAGGTTGAAGCTCGGGGCTTGCCACTGTTCTTTGGCGAAGCCCAGCCGCTGCATGCACTCCTCACCCAGGGACCATGGAGAAAAGGCGAAGGCCAGCTCGAAAACTGAAGGCAGGCAAGCCTCAGTTTTTGCCAGTTCTTCATCCGTGAAGCCCTTCGCCCTTAAGGCCTCCATGTTGATGTGCGGCGCGCCCTTGAGGGTGAGCGTGCCCATCACGTACGTCAGAATTTCCTTGATCTGGGTTTCCGAATAACCGAGGTTCCGCAGCGCGGGTTCTACCGACTGGTTGGCGATTTTGAAGTAACCGCCCCCAGCGAGCTTCTTGAATTTTACGAGGGCGAAATCAGGTTCGACTCCAGTCGTGTCGCAGTCCATCAGCAAGCCGATGGTCCCCGTGGGAGCGATCACCGTTGTCTGCGCATTTCTATATCCGTGTTTTTCTCCGAGTGCAAGAGCGCGATCCCAAGTTTCCCGCGCCGCGTGCAGCAAGCCGATGGTGTTCGGATGTTTACCATTAAATTTTCCGGCATCAATCGCCATCGGTTCAACGGTGAGACTCTCGTACTCGCCGTTGTTGTAGGCGGCCGAACGGTGATTGCGGATGACGCGGAGCATGTCTTCGCGGTTCTTTGCAAAACCTGAGAAGGCTCCGTGCTCCTTCGCCATCTCCGCGGAGGTGGCGTAGGACTCGCCCGTCATGATCGCGGTCACCGCGCCGCAAACCGCCCGCGCGGTGTCGGAATCGTACGCAATCCCCGAAACCATCAGCATCGTGCCGATGTTCGCGTAGCCCAGGCCCAGCGTGCGGTACTCGTACGAAAGCTGCGCAATTTCCTTGCTCGGATAGGCCGCCATCAGCACGCTGATTTCCAGCACCACCGTCCACAGCCGGCATGCATGCTTGAAGCCGTCAATATCAAACTGCCGCGTCTTCTCGTTAAAAAGCTTCATCAGGTTGATCGACGCAAGATTGCACGCCGTGTTGTCCAGGAACATGTACTCGCTGCACGGATTGCTCGCGTTGATCCGGCCCGACTGCGGGCACGTGTGCCATTCGTTGATCGTGTCATCGAACTGCACGCCCGGATCGGCACAACGCCACGCCGCGTAACCAACCTGCTTCCACAGGTCCCGAGCCTTGAGCGTCTTGTGAACCTTCGGCTTGGTCCGCTTCATCAGGTCCCAGTCCCCATCGTCTTCGACCGCCTTGATGAATCGATTCGGCACGCGCACCGAGTTGTTGGAGTTCTGGCCGCTCACCGTCGCATACGCTTCCCCGTTGAAGTCGTAGTCGAGCTTCAGCTTCATCTTCTTCGCCAGCTCCTGCTGTTCCTTCGGCAGGTGCTTGAGCCCTTCGACCAGACAGGCGACCTTGATCTCTTCCCGCACCTTCCAGTTGATGAAGTCTTCGACGTCCGGGTGATCGAGGTCGAGGCAGCACATCTTGGCGGCCCGACGCGTGGTGCCGCCCGACTTGATCGCCCCGGCGGCGCGATCGCCGATCTTGAGAAAGCTCATGAGGCCCGACGACTTGCCCCCGCCGGAGAGCGATTCATTCTCGCCCCGGACCTTGGAGAAGTTCGTGCCAGTGCCCGAGCCGTACTTGAACAGCCGGGCCTCGCGGGTCCAGAGGTCCATGATGCCGCCTTCGTTGACGAGATCATCGGAGACACCCTGGATAAAACAGGCGTGCGGCTGGGGATGCGTGTAGGCGTCCTTGGTTTGTTCCAGATTCTTCGTGGCGGGGTTGACGTGCCAGTGCCCTTGCGACGGACCAGTCAGGCCGTAAGCGAAGTTCAGGCCCGTGTTAAACCACTGCGGCGAGTTCGGGGCCGCCATCTGGGTGAGCAGCATATACGACAGCTCATCGTAGAAGGCCTGGGCGTCGGCGTCGGTGTCGAAGTAGCCGTACTGTTTGCCCCAGTGGGTCCAGCACCCGGCGAGGCGGTGGACGACCTGCTTCACCGATTTTTCCGGGCCGGTTTTCTGCTTGCCGTTTTCGTCGAGGATCGGGGCGCCGTTGTCCGCGACCTGGGGAATGCCGGCTTTTCTAAAGTATTTGGAAACAACGATATCCGTTGCGAGCTGCGACCAGTCGGCGGGGATCTCCGCATCCTTCATTTCGAAGACCGTCGAACCGTCCGTGTGGCTGATTTTGGAGGTCCGCTTGGCCCACTGGATGGTGGAGAAGACGTCCGTGCCTGCTTTGGTAAACCGCCGTGAAATTTTCATGCTGTCCTTGCTCCTATGCTTCCGTGCGTAACCACTTCGCGGTGCAGGTGCCCTTTCTGCAACGCATACAACCGTCCGTGCTGATCGCCTTTAGAGTCGGGGGCGAATCACCACAGACACCACGTTGGCCATGCCTGATCCGTCAGGCCGGCCGTATTCCATTTCCTCTACCGCGTCTTTCCATCCAGTCGCCAGAATTGCTCCGCCCCCGGCGACGATTTGGGTGTTTACTTCCGCATTTAAGTCCTTACCCCGTTGTTAAATGGCGCGAGTACCCCGTGCGGCGCTCGCGCCGGAATTCAGTCCACCTTTGGCAGGGTTAGTCCGGGTTGGTCCTGGTATTTGCCTTTTTTGTCGGCGTAGCTGCGCTCGCAGACCTCTTCGCCGCGGAGGAAGAGGATCTGGGCGATGCCTTCATTGGCGTAAATCTTGGCGGGCAGCGGAGTTGTATTGGATATTTCGATGGTGATTTTGCCTTTCCACTCGGGTTCGAGCGGGGTGACGTTGACGATGATGCCGCAGCGGGCGTAGGTCGATTTACCGAGGCAGATGCAGAGCATGTCGCGCGGGATTTCGAAGTATTCGACGGTTTCGCAAAGAGCGAAACTGTTGGGCGGAATGAGGATATAACCGTTAGGTTCGGCGTGGACGTCAACGAAGGAACGGGGGTCGAAGTTCTTCGGGTCGACGATGGAGGAGTTCACGTTGGTGAAGATCTTGAAGTGGGTGCCGACGCGGACGTCGTAGCCGTAGGAGGTCACGCCGTAACTGATGGTCCCTGGGCGTTTTGCGTTTTTTTCGAACGGGACGATTCTGACGAGACGTTCGATCAGATTGTCGGAGAGGATACCCATACGGCTCAAGCACCACATTAGAGGCCAAACCGGCGAGGCTGCCGGACTTAGCATTGTCTTAACTGTTGCAGCGGGCGGCTGTTACGCCGCCAGAAAACAGTCGGGGGCATCCGTGACCCGCTGATTTCCGGCCCCGATCATCATCGGGACTTCGAAGCTCGGTCCTTGAGCGAATGTCCCAACGATACCACTATATCTTGTAGTGTCAACTATCGTCTTCACTAAATCTTGATGGACAGGTTATCCACAAGTTAACCCCCGGTTGTTCCATGACTTGTGGTTAAATAAAACACCCACCTCTATGGGTAGTGGTAGGAATTTTCCCGAAAAGTCACGATTTCTCGGGAAATTATGAGTGTTCGATTGTAACTCATTGCTGTGCATATGGATGTGGTTTACGATCGTTTGTGCTAAAATGCCCCGAGCATGGTCACAGGTTTAGCGCGATCAAAATACAGGATGTTGCTACCCACTTCGGGGTTGCACCACAACCTATTGGGGTGGTTCGATTTGGCCAAAAGGGCGATGCCGTGGCGGGAAACGCGGGACCCCTATGCGATCTGGCTGTCCGAAACGATGCTGCAGCAGACCCAGGTGGAGACGGTTAAACCTTATTACCGCAAGTTCTTAGAGCGGTTTCCGACAGTGGCGGATCTGGCGGCGGCGGAGCTGGAGGAGGTGCTGGCGCTCTGGGCCGGACTCGGTTACTACCGGCGGGCGAAACATCTGCACCTGGCCGCCCGGGAGATGGTGGCGAAGCATGGGGGGCGAGTGCCGGGGACGTTGGAGGAGCTTCTAAGTCTGCCTGGCGTCGGGAGATATACTGCGGGGGCGGTGGGGAGCATTGCGTTTGGGCTGGCGGTGCCGGTCGTGGATGGGAATGTGATGCGGGTGGTTTCGCGGTTGACGGGGTTTGAGGGGGATATTGCAGAGCCGCGGAATGCGGGGTTTTTCTGGGGGGTGATGGAGGAGATTCTTAATGGGCTAGTGGTTAGCGGTGAGGGGCTGGAAAGCCGGGAGGCGGCAGGGCAAACGACGACAGCGGATGCCTCCATACCGGCACCACATGGGGTCGTTATGCCTTTTGATGGCGTCGTCCCGCCGCGAAAACCAACCATTTGGGGTGCTCGTTACGGTGATTTGAACCAGGCGGTGATGGAGTTGGGGGCGACGGTGTGCGTGCCTCCGCCGGGGGTGCCGGGGTGTCTGGTGTGTCCGGTTCGGGCGTGGTGCCGGGCGAGTGCGGAGGGGGGGGGGCGGGTGATGGAGTTGCCGGTGAAGAGGAAGAAGGGAGCGGTGGCGGAGGTGCGGGGGGTGGCCCTCGTTGTGACGAGAAACACAAAACGCAAAACACAAAACGCAAAACCTGGAGGGGAGCGGGCGAGCGGGCGAGCGGGCGAATCGGCGATGGAGGTGCTGTTGATGAAGCGGCCGATGGGCGGGGTGTGGGAGGGGATGTGGGAGTTTCCGGTGGTCGAGGCGAGCGGTGAGGTGCGGGCGGGGCGGGAGAAACGGGAACCACAGAGTCGCAGAGACACAGAGGAGAGGGCGTCTGGGAGGCCACGAGATGAGATACAGCAATCGAGAGATGAACTACATTTAGATGTGTCCATTAAAAATGGACCTGGTTTGAAGCTCAAGGGGAAGGCGGAGTGGGGGCGTGGGGTGAATGGTGATAACAGTGGTAGCAGTCATAACAGTGATATAGGGGGAGGCTCGCGAGTGGATGGGGTGATGGAGAGTGTGGAGGAGGTGGTTGGGGCGATGGGGTTGCGCGTGGGGCGGGTCGTGCGGTGCGGGGAGGTGCGGCATCAGTTGACGCATCGGCTGATGGTGTTTGAGGTGGTGAGGGTTGAAGTGGAAAACGCGAAACTCAAAACTCAAAACTCAAAACGGGGTGGGGAAACGCGAAACATGAAACGCGAAACGCGAAACGATAGGGAGGAGGTTGTTTTGCCGGGGAGTGTGACGGCGGGTGGGGGGCGGTATGTGGAGATGCGGTGGGTGGGTTGGCCGTTGGAGCGGGAGAGTGGGTTGCCGTTGGCGAAGGTGGTTTGGAAGGTGGCGGAGGCGGCGGAGGAATGACACGCGAGCAAATCACGGCATGGGGAAGTGGAAACAAAGCACTGCGAGAGATATCGATCGCGTTCGATCTTCAGGGAGGGTCATTTCGAAGATATGCCAGCTCTCGCTACGGCTCGAAGATTTCCTCGCAAAACAACTGTGTTCACATGGGACGCTGGAAATCTTTTGGAGGATAGGATCGAGTTCCTTTTGTTTTACGAACACGATCAGGGCGACGTTACGGTCGTGCCACGTGAGATAGCTGAGCACCTGGTCTATTGCGTCAGAACACGCTTTAACGCCATTCCAGAATTTACATTCTGCAATTAAGACATGCTCGCCGCCATGTGTGACAAGGATATCGGTCTTTCCCTTTCTGTTAAAGCTTTCCGCCGTGACGCTGTCGTAATTTGCCGCTAGAAGGGTCAAAAACTGATCTCTCAGCGATTCTTCATTCCGGTCTCGATACATGCTTGGAAGGCATTCCATGCTCTTGCCGAACCGGTCAATCATCTGAAGGATTCTGTGATAATCGGGGGCACGGAAGGAATCGTTTTGCGAGTTTGGGGCATCGTTGGCAGTCTCGTTTCTGCGTCTGATTTCCTCTTGCGCGAGGTGTTTAAGCCTTGCAAGCAAGTCATTGAGCATCGCGCCTGGTGGTAAACCTTCGACGTAGAATGGCTGCACGATCTGCATCGCCTGCTGGTGGCGTTCGGCAGTCGTACCGGAACCTTGTTCCTTCGTGAGTGACAATAGCCCGTCAAAAACCATATTGGTTGCACTAAGGACACGAGTGATCGCTGATGTCGGCAGATTGCGAGCCAGACATTCCTTTCGAATTTCTTCGAGAATTTCGACGCGGTGGGCATAGAAATGTTCGTTCGGCGCGGGCATTACGGTGTGATCAAGTTCATCCAATCGGCCAGCCGCGCGGAATATTTGCCCCAGTTTCTCGACGTATTCCGAAAAAGCGCCGAGTGTGCTGCACCAATGCTCGTATACATCAATCCATTGTAGGACTCGCTCCGGCCCCGCGGATTCGCGAGCGCCGTCAAGTAATTTGAGGAGTTCCACTATGCGACGGAGCAGAAACTCATCCAATTTCTTCACTTCGGCGTCTGGAAGTTGCCGCACGTTCATCGTCGGTCGCTCCGTCGAACCACACTTCACGGCGTTAGGTTCGCATGTACACACTGCTCGTTTCTAGCATACCACGACTCTAGGGAAACCTGTGCGGGTCTGTTGTGGGTGGTTAATGGGGCAGCACAAGGTGAAGGTAGCTGTTGATCCGCGGCAGGCTTTGATGATCGAGTCGTGGGGCTATCGGGAAATGGGGAGAGGGGGATGGGCATGCCCAGCGGGGCCGCTGCCCCACAGGGAATGGCACCCCGGCGGGCTGGCGTGCGGCGTCGTCAATATTCCTCGCCTTCATCGCCGATGACTTTGGCTTGGAGTTTGGCGGCGAGTTGTTTCATTTTGGCAATGGTGTTTTCGTCGGGGTTTTTCACGACGATGCGGCCTCGACGGTAGTCGAACCAGTTGCCGGCGTGCGGAACGCCGTTGGGGGTCCAGATGGCCAGACCGGGATTTTCGTAGCTGATAATGCTTCCGTCGGGCGCCTGGACCTGGGCTCGTCCGTCGAGGCGCAATTCGGGATCAGCGTCTACGAGTGCGATCCATTCGTCGAGGGAGATGGGGGGTACTTCGGTTTCGTGGTGTTTTCGGGTGATGCGGAGGTCGTAGCCCATGGGTGCAGCTCCTGAGCGGTTTGGGTTGTGCGTTATCTATGCGCGGTTCGCGACGACGCAAGCGTTGGCGGATGTGCATTTGTTCAGGGAGGGGTGGGTGTTGAGGCGGGCGCAGATTGGCCCCGCGCCGACGGAGTCGGCGGGCTTTGGGGTGGGGGGATTGAGGTGGGTGGGGCGGAATGGCCTGCGGGCCATCATCGGCGGGACGCCGATGCCACGTTGGGGCGGCGGCGATTGACGAGGGGGAGGAGGTTGTTTTGCCGGGGAGTGTGACGGCGGGCGGGGGGAGGTATGTGGATTTTTGCTGGGTGGGGTGGCCGCTGGTGGAGGGAGGGGAGTTGCCGTTGGCGAGGGTGGTTTGGAAGGTGGCGGGGGTGGCGGAGGGGAGTTCTGAATTATGAGTTATGAATTATGAAATTCTGGTGGAATCACACGAGTGATGGTGGCGCGCGTGGGGTCAGGCGGTAACCGCATTCGGGGCATTGGGGGGTTGGGCTGGCGGCGAGTTGGGTTCGGAGGTCATAGGCGCAGTATGGGCAGAGGTTTTTGGTGATTCGGTGGCGGCGGCGGGATGCACGTTGGAGTTGGATCATGGATTTGAACGGGAGGATCAGGGCGAGGAGCAACGGGAGGAGGCAAGGGAAATAGCAATCCTTCTGTTGGATGACGGAGCGCGAGGCGGTGAAGATGGAGAGGAGGTCGGGGTCGGATGGGGGGGTTAGGTTTCGTTGGTGCATGATGCGTTGCCTTACGCGGGTACTGTTGGAACCACGGAGAGCACGGAGGGCACGGAGAGGGGAAGGGGAATTGGCGACGAGCGGGTTTGGGTGTGTGATCCGTTTCTCTATAGATACCATGTGGGAAGGTCGGGGTGTGGGACAAGGAAATCGCGAGGTTTTGCAAATCGCTCCTTGAGCGATGACGTTCAGAATGAGTGCAACATCGCGTGGAGGTTGCACGTTGATCTTAAGGGGGAGCGAGAGAGTTGGGGGTGGGGTTTTTCCAACGCGTCGGATTCCGGGCGACCCTTCCGGCGTGGCTGCGATTCAAAGGCCGCTTGTTTGACACTGGAGGCGTTATGAAACGGAACACGTTGAATTTCGTGATGGACGTGGTGTTGGCGGTGCTGGCGGCGGGGATGATTGGGACGGGGCTGGTGATGCGGTACATATTGCCGCCGGGGAGCGGGCAGTGGCGATTGTTGTGGGGGTTGGGGCGGCATGACTGGGGGGATTTGCACTTCTGGCTGGCGGCGGGGATTGG
>DATKPA010000102.1:0-65241 GCA_035524355.1 Phycisphaerae bacterium | reverse complement strand
TATGGAACCTCGTCCATGAATATTCGAGGATTCTGGCCCCACTTTCACCTCCGAAACCGCCTTTGGAATGCGGCTTTGTGGGGTAGGCGTGGGAAAGGGGACCAAAAATCCATAGACCGTCATCCATATGCAATTGCCCTGAACTGGGAGGGCTCTCCCCCCCCAATTCAGGTCTGCTTTGGGGAGATTCTTGGCGCAAATCCTGGAGCTTTCTCCCGACTTTTTTGAGGGTGACCATGCACTTTACAAAGGGATACGCAAGGTCGATTGCATCCTGCAAGGCGGCTTCCAAACAAAAACCGATTGCGCCTCCCCAATGCCCCCCTTACTTCATACCGACTCATCCGCCATCGTGATGTAGAAATGTCGCTTGCTGCAGAATTAGATACTTTGGCACAGCCCTCGCTTAACAACGCAGGCATACCGGATTAGCTGCACGACTGGAAGCGGGTACTTTCCCGTCGTGCCAGGACATGCGTCCTGAAAGACTTTAGGGAGGGTCAGTCCTTTGAGTCTGCTGCGGGAACTTGACGAGGGTGCGTGCTTCCCAGACGCACCTCCGTCTCCCGGCGCCGGGCATTTGCCCCGCTGCTCGTACAGGGCGGACAGACAATCAGTGGTTCGTGTTTCGTGGGTAGTTGACGCGAAATCCGCACATGGTCACGGATGATCGTCACTAAACTCCCGGCGCGGCGACAAGGATGTCGCCAGCCGCTACCCCACGGCGAATTCGAAGGAAGGTTGTCTTATGTATCGCAGCGCCCCGCGCTCCCGCATTCAGACTCTGCCTGATGACGAAGTCCAGCATCTCTGGGAGTGCTTTTTCGTCTCGCGTGATGAAGCGATCCGCAATCGCCTGCTGGTGCACTATCTTCCGCTGGCCCGCGGCATCGCGCGGCACGTGCATGCCCGGCTCCCCCTGGGCGCCGACTTCGAAGACATCGCACAGGCGGCGGCGCTGGGGATGCGCGACGCCATCGCCACCTATCGCCCGGAGCTTGGCATCAAGTTCGAACATTATTGCGGCCGGCGCGTGCGTGGCGCCGCCCTCGACTTCCTCCGCTCGCAGGACTGGGCGCCACGCACGCTCCGCTCGCGCATGCAGCGCGTGAACGAAATGGCCACTCAGCTTGAAATGCAGACCGGATCGCTCCCCTCCGATGAATCCCTCTCCGAAGCGCTCGGCATGCCCCTCGATGAACTGCAGTCGACACGCCGCGAATCCGCCGCGCCGCTTCGCGTCCGCCTTGTGGCCGACGAGGAGATGGGCGATGGCTCCTCCAGCGGCGGCCACCGGGGGGGCAGCGGGGTGAGCCTCAACGCCATTCCCGACACGAACGCGGTCGATCCCGAACTGGAGGCCCAGCGTGCCGACCTCCGCGAGTTCATCACCAAGGGCCTCTCGGTGACCCAACGCCGCGTGATCATGCTGTATTACTACGAAAACATGAGCTTCCGCGAGATCGGCGAGACGCTGAATCTTTGCGAGTCGCGCGTCTCTCAGATCCACCAGGCCGTCCTTTCGCGACTGCGCGAACGCGGCGACCGCTTCGGCGAGACTCCGTAATCCCCTCACCCGCGCAGCTCCTCAAACCGCTCCAGAAACGCCTTCTCCGCTGCCGCCGGCCCCCACGGCTCGATCCGCCCCTCCAGCGGCGTTTGCACCATCCCCCACGGCTCCGGCGGCGGCCCCAGCAGATCCCGCGCCTCGGTCACCAGCAGTGTGTAATCCGCCTCGCGGACCGCCTCGTACTGGACCGCCTCGAACCCCAGCGCGTGTGCTATCACCGCCAGCAGACGATCCTCCGCCGCATCGAACGTCTCCGCCGCCCCGTCGCCGTCATGCACGTAAAAATGCTTCTTGATCGGCCCGCCGATGTCCGCGACGTACGCCTCCGCCGCATCGTGCATCAGCCCCCACATCGCCGCACGCTTCCCCAACCGCTCCATCTCCCAGCTCACGCGCACCGAATGCTCCGCCACCGAGTAGAACTTCGCACAATGCCCGCTGAACCGGCACTTGAGCGAGAGCGCGTGCGCAATGTCGCGCACATCCACATCCTCGACGCGCGCCGCCAGCGGAAAAAACTTCCGCCCGGTAAAAGTCTGTATCCATCCGTCCATCATCGCCGCTGTTTATACCGCGCCGCAGCAAGCAGGATGAAGCTTTTCTTCCGGCACCCCTTTCCCCCCATCATAACTGCCGGCACCCGAAACATCATCACTTAGCCGCCGCAGAATCATGTCATAACCATATGCTATAATGCTCTCGAGGTTACTGCATGACTCTTACCACTCATTTCCCCCCGCGCTCCCGCCGCTTCACCCGCGACGAATACCACCGCATGGCCGCCGAAGGCTTCTTCCAAAACCAGCACGTCGAACTCATTGATGGAGAAGTCATCGAAATGGCCCCGCAAAATGAACCCCACGTCGAAATGATCAGCCGCCTCATTCGCCTCCTCGCCCCCACCCTCCCCACCGGTTTCGAGCTCCGCTGCCAGGCTCCCCTCTCCATCGGCAACTCCGAACCCGAACCCGATATCGCCATCATCAAACTCCCCAAACCCAAAGACACCGCCCCCACCACCGCCGCCCTCGTCATCGAAGTCGCCGACTCCTCCCTCCCCATCGATCGCAAAAAAGCTCACCTCTACGCCAGCGCCCAAATCCCCGAATACTGGCTCCTCAACCTCATCGACCGCCGCCTCGAACGTTTCCTGGATCCCCTTACCGACCCCGCCAGCCCCTTCGCCGCCGCATATGCCTCCGCCACGGCACTCGGGCTCAAAGACTCAATCCAGCCCACGGCCTTCCCGCTCGCCCCCCTTCCCGTTGGCAAACTTTTCGACCCGGGTACATGATCACGGATGCGTTGCCCCCAACCACGATTCCGTGGTCCTTCGCGTCTTCGCGCCTTCGTGTTTACCTCCTTCCCGTGCCCGCCTTGCATCCCCCCTCCCTACCGCGTAAAACGTCCCATCTGTCTTTGCCCTAACCCACAGGATGATCATGGCCAAAAACATCAAACCCCGCTCCGACGACTACTCCCAGTGGTACCTCGACGTCATCAAGGCCGCCCAGCTCGCCGACTACTCCCCCGTCAAAGGCTGCATGGTCATCCGCCCCGAAGGCTTCGCGATCTGGGAAGCGATCCAGCGCGACCTCGACCGCCGCTTCAAAGACACCGGCCACGTCAACGCCTACTTCCCCCTCCTTATCCCCCAATCCTTCCTCACGCGCGAAGCCGAACACGTCGAAGGCTTCGCCATGGAATGCGCCATCGTCACCCACACCAAGCTCCAGAAAGGCGCCGACGGCAAACTCGCCCCAGCCGCCCCCCTCGAAGAACCCCTCATCATCCGCCCCACCTCCGAAACCATCATCGGCCACATGTACCACGAATGGCTGCAGTCCTACCGCGACCTCCCCATCCTCATCAACCAGTGGTGCAACGTCATGCGCTGGGAAATGCGCACCCGCCTCTTCCTCCGCACCGCCGAGTTCCTCTGGCAGGAAGGCCACACCGCCCACGAAACCGCCGAGCAGGCCCAGACCGAAACCCTCAAAATGCTCGACGTCTACGCCGCCTTCGCCGAAAACTTCCTCGCCATCCCTGTCATCAAGGGCGCCAAAACCGACGCCGAAAAATTCCCCGGCGCCGTCACCACCTACTGCATCGAAGCCCTCATGCAGGACGGCAAAGCCCTCCAGGCCGGCACCTCCCACAACCTCGGCCAGAACTTCGCCAAGGCCTTCGACATCAAATTCCTCGGCCGCGATCAAAAACTCCAGCACGCCTGGACCACCAGTTGGGGCGTCTCCACGCGTCTCATCGGCGCCATGATCATGGCCCACTCCGACGATGAAGGCCTCGTCCTCCCACCAAAGGCCGCCCCCTATCTCATCGCCATCGTCCCCATCTTCAAGAGCCCCGAAGAACAGCAGAAAGTCGCCGCCTTCATCGACAAGCTCCTCGTCCAACTCGTCGGCGAAGAAGAACTCGCCGCCGCCAAAGCCCGCCAAACCGACCCCGCCCTCCCGCGCTACTTCTTCGATAAGCAAACCAACCAGGCGATCCTCGTCGACTGGCGCGACAACCGCCCCGGCGACAAACAATTCCACTGGGAACAGCGCGGCGTCCCCTTCCGCATCGAAGTCGGCCCGCGCGATGTCGACCAAAACGCCTTCGTCCTCAAGAAGCGCCTCGACCGCTCCAAGGAAATCACCCAGCTCACCGACGCCATCACCCCCACATGGCTCCGCGCCCAGCTCGACACCATCCAGCAGGCCATGTTCGACAAGGCCCGCCAATTCCGCGACGCCAATATCCGCACCGCCGCCTCCTACGACGAACTCAAGAAAATCACCGCCGAGAATGGTGGCTTCATCCGCGCCTACTTCACCCCCAACAAGGAAATCGAAGCCAAGATCAAGGAAGAAACCAAAGCCACCGTCCGCTGCATCCCGTTCGACCTCAATGGTCCCTCCCCCACCCCGGGCAAGGACATCTACACCGGCCAGGAAACCACCACGCAGGTGATCTTCGCGCAATCGTATTGATCCCCGTCCCGCCCACTGCTCACTCAAAGGGAGCAGTGTCGTTTTCGCGAATAGACGAGACCGGTAACAGCAGTCGCGATGCCATCCTCAGATCTAAATGCCAGAATGTGCAAAAAGTGCAATAAATATGGCGCATTTGACAAAGAATTCTGCCGACGCAATTCGTAGACTCTCTTATCAAAGTGAGTCAGCCCAGGCATTCGGCAGGGTGTCTGGAGCATCTCTTCAGCCAGCACAGGCATACTCACAACTGGCGTGTTGACAACTTCTTATTGCCGTTCACCCGCGATTCGCCAGTCGCGCTTGGGCGCCCATCCCCCGGGAGTCGTATCATGCGTAGACATGGGTTCACCCTCATCGAGCTTCTCGTCGTCGTCGCCATCATCGCCGTACTCATCGCCATTCTTCTTCCCGCGCTCAGCAACGCTCGCGAAACCGCCAAGCGCACCGCCTGCCTGGCCAATATGCACTCCGTCTCTGACGCCCTTCACACCTATGGCAGCGAATACCCCACCCTCCCCCCCGCTGCCATCAGCCTCAACCCCAAGCCCCCCACCGCTCTCGATCCCACCGTCGCCGGAAGCGTCACCGAAATCAGCGAATACCCCGGCCTCTGGCAATACCACAACAACAACGGAATGATCTTCCTCAACACCATCGGTACCATCCGCGACGTCCGCATCTTCTACTGCCCCTCCAGCACCTTCGCCCCCTACCGCGCCAACTATGGAAAGAGCTGGCTCCAGGCCGATGGCAAATGGAACATCCCGCAGAGCGGCCAAAATATCAACGGCGTCGGCCAGTACTTCGGATACGCCTACCAGCTCCACTCCCTCCAGAATCCATTCCTCGAAAAAACTCTGCAATCCAGTGCCGCCGACTCCCGCAACATCGTCACCGCCGCCTACAACAAACTGCAGGATTTCCCCTCCCCCAACGTCGCCTTCGGCTCTGACCAGATTTCCATCACGACCGCCAATGCCAATACTTTCCCGCATGGCAAAAATGGCGACAAACTCAACGTCTGGTATTCCGACGGCCACGCCGCCACCCTCACCGGAAACGCCTGGATCGGAATTACCATCAAGCCCACTTCGTGGTCGCAGAGCGTGCTCAACGCCGTGAGCACCATGGAACGAATGGACTGACGCTCCGGGCCGGGAACGCCAGGCGCATGTATATCCGCCCCTGAGTCTGAATGTACAACACAAAGGGCCGAAAATATTAAAGAACGCCCCTTTTCCTCGGTTTTCGTAACTCCATCGCGGATTTACCAGACGCATCCGGCTTCACTGTCAACAGCACATCAAGATTCTTAGAAATCTCCTTTGACTTGCCGCTTTGTATCAATTAACTTTAAAAAGTAGCTCATCCGGGCAGTTGTACGGATGACGCCATACATATCCGTTCCGTTTTGTTCTGTTTGCCCGTTTCTTCGCGCTGAATCGCACCAGTGGCATCCCTTCAATTGAAGATTCCTTTCAGCGCGATGCATCTGGTCGCAAGTCCAGCGCTGTTGCAAATCTAGCGTTCGCCGTATGCCAAGGAGTCGGAAAATGCGTTCCCGCGGGTTTACCCTCATCGAACTTCTCGTCGTCGTCGCCATTATTGCCTTGCTGATCGCGATTCTTTTGCCGTCGCTTGGGCGGGCGAAGTCCAATGCCGTTCGCGTGCAGTGTGCTTCTGTCCTCAAGCAATGGGGAACGGTAATCACAATGTACGCGCAGGAGAATAACGATTATTTCGGCCTGGAATGGAAAGACGCAGCCAACAACAAGTACGACTGGAATACACTCTCCGTCGGCGCTACTCCCACGCTCTACGACCCTGAATGGAACAGCTTTGCCTCACAGGGCAGAAAGATCTCCCAGGAATTTCGCACGTGTCCGGGGGATCCAATGTTCGGAAGACAGGCAGCTGCGGGCGGCCAGGGCGGGACGATCGTCAGCAACAGCAACGTCGCCGACCGCCCACCGATGGATTACACCATGGTGCGGTATATTCCCGTGATTTCCCTCGGTTCGCTGATGTACAAGACGGGGCAATCTAACCATCCACAAACGACGCTTCTGATGTGCGATTCGCCGCCGAATGTCCGGGGTTTGACGAATCTGCCATACATTTCGTCGATGGCGGAATTAGATGGAGCCTCAAGCGCCCCCAATGAGGCGTTCATTGATTCGCTGCAGAAGCGGCACATGGGAATCGGCAACGCGATGTTCATGGATGTGCATGTCGAGCAGCACAAATACCAGGATTTCGTCAAAAATATTCCGTCGACCACGATTCCGGGACCCCCAATAGGAGGGCAGACTGCCCTTTACGCTCCAACGGCTGACGCCTCGAAGGTGTGGACAACATTGACCACGCCGTAGGGCGTCGTCTTCCTCAAGCCCATCACCCCAAAACCCTCCTCTAACAGAATTCGGCCACCCCTCCGGTGGCCTTCCTCTTTTTTGCACCATCTCCCCAACACTCATCCCCTCCCCAAATCCTGAAAACCGCGAAATTTCTTCCCCGCCCGCGGCATCTATGCGATACTTCCTGCATTACGCTGGCACCAAATTTCTGTACCGTGGGATTGATCTTCATCCGCCCTTCGTGACTTGGGAGAAGCCATGCTGTCTCGCACCCTGTCCGCCACCCTCCTGTCCTGCGCGCTCACCTCCGCCGCCATCGCCAGCGCCGAATCCGCCACCCCGCTCTCCTCTCCACCTGCCACTCCTCCCACCACCGCGCCAGCCGCCCCCGACGCCTTCCACCCCGCCAACCTCTGGCTCGACAACCACAACACCCCCATCAACGCCCACGGCGGCGGCATCCTCCTCTACAACGGCCGCTTCTACTGGTTCGGTGAACACAAAATCGCCGGACCCGCCGGTAACGACGCCCACGTCGGCGTCCACGTCTACTCCTCCCAGGACCTCACCCACTGGCGCGACGATGGCATCGCCCTCTCCGTCGCCAAAAACCCCGACTCCCCCATCCACGAGGGCTGCATCCTCGAACGCCCCAAGGTCCTCTACAACGACCTCACCCACAAATTCGTCATGTGGTTCCATCTCGAAACAAAAGACGCCGACCACCCCATGTACTCCGCCGCATATGCCGGTGTCGCCGTCGCCGACAACCCCGCCGGCCCCTACACCTTCCTCCACGCCGGCCGCCTCAACGCCGGAGAACTCCCGCTCACCCGCACCGCCGACGGCCGCACCCTTCACCTCCCCCTCAACGAACTTCCCGACCACGACACCTTCGCACGCGACTTCGACGCCGGCCAGATGTCTCGCGACTGCACCCTCTTCACCGACACCGACGGCCACGCCTACTTCATCTCCTCCTCCGAAGAAAACCGCTACCTCCACTTCTGCCAGCTCTCCGACGACTACCTCACCGTCACCAAAGACTTCACCCGCTTCACCGCCGACCAGCAGGGCACCGACAACGAAGCCCCCGCTCTTTTCCAGAAGCACGGAAAATACTTCCTCATCACCTCCGGCACCACCGGCTGGGCCCCCAACGCCGCTCGCCTCTTCTCCGCCGATTCCATCTGGGGACCCTGGACCTACCTCGGAAACCCCTGCCAGGGCTCCCTCGAAGACCGCAACTCCACCTTCCACTCCCAATCCACCTTCATCCTCCCCGTCCTCGGCCACCCCGGCCAGTTCATCTTCATGGCCGACCGCTGGAACCCAAAGGACGCCATCGACGGCCGCTACATCTGGCTGCCCATCGAATGGAACGACCAGACGCCATACCTGAAATGGCACGAGACCTGGGACATGTCGCTGTTCAAATAACGCCGACATCCACCCCGCAATGACCCGCTGGCAACCCCCTCGCAGCGACCATCACACGGTTCGACGAAGCTTCATCGACACCGCAGCCGCCACGCCGAGCATCACCAGACCCCCGTAAAATGAGGCCGGCAGCGGCGTCACGAAAACCGCATTGAACCCGAGTTCGCTCACCAGCGGCGAACTGGACCAGGACGCTCCGCCGCTCGCGTACCGATTGCTGTTGCTCGAAAGCCAAACCCCATATCCGCCGCTGTACGGATCGCTGCTGCTGCTTACCTGCAGGTTCCCCACGTTCCCGTAACCCATTTGATGCATCACCGCGAAGTACGCATCTCCCGACACCAGCGGAATCTCGCCGGTCGCAAATGTAAACGTCTGACGCGTGAGGTTGTTCAACGCCACACGCACGCTGCTCTCGTACAGCATCGGCCCGGCGATCTTCGAGGTGAGCGGGTCAATCTGATACAGCTCCGCATCGAACGATATGTTTCCCCCGGAGCCCATCGCATAAAAAGCAAACGAGGACAACACCGTGTTGTTTCCCGCCGGCACTGTAAACGTCTGGCCGAAATCGGCGGCCGTGGCGAAATTGGGAAAAGCGACCGGCGTAAGATTGATCACGCTGTTCGCTTTGCTCATCCCCGCCAGACCCAGAACCACGCCCACAGCCACGCTCAGAGTTTTCATGTATCGCATCGAATTCCTTCCACCATTTCAGACATGACCTTCAACACGGCCGAGCCGAATCAGGCGAACCCACAATATAAATCTACCTAGTGTCCGGTCATCGTCAATCTATTTCCGCCACTTCGTCCGCCCGCCTGCCGCTCCGCGACCCCGTTTCGTCATTCCGTCATTCGTCATTGAGATTTGATTCGTCGCTCGTCATGGGCCATTCGTCATTCCCGCGTTCTCACCCAATTTCCCCGTCGCCCCGCAATCTCCGCCAGCGGCCTGGGTTCCTCCATCGCCTTGTAGTACGCCACCAGCGCCATCTCCCCCGCACCAATAACAGAGGAGCCCCGCATGGAAATGCGGGGGTTCGCCCACGATGTCATTCACACCCCACGTACCCAAATCTCGCCAACCTCCCGCAGCCACCGCCTATCAGCCAACGCCCAAAGTGCTCACGCTTCATTTTCCTCTTCGTGGCCCTTCGTCTCTTCGTGTTTACGTCCCCCCGCCCTCACTCCCCAAACTCCCGCACCAACTCCGGCCGCCTCTCGAGCAGCCGCAAAAACCGCAACGTCGGCCCCGAAGGCCGCCCCCGCCCCTGCTCCCACGCATGCACCGTCTGGACCGAATCATTGATCAACCGCGCAAACACCGCCTGCTCACCCCCATCTTCTTCGTCCGCAGCGCCGCAATCTGCCGCCCACTCATCGCCTTCGGCGGCTCCGGCAACTCCACCTCCCGAATCGTCACCGGCACCTCCTTCCCCTCCGCCCACGCCAACGCCTCCTCCAATCCCGCCTTGATCCCCTCGTAGTACTCGTTTCTATTGATTCTCTTCTTCATCGTCATCTCTATCACCGTATACCGCGCATCGGCCGATCAAGCGCCGCCTTCAGCGCCGCAAGGCCATTTTCTCGCTCAAATCGTTAAGCCACGTTCCATCCACTCGAATAAGGCGCGAACATGGCATCGCCGCTGTTCCACCTCCGCCTCATCTCCAACACGCCGAAAGAAATCCCCAAGCCGCGGATGATCCACATCCGACAACGTCCGCATGATCGGAAGCAACTTCGAGGCAGTCTTCCTTTGGCACACCCGGGCCATGTCGTACCCAAGCAACAACGGGCCGCCATAACGCCAATCGAATCTTTCTTCCGTGATTACCGACGCGAAGGGCTCTTCGAACATCCGGCCCTCTTGTCCTGCAGACAAGTATCTCTCCGCCATGAAAACAAGATCGCGAAAGTCATCCAGAGTTCTTCCGCTGCGGTCCATAAACGAAAAGCACTTGAGCATCGCCAGCACAGGTGGCGTCGCGACCTGCACCTGCAGGCCAGGATCGAGCATCACATCCACTGCATGTTCAAATGCTTCAGAAAAGCCCGCCATGTTCATCGTTACGTCACTGGATGGCCATCGGAGTTCATCGCCCTCAATTACGCCGCCGTATGGAACGAGGTCCACACGCACGCCCGTTGCTTTGTGAATAACAACATGCGGACGCGCCGTGCCCTCGAAGTCGTGCTTGACCAACTCGGCATGCAATGCGTGGAACGCGGCCCAGTCCGACACGCGCGCACCGAAATCCCAATCGGTCGTTGTCCGATGCGAAGGAATGTTCAACCGCTGATCGAATGTGAGCAGACGCGCCCCCGCGCCAATCATCACCAGTGACACTCCGCAGGCGTCAGCTCTCACCTTTAAATCACGCAGCGCCCTTAGATCATCCGCCGTCGGTGAGTCCTGGGACATAGGGTGCAATCTCCCTGTCGTATACCGCGCGAGCGACTTCTCGCAGCCGATCGTCCGGCGTTTCGAGCAACTCTGCGTAAACGAAGAGCGGCGCAATCAGCGGTAAACCACGGGGCCCCGTCCGTGCCCACACATCTCCGCTTCCGAATCGCCGCATTATGTCCACATTGCCCCCGGCATCCGGAATCAACCGCAATTCACGCATCAGTCGCTCCGGGCTCGATCCAGCCGGAATATGAAGTGCCGCACGAGCCGGCCGCAGTCCTCGAGTCGTAATGCCCGCCGCCAGTTCGCCGCCAATCCAGACATCCTCCAGCCTTGTCAGCATCGCAATCAAATCTTCAGGCCCGCGCCCTTCAGTGGTACGGTAAGTCTTCTTAAACAACTGCGGCCGTAGGCGTGCATGGTATCCCTGCATCCATTGCTCCAGCATTTCGCCCGAATTCGCCAATTCTTTTTTCCCCGGTCGAATGTAGCCCTCATGGCGCAGTTCCGCCATTAACTGCGAAGCGGATCCCAACGAAATCCCGGCGTCGTGCGCGAGTTCGCGATAAGTTCTCGTGACCCTTGCGGGTGCCGTCAAAAGAAGAGCAACTAATTGCAGGCCCGAAGCCCCGTGAAACACTCTGCCCGGTCGCGGAGCCTTTGCACCCGGCTTATGACCGCGAAAGAAAACCGTCAATGGAGGCAAAGCGGTCTGGATGAACGCATTTCCTGCAGTATCGATATAGTCCACTCTCTCCGCGCGTAAGTGCTCGCCCATCGCATCGTTCACGTACGTAGTCATGATCATCGGCCGAGACTTGTGCTCGTCCGCGAGAGCCTGAACTTGCCGCACGGTACTATCCAATACCGCTGCCAGATGTCGCTTACATTCCACCGTGTAAGGGGTGCGCAAGTCGCCGTCCTGCACGGACAGATGCGCATCCCGTTGATCATCACGTCGCGCATCGCCCTTCCTGACTACCACCCGCGTCTCAGGTATTCGCTCCAAAACCCGCGCGCACGCCCGGATCAGCTCTTCTTCCGGCGGACTGAAATTGTCGATTTGCAGTAGTCGCATGTTCAATGTTTATCGATGTTCAATAATATTGAACGTTAGAAAGAATTGCCACAAAAAAACCTCCTCAGTCATCCGAAGCACACAATATCGCCCGCAACGTCTCCCTCAACTCCTCCACCGCCCGCGTATACACCACATACTTCCCCAGCTCCTAATGCAATTCCAACCCCGGAAAAAGCTTGACCCGCCCCCACGCCTCCACTAAACTGGTTCGGTTATTGTTTGGGTACACCCCCAGGGGGGCTGCTCGTCACGTCGCTTGATCTTCTCAAAGTCCCACTCCCCGCGAAGGAGCCAGTAACCCATGCTTGTTAAAAGACTTAATCATCTCCCCACCCTCCCCCGCCAGCATCGCCAGCGCCAAGAAAGCCGTCCACTCAACGGTGTGTCGCCGAATAGAGAAACTCATACCCCATTTCCAATCCCCTATTTACATACCCCATTTCTCCAGGACGCCCGAACAGAAAATCCGCCGATCCCCTATACCCTGAACCCTATACCCTCCGCCCATTCCCGGGCTATACTCCTCCCCTTGTTTCCCCTACAACCCAGGAGCAAACCATGTCCGGCAATGCAGTCATCGGCCAGTCCGGCGGTCCCACCGCCGTCATCAACCAGTCCCTCGTCGGCGCCATCGAAGCCATCAACGCCGCCCAGAAACAAAACAAAATCGGCAAGTTGCTGGGCGCCAAGCACGGCGTCCGCGGCATCATCAATAATGACTTCATCTCCCTCGACTCCGTCCCCAGCGAACTCCTCGAACGCGTCGCCCAAACCCCCTCCTCCGCCCTCGGCTCCACCCGCGACAAGCCCGATGAAGAATACTGCAAAAAAATCTTCGAGTCCTTCAAAAAGAACAACGTCCAGTACTTCTTCTACATCGGCGGCAACGACTCCGCCGACACCGCCCGCATCACCGCCGAAATGGCCAAGGCCTCCGGCGTCGATCTCCACGTCTACCACATCTGCAAAACCATCGACAACGACCTCCGCACCACCGACCACTGCCCCGGCTACGGCAGCGCCGGCAAGTTCGTGGCGCTCGCGCACCAGGGCGATGATGCTGACAACCGCTCCCTCAAGGGCATCAAGATCAACTGCATCATGGGCCGCGACGCCGGCTGGCTCACCGCCGCCTCCGCCCTCGCCCGTGTGGATGACACCGACGGTCCCCACCTCATCTACGTCCCCGAAGTCGATTTCTCCGAAGACAAATTCATCGGCGACGTCGACCGCGTCTACACCAAGCTCGGCCGCTGCGTCATCGCCGTCTCCGAAGGCATCCGCTACAAGGCCGACGACAAAAAGTCCCTCCTCGCCGAAAAAATCATGCAAGGCGGCGAAGTCGACGCCCACGGCAACCGCCAGCTCTCCGGCTCCGGCGCACTCGCCGACTACCTCTCCAACCTCGTCAAAGACAAACTCGGCAAACTCGTCGCCTCCCGCGGCGAATCGAGCAAGCTCCGCGTCCGCGGCGACACCTTCGGCTACCTCCAGCGCTCCTTCCCGACGATCATTTCCGAATCCGACGCCACCGAAGCCCGCGAGTGCGGCCGCCGCGCGGTGCAGTACGCTCTCACGGCTCCGGAAGGTTTGACGAGCGGAAGCGTAGCGATGAAGCGCGTCAGCAATGACCCGTACAAGATTGAATTCTTCCCGACCGCCCTCAGCAACGTCGCCCGCCAGACGAAACATCTGCCGGTCGAGTGGGTGGTCAACGGCAACGATCTCTCGAAGGAATACATCGCCTACGCCAAGCCGCTGATCGGCCCGCTGCCGAAACCCGGCAAGCTGTTCTAAATAAAGCCGGCGATGGCATCGCCGGAATGTGCTCGCAAAGACATCGGGGGGGGAGAACAAGATGCAGGCGCTGGCCATCCTGAGCATTCTCCTGACGTGGGCATTTTGCGCGCCGATCTGCGCCGGCCTCGGCGCGTGGCTGCCGCGCTTGGTGAATAGCGCGCCCGCCCCCCCCGACCTCGCCGACCACTTCTTCGCCGGCTTCGCCACCCTCCTCGCCGTCCTGCAACTCTGGCACTTCCTCGCCCCCATCAACTTCATCCCCCACATCACGCTTTTCCTCGCGGGACTGCTCGGCTGCATCACCATCCGCAGGTCGATCATCTCCTCCGTCGCGAGTACCCCCAAATACGCCTTGCTCCTCTTCGCCCTCCTCGCCCTCTGGCTCGCCAACCGCGCCACCGGGCCGAACGCCGAATACGACGCCGGCCTCTACCACCTCCAGGCCATCAAGTGGACCGAAACCTTCCGCATCGTCCCCGGCCTCGCCAACCTCCACATGCGATTCGGCTTCTCCAGCACCCTCACCCTCTTCTCCGCCTTCCTCGATCAGGGCTTCTGGCAAGGCAACGCCAGCCACATCGCCAACGGCTTCTTCCTCGTCGCCCTCGCCGCCATGATCGTCCGCGCCGGCACGCGCGTGCTCACCTCCAACACAAGCTCCCTCGCCGACCGCACGCTCCTCTTCACCGCCCCGCTGCTGATCGACTGGGCGCTCGACGTGCAGGCGAGCAGCGACTCCACCGACATCGGCGCCGCCGTCCTTAGCGTGCTCGCCGGCTACTACTTTCTCCGCGCCTTCGCACCAGACGCGCGACGGACCAACGGCTTTCTCTGCGTGCTTCTGGCAGCCGCCGCGATTTCCGCCAAAGGTTCGACGCTGCTCCTCTGCGCCCCGCTCATCGCCATCACGCTCATCCTGCTGCGCCGTGAATCGCTTCCCGCAACCATCGCCGCCGCCGCATTCCTCCTCCCCTGGACCGCCCGCCTCACGATCCTCACCGGCTACCCGCTCTACCCCAACCCCTGGCCGAGCCTCGACATCGACTGGCGCATGCCAATGGCCAAAGTCGAATGGCTGCACAACATCATTCTCAACTGGGCCCGCTGGATGTCCTACGACGACACGCGCGGCCACTGGCGCTGGCTACCGATCTGGATCCACGGCCGCCTGTTGCCGCCGAACATGCTCTGGAAATGTTTCATCCCCGCCACCATCGGCGCCGCCGCCGTTATCGTGATCACCATTCGCCGCCGCTGGCAAGGCTCCGCCGCGTGGCTTTTCGCGATCACCGCCGCCGCCGCCATCTTCTGGTTCTTCACCGCCCCCGATCCGCGCTACAGCTCGCAGATCTTCATGCTTCTCATGGCCACATCGCTCGCCCTGCTCGTCCAGCGCCGCGCCGCGATCATCACCGCCGTCCTTCTCGCCCTCGCCCCGCTGATTTCCAATCGCAGCGTCTGGATCGCCCCGCCCGCCGAAGGCTTGTTCCACCCCACCCCGGCCAGCGAAGTCACCAAGATCACGACCCCCACCGGCGTGCAGGTCTACGTCCCCGTCCCGCCCCCCGGCTCCACATTTGAAGACCGCGTCTGGAACGCCCCGCTGCCTGCCGCCCCGGAAAGCGAGATCGATGTGAAGGAAGTGGACATCCCCCCGCTCCGCCTGCGCCATCCCCCGAAATTGCGAGACGGCTTCACGCGGGAACCCGATCCGCCTTGAACACCCCGTGCGTTTCCGAGAAGATCGCCCCGCTTACGATACAGAGCGACTTAACCGGTGGGACCCACGCTGATGAGAATTGTGCTCGGACTTCTTCCCTTCCTCGACTTCTTCGCCGCGATGATGGTGCTTCACGTGATCGGCAGAAGGCGGGCCAGCGGAAACACATCGCTGCGCGAGGCGACCCTGCAGAGCGCCGCCGCCTTCGGCTTGTGGGTTGTCCTCGGCACGGAGTTCTACAGCAAGCTCGGCATCCTCTACTTCTGGCCGATCCTGATCTGGTGGCTGATTCCGCTGATGGCCTGCATCGCCTTTCTCCTCCGCCACCGAAGCGAGATCAAGATTGATTGGAAACTCCGCTGGCCGACGATCCCCGAGTGGCTGATCCTGCTCCCTCTCGTCGCCCTCATCGCCCTCGCCTTCACCAGTTGCGTCGCCTCGCCGCCGAACAACTGCGACTCCTACGCCTACCACCTCCCGCGCCAGGTCATGTGGATGCAGCAGGGCAACGTCCGCCACTATCCGACCAACGATCTCCGCCAACTCATGATGGCCCCCTACTCCGAATTCGTCAGCCTGCAAGTCTGGACCCTCGCCGGCTCCGACCGCCTCCTCAACCTGATCCAATTCAGCGCCATGCTGATCATGCTCGTCGGCGTCTCCCTGGCCACCAAACGCCTCGGCGGAAAACCGCTCGCGCAGCTTCTCGCCTGCCTCCTCGTCGTCGCCAGCCCGGTCGTTTTCCTCGAAGCCTCCAACACGAAAAACGACATGGTCGTTGGCATGTGGATCATAATCTGCGGGTGGTGGCTGCTCCGCCTCCTCGACGGCTGGCGATTGAACTGGTTCGATGCGATCCTCTTCGGCGGCGCCATCGGCTGCGCCATGGACACCAAGGGCACCGGCCCGCTGTTCGTCATCACCATCGTCCTGCTCGTGACCATCGCCATGCTGTGGCGACGTTCCTGGCGCGACTTCGGCATTCTCGTGCTGATCGGCTCCGTGGCCCTGTCGGTAAATCTGCCGCAGTGGGCCCGCAATGTAAAAAACTTCGGCCACGTCAATGGCCCGACCGTCGCGGAAGGCAACTACCCGATCTACAACGAAACGCACGCCCCCGCCGCCATCATTTCCAACATGATGCGCAACCTCGTCTGGCATTCCGCCGTGCCAAGCCAGGCGATCAATGACGACATCTACGCGGGAATGCTCTGGGTGCATCAGCATCTTCTGGGCATCGGGATCAATGACCCGCGGATCACCACACCGTTCTCGTCGTTCAACAAACTGGAGTTTCATTCGTCGGACGAAGACCGCGTAGGCTCGCCGTTCCACGTGCTGCTCCTGCTGCTCTTGCCGCTGGCGCTCTGGATGTCCCGCGGAAGAATCGACACGAGCTTCGCCCTTCTCCTGGCCGGCCTTTCCGCCGCCGGTTTCTTCGTGTTCAACTTCGCCATCAAATGGGAAGAATGGCACGTGCGCTACTACATCGCCCTCACCGCCTTGATCTGCCCGGTCTTCGCGGCAGCATGGACCGCCCGCCGCGGTGCATTCTTCGCGCCGATCGTCGCCGTGCTCGCCCTCCTCGTGATCCTCCCCTCGGTGCTGATCAATCCCCGCCCCGTCTTCGGCAGCGCCAGCATCTTCGTCCGCGACAACATGAACAAACGCCTCATTTACCTCGGCCATCCCGACGAATTCCAGGACGTCGCCAACATCGCCGCCAATCACAGGGCCAAATGGGTGGGCATCGCCACCGACGGCATCTTTCCGGATTACGCGCTTATGTACGTCATCCGAAAGCAGATGACCCCCTCGCCGCGATTCGAATACATCCAGCCCTTCGTGAGAATCAAAGGCATCAAGCCGCACCGCGCCGACATGATCATCGCCCGCTCGGAATTGGTTTCCGTCTGGGATGAGCCGACCAACACGCGTTATTTCCTGTACCGCCGCTACGCCCTCTTCAATGTGCTCCTGCCCGAAGGGGACACGCAGACGGACCAGTACCCGCCGTTCTTCGGCTGGACTAAGGCGGACGGTCTCACCGCGGCGATGGGCCCTTTCCCCGAATGGCAACTCCCCCTCGTCCGCTGGGGGACTTTCCCCGAAACACGCCTGACCATCGATTCCCCCACCGGCGGCCCTTCCCAACTGCTGCTGCTGATGCGGCGAAACGACGATCCCGCCCAGACCATCGCCGTTGAACTCAACGGAACCAGGCTCATCGATTACCGCTTCAACGGCCAGTTTCAGTTCGAGCCGCTGCGGCTGAGCCTCGCACTCAAACCGGGGCGAAACGAGATTGTTTTCCGATACGCAAGCGGCGATAAAGACAGCACGATCCCGCGCGCCGTGTTGTTCCGAACGCTGCAAATTGCTCCTGCGGGTGCAACGGCCACAAGCACTACCGCGACATCACCCCGATCGGCCCACTGAGAGGGACAAAACCTCATGCAAACCTCCCATCGCATTCTTCTGCTCGATCTCTTGCGCGTCGCCGCCGTCCTTCTGGTCATGGGGCACCACCTCCCGCCGCTGGAGAAAGCCCTGCCCGCCGCGCTCCAGCCCGCCATGTTGCGCTGGGAATTCTTCGGCTGGTGCGGCGTCGACCTCTTCTTCGTCCTCAGCGGCTTTCTCATCTCCGGCCTGCTCTTCCGCGAGTATCAGCGCTACGGCCAAATCCGCGTCTGGCGCTTCCTCACCCGCCGCGGTTTCAAAATCTACCCGCCCTTCTATCTCATGATCCTCGCCGTCATCTACATCCAGGCTTCCAACGCCAACTACAAAGCCCTCTCCCACTCCCACGTCCTGCACGAAATCTTCTTTCTACAGAATTACCGCCCCGGCCTTATCGACCATACATGGTCGCTCGCCGTCGAAGAACACTTCTACCTCCTCCTCCCCGCCATCCTGTTCGCGATGATCTGGTGGAACAAGGGGAAGAAAAACGCCTTCCGCTGGCTCCCGCTGCTCTGCCTGTTCGTCTTCGCCGGCGAACTCGCCGCACGCCTCATCACCGCCCGCTTCGGCCCCTACACTGATCGTCACAATCTCTTTCCCACGCACCTCCGCCTCGATTCGCTCCTCTTCGGCGTCTTCATCTCCTACTTCTATCACTTTCACAACGACACCACGATGCGCTTCGCACGGCGCTTCCGCTGGGTCCTCCTCGCCGCCGGGCTGGCGCTCATCTACCCCGTCTGCCGCATGTATGTCTGGGACCATTTTGTCTTCACCTACGGATTGACGTTCCTCTATACCGGTTTTGGCTTGATCCTCCTGGGCGGGCTTGCGTTCCAGTTGCCGACAAAGGGCCTGCTCTCTCTCCCCCTGCGGGCACTCGGTTTCGTCGGCGCGCACTCCTACAGCATTTACCTCTGGCACATGCCGGTTAAGATCTGGCTTCCGCTCTATCTGTATCGCTGGTTCGGAATCATGCCCAGCCCGGTACACGATATCTGGGGGTACGTCATCGCCTCCTTCGCGATCGGCATCGGCATGTCCCTGCTCGTCGAAACGCCCACGCTCGCCCTGCGCGACTGGCTCCTCCCCTCGCGCAGCAAACCCCTCGTTGAAAAGGGGGAGGAAGGCTCCGGGCTCCACACCGCCGCCGGCGACATCTCCCTGCAAAAAAGACAAAATGACGGAACCCCCGCCCCCATTGCAGCCTCCCAATAGCGTTCTCCTTTGCTTTGGGCGAGAACCGCTTTTCGCTATACTTGTATGCTTGAATTCATCAAATTCGCCGGCCTTGAGCGAGATTCCATGACTGATACCCTCCATGCACCCGTTGCTTCGCCGACGCCTTCCTGCGGCTCAGAGGCTGCCGTAGAAACCACCCCCACGGCCCCCCTCGAACTCTCCATCGTCATGCCCTGCCTCAACGAAGCCGACACCATCGGCACCTGCGTCGAAAAAGCCATGCGCATCCTGCGCGAGCACCACATCGCCGGCGAAGTCGTCATCGGCGACAACGGCAGCACCGACGGCTCGCAGGAGATCGCCCGCAAGCTCGGCGCTCGCGTCATCGACGTCCCGAAGAAAGGCTACGGCAACGCGCTCATGGGCGGCATCGCGGCGGCCCGCGGAAAATACGTCCTCATGGGCGATGCCGACGACAGCTACGACTTCCTCGAAACGCCCAAATTCCTCGCACTCCTCCGCAAAGGGCACTCGCTCGTGCAAGGCTGCCGGCTCCCCTGGGGCGGCGGCACCGTCGAGCCCGGCGCCATGCCCTTCCTCCACCGCTGGTGGGGCAACCCCATGTTCTCCATCATGGCCCGCTTCATGTTCAAAGCCCCCATGCACGACGTCTACTGCGGCATGCGCGGCTTCACCAAGGACCTCTACAACCGCCTGGACCTCCGCTGCACCGGCATGGAATTCGCCACCGAAATGATCATCAAGTCCAGCCTCTACGGGGAGGACATTGCCGAGGTGCCGATCACGCTTCACCCCGATGGGCGCAAGTCGCACCCGCCTCATTTGAAAACTTTTCGCGATGGCTGGCGCACGCTCCGCTTCTACCTGATGTACTCGCCGCGCTGGCTCTTCCTCATGCCCGGCGCGCTCGCCATGATCCTCGGCATCCTCGGGTACATGCTCGCACTTCCCGCCGTCACCATCCGCGGCGTGACCTTCGACGTCCACACGCTGCTCGTCTCCACGCTCGCCTTGCTGCTGGGCTACCAGGCGATCTGGTTCGCCATCGGCGCCAAAGTGTTCGCCATCAGCGAAGGCCTCATGCCCGACGATCGGCGCCTCCTGGGCTTCTTCCGCATCGCCACCCTCGAACGCGGGCTGCTCGCCGGGTCACTCTCCTTCCTCTGCGGCATCGGGCTGGTCCTCTGGATCGCCATCCGCTGGGCCGCCGGCGGCTGGGGCCACCTCGATTACGCCAGCACGATGCGCGTCGTCATTCCCGGCGTCGCCCTCGCCGCCCTCGGATTCCAGACGATCCTCTCCAGTTTCTTCATCAGCATCCTCGGCATGAGGCGCCGCTGATGACCGCTCCCCAACCCCAAGCCACGCCCGAGTTCGACCAATTCGCCGGCGATTACGATGCCGCCCTCAACCGCGGCATTTCCCTCTCCGGCGAGGGGAAAGATTACTTCATCGAGCGCCGCATCGATTGGACCGCCCGCTGCCTCTCGCGGCTCGGCGCTTCCCGCAGCAATATCGTCGTGATGGATTACGGCGCAGGCACCGGCTCCGCCTTCCCCAAGCTGCGCGACACCTTTAAGACGCAGCGGCTCCTCGGCGTCGATGTCTCCACCGCCGAACTCGCCATCGCCAAGACCGATTATCCCTGGTCCGAAGTCTACACACCCGAGCAGACCGCCTCCGCGGGAATCGACAACACCGTCGACCTCGCCTACTCCAACGGCACCTTCCACCACATCCCCCCCGACCACCGCGCCGGCGCGCTCGCCCTCGTCCACCGCGCTCTCAAGCCCGGCGGCCTCTTCGCCCTGTGGGAAAACAACCCCTGGAACCCGGGCACCCGCTGGGTCATGAGCCGCATTCCGTTCGACCGTGACGCCATCACGCTTTCCGCGATTGAAACCAAACGCCGCGCCCGCGCCGCCGGTTTCACCGTCCTGCGCACCGACTTCCTCTTCATTTTCCCCAAGATGCTCTCCCCCCTCCGCGCGTTGGAACCGTGCGTCTCGCGTCTCCCCCTGGGTGCCCAATACCAGGTGCTGTGCCGCAAGTCGTAGTGTAAGTAGACCCGTCGCCCCTCCCCCATGCCCCCCCGATTCGCTCAGCACTCCACGCCGCGCATCAGCTCGGCCGACGCGCGAAACGCCGCCGCCTCCTCCTCGTTCATACGGATGGGCAGCGTTCGGATCACGCCCTGCCGCCCCACGACCGCCGGCACCGACAGGCAGACCCCGCTGACTCCGCAATAATCGGTCAGCCGCGTGCTCACCGGCAAGACCTCCCGGCTGTCATGTAGAATCGCCTCCACGATCATCGTCGTGGCCAGCGCCGCGCCGAAATCCGTATATCCCTTCTCCTGCGCCACCAACTGCCCAGCCATCCGCGCCTTGTCCGCCAGCTCCCGCACCTCTTCGATCGGCAATCCGAGCGGAGCCCCGCCGACGGACGCCGCCGATATCGCCGCCACCTGGCTGTCCCCATGCTCGCCCAGCACGTACGCCCGCAGATCCCGCGGATGGACATCGCACCGCTCCGCCAGGAGGTCCCGAAAGCGCAGCGTGTCCAGCAGCGTCCCCGACCCCAGCACCTGCCCGTGCGGCAACCCGCTCTCATCCTGCACAAGCTTCGTGAGGGGGTCCACCGGATTCGTCACCACGATAAATACCGCCTTGGGACTCGCCTGGGCCAGCGGTTTGATGAATTGGCGATACAATTCCCCATTGGGCTTAGCCGTCGCCCGCCGATCGTGCGCGACATGCTCTGCCGAGGCGGTCAGCACGACCACATCGGACCCAGCCGTTTCCGGAACCCCGCCGCTGACCACGACGGCCGGCCGGGTGCAGCAACTCGCATGCCGCAAATCCGCCGCATCGCCCGCCGCCGACCGTGGCGTGCGCCCCACCAACACCAGCCGATCCACCAGGCCCCGCGCAATCACCGATAACCCCACCGCCCGCCCGACCCGGCCAACGCCAATGACACTCAATTTCATGACAGCATCCCACAATCGAACAAATCGCCGCGACAGGAGTACCGTTTCCGTTGACGGCGACTTGTTGCGGGCGACTCGGCACTGCCCCCCGTGTAGCGTCGGCCCAATGGGCCGCCGGTCGCGAGGCAAGTCGCAATGGGACGCGCCCGCACGTCCCCCAATCCCCCATCACCCCCACCGCTGCACCACTATGCCAATTTCCATATATCCCTTTCGGCAATTCCGCCACTCGCTTAATCTGTCCAAATCACCAACTGTAAACGTCTGATTGCGGATCGACCATCCCGTTGTCGCCAATCAGGTGGCGACAATACGAAGGATTAACATCACGTTTAGCAATGTAGCGAGGATCATTCATGCGGCGATTAGCCCCCATAGTCATTGCCTTTGCAACCGCCTCAGCCATCGTCACGGGTTGTGACCACTCTCCACAGCCCACACCGCCGACAACTGCTTCCCAACCAAATTCAGAGCCATCCGCTACTCCCGCCGCCACCTCACTTCCAGCGGAGTACTGCACGCTCGCAGCAATGATTGCACAACCCATCGTCCCCTCAACCCCCACTGCCTCGCGGGAGAAATTGAACACGGCCGCCGTAATTGCAAACGCACAATCCTGTGCAATGGAGTTGCACAGCCTCCACAGTTCGGATGGGGACATTAACTATATTTCGTCCTCTTGCGCAGCCACCATCGAAGACCTCATCAAACAGATGGAGGCCCTCGAGGCCACCTTAAAATCCAAACCGCTTCCGTCGACGTCGCATCCGCCGCTCGAACCGATCGTCGGAGTTATCACCAGCGAATGCCCGGTCGGCTTATTGGCCGCGGCCGCTCAAATGCTCGACGAACAGCAAAAACAAAACGACAAGAAAAGCGACTGGACCCAAATCGAACGGGAGAAACTCGCCCGCATTTCCACCGATGAAGACGCGATCCAAGCGGACAGATTGCTTCTCACAAAGGTCGCCGCCAAATACGCAGCGCCGCCGATCGAAAACAACGATCAAATCACCATCCAGTTCCACCCCGCATGGGGCCCTACCGGCCCGAACGATCTGCTCCAACTCACTAACAATGGCCGCGACCTCTCCGACTGCACCGTTCTCGTCGAACTCGCCAACGCCAATGGCGAGACATATCAGAATGTCCATTTCATCAAAAATTGGCCCAAGAATACGACCCTCCTCACCGCATACTCCCAAGGAACACAAATCGTCGATCAGATTCTCAACCGCTTTACCGTCACCAACCCCAAAACAATATCCGTCAAAATCTTGTCACCACAATTCTCAACGCGCCTGCTTTGCAATTTCACCGCCAACGATCGAGACAATTCCATCGCCCGGCGATGCGAGAAGTTGCGCATCATCGGTGCATGTGAATCGAAGCAAGCTCTCCTCGGTTCCAGGGTTAATTTTGTGTCCCTCACCCTCGACGGCTTAGCTTTTATTCCAAAAGGACAGATTGAACTGCTCATCCAGCGCGGCACCCTTTCCAGACAAATCCGGATTTCCTTCCCCCAATGGATACAAGGCGAACCCAAACATATCCGCCTACCGTTTATGCCAGACGCCGCTCGGGTCGTGATCTCCTTCCCCGATACCGATTATCAATACACGACGAATATCCGATGAAGGCGAGCCCATCTGGAGAGGACTGACTCTCGAATCTCATAAGGCCAGTCTTTCGCCTCCGCTTTCCTTCCGCGTTCATCCGTGTTTATCCGCGGTTCCCTCTTCGTGGTCCTTCGTGCCGGGGGGGGGCTTCGTGTCTTCGTGCTTCACGTCTCCCTTCGCTTCCCCCCGCAACTCGTCCGGCAACTCCAGGAATCCATGCGTCGCCCCCGTCTCCTTTTTCTCAATCAGGTGCCCCACCCACAGGATCAGCGCGAACAGACCGATCACGCCCACCGCCAGCAGAAAGAAGCCGGCCATGATCCATATGTAATAAGCGCCGCCGAACATTATTCACCCGATCCCGATTCTCGTTGCCCCGGCGTCCGCCGGGCCACCAGTTCATCGCGTGATTTCTTTGCGTTCGAGAGCGCCGCACGAATCGCCGGCTCATCCCCCGCCACCACCGCCGCCTTGAGCGCGCTTAGATCCGCAGTAAACGAATCAATCGCCGCCACGAGCGCCGCGCGGTTCGTCAGAAAAATATCCGTCCACATGTCGACATCGCTCGACGCCACGCGAGTCGTGTCCAGAAAGCCATTCGCCGCCGCCTGCAGCGACTCCGGTTCCCGCGCCGCCGCATTCATCAGCGAAAATGCCACCGCGTGCGGCAAATGACTGATCGTCGCCACCCACCGGTCATGCACCGCCGAATCGACCCGCAGCGTCCGCATCCCCACCGCCTGCCACATCGCCTCGATCTTCCCCAGCGCCGCCGCCTCCGCCTCGCCGCCACAGATCAGACAGACCGCCCCGTCATATAAATCCGCCCGCGCCGCCCCCGGCCCGTGCTTCTCGCTACCCGCCATCGGATGCGACCCCACAAACCACCGGGCGTCTGCGCCCAGAATCCGCTTCGCCCATCCCATCACCTCCCCCTTCGTCGACCCCACATCCGTCACCAGCAGGTGCGGCCCCACCCGCCCGCGCAGCGCCTCGAGCGCGCCGGGAAACTGCCGCAGCGGCGTACACAAAACGACCAGCTCCTGTGGGCCGCCCGTGAAAGGGATCGATCCGCTCGTGGAAAGGATCGACCGTCCAAAGCGGAGCAGGGCCGTATGAATTTCCGTATGCGCCTCATCAATCGCCCCGCGTGCTTTTGCAATCCCCAGAGAAGCGGAAGCCGCCCGCCCCACGCCCACCACCCGCTTCGCCAACCCCCGCTCCTTGAGCGCAAGCCCCAGCGATGCCCCCAGGAGCCCCACGCCAACGATCATCACGCGCTCAAACACCGACCGCTCCCGTATCGCGGCCATCCTGGCCGCCTCATGCAGGCTGGAAGCCTGCGCTACGTATCCGCTTCGCGAGTCTATCCCATCACCCCCCCACCCGCCACCCCGTCCTCTCCGCTCAATATCCAGGATTTGCCTTGACTCCCGGCCCGCCAACCTCAATAATCTACTAAACCGATAGGAATAGTAGGAATTCGGTCGGTCGCAAAGCAAGAAAGCCTGAAATGCCTCTGCTCATCCATCCTCCTGCCCGCCTCAGCCGTACCTCCCTACGGCGAATGTGTTGTCGGCCCTAAAGCGGTTAAAAACCGTCTCTGACAACATCGTAAATCTGCTCTTAACAATCACTTGCTACTCTTCTGTTCGCTGAGCCGGGAAGGCTGTGCGGGCAGAAAAAACCCCTCGGGAGGGTGTCATGAAAGTCTATATTCCGCATACCATCCGGGTCCGGATTCCCCACGCCCGCCACGTCGCTGTGGTCGGCGATTTCAACAATTGGCACACCAGCGCCCACCCGCTGGTCGAGGTCGCCCCGGGTTCCTGGGAGCGGATCATCGACCTGCCGGCGGGCAAACACCGCTACGCGTTTTTCGTACTGGAAGATGCCGCCCCGGAAGGGTCCGAAAGCGCCGGCGTCCTGCGTTCCCGCGTGGTCGCAAATGGCTCCGTGATCTGGGTTTCCGAAAACCCGGAGCAGGCGGTGAGCGTCACCGCCCACCCGAGTCTTGCGATCCAGGCGGATCCGCCGAGCATTGCTGAAGCGGCCTGAACGAGTCATTTCCTCCTCCGCCAGCGGGCGCGTCGCAGCCTTTGCGACGCGCCCGTCTTTTTGCGCAGCCTTCGTGCCGAACCCAAGTTGCGAGGCGATGCTGATAGAATACCCCGGCCTGTTTTCTTCCTTTTGCGAGACCGACCCGCGTGGATCATCTGGAAACCTATGGTTGGAACGCCGCCTTCGCGGCACAGTTGGAGCGGCACGAGCCTCCCGGCAATGCCGCGCGCGTGATCCAGGAGCACAAGGAGGCGTACTACGTTCACTCGGCGGCGGGGAACATCTGGGCGGAAATCTCCGGCAAAATGCGGCATGCCGGCGCGGTGCGTGCGGATTTCCCCGCGGTCGGCGACTGGGTCATGCTCCGCGGGCTCGAGCACCTGCAGGAAAAGAACGCGGAAGGGCCGGTGCAGATTTACCGAATCCTGCCGCGTCGCTCCGTCCTTGCCCGCCGGCTCGAGGCTGACGAGCAGATCCTTGCCACGAACGTGGATGTCGCGTTTCTCGGGACCTCGCTGAACGACAACTTCAACCTGCGGCGTCTGGAGCGGTATCTCACGCTGGCGCGAGAGTCGGGCGCGGAGCCGGTGGTCCTGCTCACCAAGGCCGACCTGTGCGACGAGAAGGAACCCTTCATCGACGAGGTGCGGGCGGTGGCGGGCGGGGCGGCGATTCATCCGATCAGCGTGGTGACGGGGGAGGGGATGGAGGCGGTGCGCAGCTATCTGAAGCGCGGCGTCACAAGCGTGATCCTCGGCAGCTCCGGCATCGGGAAGAGCACGCTGGTGAATTACCTCGCCGACGCGGACGTGCAGGACATGATGGAGGCCCGCGAATTCGACGACAAGGGCCGGCACTGCACCACGTTTCGCCACCTTGTGCGCACGTCGACGGGCGGGCTGATCATCGACACGCCGGGCCTTCGTGGCTTATCGCTGGGCGAAGCAACCGATGCGCTGATCTCGACGTTCAAAGATGTCGAGGAGCTGGCGACGGCGTGCCGCTTCACGGATTGCCGGCATGAGACGGAACCGGGTTGTGCGATCAAGGCGGCGGTGGAAGGGGGAACGCTCGATCCGGAGCGTCTGGAGAGTTACCAGAAACTGCAGCGGGAAGTGACGGCGATGGCGCAACGGGAAAATCGCATCGCGGATCGCAAGCAGAAAAAGCTGGAGAAAAAGGCGGGGGCGGAACGCGACCGCCGGGGAAAAAGCGACTGGAACAAGTACCACCGCTGATGCCGAGCGGCTTACGCCCGGCGTGTCTTCCGGCGGAGCAGGACAGGTGCTGCGCCGGCGAGGATGGCGAGGGATGTCGGTTCCGGGGCGGCCATGGCGAGCGTCTGGGTGGCGCTCGGCGTGGCGATGGAACCCTGCGGAACCGAGCGGCCGAAGTTGTTCAGGACGGCGGAGAGATCTGTCAGGTCGATGGTAGCGGCGCCGTCGAAATTGCCGTCGGTCCAGTTAGCGGTGGTCTGGCCGAAATGGTTCAGGACGGTGGAGAGGTCGGTGAGATCGATGTGGGCGTCGAGGTTGGCGTCGCCGGCGTAAGTGTATTTGACGAGGATATCGGAGGGGGAGACGGGAACGCCGTCGAAGGTGGTGATGTTGGCGGCACCCGCGGTTCCAACGCCGAGGTTGAGCCCGTGAGCAGCGGCGGTGGAGCTGGTGATGCCGGTGGTGCCATTGAAGGAGCCGTTACCGCGGCCCGCAGCGACGAGTGCCTGCACCTGGGCGAGGGTGGAACCACCGTGGATGATGAGGTCGTGGTTGGAGATGTCGAGAAAGCCGGCGGCGCCGAAGGTGATGTTCTGCGCGGAGAGGGTGATGCCAGGGGTTTGGCGCGTGGCGGAGGAGGGAGCGACGAGGACGGAGCCGTTCATGGTGATCGTCTGGGTTTTGAAGGTCGTGGAGTTGTAAGAGGTGCCGGCGTTGACGGTGATGGCGTAGTTGTAGGCGAGGGAGAGAGCTTCGAAGTCCTGGAAGCTGGGGGCTAAACGGGTGGCGAGGGGAAGGGCGCTCGGGCCGTTGCCGAGGCCCATGAGATCGGTGGGGTCGGCAAATTGCGTGACGTTATTGGAGGAGACGAGAGGGATGTTCAAGCCGCCGGGCGTTTGATCAAAGACCGCATTGCTTCCGGTGACGGTGACCTGGTCCTGCCATTTGTTAGCGAGGGAGTTTCCGTAGGAATCCACGTAGAGCATGGAAAATCCGAGGGCCTGACCGATGTTGTGGCGGATGACGGTGAGGGCGTCCCACTGGTTGGCCGTCGGGGGAGCGGAGGTGAAGGCGAGGACGAGGTAGTCGGGATAGTTCACGCCGCCATTGCGCACGGTCATGAGATCGGAGTTGATCTTAACGAGGTGATTCACCTCCGGCGTGGAGGGGAACACATTTGTGCCGGTGGGCGGACTGTTGATGATGCCGCGCCAACTGCCGAGGTACGTCATGGAATTGAAAGGGTCGGACCCGCCATCCAGGAATTGAAAGCTCATGTCGATGTTCTGGTTCGGGCCGGTATACGAGAGGACGCTGGTCCAGTCGTTGATGGCCTGATTGACGATCGCCATGGAATTGGCATCCCACGCCTGCGTGGTGTTGGTCGAGAAAGTGGGGGTGATGGTGAAGGCGTGCCCAAGGGGGCTGATCGCGGCCACAGCGGCGAGAACTGCAAATCCGACAATCGTCCGGCGATTTCGCATGAAATCTCTCTCTCTTCAACAAGATGCAAAACGGGGGAAAGCTTAAGCGAACTGCACTGAAACGTATCGCCAAAACGGCCGCTGGCAAGAAAGAACCTGGGAGATTGACGGCGCGTTAAATACCGGTGGGATCATTCGCAACAACGGATACAGCTATTTCCACGAGGTTATTATCGGGATCGCGAATGTAGAAGGAAAGAATCGGCCCTGCAGCCCCGTTGCGCGGGACAGGTCCGAGTTCTGGGGAAATACCCAGAGCGCCCAGACGGTGTTGCAGGCTTTCGACATCCAGCGAGGTTATCAGACAGAAATCGGCGCTCCCCACGGTCGCCCGGCCGGCACGGGGATGGATCACCCGGCCGACTTCGTGGAAATGAATCCGCTGCTGGAGACGCGACCCGAAGGCCACTGCGACCCGGCCGTCACCGAACGTGATGCGGGTCATGCCGAGCTTTTCGTAGAAGGCGCACGCGCGGGCAGTGTCTTCCACGGTGAGCACGAGGTGATCGAGATGATCGATCGCGAGGGATGGCACATCGGGTTGCATCGCGGCATTGTAACAATTAGCGCAGCAAACCAAACGCAGCGAGCACTTTATCTTCAGTTGCGTAATCAAATTCAGCGGGATCGATGGAGGGGGGCGGATTCTGGCGCTGCCACGCGATGGTGCGGCGGAAGGCTTCGTCGGGCGGGACGATTTCGGAATAGCCGAGCTCTTTGCGGATGGCGGCGTCGTTGATGATGAGGTCGTGGCGGAAGTCGAGTTCGTCGTGCAGGAGATGGGGCGGGCAGTGATCGCGCGGGACGATGAGGATCTGGCCGCGGTATTTGGCGGCGCGGGCGAATTCGTGCAGGCGCTCGGCGATCGTCGGGGTTTTGGCGTGCGGGCCTTCGCCGATGTTGTAGATGCGGGCGCGGAGGGAGGCGGCGGGCGGGGGCGCGGTGAGCGCGAGGGAGAAGGCGTGGGCGACGTTTTCGACGTAAGCGTGCGACCATTTGAAGTTGCCTTGGGCGGGATCCAGGAGGATGGCGGGGCGTTTGTCGTCGATGCGTTTGAGGAAGGGGAAGAAGCGGTGGTTGGGGTCGTGCGGGCCGTAGGTCGGGGGCATGCGGAGGATAGTGACGGGAAGTTTTTTGGCGTGGGCGAGAAACGTTTCTTCGACGTCGATCTTTTCGTAAGCCGGGGCGCCGCCCCCGCGGATGTAGCGCGACGTACGGAGAGGAGAATCTTCGGAGATGGGAAGGCTGGAGGGGAGGCGTTCTTCCTTTTTGAGCAAGGCGCCGAATGGGGCGTAGACGTCCTGGCTGGAGGCGACGACGAGATGCGACGTGTGGCCGGCGAAAGCGTCGATGGCGAGTTGAGCTTCGTGTAGTGTCATGGCGTGCATGTGCAGGATGGCGTCGAAATGCCGGGTGCGGAGGTGGGCGGCGTGGGCGGGGAGGTCGGCGAGATCGGAGTGGATTTCCGTGGTGTTCGGAGGGAGATCGATGTTGTGCTGACCACGATGATAGAGCGTGAGCGCGTGGCCCTGCGCGGCGAGCATCCGCACGAGGTGAGGACCGGTAAACGACGTTCCGCCGAGGATGAGAATGTTCATGGAGATAGTGTAACGGCGTGTTCGGAGTTCCGCCTTCGAGCGGCTTTTGCTCGGGTGTGAGCGCCAATGGCCGCCTGAGGGCGGAGCTCCAAGCGGAACTCCAAACGGTCGTATGCTACAATGTCCGGCTGCTAAATCCGGAGTGTTTATGACCGCGGTGGACGTTCAAAAAACTTCTGTTGCCGACCAGATTCGAGAGATGGCGAAGCGCGCCCGAGCGGCAGCGCGGCAACTGGCGGCGGTGTCGGGCGCGCAGAAGAATCTCGCGCTGAACAAGATTGCCGATGCGATCCTGGCGAATCAGGCGAAGTTGATTGCAGAAAACCAGAAGGATCTGGAGCAGGCCGAGCGCGATGGGGTGGCGGGGCCGCTGCTGACGCGGCTGACGCTGGGGGAGAAGAAGATTGCGTCGATGGCGCAGGGGCTGCGGGAGATCGCGCTGCAGACCGATCCGGTGGGACAGACGATTGAGGCATATGATCGGCCGAACGGATTGCGGATTGAGAAGCGGCGCGTGCCTATCGGCGTGGTGGCGATTATTTTTGAAAGCCGGCCGAATGTGACGGCGGATGCGGCGGGGATTTGTTTGAAGAGCGGAAATGCGTGCATTCTGCGCGGCGGCAAGGAGGCGATCCATTCAAACAAGGCGATTGCGCAGATCATCAAGGAAGGGTTGAAGCACGCGGGGATTTCGGAAGATGCGGTGCAGCTCGTGGAGACGACCGATCGCGCCGCGGTGGGGGCGATGGCGACGGCGGAGGGGCTGATCGATCTGATCATCCCCCGCGGCGGCGAAGGCCTGATCCGCAGCGTTGTCGAGCAGGCGACGATTCCGGTGATCAAGCATTATCGCGGTGTGTGCCACGTCTATATCGACAAGGCGGCGGACATCGACATGGCTGTGAAGATCGCCGTGAGCGCGAAGGTGGATGGCGTTGCGCTGTGCAACACGGAAGAGTGTCTGCTGGTGCACAAGGATATTGCAGCGAAGGTGCTGCCGCGGATTGCGGCGGCGTTTCGCGAGAAAAAAGTCGAAATGCGGGCGGACCAGTTTTCTTTGGGGCTGCTGCAGGATGCGAAGCTTGCCAAGGACTCCGACTGGGGCGCCGAATTCCTCGATTACATCATCGCCATCAAGCAGGTGGGCAGCATCGAGGAAGCAATCGAGCACATCACGAAGTACAGCAGCCAGCATACGGATGCGATCATCACGAACGATCTGGCGGCGGCGCGAAAGTTCACGACGGAAGTGGATTCGGCGAGCGTGCTGGTGAATGCCTCAACGCGGTTTGCCGACGGCGGCGAGTACGGACTGGGGGCGGAGATCGGGATTTCGACGGACAAGCTGCACGCGCGCGGGCCGATGGGGGCGGCGGATTTGTGCACGTACAAGTATGTGGTGATGGGGAACGGGCACATACGCGTTTAATGACGAATAACGAATGACAAATGACGAATCAAATCCCAATGACCAATGATCGAATGACGAAACGCGCACTTCGCGGTTTTGACGATTTGCTCATTGAAGATTTGAGCATTGATTCGTCATTTGTCATTCGAATTTCGTCATTCGCCTAGATCCCTTCGCCGGCGATGGATTGTTCGACGCCGCCGACGCCGTTCTGCTGAATGCGGCTGATGGCGCGATCGGCCTCGGGTTCGGGGCAGATGACGAGGCTGGCGCCGAGTTCGGCGCGGAGCAGGTCGTCATCCGCGGGTGGAACGTCGCCGCTGATCAGGACGATGATCGACTGATCGACGAGCATGCGGGCGACCTCGGGGAGGGTGGAAGCGTCGAAGTCGGCGGTGTCGAGGCGGACAACCGTGCGGGCCTCTTCGAAGAGTTCGCGTTCGATTTCATCGGCAATCTGGCGGTGGATCCAGACGGCGGCACCGCGCTGGCCGAGGCGGATTTCGCGCTCCTGCACGCTGACGCGGCCGCGGGCGGAGCGGCTGGTGTCGTGCCTGGCGATAATCATGCCGGCGCCGACGGTGTTGTTGGTGAGGCGGTCGATGACGATGAAGGCGCCGGTCGCGGGATTCGTTTTGTACGGATCGAAGACGAGGCTGCGGGAGAACGAGAGGGCGACGCGGCCTACTTCGTTGAGGCCGAGCTGGCTGGCGGGGCGATGTTCGAGCGTGTTCACGTCGACGGCATGCTGCAGTTCGGTCATGGAGCCGGAGACGACGCGCGTGGTCTGTTTGAACCAGTAGCTCTTGCCGGCGACGAACGGCTGTTCGTGCATCCAGACGATCATGGCGTCGACGTCGGAGGCGGATTCGGGGAGGAGTTCTTTTTCGGCGGGGTCGGCGTGGACGAGCATGTCGCCGCGCGAGATGTCGATTTCATGTTCGAGCGTGACGGTGACGCTCATCGGCGCAAAGGCTTCGTCGAGTTCACCGTCGAGGGTCACGATGGATTTCACGCGGCTGGTTTTTCCGGAGGGAAGAACGCGGACGGCGTCGCCCTTCCTGATGATGCCGGAGGCGATGGTGCCGGCGAAACCGCGGAAGTCGAGGTTGGGGCGGAGGACGAGCTGGACGGGGAAGCGGAGGTCGCGGAGGTTGCGGTCGCCGGCGATCTGCACGGTTTCGAGATGCTGGAGCAGCGTTTTGCCTTTGTGCCACTTCATCGCGGCGGAGGGCTCGACGACGTTGTCGCCCTTGAGCGCACTCATGGGGATGAAGACGACATCGCCGCCCCCGCCCGTGCCGAGCCTCTCGGCGAAGGCGAGATAGTCCTTGCGGATTTGCTCGAATCGCTGCTGCGAGAAGCCGACGAGATCCATTTTGTTGATGGCGATGACGAGGTGCTTGATGCCGAGCAGCGAGCAGATGAACGAGTGGCGTTTGGTCTGCACCTGCACGCCGTGGCGGGCGTCGATGAGGATGATGGCGAGGTGGCAGGTGGAGGCGCCGGTGGCCATGTTGCGGGTGTACTGCTCGTGGCCGGGGGTGTCGGCAATGATGAACTTGCGTTTGTCGGTGGAGAAATAGCGGTAGGCGACGTCGATGGTGATGCCCTGCTCGCGCTCGGCGCGGAGGCCATCGGTGAGGAGGGCGAGATCGATCTGGCCTTCGCCGGTGGTGCCGTGCTTGACGGAGTCTTTTTTCACCGCGGCGAGCTGGTCTTCGTAGATGCCCTTGGTGTCGTGAAGGAGGCGACCGATGAGCGTGGATTTGCCGTCGTCGACGGAGCCGCAGGTGAGGAAACGGAGGAGTTCCTTGCGCTGGTGGCGTTCGAGATAGGCGTGGATGTCTTCGTTTTGGAGGAGAAGCTCGGACATGGCTATTCCTGTTTAGCCCCGGCCTTTGGGCCGGGGAGTGAGTTGTGGAGCGCTCCCCGGCCCAAAGGCCGGGGCTAAACGTGATTTTTCGACGAACCGCCAATTTTGCGGGCGCAGTCCGTCTTTAAGGGGATTATTCTCGACGTAGCGAATCGCACGTTCGATGTCATGCTCGGAGTCGAGATAAACCTGCCAGAAAGATTCGCTCCATGGGGATGGGCGACGTCCGCGACGGGCAATCTCGTTTTGAAATGGGTGCAATCCGTCATCGGTAAGGAACGTTGTTGCGCGAGCCTTCAGGTGGTTGGCGATTGTTTCGATGGTTCGTTCCGGGTGGCGCCCAATGACCATGTGCACATGCTCGGGGAGAATAGAACATGCGAGGATTTGGTACTGCCCGGCGTCCCGGGCGTCGTGAAAACCGCGCCCGATTGCGCGAGCCTGAATGCCGTTGAATTGAACCGGTGGATACTTGAGTGCCGTCTTGGCCGCCTGACGCAGCGCATGATCGTGTTGCGCGCCGGCCACGGACCGGCGTGTGTCGGTCTTCGTGGCGCTGCCGTAGCAGGCCAGTTCCCATGCCCAGACGAAGTCGGACCATGAACCCCTGGGATCGTTGGGCAGCCAGAATCCGTAGCCGGTGAAGATGATGTGATAGGCGAGGACCATTTTTCTCGTGAATATTCCCCGGCCCGAAGGCCGGGGCTAAACATCAGAAGTAACCCTCTTTTTTCTTCTGCTCCATGCTGCCCGCTTCGTCATAGTCGATGACGCGGCCCTGGCGCTCCGACTGCTTCGCCAACAACATTTCCTCGATGATCTCCGGCAATGTCGTCGCATTGCTTTCGATCGCTCCGGTCAACGGGTAACACCCCAACGTACGGAAGCGGACGACTTTTTCGACAGGCTTTTCGCCGGGGTTGAGGCGCATGCGGTCGTCATCGACCATGATCAACACGCCGTTGCGTTCGACAACGGGGCGTTTGGCGGCGAAGTAGAGCGGGATGATGGGGATGTTCTCGAGGTAGATGTATTGCCAGACGTCGAGTTCGGTCCAGTTGGAGAGGGGGAAGACACGGATGGATTCGCCGGGGTTTACTTTGCCGTTGTAGAGGCTCCAGAGTTCGGGGCGCTGGTTTTTGGGGTCCCAGTGATGGTGCTTGTCGCGGAAGGAGTAGACGCGTTCCTTGGCGCGGGATTTTTCCTCGTCGCGGCGGGCGCCGCCGAAGGCCGCATCGTAGCCGCCCTTGTTGAGTGCCTGGCGGAGGGCGACGGTTTTCATGATGTCGGTGTATTTGTTGGAGCCGTGGTCGAAGGGGTTGATGCCGTCGCGGACGCCGTCCTGGTTGATGTGCTCGAGGAGGTGGAGGTTGTTTTCCTTGGTGAACTTGTCGCGGAAAGAGATCATCTCGCGGAACTTCCAGGTGGTGTTGACGTGGAGGAGGGGAAAGGGGACGCGGGCGGGGAAGAAGGCTTTCTGGGCGAGGCGGACCATGACGGAGGAGTCTTTGCCGATGGAGTAGAGCATGACCGGGTTGGAGAACTCGGCGGCGACTTCGCGGATGATGTGGATGGATTCGGCTTCCAACTGTTTGAGGTGGGTCAGTTGATGGCCGGAAAGAGTGGCGGAAGGGGCGGCAGTTGTCGAGAGAGGTTGTTCCACGGTCACCGGGGCACTCATAAGCAAGAGAATTCCTGAGCAAAGATTTTGGAGCATAGGGGGTCTAAAACGGCAATGCAAGGCGACGGAGGGGGTGGGCTGGAGGCGGCGAGGAGGGGTCCGGAGGCATGAAAATGGGGCGAAGTGCGTTGAGGTAGCGTACACATGTGGAATACTTGATAAGCCACACGAAACGCGATTGTGCGGAAAGGAAATGGAATATGAAACTCGGGCGGATTCAACTGGGTGCGATTCTGGCATTGGCGGCGGTGTTGGCCGGGGCGGATGCCCCTCCCGCGCCGGCGACGAAGCCGACCGGGTGGGAGCAGGCGGATCAGCCCCTGCCGCGGCTTGATACGAGGACGGGGCAGCCGAACAAGGGATGGATGAAGCATCATGACGGGCTGGTGGAGCAGGCGAAGAAGGGGGGAATTGATCTGTATTTTGAGGGGGATTCGATTACGGACTTCTGGACGCCGAACTTGAACAATCACATGGTGACGGGTTTGGAAGTGTGGAACAAGGAATTTGGGGGATGGAACCCGGGGGATTTTGGCGTAGCGGGAGATCGGACGGAGCATGTGCTGTGGCGGCTGGATAACGGGGAGCTGGACGGGGTGAAGCCGAAGGCGATTGTGCTGATGATCGGGACGAACAACTGCAAGACGAATGCGCCGGAGGAGACGGCGGCGGGGGTGGCGGCGATTGTGAACAAGCTCAAGGAGAAGGAACCGCAGGCGAAGATTCTGCTGCTGGCGATTTTTCCGCGCGGGCCGAAGCCGGACGATCAGTGGCGGCAGGTGAATGACCAGGTGAACGCGATTATTGCGAAGGAAGATTTTGGGCCGCAGGTGAAGTATCTGGATATTGGCGAGAAGTTTTTGCAGGCGGACGGGACGCTGACGAGGGAGATCATGACCGACTATCTGCATCCGAGTCCAAAGGGGTATCAGATATGGGCAGATGCGATTAAACCGGTGCTGACGGAGTGGCTGGCCCCCCCCCAGGCGCCGGCGGCGACGATGCCCGCGAAGTAAGGGAGGGGGAGATTGCCAAGGTCGGGTACGTCATTGGCAATCTCCCCCCAATCCCGATAGGAATTGCAGGAGATCGCGATTACTGGCGATCGAAGGGCATTTCGGTGAGGGGAGCCGAGGTGATGGGAACGGGGTAGGGGCGGATGGGCTGGAGGCGTGCGGCGTAGCCGGAGTCGCCTTTGGCGACGGTGGGGGTATTGCAGCCGGTAGTGCAGGCGAGGCAGGCGGCGGCGACGAGGGAGAGCGCGAGGGAAGAGAGTTTTCGCATGGGTAGCTCCTGTGAGTAAAGCGAGACAGAAGTATTATCGCCTGAGTTTTGGGTGGACTGGGGGAAATTTGGCGCAAAAGGTGCGCGAATATGGTTATGGGACGGCGGAAAGAGGGGCATTCGGTTATTGGGGGAATGGTAACTTTGATCAATAAGGAAGCTGGATGGGCATGCCCATGGGGTCCCTGCGCCAAGGGCATGGCACCCCGGGGGGGGATGCGGTAACCTTTTCGTTTTGATCATCTACAGGAAATCTATGCCGCCAGCATCAACTGCGTCTGCGACACCGTCGTCTCCGGCCGAGCCGCCAAAGAAGAGCCTTGCGAAGCGGGCGATTTTTCTGTTTTTGAAGGTGGCGATTGCGGTGGTGGGGATCTGGTTTGTGGCGCGAATGGTGAGTTGGCGCGACACGGCGGTGATTGGGGCGGGGCAGTCGATTCGGAATTTGACGTTTGATCGGGATACCGAAGTGACGGTGGTGTCGCAGGAGGCGGCGCCGGCAGGGACGGGCCCGGGGCCGGCATCGCAACCGGTGGCGCGGTATCTGGTGGAGTTTCCGGCGCGTGTGGCGGTGACGACCGAGTCGCCTGACGGCAAGGCGGTGCATGTAACGATCGATGAATCGAATCGAGAGCAATTTAATTTGCCGCGGACGCTGGTTTTGCCGGGGAGTTTGTTCAAGGCGGAACAGAGCGGCGCCAGGGGCGAGGGGGAAGTTGTGCATCATGGGTTGCGGTCGCTTTTGGGGGTGGCGAAGAAGAAGTGGTATCTGCTGGTGGGGGCGTGGGCGATGCTGGTGATACCGTTTGTGGTGACGGCGGTGCGGTGGCGGAATTTGATGCGGCCGCAGGGGATTGAGATGCCGCTGTCGAAGTGTCTGCAATTGACGTTTGTGGGGCAGTTTTATTCGATCATGCTGCCGGGGATCACGGGGGGGGATCTGGTGAAGATTGTGTATGCGGCGCGGCTGACGGGATCGAAGACGAAGTCGCTGATTACGATTCTGCTGGACCGGGTGATCGGGCTGGTGGCGTTGATGACGATTGGCGGGGTGTCGGCGGGGTGGCAGTTGTGGGAGAATCATCAACTGGCGGCGAAGGGGATGGCGGTGACGGGGGATGCGACGCTGCGGAATGTGCTGCTGCTGATTTGTGGGGTTCTCGGGGGGATGACGGTGTTTTGCGTGGTGTATTTTTCGCATCGGCTGCGGGCGGCGACGGGGATGAAGTATGTGCTGGAGCATTCGCGGATGCCGGACTTTGTGCGGCGCGCGGATGAGGTGCTGCATACGTATCGGGGGCATTTTGGTTTGTTGTGGTGGGCGTTTGCGATTTCGATTTTGTCGCAGTTGACGTTGCCGGTGTCGGCGTGGTTGTCGGGGTTGGCGTTCGGGGTGCACATGCACGTGGCGTATTATCTGGCGTATGTGCCGGTGGCGATATTGGCGGTGAGTTTGCCGAGTTTGCCGCAGGGGGTGGGCGTGCTGGATGGGTTGATCGTGCATTTCTTTGCGAACCGTGGGATGGCGACGGCGAGCCAGGCGTTTGCGATCGCGCAGGCGATACGGTTTTTTCCGATCTTCTGGAATTTGATTGGGGGGTATTGGGTGGTGACGGGTACGTATTCGCGGCATCAGGCGCAGGAGGAGGCGAAGGGGATGGGGTGAGGAATTCAGAAAAAGTGAAACAGTGAATTCACAAAGGGGGGATGGCAAGGCGTGAAAAGGGCCCGACGATCAGGTCGCCGGGCCGCTCTATTGTCCTCGCCGCTCTATTATGCGATTAGAGGCGCTTCCGCGCCCCCAGCAGGGCCAAGGCGCCTATTCCGAAGAGGGCCAAGCTTGCCGGCTCGGGCGAAGCCTCGGTGACGATATGGACGCCGACACCGGGATGACTCTCGGTTACGGGGGGCACGGGCCAGAAATCCTCGGAGGTGTCCGTTTTGTTCAACTGATAATTGACGCCGGGCAACTCCAAAGATCCTGTCGGGGGCGTTCGAGTCCAGGTGTTGCCCGTTCCGGTGAGGGTGATGTCGGTGGATTGGACGATGGGTCCACTCAAGCTGCCGAAGCGGATATCAAAGAAGACGTCGAAGAACGAATCGAACGTGCCACCGGAACCGGTGCTGTCGAAAGAAATGCTGAGGTTGCCGGTGGTTGGCGTTCCTCCAGCAGGCCGAGCCGACTGCAGAGTAACGAAGTAGAAGCCGGTGCCCGCACCAAGGTCGACGGGAGTGGGGGTCATCAATTGGAGGGCCTGCATCTGGACCTGAACGGTCACGGGGCTGGTGCTTGGGAGCGTGGGGCTGACGGCGGATCCGAGGCGTTGAATAATGGTGTCGGCGTTTCCCACGCCCTGCACGCCGATGGTCCCGCCGAAATTAAAGGTTCCCAGCGGATCGCCGATGAACGGCTGCCCGTTGAGCTCGGTCCCGGGCAGGGATTGGAACAGGTCATAGCCCGGAAGAATGTCGTTGGCGGCGAGAGCGGGGAGGGCGGTTGCCCCGAGGCAGACAGCGAAGATTGCGGGGCAGGATGAAGGGAGAAATCGGGGGAACATAGGGCATCTCCAGTTGAGAGAGGGACGGTTCCGGCACGGACGTTCCATGCCGGGAAACTGCACGCAACATTGTCCCGCCCGGCAACTTGCAGGCGGAAGTCGTTTTCTTACTCACGGGTATAACTGCGACAACTGCATCAGAACGGCAGTGGGTGGGACGAAGGCTTCAATACTTTGAAACCTCTATATACGTATCACGAACCGGGGTCTTGTCAAGGAAAACTTGAATTCAGAATAAGCGAATCAGTGAATTCAGAATGGGAGGGTTGGTATGCGAGAGGTTGGGGGGCGCCTGCGCGAGGGGACTTTCTGCTATTCGCGCGGGGATGGGCCGGCGCTGACGCGACGGGTTGCGTTGAGGAGGAGAGCGATGGCGCCGAGCCAGGCGAGGGAGATGGCGAGGGCGGAGAGGACGTCGGTGAGGGTGTGGACGCCCATGTAGAGGAGGGCGAAGGCGACGGCGAGGGAGAGGGCGATGACGGCGGCGGTGGCGCGGGGGAACGTTTTCGGCGTGATGAGTTCGAGGTGGCGGGCGAGCAGCACGAGGGCGCCGGCGGTGATGGCGACGCCCATGGTGTGGCCGGAGGGGAAGCTGTAGCCGGGGTGCGTTGTTTCCCAGACGTAGTAGGTGTAGCGGGTGGGTCGTGGGACTTTGAAGAGGTGTTTGAGAGATTCGTTGATGATGGCGGAGCCGAGGAGGGCGGTGGCCCAGATGAAGAGGGGCCTGAGTCGGCGCTGGAGGAAGAGGTAGATGCCGACGGCGAAGGCGAAGGGGCCCAGGAGAGCGAACTCGCCGAGGAAGGAGAGTGCGGAGAAGAGAATGACGCCGAAGGGATCGGAGTGGGTGTGGAGGAATTTGTGGATGGGTTCGTCGCATTGGGAGAGAAGGCCGTGGAAGTGGAGGTCGGCGGCGATGGCGAGGAAGGCGGCGGAGCCGGTGAGGAGCATGGTGAGGGGGAGCCAGGATTTTGCGCGGCAATGAGCGCGTGGTGGGGCGATGGGAGGAGGGGAAGTCGTGTCTGTGGTCATGTGCTGAGGCATACGTATGAGGCGGCGGGGTGGATGGGTGTTGGAAGTCCTTTGGAGCGGAATGGCCTGCGGGCCATCATGGGCGGGACGCCCATGCCACTACGGGTCGATGCGGGTGCCGAGGAGTTTGAGGAATTGGGCGAGGAAGGCGGGGTGGGCGGGCCTGGCGGGGGCGGAGACGAGGTTGCCATCCGTGATGGCGGCGTCCACGGGGATTTCTTTGTAGTTGCCACCGCAGGCGGTGACTTCGGGGGCGCAGGCGTAGTAGGCGGAGCAGGTGCGGCCTTTGAGGACGTTGGTGGCGGCGAGGATTTGCAGGCCGTGGCAGATGGCGGCGATGGGTTTCTTTGTTTCGGCGAAATGGCGGACGATGGCGAGGACATCGGGGTTGAGGCGGAGGTATTCGGGGGCACGGCCGCCGGGGATGAGGAGGGCGTCGTAGCTGTTCAGATTTTGGAGGGCGTCGGCGAAGGTGGCGTTGAGGGTGAAATTGTGGCCGGGCTTTTCGGAGTAGGTTTGATCGCCTTCGAAGTCGTGGATGGCGGTGCGGCACTTGTCGCCGGACTTTTTGTTGGGGCAGACGGTGTGGACGGTGTGGCCGACGGCGAGGAGGGTTTGGACGGGGACCATGATTTCGTAGTCTTCGACGAAGTCGCCGACGAGGGTGAGGATCTTTTTGGCGGGCATGGGGCGTCTCCTTTTGCGGACGGGATTATTGTAGCGAGAGGGAGGACGGTAAACACGAAGAACACGAAGGCACTAAGGACCACGAAGAAATTAATCAGGAACGCGCCCGGAGCAGGTTCGTGCGATTGGGAGGCGCTTGTTGTCTGCGGGAGCACATTCCGGCGATGCCATCGCCGGCTTTATTTGGTGGCGTTTAGAAGTCTATTTCTGCGCGGAGGGTGAAGGCGAGGGCGTCGGGGTATTTGCCGCTGGGGGAGATGATGTACTGGAGGTCGGGTTTGAGGGAGGCCCAGGTGGTGAGCTGGAGTTTGTAGAAGAGTTCGAAGGCGGTTTCGTCGTGGTGGGGTGTGGGGGAGGTGGTAGGGGAGAGGTGGGCCCAGGTGGTGAGGAGGCCGACGATGTCGTTGGGGCGGGAGTGGATGAATCCGGTGGCGGAGATACCGGCGGCGAGGTTTTGCTGGATGGGGATGGTGCGGGGGTTGGCGAGGCCGAAGCTGATGAAGGCGCCGAGATCTTGTTTGGGGTGGTTTTGGGCGGCGTTCTGGGTGTAGAGGGTTTGGTCGGCGAAGAGGTAGGCGCCAGGGGTGCCGCGGATTTCGGTGGAGGGGTCGGTGAGTTTGGGGGATTCGCCGGTGTGGTACCAGGCACCGATGGCGGCGTGTCCGGGGAGGTCGGAGTTGTTGGCGTGGAGGGTCCAGCGGTTGCCGACTTCGGTGATGAGGTAGGAACCGCCGGAGGTAAGTTCGACGCTTTGGGGATGGCCGACGAAGTCGAGGACGTTTTGCTGGGAGTTGCTGTAGAAGGCGCCAAAGCCGGCGTAGAGGTTGTTGGGGGCGGTAAAGAAGAATTCGGCGCCGGGGGCGGGGTCGGGGTAGGTGACGAAGGGGTAGTTGGTGACGGCGTAGGTGGCGGAGCTTTGGAGGAATTCCGTGCCGTGCTCGATGATGGAGAAATCGGTGTTGTTGATGTCGATTTTGCCGGCCTTGATGCGGAGTTGTTTGTCGAAGAGGAGCTGCTGGTACCAGAGCTGGTAGATCTGGACGAAGTGGGGGCCGTCGAGGTTGTCGAAGCCCTGGATGTCGCCGACGGTTTTGCTGCCATCGGGGCCGTCGTGGGATTGGAAGTCGAGGAAGAGGGTGGCGTCGGGGAGGAATTTGGAGGCGTCGTAGGTGGCGCTGAGGTCGAGGAGGTAGCGGGTGGGGGTTTTGTCGGTGTCGGCGCCGCCGCGGAGGTTTTTGGTGACGTCGAATTGGACGAGGCCGCCGATGGTGAGGCCGTGGTTGGCGAGGGTGTTGCGGAAGCCCCACCAGTCGCCGGTGGGGTATTGGGGTGGGGGCGGGGGTGGGGCGGGCGCGGAGGTGGCTGGGGTTTGGTCGAGGGAGAGGACGAGGGCGGAGAGAGCGAATGACGAATGACAAATGATAAATGACGAAACGAATCCGAGGGACCAATGACGGAATGATGAAAGGGGTGAGGATGCAATGGGTCGTGTGAGTGTACGTGAGGCATGCTTCCGGCCACCGCCCCCCCCCAGGTTGTGGCCCGAAGCATGGCACCCGGCCGGACCCGTGGCAGCCGTGTTGATGCCGCCTAAAGGCGGAACTCCAACGGGGAGATTGTGCGAGCTTTCGTCCATGGAAATTGCAGACTATGATCGCGTGGCTTGTATTTGGTCAATGGAGCGCTCATGGCAGCGAAGCGGAATATTCTGGTAACCTCGGCTCTGCCGTACGCGAACGGGTCGATTCATATCGGGCATCTGGTGGAGTACATCCAGACGGATGTGTGGGTGCGGTTTCAGAGGCTGGTGGGGAACACGGTGACATACGTGTGCGGGGATGATGCGCATGGGACGCCGATCATGTTGAAGGCGCAGGAAGCGGGGGTAAAGCCGGAGGAGTGGATTGAGCGGTTTCACAAGGAGCATCAGGAGGATTTTGCGCGGTTTGGGGTGAAGTTCGACAACTATGGGTCGACGCATGATCCGCTGAACAAAGAGTTGTCGTATCGGATTTATGAGCGGGTGAAGGGAGCGGGGCTGATTGAGACGCGGGAGATCGAGCAGTTGTTCGATCCGAAGGCGAACATTTTTTTGCCCGACCGGTTTGTGAAGGGGACGTGTCCGCACTGCAAGAGTCCGGATCAGTATGGGGATTCGTGCGAGGTATGCGGGAAGACGTTTGATCCGTCGGAGCTGATCAATCCGGTGAGCGTGGTGTCGGGGGCGACGCCGGTGTTGAAGAAGTCGGAGCATTTGTTTTTGAATTTGGAGAAGTCGCGGGGATTTTTGGAGGGGTTGTACGAGAAGGGGTTTGTGGATGAGGCGGTGAAGAACAAGCTGCTGGACTGGTTCAAGGAGCCGCTGCGGTCGTGGGACATTACGCGCAATGCGCCGTTTTTTGGATTTGAGATACCGGACCAGCCGGGGAAATACTTCTACAACTGGTTTGATGCGCCGATTGGGTACATTGCGTCGCTGGGGGCGTTTTTGAAGGAGGATGCGGCGGGGACGGAGGAGTTCTGGAATAACGACCACCTGGAACGGTTTCATTTCATCGGGAAAGACATTCAGTATTTTCATGCGCTGTTCTGGCCGGTGATGCTGCATGCGGCGGGGCTGGCGTCGCCGACGAAGCTGGCGGTGCATGGGCATTTGACGGTGAACGGGAAGAAGATGTCGAAGCGGGACGGGACGTTCATCAAGGCGTCGACGTTTGCGCAGCATCTGGAGCCGCAGTATTTGCGGTATTACTATGCGACGAAGCTGGGGCCGGCGCCGGAGGATCTGGATCTTTCGTTTGAGGATTTTTCGGCGCGGATCAACGGGGAGCTGGTGAACAAGCTGGCGAATCTGGTGAGCCGATGTGCGCCGATGCTGACGCGATTGCTGGAGGGGCAGATCGGGGTGTCGGCAATGGATGGAATTCCGCTGTTGCGGGAGGTGCGCGGGGCGGCAGACGAGATTGCGGCGGCCTATGACTCACGGAATTTTGCGGCGGCGACACGGACGATTTGTGCGCTGGCGGACAAAGCGAACAAATACGTCGAGGACCAGGCGCCGTGGAAGCTGGTGAAGACGGATTTGGAGTGGGCGCGCGGGGTGCTGACGGCGGCGCTGGAGGCGGGGCGGATTCTGACGATTTATTTGAAGCCGATCTTGCCGGAGTTTGCGGCGAAGGTGGAGAAGTGTCTCGGGTTGCCCGAGCAGACCTGGGAGAACATTCAGGACGCGATGGAGCCTCATCGGATTAATGCGTTTGAGCATTTGGTGCAGAGACTTGATATGAAGGCGGTGGAAGCGATGGTAGAAGAATCACGCGAGAAGCAAGAAGCAGGAATCAAGACGCAAGAAGGCGCGACTCAGGCGGCGTCTCCCGCAAATGGTGCGGGTCAGGCCGCGGCCTCCCCGGGTGCGAAGCCCGTCGCCGCGGGGCATGCGGATGATGAGGCGATGGCGGGGATCATCAGTTTCGAGCAGTTCACGGCGGTGGATCTGCGGGTGGCGAAGGTGCTGACGGCGGAGCCGCTGGAGAAGTCGGACAAGCTGATGAAGCTGACGCTGGATGTGGGGCACCTGGGACAGCGGACGATTCTGGCGGGGATCAAGAAGGCGTACACGCCGGATCGGTTGGTTGGGCGTCTCGTCATCTTCTGCGCGAATCTGGCGCCGCGGACGATGGGGAAGTTCGGCACGAGCGAGGGGATGATCTGTGCGGCGGGGCCGGGCGGATCCGAGGTGTTTGTGCTGTCGCCGGATTCGGGTGCAAAAGCGGGGCAGCGGGTGCATTGAAGGAGCGTGAATCGCCAAGTCGTTAAATCGTCAAACCGGAGGCGGGCCGGATCACGATTTAACGGTTTAACGATTTAACGACAGGTTTATGGCAGTGCGGCTGGCGATTCTTGGCGTGGATCCGATTCAGCGGGAGTGGCTGGAGGCGGTGGAGGCGCTTGCGCTGGAGGGGCGGGTGGAATTGGCGGGGGTGGGGCATCGGACGTTGTCGTTGGCGAAGGATACGGCGGATTTTTTTCGCGGCGTGCGGGCACCGGTGTTTGATGATTTGCGGATGATGCTGAAGGAGGCGGCGCCGCAGGTCATTTTGATGGATCGGCCGGCGAACGCGACCGTGGAGTTTCTGGTGGCGTGTGCGGAGCAGGGGATTGGGGTGCTGAGCCTTGGGCCGCCGGTGGAGAATGTGGCGGAGGCGCAGGCGTTGGCGGAGGCGTTGGAGCCGAAGACGCAGTTGCTGTATATCTGGCCGCGGTTTGCGGATTCGGAAGCATATCGGCGGTGCACGGGGGCGGACGAGTTCGTGCGGCCGATCAAATTTGCGGCGGCGGCGTGGCTGGGGATGAATTACGCGCTGGCGAAGACGGCGCATGCGGAGGCGGGGGAGCGCGCGGAAGCAGCGGGGATGGCGGTGCGGTCGTTGAGCGTGCTGGCGTGGGATGCGCTGGCGACGTTGATCGAGCTGATCGGAATGCCGGCGTCGGTGTATGCGGCGATACGGGGGACGATCGGGTCGGGGAACACGTTTGCTGATGTGTCGGGGGCGGCGTCGCTGACGCTGCGGTTTGCGGAGGAGACGGCCGCGAGCGTGGCGTTGTCGGATCGCGTGCCGCCGCCGGGCAGGCGTGATCTGCTGCTGCTGGGGCAGACGGGGACGGTGACGCTGGAGACGAATGCATACGACTTCCGGGATGCGGAGGGTCGGGTGATCGATTCGAGTGCGGGGGCAGAGACGGGGCGCGGGAAGCTGGATCCGAAGGCGATTGCGATGGAGACGCTGCGGAAGTTTCTGGATCACTTCGGGCAGCAGCCGTCGCCGCACCGGGGGTGGGAGCATCGACTGGAGGAAGTGGCGGCGACGATGGAGGCGATGATCGTAAGCCACCGGACGGGGCAGGCGGAATCGCCGGAACGTTTTCGGGGGTTGCGGCGTTAAATACTGCGGGGAGCAGTGGATGGGGCGCAGGGAAAGTTTTTTAATCGACTAACGAGTGGGCGGCGGAAGCATCCGATACTGGATGTATTGAATTGCCGTCGGCAAGGGCCACGAACGTCCGGAGGAATAATGAAACGAGTGCACACGATCGCGATGACCACACTGCTGGCGCTGGCTCTTGCCGGGACGGCGCTGGGCCAGACGAGCGGCAAGCTGGTGATCACAGGGCACATGGATCCGGCGGCGAAGGTGGAGGTGCCGGCGGGGGCACATGCGCAGTTGTCGGCAGTGGATGTGAAAGAGGGGCAGGCGGTGAAGAAAGGGCAGCAACTGGCGAAGCTGGATGATGCGATTCAGCAGGCAACGGTGGACCTGGCGAAGGCGGCGGCGGACAACACGATCGTCATCCAGGCGCAGGAGAACGAGCTGGCCTCGGCGCAGAACCAGTATGACAAAGTGAAGAACAATTCGGCGGTGAACGACTGGGAAAGACGGCAGAAGGAGCTGGACCTGAAGCAGGCGAAGCTGAAGCTGGAGCAGGCGAAGGAGGAGCAGCGGGAGAACAGGATCAAGCTGGAGCAGGAACAGATCCGGCTGGATCACATGACGATTCGGAGCCCGATCGACGGATATGTGCTGCGGGTGAATAAGGAGGCTGGGGAAGAGACGGACGAGAATCCGCTGGTGGTGGTGGTGGACACGCACAAGTTGTACGCGGTTTTCGATATGCCGCGGCTATTGTTCGGGAAGATTCACGTGGGGGACATGGAGACGGTGAAGACGGAGGGGATGACGCGGGAGGCGACGGTGATTTCGGTGGATCCGATCATCGACCTGGCGAGCGGGCTGTTCCGGGTGAAGATGGAAGTGGACAACGCGGACGGGAAGATACCGGCGGGGGTGGATGTGACGTGGGAGGGGAAGTGATCGAAGTGTAACAGTGGCAGCAGTGTATCAGTGGTACCAGGAGGCCGCCGTCGCCTCCTATTACTGATATCACCGTTACACTGGTTACTTATTTGGTCATGTCGGGGTCGTCGAGGCTGTATTTGTGGAACATGCGGCCGATGCGGACGGTGAGGAGTTTGGAGATTTCCTTGACGGTGGCGTCCTGATCGCGCGAGTCTGCAAGAGACTCGTCGACGTGGGCCTGCACGGAGACACCGGCGGGCTCATTGGGGGGCCAGAGATGCTGTCCGGATTTGCTGACGACCTTGACCATGGCCTGGGCGTCGCCCTGGGTGACGGCTTCGCCGCCGGTGATGCCGACGTTGAAGGTGGTGATGTTGACGTAGAGGATGATGTCGGCGTTGGTGGCGCGGGCGATGTCGGCGTCGCCGAGCTTGCTGAAGGTGGGATCGCTGCGCATGACGTTGAGGTGGTCCTGGGCGACGATGTTTTCGGTGGCTTTGTTCTTGAACAGGTGGTCGCTGATGTCGTTGCCGAGGGTGGTGGCGTAGGTGGTAGGGAGGATGACGGAGGGGGGCGAATCGACGAAGACGAGGACGCGCTTGTCCTTGGGAAAGGTGTAGTCGGCGTCCTTATCGCCTTTGCCCTGGAGGAAGTAGAGCGCCTGGCAGCCGGAGAGGAGGAGGGAGAGGCCGGCGAGGAGAATCGGTGCAGAAGAGCGGCGAAGGCTCATGGGAACTCACTTTCAGAAGGGGGGATCACTCGTCAACCGCGTGGTGGATTTCGTGATGATCATAGAGGCAATTGAGGAGTGCTTCGCTGAATTTATCGAGGGTGCGGGAGCGGACGGCATCGGGGGGGACCTGAGAGGGATCGGCGGCGTGGTCTTCCGGGAAGGAGACGTCGAGGAGGGTGGACCAGGCGGGGTCGTTGCCGGGGGTGTCGATTTCGTAAACTTTGCAGTTGGCGCGGAGGTGTCCCTGGAGATCGCCGACGCCGCCCTTTTGGTGGACGGAGTAATCGAGCACTTCAATGTAGAGGACGCGGTCGACGCCGAAGTGTTTGCCGATCTGTTTTTCGGTGAGTCCGAACCAGTTGATGGTGTCGTCCTGCCAGTTCATGACTTCGTGATAGTCGAGGAGCTTGGTGGTGGAGAGGTTTTCGCGGAACTTCGTGGAGATGAAGGCGGAGAGTTCCTCGCGCGCGGCGGGGAATTCGTTGGTGGTGGCCTGGTCGGCGTAGATGACGATGGCGACGGATTTGTCAGCGAGGCCTTTGTACTGGGCTTCGACGGGATGGCCTTGCACCTCCTCCTGGAAACCAAGGAGGTTGCAGCCGGGGAGGGCCAAGGCGGGGATGAGGAGGCCCGCCAACAGGAGCATGCGAGCAAGCTTGCGAAACGGCGGACGATGGAGCATAAGAACCCTCGAAGAGTCGCGTGGAAGGGGCAATGGTAACGAGAGGGGCGTGGGTGGGGAAGCGAAATGGGAGGGTTCAGCCGCCGGCAAGGCGTACCATCATGATTTTGTAGACCCAACCGAAGACGAGGATGCCGACGCCGCCGAAGACCCAGAGTCGCCAGTACCACTGGAGCGTGAACATGGCGGGGCCGATCCATTTGCCGGTGAAGATGCCAACGAGGGAGAGGCAGCCGGCGATAAGGGCGACGAGCGCGACGGTGAAGCCGAAGGGCTGGGTGAGGAAGGAGGTGAGGATGTGGCCATGGGCGAAATGAGAGACGGCGGTGGTGCATCCGCAGGTGGGGCAGGGGTATCCGGTCATCTGGTACCAGCCGCAAGGGGGACCGCCGAAGAGTCCCTGTCGTTTGCCGAAGCCGTCGGGGCTGGGGTTGAGGTATAGGCCGACGCCGAGGATGCCAAAGCAGAGGGTGGCGGTGAAGAGGGACCAGATGCGGACGATGGTGGCTGGGGAAAGGGTGGGGCGGATGGGGCGCGGGGAGGCGAGGCTGAGCATCGGGGGAGGAGGTGCGGGCGGGGAGGATGGCGGGGCGATGTCGGACATAAGGGAATAATAGCAGAGGGGGGGGGGTGGGGAGGAGTCAGTGTATCGGTATCGCAGTGATATCAGGGCGGGGAGGGAGCTTTGCGAGTGTGTGAAGATTTTGTTGGAGGAGTGCGGGTCGTGGGTTGGGACATTAGAATGCTCGGCCGATGACGGATGTGCAGGTTCAAACTTCAGGGCCGGAGGGGGCGGGCGGCGCTTCGCCGTCGCTGGCGCGGCGTGTGCCCTTGGAGTGGCATGCGCAGGTGCGGCATTATCTTTTGCTGGTCGGGCTGTTCGTGCTGCTGGCGCTGATGATGGTGTATCCGCTGCTCAGCGGCATCGGGACGGCGTTTGTCGACAAGGGGAAGTTCTCGCTGTTCTGGATCGCCAGCGTTCTGGGGGATAAGACGTTTCTGGTTCAACTGGGAACGAGCCTGGGGCTGGGGGTGGCGGTGACGGTGATCTGCAATCTGATTTCGTTTCCGCTGGCGCTGATTGCGGCGCGGTATGAGTTTCCGGGGAAGAAGATCCTGGCGGCGCTGGTGCTGGTGCCGATGGTGCTGCCGCCGTTTGTGGGGGCGATCGGGATGCGGCAGTTTCTCGGGCGGTTTGGTTCGTTGACGGTGCTGCTGCAGGATTTGCATGTGCTGTCGCCGCACGAAGGGGTGAACTGGCTGGCGCATGGGGGCTTCTGGGCGCTGGCGGTGTTGATCAGCCTGGGCGTTTATCCGATTGCGTATCTGAACCTGCAGGCGTCGCTGGCGAACATTGATCCGGCGATGCTGGAGGCGGCGCAGAACCTGGGAGGGCGGCGGTGGGTGAATTTCTGGCGGATCACGTTGCCGCTGGCGATGCCGGGGATTTTTGCGGGGTCGACGATTGTGTTCATCTGGGCGTTCACGGAGCTGGGGACGCCGCTGCTGCTGGACTATCGGAACGTGGTGTCGCGGGCGGTGTGGGATGATTTGTCGGCAGCGCAGAGCGGGCAGGGGTCGCTGGCGTATGCGAAGGTGGTGATCGTGCTGCTGGTGAGCGTGAGCGTTTACCTGGCGGGGAAGCTGACGCTGGGACGGTCGGGGCATGCGATGACGAGCAAGGCGGCGGTGGTGTCGACGGCGACGAAACTGCGGATGGGGAAGGGGATTCTGGCGATGCTGCCGTTTTTGGTGGTGACGGGGCTGGCGGTGTTGCCGCACATCGGGGTGATTCTGTACAGCTTCACGGCGATTGCGTCGGAGCATGGGCACGGGTGGGGGGTGGCGGATGAGTTCGGGTGGTATCGCAGCGTGATACCATCGCGCTACACGGGGGCGGGGTATGCGGCGGTGTTTGGGACGCCGGAGATTTATCAGTCGATTTTGAACTCGATCAAGTACGCGGGGATTGCGACGGGGATCAACGTGGTGCTGGGAATTGCGATTGCGTGGGTGGTGATTCGGACGCGGGTGTGGGGGCGGACGGCGCTGGACTCGCTGGCGATGTTGCCCCTGGCGGTACCGGGGCTGGTGATGGCGTTTGGATTCATGGCGGTGCTGTCGGCGTGGCACGTGCGGGATTATGTGCTGCAGGTGGCGCCGATTTATGTGCTGGTGATTGCGTATGCGGTGCGGCGGATGCCGTATCTGGTGCGGAGCGCGGCGGGGGGATTGCAGCAGACGTCGGTAACGCTGGAAGAGGCGGCGGCGAATCTGGGGGCGTCGCCGGTGCGCGTGCTGTTGAAGATCACATTGCCGTTGATCCTGGCGAGTTTGATCGCGGGGGGATTGCTGACGTTTGCGTTTGCGATGCTGGAGGTGAGCGACTCGCTGATTCTGGCGCAGTATCCGCAGCACTTTCCGATCACGAAGATGATCTACGCGCTGGCGACGGACACGAGCGGGCCGGAGAACGTGCGGAATGCGTGCGCGCTGGGAGTGTTTGCGATGGGGCTGCTGGTGGTGACGATCGTGTCGGCGTCGCTGCTGATGGGAAAGAAGCTTGGGGCGGTGTTCCGGGCGTGAAGACGGGGTTAAACACAAAGGGCACAAAGAGCGCGAAGAACCACAAAGGTTTTTGTAGATGAAGAAAGGAGCCGCTTGACGGAGCACCGCCTCTTATTCTTGGTGGTCCTTGGTGCTCTTTGCGTCCTTTGTGTTTAACGTCATCAGTGGGCGGCGTTGCGGCCGGCGGGGTCGATTTGGACGCGGATATGGGTGTGGAAGCTGCCGGGGGTGACGGTGACGGTGCAGTCTTCGCTGCCTTTGGTGTAGTGGAGGGAGATTTCGTTGTGGACGAGTTGGTTTTGGGAGACGAAGGTCCAGCCTTTGGCGGGCATCTGGTCTTTGTAGAAACGGATGACGGGGAGGACATCATCGGAGCCATCGTATTTGTGGTCGACGAAGCGGAGGCCGGAGGCTTCGACTTTGCTGGTGGACGCGTCGTTCATGGAGAAGCCGACGGGGACGGGGACATCGGCGATGGGCGAGGTGGTGGCAGGGACGAGGTTGACGGAGTCGTGGTGGGAGTCGGAGCAGGCGGGGATCGCGGTCATGGCGAGGAGGGTGAGCATGCCGAGGGCGGCGCGGGGGGTGAATCGCATAGAAATCTCCAGTGAGAAACAGATTTTGGGCCTGCGCGAGATTCTTGAGCGCGGCGGTGTGGTTGTCAAACAAAGTGCTCCTTGCGACGCTTTGACCAGGCGGCGGGTTTATGCGAGATTCGCACGGCCGTCAGGGAGGAACGCATGGCGAAGCGAATCGAAAAGCACTCGGCAACCTCGGGGAACCGCAGCGGCGGATTGATCATGCTGGTGGTGATCGTTCTGCTGGTGGCAGCGGTGGTGCTGGCGTGTCGATTTAACGGGCAACAGCCAAAGCAGGACACCGCGGGAGACATTGCGAGGGGTACGCCGGCATCAGTGCCGGCGGAGATCGTTTCGGACGATCGGATTCTTTTCGGCGGTGCGCCGATCGCGCGGCGGCCGGACATCACGTTCACGACGCTCAAGAATTCGGCCTATATCGTGGGGTATTCCGAGACGCGGCGGGACCCGCTGTGGTCGGCGTATCGCGTGATTCACAAGGATCACCCGTTTGTTCTGGAACGGCCAAAGGGGGAGTTTCTGACGGACGATCGGACGGAGGCGCGGGTGACGCACCATGATTTCACGGGGTCGGGATTCGATCGCGGGCACATGACGCCGAACTCGGCGATTGCGCGGTGTTACGGGGAAGAGGCGCAGAAGGAGACGTTTCTGCTTTCCAACATTTGCCCGCAGGCGCCGGCGCTGAATCAGAAGGTGTGGGAGAAGTTGGAGATGCATGAGATTACGTACGCGGATGAGTATGACGAGGTGTGGGTGGTGGATGGGCCGGTGTTTGCAGACTTGAATGGGGGGGTGACGCGGACGCTGCGTTCGGGGATTGCGGTGCCGGCGGCGTTTTACAAGATTCTGCTGGAGGATCATGCGGGCGCGGCGGGCGGGAGGCCGCGGGTGTTTTCGGTGATCATGCCGCAGATGGTGCGGGGGACGGAGCATCCGGAGCAGTACGTGACGAGCGTGGCGGAGATTGAGTCGGAGACAGGGTTGGAATTTTTTCCGAAGCTGGATGCGGGGACGCGGGAGGAGTTGAAGTCGAGGGTTTGGCCGATGTGGTAATTGGGAAAACGCAAAACACGAAACTAAAACACAAAACCTTGTACGACCGGCGCTGTGAAAGTTGCGGATAGTGGCGGCAACGTCAGTCGGCGGCCTGGGTGCGGGCGGCGTTGGCGGCGGAGGCCCAGCGGGGGTCCTTTCTCATCGGGGCAAGTTCGGGGCGTTCGAGAAGGTCGACGGCCAATTTGGGATCGGTGGTGGTGAGATGGGCGAAGAAATCGAAGAACTTGCCGGGGTCGCCGGCCTGACCGAGACAGAGTGCGGCGTTGAAGCGGATTTTCTGCACGATGGAGGGGTCGGGCAGGAGTTCGAGGGTGCGCTGGTAGGCCTGGGAGGCGTGGTCGAATCGCTTTTCGTTTTGCAACGCTGCGGCATAGGCGGCCCACGTGGTGACGTCGCCGTGGCCGGAGGAAATGGCCCGTTCGAGCTGGTCAATGGAACCGTTGGCACTGTTGGCGCGGTTGAATTGGCCGGTGGCGGCGAGAGCGGCAGCGCCGAGGGCCATCGTCAACACAAGTGCGATTCCGGAGCTTTTGCGCGAATGTTGATTCATTGTGATGCGTTGTACTCTAAAATAACAACTCGAAACAAGGGGCGTTCGGAGTTCCGCCTTGAGGCGGGCTTTTTCGCGGAAGAGAGGCTGAACGCCGCCTGAAGGAGACACTTCAAGCGGGAGAACGGGAACGGGATGTCGAGTGCCGTCGACCACATTCCGAAGCTGGCAGGACGCCGGACGCGCGCCGCAATTGAGAGTTCGGTGCCGGCGGGCGTGGGCGTGGCGCTGTGCCTGCTCCTGGCGGTGGCGCAGGTTGCGATTGCGGGATATCGGTTGGGCGTGGGGAACCAGGCGATCCAGATTGCGTTTTTGAAACACTGGGCGGACCCGGCACTTTTTGCGCGCGACGAGATGGTGCGGCAGACGCTGCCGCTGTATCCGAGCTATTTTTTCCGGTTGCTGGCGCCATTGTTGAACGTATTTCCGCTCGATTCGCTCTATTTCACGCTGCACGTGCTGACGACGTTCTTCACGCTGGTGACGGTCTATTTTCTGGGGCGGAGCATTTTTCGGAGCCATGCGTCGGCACTGGCGGCGGTGGGGATTCTGCTGGCGGGGCACCATCGGGCGCTGGCGGGGGATACGCTGTATTCGCCGGGGTTCACCCACACGTATGTGGCGCTGCCGCTGGCGCTGGCGGCTTTGGGATTGGCGTATCGCCGGCACATGGTGTGGGCGTTTGCGGTGGCGGGGGTGTTGTTCGATCTGCATGCGCTGACGGGGGCATACACGCTGCTGATGCTGATCGCGGCGCTGCTGGCGGATTTCGTGGAGACGCCGCGGCGGCAATGGCTGATTCGGGTGGTTGTTTGTGCGGTTGTGTCGGTGGTGATTGCCGCGCCGACGCTTCTGCTCATGCTGCACAACCAGCAGACGTTCGATGCGGCATGGCTCAATTTGATGCGGATTCGATCCGGCGATCACTCGTTCCCGGCGACGTGGTGGGGGGCGGGGAATCCGGATTTGCCGCGGTTTGCCCTGCTGTTCGCGATGTTCGCTCTTTCATGGGGATTCTCGCCGGCGCGGCGGGCGGATGCGATGCGGGCGCTGCGGGTCAGCGTCTTCATGTCGTTCGCTGTGCTCGATTTGTTCATCATCGGATATGTGTTTACCGAGCTGGTGCCGATCCAGTTGATCATCCGGCTGCAGCCGTTCCGGGCGTCGCGGCTGCTGATGGTGCTGATGTTCGTGCACATCGCGCATGCGGCGATGGAGGCAATTCGCGTGGGATGGACGGGGCGGGCGCTGACGCCCGACAGCTCCATGTTGCCGCTTTCGAAACCGGTGCGAGCCGCGGAGCTGCTGGCAGGCGTCATGATCCTCGCGACGCTGGGTGTGCCATCTCTGCTGCCGCTGCTGCCATTGACGGTGCTGGTGGTCACAATCGCGGCCTTCATTTCGGGCCGGCTGTCGATTTTACAGGCGATCATCGCGGCGGCTTCGCTTGTCATCGCGGTGCTCGCTTATCTGCAGATTCAGTTCCCGCTGCCGTTCCTTTCCAGCGATTTCACGGTGGCGCCGCACGAGTGGCTGACGAACGGCCTGGCGTGGTTTTCACTGCTGACGGCTTTGGTATTTGCGATTCTGCTGAGCGTTCTGCGGCGGCCGCTGCCGCGAAAACTTGCGCTCGCGTTGGCGCTCATTGTCGGCGCAATCTGCACGGGTCTGCTCTTCGGACGCGAGTTCAGAAATCCGCCGGTCAATCGCAACATCGCCGGCATCGCCCAGTGGGCGCGCACCCAGACTCCGAAGTACTCCGTGTTTCTTACGCCGACGGGCATGTCCGACTTCCGCATCCACGCCGACCGCGCGCTCGTGGCCGACTGGCGTGACGGCACGCAGCTTTATTTCTCCGGCAACTTCGCGACGGAATGGTTCAACCGCGTGAATGACATTGAGCCGGGGATCACGCGCACGCCGGACGGGAGGCGTCTTCTCACGCGTGGCCGGCCGCTCGACACGCTGGATACCGACGCGCTCGTGGCGCTCACGAAGAAATACAACGCCGCGTACCTCGTCCTGCCCACGCCGGCGAAAGATCACGAGCGTCCGCTGCAGGTGGCCTTCACAGACTCCTATTACACCGCGTATCTGCCCATTCCAACGGCTGTCGCCGCCGACATCCCGAAGGGCGTCATCAATCCGGCTCAGTGGCTCGCCATGCAGACATTCATGGAGACCACGGTTCAACAGAACATCGAAAAATACCGCAAGGCGGACGTGACGATCCAAGTCGTTGATCCGAACGGACGACCGGTGCAGGATCTGCCGGTGGTGCTCAATCAAACGCGGCATGCGTTCAACTTTGGCTGCTCGCTCGGTTTCTTTGAGCCGAACAACATCAATCCGAACGATGATCAGAAGCCGGCCCCGGTGACACCGCAGGAATTGAAACTGCTGCCGACGGTGTTCAATGCGTCGATGATTCCGTTCTCGAGCAAGTGGACATACGTCGAGCGCGAGCCGGGCAAGCTTTACTTCAACGATCTCGACAAATACGTGGATTACTGCACGCGAAACCGCATCACGATGGAATACCACTTCCTTTCGGGAATGCCTCCGGGCTACATGTTTCGTGACATTGGCCGGCAGGCGCGCGAATTTCCGAAGTATGCGGACGATGTCGTCGGGCGTTATGCGGATCGCATCAAATACTGGCAGGTGACCAACGAAGGGCGTCTGATGCAGAACGTTCCCGCGGTGGTCAAGGATCTGCGAAAGAAGTACCCAAATCTCAAGCTGGGGATTGCGGACTGCGTGAAGTTCTGGTCCGACGATTGGAATCCATTCGGCGCGCGATCGGACATGTACCGCGGGCTGCAGGCGGTGCCCTGGTTGAAGGGGCAGGGGGTGAAGCTGGATTTCTTCGGGATTCACGGGCATCGGCCGTACGGACTGTGGGCGGATCCGCGCACGATGTACGAAGTGTTCGACACGGTCGCAAAGCAGGGGGTGAAGGTGCACGTGACGGAGATGCTCTTGCCGATCGGCAACAACATCATCGGGCCGGTGCGCCGGGGGATCTGGACGCCGCAATTGCAGGCGCAGTTCCTTGCGGATTACCTGACAGTCTGCTTCTCGCATCCGGCGGTGGAGCTGGTGAATTTCTGGGGGCTGGTGCCGGACGGGTGGGGCGAATCGGCGGGCCTGCTCGACGAGCACCGCCGCCCGCGCCCCGCATTCGACCGTCTCAAGCAGTTGATCAACGAAACCTGGCACACGCGCGTCGCCACCACGCTTCCCGTTGATGGCACGCTCTCCGCCCGCGCATTCCACGGCACGTATGATCTGTCGTTCACCTTTCCCGACGGCAGCACGGTCAACACCACGCTCACCGTTCCCGAGGAGACGAGCGCGAACTTCCGCATCTGCCTGGATGCAGCGAAGAAAACCGCCACCATTCAGGAAAGGCCAACCGCCACCGCGCCCGCGGCGACGAATCCCTGATTCGCCGCGGCTCCGCTCAGGTCACCATCAGAACCAGCGTGAGCAGCACGATCGTGTTGTTGATCGCATGGGCCATCACGCATCCCAGAATGCTTCCGCGCCATTCACGGACCATGGCCAGCATCATGGCGATGCTTCCGAGCGCCGGCAGCGCCGCGAGTCCCTGCGGATGAATGATCGCGAAGACGAGCGAAACCAGCAGGGCCGACCGCCACCAGCCCCAGCGTTCGCGAAGATGTGCGAAAAGCGATCCGCGGAACATCAGCTCCTCGGTAATGGGGGCCCACACGCTGGCCAGGAGCAGCAGCAGCACGATGCGCTTGGGGTCGCCATTGATCTCTCGCATGATGGGATGCGTCGGATCGGCGCCGCTCCACTTCGAAATCAGGGCACTCGCCAGGAGACCCAGCGCCAGCACCGGCAATCCCGCAAGATAACCCGCCGCTCCGCACGCAAGCTCCTTGAATACACCCTGCCCCGTGTGAAGTCCGACGGCGGCACGCCACTCCGCCCAGCTCTCCCCCTGCATCCGCGGCCACAACACCGCCACGCCGAAACCTGCCGGCAGCAGGAGCAGCCCCCATTTCGTATTCAGACCGGGAAACAGATGCACAAAAAGGCCGAGCAAGAGGGAGCCGACCACATAAATCGAGAGGTACCACGCCACCGCCTCCACGTGCGCCGCACGATTGACCGGCAGCAATCGCACCTGTCCGAAGTGGGTGCGGAGATGGCCCGTGAACCACATGATGATCCCGGTAATCAGCAGGACGAGGCCAACGAGCCCGGCGAGACCTGCGAACAGGAGCACCAGGATGGCCACGATCATCGTGCGAACCGCCTTCTCCACTGTTGCCGCGCGGAGCGGATCAGTTGCCGGCTTGCCATAGCTCTCCGCCAGGTCGGCAAACCATCCATGCCTTTGCTTGAAGTCCGTGAGATCCGGTCCGGTCGCTGGCGGAGTTCCGGCGTAAATGCCGCGGAGAATCTCGGCATCCTTCCGGACGGATGGATCCGCGGTTTCAGCGGAATCGATTTCCTTGAGCGCCGCGGCCTTGCCTTCAAGCTCGCCCCGCACAATCGCCACCTCGAGCCGCTCACCGGGGCTCTTTGCCGAGGAAGCGAGGGTTTCGTCGAGATGCTCGGCCTTCTGACTTGCCGTGGGGAGGACGTGCGTCATGCCCACCATATACCTGGCGGCGAGAATCATCCGGAGGTCCGGCGTTTCGGGAGCGGCCGTCTTTCGACCGGCGCTTCGCGGAGACAGGATCAGGACCAGTGCAACGACCGCAACGATGACCGCCCACGCGATAAACTCGCGCACGCGCCACGGCGGTGTGAACTCCTTCTCGCTTGAATATCCGAGCACGGTCATGCGGGGCATCATCCTGCATAAATGCGCGCAACTCAACGAAACGCGATCCTCATTTCCGCAGGCGAAAAGGATTGACGCTTCCCATGTCCGAAACGGACAATTCCCGCATGGGCCGCCACTATCACACCATCATTCTCGGACTCGGCGCGATGGGCTCCGCCGCGGCATTTCATCTGGCCAGGCGCCGGCTTCCGGTGCTGGGGCTGGAACAGTTCGATATTCCCAACGCGCTGGGCTCCTCGCACGGTCAGTCGCGTCTCATCCGCCTCGCCTATTATGAGCACCCCGATTACGTTCCGCTGCTTCGCCGCGCTTATGAGCTGTGGAAGAATCTGGAACACGAAACGCGGCAGACGTTTCTTCACATCACCGGGGGACTCTATCTCGCCGCCTCCACCCACGAGCTCATCACGGGATCGCTCCGGGCCGCAAAGCAGCACCACATTCCGCACGAAATGCTCGCGGCACATCAGATCAAGGAGCGCTTTCCCCAATTCCAGCTCCGCGCCAATTTCGTCGCGCTCTACGAACGCCATGCCGGGTTCCTGCAACCTGAAAAGGCGATCACGGCCCACGCCAATGCCGCGAAAATGCACGGAGCCGAGCTGCACACCCGCGAAGCGGCACTCGAATGGTCCTCGACCGGCGAGCGCGTCACCGTGCGCACCGGGAAGGAGACGTATACCGCCGATCATCTTCTGGTTACGGCGGGACCGTGGAACGCCAGGCTGCTGCCGTTTCTCGAGAAAAAAATCTCCGTCACACGCCAGGTGATGCTCTGGTTTCAACCGCTCAATCCGCAGCAATTCCATGTCGGCGCGTTCCCCGTGTGGTGCATGGCGACGGAAGCGCACGGGCTCGTCTATGGCCCGCCCATGCTGCCCGAAGACACCGACCCGCCCGGCCTCAAGGTCTCACATCATTATCCCGGTGACGCCACTTCCCCCGACTCCGTGATCCGCACCCCGCTGCCGAATGATGCGCACGTCGTCCGCAATATTCTCCTCAGCCGACTCCCCGATGCCAACGGCCCGCTCCTCGCCCACCGCGTCTGTCTTTACTCCAATTCGCCCGACCAGCATTTCATTTTGGACCAGCATCCCGACTACAGGAACGTTCACTTCGCCGGCGGCTTCTCCGGTCATGGCTTCAAATTCGCTCCCGTCATCGGCGAAATCCTGGCCGATCTCGCCGCCACCGGAACCACCGAACACCCCATCCAGTTTCTCCGCTATGGCCGCCTGCAGCATCTGCCATAGCGCGCCAATACACCCTCTGCACGAGGCGGCATCAAACGGCCGGCTCAATCGATGTCCCGGAATCGGAGTTTTCATCTGCACCGCAGTCGACCGCCGACGTTTCCCGCCGTTCCATTGCACGCTTCCGCCGGCGCTCCAGCGACGTGTACCGCAGAATATTCCCCCAAAGCCTGTACAACCCGATCTTGCAGAGTTCGTTCTTCGTTCCGTTCACAAATCGCCTCCACCCCGACACCGTTGGCAGTTCGGTGTTTCCATACCCGAACACGCGAAGTTCCGGCCCCATCAGCGAGTTCATGATGAGCCGCTCCCGGGTCGTTACCTCTTTTTCCCAGGCGCCGATTCGCGACTTGTCTGGATGCCCCACGGCGTTGGCTTTCCATCCCCGTTCCCGCTCCGGCACAACCGGGCTCGGACCGCCGGCTTCGATCTGCCCCGCCTCAAACGGGACACCGAGGAACGCGTCGACGTCTCGGAGTGTCTTCTCCGGCTCGGAGACCAGATCTTCGTAGCGGATAAGCATGAAATTCCGCGGATATTCCCTTACGAGTCGACGCGACAACTCCGCGCTCTGCGCCCATTTCCAACAGTGCCGCCGCAGGGACCGGTGGGCGGTCCACGGAGCGCTCATGATCGAACGGACCACATCGCGTCCATCGCGCACGATCCCGACAATCCGGGCCTCCGGGAACCACTTCACGATCAGTGGCACACGCAGGAGATGGAATGGCGTCTTCTCGCCACCCATCGGCTTGCCCCAGCGCTCCGCGTACATCGTCATGAGCGTTTCAAACAATCCGGCATAAGTGGGCGGCATTTGGGAGAAACGCGCGAGTACTTCCGCGCGGTCGAACTCGAGGTCAATCGCGCGCGGCGACCTCCGGAACCGCTCCAGCAGTTCGGCGTGGGCGCCGCTTTCTTTCGAAAGCCTCCTCGGAACCACTCGGAGGAAGAAATGCGTTTCGGGCATCATGGCGATCGAACTGTGCCGGCCAATCATGACCGCGAGCAGCGTCGTGCCCGACCGTTCGCATCCCACGACAAACGTCGGCCGAAACGCGCCTGACAAGTTGCCGGCGGGAGGAAGCGGGCCGTCTTCAGGGACCGCGGAATGGCAATTCTCACCGGCTGCAAGATCTTTTTTTGACGCCAACATCAGCGGCCTCCGCTGCACAACCTCGCATCACGACTGAGCATCTTAGGGTTCTCTTAGCGTCGCGCCCTCAGATTGGAGGCCGGATTCTCCACGATTCGAAAAAAGGTTAGCAACGATCTTACAAGCGCTTACGATCAGCCATGCTGCACCAGAATCCGCCCAGGAAAGTTGCTGCCCAACAACTACGCAAACAAGTGCCAAATCCAACAGCTACTTGCCAACATGCTCAATTCTCAAGCATTGATCGCCGTGCGGGGGATTGCTGAACCCACTGCCGTAAATAGCACCAATGCAACCCGTTAAAGCTGTTATACTCCCCAGCCAAGGTGCCTCTCTTCTCTGGTACGAACTTTAATCGCAGTCTGGTCTCCCTCGCTCTTGGCGGAGTCGGGGGAAGGTAAAAAAAGGAAACGAGATGTCGCAATCCACATTTTGCGGGCGCTTGGCGCTTACCCTCACTGCATTGTTGACCCTCACACTTACAGCGGTCCCTGCGTTCGCGGAGTCCGTGGACCCAGTGCCAGTCTCCTCAGCCGTACGGGGCGCCATCGACACGGGTGACACTGCCTGGATGCTCACCAGTGCCGCCTTCGTGATGCTCATGGTGCCGGGCCTCGCGCTCTTCTACGCCGGCATGGTCCGCCGGAAAAACGTCCTTGGCACGATGATGCACTCCTTCGCGGCGCTCGGCATCGTCGGGGTCGAATGGGTCGTCGTCGGCTACGCGCTCGCGTTCGGCGCTTCCCGCGGCCATGTCATCGGCTGGGACACCAACCTGCTCTTCCTCAAGGGCGTCACCCCCGACCTCCTTCACGCCGGCACGCATGTCCCGGAACTCGCCTTCATCATGTTCCAGGGCATGTTCGCCATCATCACCCCCGCATTGATCGCCGGAGCATTCGCCGAACGCGTGAAGTTCGGCGCCTATGCTCTCTTCATCCTTCTCTGGTCGCTCTTCATCTATAACCCGCTGGCGCACTGGGTCTGGGGCGGCGGCTGGCTGGGCGTGGGCGATGGAAACATCGGCGCGATCGACTTCGCCGGCGGTACCGTCGTCCATATCGCCGCGGGGGCATCGGCGCTGGTCATGGCGCTTTATCTTGGCAAACGCATCGGGTTTCCGCAGAATGTGTTGCAGCCCAACTCGCTCGTGCTCACGCTCTTTGGCGCCGGCCTCCTCTGGTTCGGCTGGTTCGGCTTCAACGGCGGTTCCGCCGTCGGCATCAGCAACCCCAATTTCGGCTCGGCAGCGCTCGCCTTCAGCAACACGCAGATCGCCGCCGCCGCCGGCGGCCTGGCGTGGCTGCTCGCCGAATGGAGAAAGCATGGACGACCGAGCTCGCTTGGATTCGCTTCGGGCATCGTCGCCGGCCTCGTCGCCATCACCCCCGCCAGCGGCTACGTCCCGCCCTGGGCAGCCATCATCATCGGCGCGGCGGCCGGATACGTCTGCTTCCGATCCGTGATGCTCAAGTCCAAGTTCGGCTATGACGATTCCCTTGATGCCTTCGGCGTCCACGGCGTCGGCGGTTTCCTCGGCGCGCTCCTCACCGGCGTCTTCTGCTCCACCGCGCTCAATCCCGCCGGAGCCAATGGCGGCATGCCCCAGTTCTGGAAACAGCTCCTCGCCGCCTCCACCGCCTTCACGTTCTCCGCCATCGGCACGCTCGTGCTCGTCTGGATTGTCGACCGTGCGATCGGCTTCCGCATCTCGCGCACCGATGAGATCGAAGGCATCGACGCAGGTATCCACGGCGAACAGGGCTGGATGCTCGAACAGATGCCCACCCCCTCGGTGGGAATGCCCGGCTCCCAGACGGTGGAAGCGGAGGTCCCGGCGAGGAAGCGAACCCAGGTTCCGATGCACTGATCGCAGTATTCATGACCCTTGGTTCGTGGCTCATGATCCCTGGAAACCCCCCGCGGATCACGAAACATGGATCACGGGCCACTGCACTTCCGCACAGTGGTCCGACCGCCCCCCTATCGACTACACTATCTCCGCATCTCCACCGGAAACTTGTCGAGGAGCCCTCAATGAAATGGATTGTCGCCATCATCCAGCCGCACCGCCTCGAGGCCGTCAAGCAGTGCCTCACAGAAGTCGAAGTCTTCCGCCTCACCGTCTCCGACGTGCAAGGCTACGGGCGGCAGCGAGGCCACACGGAATATTTCCGCGGCCAGCCGATGCAGGTCAACCTCATCCGCAAGGTGCGCCTCGATATCGCCGTCAACGACAACTTCGTCCAGCCGACCGTGAACGCCGTCATCAAGGGCGCCCGCTCCGGTGAGCATGGCAAAGGACAGGTCGGCGATGGGAAGCTCTTCATCCTGCCGCTGGAAAACGTGATCCGTATTTCCGACGGCGTCCAAGGCTCCGACGCCATCTGACGCTCGGAACCCGCCCGTTTGGAGTTCCGCCTTCAGGCGGCTTTCGGCGACCTCGCGCCGCGGGCTCACTCATACCCGTTCGGATGCCTGCTGAACCAGTTCCACGCGGTGCGCACAATCTCATCAAGATCGGTAAACCGCGCCGACCATCCGAGTTCCTGCTTGATCTTCGCCGGCGCTGCATACAACTCCGGCGGGTCCCCGGCGCGCCGCGGCGCCTCTTTGATCGCGATCTTCTTCCCCGTCACGCGCTGCACCGCCTCGATGATTTCTCGGTTCGAGTAGCCGCGCCCCACGCCCAGGTTATAGAACAGCCCCGTCCCCGGCTTGAGATTCTCCAGCAGCACCAGGTGCGCCTCAACCAGATCCCACACGTGGATGTAGTCGCGGATGCAGGTGCCATCCTTCGTCGGATAATCGGTCCCGTACAGATCCATGTGCGTACGCTTCCCCATCGCCACCTGCAGCAGCACGGGAATGATATGCGTCTCCGGCCGATGGTCTTCCCCGATGGCCCCATCCGGCGCACAACCCGCCACATTGAAGTAACGCGGCGCCGCAAACGCCAACCCTTCCGCCTTTGCGGTGTCCTTCAGAATATGCTCCACCATGAGCTTCGAATCGCCGTACGGATTGATCGGATTCTGCGGCAGGTCTTCGGTCATCGGCATCTTTTCCGGCACGCCGTAGGTCGCGCAGGTGCTGGAGAAGACCAGCTTGCTGATCCCCGTCGCATGCATCGCGTCGAGCATGCTCACCGTGTTGCTCACATTGTTGCGGTAGTACTTCCGCGGATCCGTCACCGATTCGCCGACATACGCCGATGCGGCAAAGTGCATCACCGCCTCGATCTTCTCCTTCTGGAAAATATCGATGATCTGGAACGTATTCGCCAGGTCGGCCACGTAGAACTTCGCCCGCGGATCGACCGCCGCCCGGTGCCCGTTCGACAGATTGTCGATGCAGGTCACCGTATGCCCCCTCTCCACCAGCAGCTTGACCGCGTGCGACCCGATATACCCCGCCCCGCCGATGACGCAGATTCTCATGTTCACCTTTCCGTTAAAATACCGGGCAACCCAGTCGCCACGTTCTGAATCCTTCCATTGTCGGAATTGCACACGGCGCGCCAAGTCATTTAACGCATCTCTTTCACACAGGAGCAAACCCCATGAAAAAATCCCTTCCCGCAGCCGCGGCCCTGCTCTTCGTCCTTGCCGTTGCCGCGCCGCTTCGCGCCGCCTCCCCCGCGGTTGCCCTCCCCGACACCGCCACCGCCCAGAAGATGGTCGACGATTTCGCCCCCTGGATCAGCGCCATCATCCAGCAGCGCTTCGGCGCCGCCAACCGCCTCTTCCCCCTCGAACGCCCCGCCCAGGCCGAGGTCGAATCCTCCGCCAACGTCCAGATCTTCAGCCGCTTCACCCGCCTCGACGACACCACCCTCTCTCTCGTCGGCGTCCACATCCTCGGCGATCACATCGGCACCGCGCTCTTCACCGCCGCCACGGAGCACGGGCCTGTCGCGTTCAAAATCTCCTACTACCGTTACGGCACCGACACGCACGTCGGCAAAATTGAAATCGTGGAGCACTGGTCGGACATCGAAGCCCTCTCCCTCACCGTCGACGCCCTCCCCGCGCCCGTCACCGCCTTGCTCCAAAGCCGGCCGAATTGACACGTTTTACGCAATGATCGGATCCACCCGCGGCCCCGCGGGCGTGATCGTGATCGCCCGCGGCTCCGTCGGACAGCGGTTCTCGCACAGCCCGCATCCGATGCAGATGTTCTTCCGCACAATCACCCGCCCAGTCATCGCATTCACCGTGATCGCCTGCAACCCCGCCTCGTTCGCCACCGGGCACACATCGACGCACTGCGTGCAGTTCTCGCCCCGATCGCGCAGACAATACCCGTGATCCACCTTTGCCGTCCCCATCTTGATCTGCAGCACATCCACCAGCCGCAGCGCCCCGGTCGGACAGGACTTCATGCACGCCAGCTCATCGCACACCACGCACGGCTGATCGTCCGGCACGATGTACGGAAACCCGTCCGCAGTGAGATGATTCGGATCGAGCTGGATCGCGTCGGCCGGGCACGCCTCCACGCACTTGCCGCAGCGCGAGCAGATCCGCTCGAATTCGCCCGGCTCCATCGCTCCCGGCGGCCGCAAATAGCGCTCCACCTTCGGCTCGCGCTTCACCCGCTTCGTCCCCCCCCCCCCACCCCCGCCGATCGGCAGCGAATATTTCCCAATGTGCAATTGATCGAGCTTCGGCGAGTCCATCTTGCCGAACTTTTCCGCCTGCGTGGGAATCGCCTCGATTGCATCCAGCAGCGGATTGATCTTCCGCTCGATCGCCCCCGCAAACGGCGAGAGCACTTCCTTCATGGCATCGGAAAAGAAATCGCGCCGTTCCTTCGGCTTCACTCCCGTGGTTTTCACGCGCCGGACTTCCGGCGGCGCTGCTTGCCCGGACGCCGGCGCAACCGTGCGCTTCTCCGACGCTGCCGGCATCACCGGTGCATTCACCGGAGCCGGACCCGCCGGCCCAGACTTCGCAGATGGAGATTGTTCGGATGCAGTATCGCTCATGGCTCTTGCCGCTATTATACGCAGAGGGCCCGCGCTTCTCTGTATTCGCGCGTTGCCCGGCGTACTTTTTAGAAACGGCCGCCTCATGAAGACGTTGCACGATTTCTTCCTGATTTTCCTTCCGCTTTTCGTGGTGATCGATCCCGCGGGGTCGCTTCCGGTCTACCTTGCACTCACGTCGCAGTACACCGAAGAGCAGCGCCGCAAAATCGCCATCAGGGCGACCATCGTCGCCGCGATCACCGGCATTCTTTTCGTCATCCTCGGCCAGGCCATCTTCACTTTCCTCGGCGTACAGTTCGCCGACTTCCAGATCGCCGGCGGTATCCACCTGGTGATCCTCGCCACCCTCGATCTCCTCCGCCCGGGAAAACCCGCCGTCAACGAAAAGGCCCCCCTCGATCCTGCGGAATCGATTGGCGTCTT
>DATKPA010000101.1:0-6116 GCA_035524355.1 Phycisphaerae bacterium | reverse complement strand
TTGGGAAACTCGATGGGCGGGAAGGGTGGTGAATCGTTCGGGGGGAGACAGGACTCCTGACCTTCCGCTTTTCCGCGTTCCTTCTTGAGGTGGATCTGTTCGAAGCGAGCTGCGTCCTTGTTTTCCGTCCTTTGAGTGTCTTGCCGGTGCTGAGAGTGCTGAACGGGTGCGTGAGAGTTGGATCTAACGCCAAGACGCAAAGGCTCCAAGACGCCAAGGGGGGGCGGTGAGGGCGGCGTTATTGGGTAGAAAAAAGATGTTTGACCCCCTTTATTCGTTTTTGCCGCAGCGGCAATCTTTTTGCGACTGCCAGGATGTTTTTGCCACTCGCACAATCATTTTGCCGCCGCCATGATCTTTTCGCGGCTGCCAGATTCTTTTTGCTTTAAACAAGATGTTTTTGCCGCTGCGGGAATGGTTTTGTCGCCGGGAGAATCTTTTTGTGACTGGAAGAATCGTTTTGTGACTGGAAGAATCGTTTTGCCGCAGGGAAGATATGTTTAGGCGCCGGGAAGAATGTTTCCTCACGTCGAGAAGCTGGTGAGGGAGCACTCAAATGACTCGATGGACCAGATGAACAACCCACAATTCCGAACGAATGGGCTTCTAATTTGGTCGGCAGATTGTCCCAGCAGAATCCGCTCAGACCGTTTTCATGCCCTCTTCGAACTTCCGCCAGTTTTTGCACGACCATTGGAGCGAGGGCGGCATGTTGTTCACGGGCTTATTTTCCCCGCACATCGAAGCAAGCTTCTTTGCCGCCTCAGTCGCGTTGGGGTTGCTCACGCGTGGGCCCTCTTTAGATTCATCCGTCTTGCCCGTTGTCAGGAACTCGATCCAGTTCTCGATGCGGTCTTTGGCAAAGATGAACACAACGCGTTCGAACTGCTCCCTGGTGATCGCCTGACGTTGCGCCTCCTTCCAGAAATGTGCCTTGAGCGCCTCCGGGTCGTCACAGTCGTCGTCGCAGTCGGCCCATACCATCAGCGTTGTATGCCCGCCCGCGTTGAGGCAAAGCCTGAGCTGGCTCGGCATTCCAGCGATGACTTCCTTCCGACCGCCGCGAGGCTCAAGACGCACAACGTTGCTTCCCTTCCAGGGGCGCAGCCAGCCGGGATTAAGTGATCGCATCAGCCGGTTGATAAAGACCTCGTCGATGCTTTCGCCTTTCCCGCCTTCGCAAAGGCAGACGATCTGCGTCCTACTCGCCACGGGCCCACCCCCTTGCAATTGCTTCGCCCGCGCTCATGCCTTCCGGAACTTTGAGCGGTCCGATCCGTGTCGGTGACGTGTGATTGTCTCGCCAAAGGTACCGCCCATTCGCTTCACCGCTATTGCTAAGGATTTCCGGGTGATGAGAAATCAGCACAAGTTGGCGCTTTTCGTCCAGCAGTTCCCTCATTGATAGCACCCACGGCTGAAGCTCCGGCATGCCAACGAAGTTGTCCGGCTCATCGAGCATCACCGTCCTCGCGGCGCCCGTGTCCAGCGCCGCCCGCACCATGTAAAGTCCGATTAGCGCCCGCTCCCCGTCGGAAAGCTGGTCAAGGAACAGAAGCGTCAGCTTGCCCTCTTCACTTTCGAACCGAAGTTGTAAAGCCTTCGTGTTCATCCCCGCATCCAGCAGTTTGAACGATCGAAAGTCCGGCCAGACCTCCTGCAGCGCATCACGCAGCGCGTCTGTCCACTCCTGTTCCTGTGCCAGCGAGCGATACCACGATATGAGGTTGGTCATGGACAAATCCGGGTGTCGCGCTTCGGCCTTGCTCTCCCGCTCCATGCTGCGGGGGTTTGGGCGGAGGATTAGCAGCTTCGCGATCTCCTCTTGCAGGAGCGCCAGCTTGCTAATGCTGACACCGCGAGGCTGGATGGTTGCTAGCGCCGCCTGTCGCCAGTCAAGAGGGAAGCCGGTCGTATTCCCGTTAGACCTCTGAAACCGCACGCCATCCAAGTCGCGCTCGAACAAGGGCTTTTTATCGCACAGGGCTTTCTCTCGGATCACTCGCGGCTTCTCGAAGTCAGCCCTCTGTTCGAGGTGGAGGACGTAATCAAATAGGTGCCCGTCCACGCTCAAGCTAAGCTCGAACTCTTGTATTTTGCTGTCGAGCCACGTGGTGAACTCCAGTTGGGACACGTCCTGCTCACCTGTCCCGCCGAGCAAGCCGTCGCCAGTGCCGAGGTTCCGCAGCAGGCGCACCGCATCGAAAACCGAGCTTTTGCCCGCCCCGTTGGGCCCGCACAGCACACCGAATGAGTCGAAGGCCGCCTCGAACGCCACCAGACAGCGGAAGTTGTTCGCGTAAAGTCGTGTGATCATGCCAATATCCTATTGTGCTTCAGAGCATGCGTCGATCTTTCCCCTGACAACTTGGTGCGACGATCTCCGTCTTCTTATTTCTTGGCCATGAGCGGAGAATACTCAGCCGAAGAAATCGCGGCAACGTTTTTCAAGTCAATTTGTCGCCTTGCCGATGCCGTTTTTCATGCGGGCACTCTCCACCCGCCCCCCCCCACCTTACGCCGAGTTGATCCTTCGCGGGGTCAAGACGATCGAGTACCGCAGCCGGCCGACGCGCATCATTGGGGAGCGGTTCTCGTGGTTCTTCTTGTTTCCTGATTCTTGCTTCTCAAACGGGCTCTCAGGGGATGGCCTCCCGTGAGGGACGCTCAGGCGACGGCGACGCGGCCATTGCGGCCGAAATCGGTGAGGGAGTAGGTGGCGTGGCCCTCGAAGCCGCTTTGCGCGAAGAGCTGATGGTCGACCAGTTCGGCGACGGCGTTGGCGAGTTCCTGCGCGTTGAAGGCGGGGAAGGTGATGGACATGTGCCGCGCGGAGAGGGCGTTGCCGGCGACGCGTGAATGGCCGAGGAGCTTGGCGGCCAGCGAACTGATAAGGACGGGACGGGTGGATTTGGTGGAAGATTTTTTAGAGAGTTTAATCGGCGACTCCTGATAGGGATGCGGCAGGACGGGAAACGGGCGCGTCGCCGCCGCCGCAGAAAATCCGTGTGCATGGTAGCAAAACGCGGGTGTCGAAGAAAACGGGTCAGGGATTAATCCGGATTCCAATTGAAATCCGCGCCGGGCGGCCGACCACGCGTCGATCTTCGATCGACGGCTAAACGTTTTTTGGCGCGGAAATCAATTGGGTTCCGGATAATCCGCCTCGTGTGCTGATCCGACGGATTTCTGAGCTGTTTTCGTCGGTTGATGGTGGGTTGGGGTTGGGGGGAGGGGGCGCGAGGGGGCCGCAGGGATTGCGATCCCTGGGCTTTTTTGTTTGTTTTGCGGGTTGGGGTTGCGAGCGGCAACGCGTCGTTCTTCGATCGACGGCTATTGATCATGGCGCATTCAATGTCTCGTTGGAAGGGTTTCGGTCGCCCCGTTGGGGCTCAAACAAATTATTGATGCTCGTTACCAGGGGTTCCCGTTGGTCACCCCTGGCTATTTTCGCGAGCCCCTTTGGGGCAGTTTCAGGACATTGACCGCGCCAAGATCGATAAACTATATCTTGAATTTCTTCTGGAAGAGCTGGAGGAGAGCGGTCCAGGCCTGTCGGGCGAGGGATTTGTTTTCGAGGTCGAAGCGGACGAGGACGCGCTGGCCGGGGAGGAGGGGGAGTTGGTGGGTTTTATCGAAGTCGGCTTTGATTTCGGGAGGTGCTTCTTCGAGGTGGAGGTTGTCGATGCGGACTTCGAAGAAGGATTCGGTGGTTTTGGTGCCGTTCTTGTCGGCGGGGTCGATGCCGAACTCGCCGCCGATCTGGTAGCCGAGTGCGGGGGATGGGAGGATGTTGGTGCCGGCGGGGCCGCGGGAGGTGATGATGCCGGAGAGGAGGATGTCGGGGCGGCCGTTGACGCGGATCTGGACGTGGCGGGAGGCTTCGGTGTTGAGTGGGCCGGAGAGGGTGTTGGCGGCGGCGGCGCGGATGATGAGGTGGGAGAGGTCGGCGAGGACGCCGACACGGTCGCCTTCCTTGAGGTAGGCGTATTGTTTTTCTTCCATGTCGGGGATGACGAGGAGTCCGTGGAAGGGGGCTTTGAGCTGGAGTTTTGCGGCGCGTTCGGAGGTTTTCTGGAGCTGGAAGTCGGTGGACTTGATGTTGTAGAGGACGCCCTGGGCCTGGCCGACGGATTTTTTCTGCTGGTCTTCCTGCATGGCGGTGCGGAACTGGGCTTCGAGAGCGTCGCGGGTGGCTTTGAGTTCGGCGAGCTGGGCGGAGAGGTCGGGGCTGTATTGTGCGAGGATGAGGGAGTCTTTGGCGACGGAGGGGAGGGCGAGGGAGTCGTTAGTGTTGGGGGCGGAGGCGCTCGTCGATCTTCGATCGACGGCTAAACGGTCGGTGGGGTCGGAGGGATTGAGGGCGGGGACGTTTTGGACGAAGCCGTCGTTGGCGGCGAAGAGTTCGGCCATGTTGAGGGGTTCGACGACGCCCTGGGCGTGGGCATGGTCGGGGACGCGGAGGAAGCCGATGGCCCAGACGAGGAGGAGGGTGAAGGCGAGAGTGGTGGAGATGGCGCGGGTGCGGACTCGGGAGAGTTCGGGGCTGGTGATGAGGTAATGGACGAATCGGCCGATGGGGACGAGTATCCAGGTGGTGACGGCGGCGATGGCCATGCCTGCGGCGAGGACGATGAGAGCGCCGTTGAGGACGGTGGCGAGGTAGAACATGATGGAGAAGGAGACGACCGCGCGCATGAGGAAGGAGGCGACGGCGTAGACGAAGAGCCAGAATTCCTCGACGACGGAGTAGGCGGGGTTGCGGGCGAAGCGGACGTTCCAGGCGTATCTTTTGACGAGGTAGTAGATGTAGTCCTTGGAGCGCTGGCCGAGGTTGGGGATTTCGAGGAGGTCGGAGAGGATGTAGTAGCCGTCGTAGCGGAGGAGGGGGTTGGCGTTGAAGACGACGGTGGAGAAGGAGGCGACGAACATGACGTTGTAGCAGAAGGCGTGGAGTGGGGCGTAGGGTCCGGTGTCGCCGGTGCCGGCCCAGATCATGGCGGCGATGGAGGCGATGGCGAGTTCAACCCACATGCCGGCGGCGCCGACGATGGCGCGGTGCCATTTGTTCTGGAGGGCCCAGGAGGAGGAGGCGTCGACGTAGGGGACGGGGGTAAAGACGAGGAGCATGATGCCGATGACGTGGACTTCGCCGCCGGTGCCGCTTTGTTTGCCGAATTTTTTGCAGGAGATGGCGTGGCCCATTTCGTGGCAGGCCTTGATGCAGGCGAAGGCGAGGTAGAGCCAGAGGAGGTTGTCTGGGGAGAGGAGGTCTTTGGCGGAATGCGTGAGTTCGGTGGACCAGTGGGGGTAGTTGACGATTCTGTGGATGGCGATGGCGAGGAGGATGAGCCAGACGACGAGGCCGACGGGGGAGAAGATCCAGCCGAAGAGGGGGAGCCAGCGTTCGAGGAAGGCGTCGGGGTCGATGAGGGGGAGGCGGGCGAAGAGGATGTTCATGAGGTAGCCGGTGAGCTCGCGGTGGCGGCGTTTTTTGTAGCGTTGGAAGAGGGAGTGGCAGTCGGCGGTGACTTCGGCCTGGAGGAGGTTGGAGGTGTAGAGCTGGCCGAGGAGCTGGATGGCTTCGCCCTGAGTGGGGGCGTCGTCGCCGAGCTGTTCGTTGACGAGTTTCCAGGCTTCGGAGACGGTGCGGCGGCCGTCGAGGAGGGCGATGAAGCGGTAGGCGGGTTCGGCGAGGCGGAAGAAGGCGTTGTTGGTGTGGTCCTGGACGACGTGCCAGGGCTGACCGCGGAAGTGCTGGCGGGAGATCTGCACGGTGGTGCGGAGGCGCGGGTGGAGCTCGGCGACGCGGTACCAGGATTCGTGGAATGTGGGGCGTTCGATGGCCATTTGAGGTCTCGTGGGTGTGCGGAGATAGACTGGGGAGTTTAGCAGATGGGAGGGGGTGGGGGGAATGCGTTGGGGAGGTAATTGGTAAGTGGTAATTCGTAATTGGTAATTGGCCGAGGGGTGCTCGGATTAACACTACAACGCGGCTTGTCATGTTTCATCATGTCGAGATGCACCAGCGGCAATCTTCGAGGCGTATCCCGAGTGTGGCCAGGCGATGGAGGGTTCTGCGGCGGTGGGATTGTTTGGCCTTTTGATTCCTACGC
>DATKPA010000100.1:0-37092 GCA_035524355.1 Phycisphaerae bacterium | reverse complement strand
CCCGAACCCGCGGCCTTTCGGAAGGAGAAAAAATGACCCGCACCACGTTCCTCGCCGCACTCCTCTCCACCTCCTCCGCCTTCGCCCTCGACATCCCCCAACTCACCCTCGACAACCTCCCCCCCACCTACATCCCCGGCGGCACTCCACGCAACACCGACTACGCCTTCCGCCTCACCCTCTACTGGGAAAACGACGGCGGATGGGCCAAACCCATCTCCCAAACCGACAAGCACTACACGTCCGGCGTTGGCGCCTCCGCCTCCTTCCAGGCCCCTTTCATCGACCAGCTCCTCTCCGGCATCCCCTCCATCAACAACGAATTCGATCCCGCCAAATCCGACTACGCCATGGGCCTCGTCGGCAACCTCCAGATCTTCACCCCCGCCGACCTCAGCCAGTCGGCCCCCATCCCCAACGACCGCCCCTACGCCGGCTGGCTCTACGCCGGCATCTTCGCCCAACGCGCCAACCGCTTCGCAACCGTCCCCGTCTGGGAATCCCTCGAATTCGACCTCGGCCTCGTGGGCCCCTCCAGCCTCGCCGAAAACGCCCAATCCATGATCCATACCTACTACCACTTCACCAAACCCGAGGGCTGGAACAACCAGATCAACGACGAGCCCGACTTCGACTTCAAATACAACCGCCGCTGGCGATTCGAACTCGCCAAAAGCCACCACTACACCCCCGGCTTCCAGATCCTCCCCGACGTCGGCCTCACCGCCGGCTCCATCTACGACGAAGTCCACGCCGGCGCAACCTTCCGCCTCGGATGGAACATCCCCGACGACTTCGGCCCCGGACACCTCACCCTCCCCGAGGACTTCACCAACGTCGTCCCCTGCGGCTGCGGCAACTGGTTCGACGATTTCTTCTCCGCCCAATCCTTCTACCTCTTCGCCCGCCCCTTCGGCGAACTCGTCGCCCGCGACACCACCCTCCAGGGCGACACCTGGTCCTCCCGCGACCCCGTCACCGTCACCCCCGAACCCGCCCTCTTCGGCGTCGAGTACGGCCTCTCCCACCGCTTCCTCAAACACTTCGAATTCACCTACATGTGGACCAGCATCTCGCCGGAGTTCCACCGCCAGCACAACTGGGACACCTTCGCCAGCGTGCAACTCTCATTCTTCATCGCCTGGTGAGCCGTCAACACAATTGGGGAGGGTTGGTCGTGCAAGCAAGCGTCCGTTACAATCCGACCATGAAAACTATTGCTTATCAGAAGTGCATGAACCCCGACTGTGCGGCCACTTACGAAGTCACGCAGACGCTTACAAGTTGCACCAAGTGCGGCGAATTGCTCGATATCCGCTACGACTGGGACAAGGCCAGGCTCCCAAAATCGCTGAAGGAATTTGAAGCCCGCTGGCAGACGCGACGCTTCCCGCTCGACCACTCCGGCGTCTGGCGATTCCGCGATCTTCTTCCGTTTGCCGCCGATGCGATGATCTGCACGATCGGCGAGGGGCAGACGTTTCTGCAGAACGCCACCTGCCTCGGCAACCAGCTCGGCATGTGGCCCGGACAGCTCTACCTCCAGTACGAAGGGATGAACCCCTCCGGCTCATTCAAAGACAACGGCATGACCGCCGCCTTCACCCACGCCCGCATCGTCGGCGCGCGGCGCGTCGCCTGCGCCTCCACCGGCAATACCTCCGCCTCCCTCGCACTCTACGCCGCCCAGAACGGCTTCCAGGGAATCGTCTTCATCGGCTCCGGAAAAATTGCCTTCGGCAAACTCTCGCAGGCCCTCGACTACGGCGCACTGACGCTGCAGATCGAAGGCGACTTCGATGCGTGTTTGCGGCGAGTGCGCGATGTGTCGCAGCAGCTCGGCCTCTACCTGATGAACTCCGTCAATCCCTTCCGCCTCGAAGGGCAGAAGTCGATCATGTACCGCATCCTCGAAGGCCTGAACTGGGATGTCCCGGATTGGATCATCGTTCCCGGCGGCAACCTCGGAAACTGCTCCGCCTTCGGCAAGGCCTACGAAGAACTCCTCGAACTCGGCCTCGTCAAAAAAGCCCCACGCCTCGCCATCATCAACGCCCAGGGCGCCAACACCCTCCACAGCGTCGTCAACAAAATGGGCCTCAAATGGAACGGCGGCCACGTCGACGGCACGAAGATCAAGCAACTTTATGCCGGGATGGACGAAGCGAATTACCATCCGCACACCGTTGCCAGCGCCATCGAAATTTCCCGCCCGGTGAACCTCAAGAAGGCGCTGCGTGCCCTCGACGTGATGCACGGCGTCGTCGCCGAAGTCACCGACGAAGCGATCCTCGAAGCCAAGTCCCTCATCGGCCGCTACGGTTTCGGCTGCGAACCCGCCAGCGCCGCCACCATCGCCGGCCTGCAGCAGCTCCTCAAGAACGGAACCATCGGCCGCAACGAACGCGTCGCCTGCATCCTCACCGGCCACGGCCTCAAGGACCCGGACGCCACGGTTTACTACCACACGGGCATCAAAACCAAGGAAGCCAAGCAGCCCGCGCCGGAACCGACCTGGGGCAGCCGCGCCAACAAGCCGATCCAGGTGGCCGACGATATGAAATCGATCCTCGCGGCGCTGGGCATGAGCAAGGACACGCTCGATGAAACCGTGCCGACCGGCTACAAGGAAACGGCGACGACGAATTTTCCGACCGTGGAGTATTGATGGAATGTTCTCGTCAATGAAATGCCCTCTATAAGAGCCCTGTGGAGACGCGATCATGGTTCAAATGACAATCGAGATGACCGAAGGCTCGCTGGCAGCTCTCCGAAAAGATGCGACCGGGTTTGCAAGTGAAATGCGTCTCGCCGCCGCCGCCAAGTGGTACGAGATGGGCATCATCTCCCAAGGGCGTGCGGCTGAAATCGCTGGCATTTCGCGCAGCGAATTTGTCAATTCGCTGACACGCTTTGGCGTCTCGCCCTTCCAGTCTTCGGCTGACGAAATTGTTGAGGAGGCTCGGCGTGGATAGCCTCTGGGTCGTCAACGCCTCTCCAATCATCACGCTCGCCAAAGTTGGCCAATTGCAACTTCTAAACAGCATCACCCAACAATTACTCATCCCCACCGCGGTTGCCCAGGAGATCCTTGCCGGTCCGGCGGATGATCCGGCTGTTGTCTCTTTGAACGGTGGCTGGGGCCATAAGGCGGCGGCAGCTCATATTCCTGACACGCTGATTGAATGGGGATTGGGCAGCGGAGAGACTGCTGTCCTCGCGTTGGCGATGGAGCGAGCGCCGGCCGTCGCAGTGCTCGATGATGCCAGCGCACGAGCAGCCGCGCGCACCCTGAGTGTTCCGGTCATCGGCACGTTGGGCGTCGTACTCCGCGCGAAAGTGAAAGGACTCGTCCCATCCGCCTCCAAAATCATCCGAGACCTGCAGGTGGCAGGACTTTTTATCGATCAAGCAATCGCTCGTCGCGCGCTTGAGCAGATTGGCGAATCTTGGGATCAATGAACACGTGCATCATGTGAAATTGTACTTTCTCTTGTTGCCGCCCCTGATGCTGGCAGGCTGCACCTCCGATTCAACAGTCGCGGTTCCACCCAATCGCTCCGTCATTACCCTCGACATCGCCGGCACGCAACGCTCGTACATCCTCCGCATCCCCCCGCAATACGACGGCCGTGCCAAGCGTCCCCTCGTCATCCTCCTCCACGGCGCCACTGACTCCGCCGCCTACGCTGAACAGGCGTATCACTTTGTCGAAAAGGCCAATGACAAGGGCTTCATCCTCGTGCTGCCCGATGCCCTCGGCGAGTTCCACGCGTGGAACGGACTCGAGCCGGATACGCCGGAAGCGCCGAACAACGACCTGGCGTTCATGGATGTCATCCTGGCGACGGTCCCCAAAGCGTACGCCGTCGACAGCGATCGGATCTTCGTTTGCGGCCATTCGTCCGGGGCGGTCATGGCGTATCGGCTTGCGGCGGAGCGGCCGGATCTCATCGCCGCCGCAGGAATAGTCGCGGGGACCATTGGCGATTCGCGAAGCGATCCGCCCCGACTCATTCCGCAGCCGCACGGCCCGGTCCCGCTGATCGTGTTTCACGGCAAGCTCGATCCGACGTTGCCGTACGACGGCGGAAATCCGGGGATCGCGTCGGTGGCGGAGTCGATCGCGTTCTGGGCGAAAGTGAATCGGTGTCCATCTTCGCCGAGCCGGAGCGAGCATGTCGCGCCCAACGTGCAGCGCGACACGTACGATTCGCCGGTGCATGCGGACATTGAGCTCTACACGCTGGAGGACGGGAATCACATGTGGCCGGGCGGGAAGGCGATGCCGGGGAAGGACCAGAAGCCGGTGCAGGACATATCGGCGACAGATTTAATGTGGAATTTTTTCGCGGCTCATCCGCGGAGCAATCGCGGGAAGTGATGGAATGTCTGCGGCGGCATGCATCGGGGGCACGGCGTGTCGGCAAAATGCACATGCCCGGAAGCGATTGCCGGGCATTTTTCGTTCCTTCCAGTCGCAGCATGATGCGACTATTAATCCTCAGAGTCGAGCTTGTAATAGAGCGTACGCCGGGGCAGGCCGAGGACTTTGGCGAGTTCGACCTTGCTGATATCGGGATTTGTTTCCGCGGCTCGGCGAATGACGGACTTCTCGAAAATATCGACGACCTGCTTGAGCGAGAGACGCTGCGTGCGGATGAGTTCGACGATGTTGTTGGCGACATCGCTGGGGATGATTTCCTTCGAAACCGGAGCGTCCTCGCCTTCAAAGAGGAACCGCGGGAGGTCCTGCAGTTCGAGGCGGTTGCCGACGGATTTAAAGACGAGTGCCTGGCGGACGATGTTCTCGAGTTCGCGCACGTTGCCGCTGCCGGCCTTGCGTTTGAGAAGCTCAAACACTCGCGGGTCGACATCCACGATGGGTCGGGCGAAATAATGCTCGTACTTGCGGATGAAGTGCTGGACGAGGAGGGGGATGTCCTCGGTGCGTTGACGGAGCGGCGGGAGCGCGAGATGAATAACGTTGAGGCGCTGGAAAAGATCGAGACGAAATTCGCCGCGGGCAATTCGTTCCTGGAGCGACACGTTGCTTGCGGCGATAACGCGGATGTCGATGGATTCCTCGCGATCGGCGCCGACAGGGAGAACGCGGCGTTCCTGCAGCACGCGCAGAAGTTTGGGCTGCAGGTTCATCGGGAGTTCGGAGATTTCGTCAAGGAAGATGGTGCCGCGGTTGGCGCTGCGGAAATATCCGAGGCGTGGGTCGGTGGCGCCGGAAAATGCGCCGCGGGCGTGTCCGAAGAGTTCGGACTCGGCGAGCGTGCCGGTGATGGCGGCGCAGTTAACGGAGATGAAGGGCATTTTTCCGCGTTTCGGATCGAGGTGGTGGATCGCTTCAGCGAGGAGTTGCTTGCCGGTGCCGGACTCCCCCTGAATGAGGACGGAAGCGTCGGAGACCTGAGCGCCGCGGTAGACCTGAAGGATGAGCGACTGCATCGCAGGGCTGACGGCGCGGATGCCGACGGTGTCAAGAAGTTGTATCGGATCGCGAACGGGAGTGGAGGCGCGGCCGGGCGAAGCAGATTCTTCAAGAACGGAGGTGAGGCGCTCCACCCAGTTGTCGGCATCGGTGTCAATGAAATGGCTGACACGGAGGCGCACGGCGCTGCAGCAGGTTTCGAGAGGGAGACCGCTTTGCGTCAGGAGAATGAGAAGGGGTTGAAGGGGGACGGAGCGGATGGAGGCGAGGAGTCCGAGCAGTTGCGCGGAGTTGTCAAGATCGTTCCGGGGAGCGCTGATGCGGCCACCGACTGAGAAGTCGGTGCTGATGATGACGGCGGCGACGGTGTGAGACAGGTTTGCAAGCCGTTGTGGGAGGTTCGTGGAATCGAGGATTTCGACCGCGAACTGCTCCGGCAGACGACAACGGTGCAGCAGGGTGGAATCGCCACAATATACGACCGTGGAAACAGCCGACGCTGTAGAGCGCATGCCCAAATAGATGTCCCTCCCGCAAGCGAACTCTGTGCTTGCGTACACTTCGTCGCATCTACCACGTGCAGCATCCGCCGGAGCTCTCTCAGGACCGAACCCACGATTCGGCCCACTCCACGGGTTGTGTATGCCACGATGCTGTAGAATTGCTACTGTGAAATACCACCGATTTGAGAGCAGTCAAGAATTTTCGGTGATTTTCGGACTACCCGTCTCAGGGTCACCGGGATACGCTGCTGTTTATAATGAGCTCGGGTAATGGCAGGACTATGGAATCCACATGATTTCTTTAAATCAGCGACACGCGTCCGCTATTCTGTTCGCGTTCTGGTTGACAATGGGGTTGGCGAACTGCGGCGGCGGGAAAGCGCCGCCGAAGCCAGTGGTGCGGGGCGGGATGTCAAAGGATGTGGGCGGAACGCGGGTGATTCTTGATTTTGAGGAGCCTGATCCGCCAGTGGCCTGGAAAGAGGCGCAAGCTGCGGCGCGGAACCAGGCAACTTCGCTTCCGGCAACGATGGCGGCGGCGACGGAGAATGCGACGGACAATGGGGGCACCTTGCCCTCAAACGACAGCGCGACCGGGAGTATCCCTCCCCCACCTCCGACGACCCGCCCGTCGATCCCGTTCGATCCCGGTCGCTCGCCCGCGATTTCGCGCAGCAGTGTGCGACCGAATTCCGGACTGTGGGCGCTGAAGGCGACGCTCGCGCCGGGGGAAGAAGGATCGCTGTTTCACCGATTCGCGAAGCCCGTGGACATGCAGAATTATGAGACCGTCAGCGCACAGGTGATGCACCTGGGCACGGCGGAGCGAAGCGGGGAGTGGCGGGCGGCAATTTACCTTGTTGATGATGAAGGGAAAAGGGTGCAGGGGGATGCGTATGCGGTGACGTCGAAGTGGCGGGCGGCGCCGCTGGATCTGAAGACGGCGTCGGAGGAGGGGCTGGATGTGGCGCGGGTGGTGGAGATCGGGTTGCAGTTCGTGCGCGGAAGGGCGGCGGCCGGGGAGGGGGAGGGAAAGGAGCCGCTGGAGGTGCAGACGGATACGTGGGCGGCGGAGAGTGACGCGCACGTGTACATCGGGAATAAGCTGGGGAAGGTGAAGACGTTTTATGTGCAGCGCGAGGGGACGCGGCTGGAGGTGGGGATGGTGGGGCAGTATGAGGTGGATTTCTTTCAGCGCGCGGGGACGCAGCGGCCGTGGTTCACGGTGCGGCAGAAGGGGGATCTCGCGCTGGGGCAGCCGGGGACAGGATTGATGCTGCTGGATCAGGATCAGTATGACGCGCTGAATGAGGGAGGAGGCGCGGGGGTGAGGCAGGATGCGTATGCGGAGGGGTTTGAGTCGGGCGGGAAGATGCCGAGCGCGAGTTGGCCGATTGGGAGCGGGGGAGTGGAGCGGTCGACGGAGTGGACGTGGGAGTGCGCGTGGACGACGCCGGTGGCGGCGATTGTGGAGGTGCGGCAGGAGGTTGGGCCGTTCGATGCGCTGGGGCAGGCGGCGGCGGAGTTGAAGTGGCGGTTCATGATTTATCAGTGGGGGGAGGTGTTTGTGCATGTGGAGTGGGTGAAGGGGAGCGGGGCGAATGCGCCGAGCGGCGGGCCGATCACGTGGGCGCTGGTGCTGGATCGGGCGGAGAGCGGGCCCAAAGATGCGGTGGCGGCGCGATTGCTGGATGCGATTTATCCGGCATCGGTGCATGAGGGGTTGACGACGGCATTGCCGGATCGGATGCAGAAAGGGGCGGCGGTGGCGATGATTGCGAAGACGGGCGGCGCGGGGAGGAATTGGTGGTGGAGCGCTGGGACGGCGGGCGGTGGGAAGCGGGTGTTTGGGGTGGGGGTGACGCAGCAGAATGGCGGGGGTGGGCCGCTGGATTGCATGCTGCTGGTGAATGCGCCGACGGCGTTGATGCAGGCGGGTTCGTTTTCGCAGTATCTGGTTCCGCCGAAGGTGAAAGTGCGGCAGGGGGAACTGGATCGGAATTTTCCGGGCGATGTGGACAACGACGGGCTGGTGGAGCCGTACGGGTTTCAGGTGATCCGGCTGGCGAACGGGCGGACGAGCTTCACGCTGTATCCGCAGGAGCGGCCGCTGTTTTATCCGCCGTATTTGTTCACGGTGCCGGCGGTGGAGCGGGAGGCGGATGATGTGAAGGGTTCGCACATGCTGATCAATATAGATGGGCAGCAGTTTGCGGATCCGCCGCAGTTTCCGGATGGGAGTTTTCTGTTGCAGATGCCGTATGTGATTGATCGGCCGGTGCAGGTGGAGGGGGTGTTGGTGAAGAGGTGAGGGGAGATTTTTGATTTTCGATTTTCGATTTGGGGGCAGTGTGGCGAGGAGGGCACATGAGGCATGCTTCTGGCCACCGAGATTGTGGCCAGAAGCATGGCACCCGGCGTGCGAGGCATCACTTTGCGGGTTGAGTTGAAGAGGGGGTAGAGGGGAGGGCGTCGTGGAGCGCCTTGGCGGCGGCGATGGCGGTGGGATAGTCGCCGCGATCGAGTCGCTGGTGGATCTGTTCGAAGATGGGGGCTTGATCGAGGAAGGGGGAGCCGGAGGGGATTGAGGCGGCGTCGATGAGCCAGCGGTCGTCGTGCTTTCGCATGACCATAGCGCCGGGGGCGTAGCCGGCGCGATCGCCCTGAACGATCCATTTGTCATCGAGTTCGCGGTCTAAGTTTTGGAGGAGATCATCCTGCAGGAGCGCATCATCAGCGGCTAGTTCGCCGAAGCGCTTTTCGGCGGCAGTCCGGAGCGACTCGTGGGCGACGAGGAAGCGGGCGGCCTTGTCCGCGATGGCGGCTTCGCTGGAATTGGCAGTGAGAAAGAAGGCACGTGTGCCCGCCAGATCGCCGTCGCGTGCACGGACAATAATGGCGGCCATGGTTCCGAGTGGCGTGGAGGGGTCGGCGGCCTGAAACTTTTTTTGGACATTCTCGCGGTGCTCGGCGGCTATTTCGGCATGTTCCTCGGCGGCCTTGCGGGCGAGTTGGGCGCGGATTTCCGCGACACGGGCGCTCTGGGCCTGGTCGGGAATTGGCGTGGTGGGTTGATCGGCGAAGCCGTCAAAGCGGGCCCAGTCGATGTGGCGGTGTTGGACGATCAAGTGGTCGATTTTCTCGGGCGCGATCATGAGGTTCGGGGAGAGTTCCTGCCATTTATCTTCGGCGGGGAGGGCGAAATGAATCCCTGGCCAGTCGGCGGCAATGTCGGTGTCGTGGTTGTCGCAGTAGCGCTTGCCGGCGCTGTCGACAGCGAGAATGCGAATGTCGGTATCGACCGGGGCTTTGAAGCGAACGACGGGCATGGCGCCTTTGCCATCGAAGATCGGCATGACCTGCTTCACCTGGACGGTGACGTCGTCTTTTTCGAAGAGATCGGCGGCTTGCATGATGCCGATCTCCTGCCACGGGCCGGCGGAAAGTCCGACGTCGATGGAAGAGGTGTTGTCGGGGAGGGCGTGGGGGAATTCGCCGTGGGCAGCGAGGTAGTAGCGCGTGGCGTCGGCGCCGTTGGAGTAGCAGTTCGTGTATGCCGGTGGCTGTGCCGCGAGAGGGGTGTGCCATTCGACGACGTATGCCCGGGGCACTTCGAGTGAGATGTCGAGCCCGGTCCAATCTTCAGAAACGGGAGCGCCGTCAGCGCTCCACCAGCAGAAGGGGACATCGCGCGGGTGGCCGATGGCGAGGAGGCGAACCGTGGCGCCGTTGGGGAAGGTGCGGGAGAACTTTGGCGGGACGAGGGTGGCGGCGGATTTTGCGTCGTGGCTCCATTGCAGGTAGCGATCGGCCAGGGCGCGGGCACCTGCGGGACCGGCGGCGATCCATGCGGCGGCGGCGCGGATCGAGCTGATGCGGTCGGCCTGGTCGGGGAGCGCTTTGAAGGATTGCCAGACGACGAGATGGGTGAGCGGGCGGCCGGCAGGCGCGTCGGCGTCGCGGAGGAAACAGAGGGAGTCGCCGGGGGCGAGGGTGGTGTGCAGCGAGATTTCGCCGGGGAATGACTGCCAGTCCGTGGCGGATTCGCGCGTGCCGATCTTCCATGTCATGGCGTTGCAGGTGATGTCGACGGTGTCGCCGAGCCATTTGAGAACGGGTATCTGCTGTTCGCCCGATTCGCTGAGGCCGAAGAGGTAGGTGCCGTTCCAGTGGGTTTGGTAGATGGTGTTGTAGTGGCTGAGAGACCAGGACGTGGTGGTGATGCCGGGGTTCTGGCCGTTTTCGAAATTGAGGTTTTCGCTTTGCATAGGGATGAGTTGGCCGGCATCGAGTGCGGTGCGGAGGATGTTGGACAAGGCGGGGTTGGCGATGCGATGGACGGTGTAGCCTTTGGACGGGCTCGGGACCTCCGTGGCGGCGGCGCGGAGAGCGTCGGCGACATCGGTGTCGAGGAGGAGATCGAAGCTGGCGATCATCGGCTTTCCGGCGATGGCGGATTCATCGGCAAGTGCGGGGGCAGAGGCGGGGGCAGAGGCCGGGGCGGATACCGGCGCGGTTCCCGAAGCGGCAGTGTAATGATGCGAGGTGATCACGGCCGTCGTGGCGACAACACAGAGCACCAGCGCGCTTGCGGCGACCGCGGAGAACGCCGGCGTTGCAAGCGAAAGGCCGGCGGACTTGGCGAGGGCGGCGGCGGTCGTCGACGCGGCGCCGGGTGCGATGTGCAGCGTCGCGGGCGCATGGTGGGACGCGGCGGCGACGAGGGCCGAGGTCATACCGGATGCGGAAACGGATTCCCCGCGGCGGGTGAACCAGGTCCGGAGCTTGTCGATGGCGCGCTGGAGGCGCTTAGTGGCGGCCGGGACGGTGATGCCCAGGGCGGCGGCGATGTCGGCCAGTTCGCGGTTCTGCAGGTGGCGCAGCAGGATCAATTCGCGGTCGGCTGCGGAAAGGGAGCCGATGGCGTCGTCGAGATGCGGCAGGAGAGAAGCGTCGTGATCACCCATTGGCGGAGAATGCATGGCGGCCTCCCGTTCGTGCGATTTCCGGCGGGCTTCGGCACGGCGGGCGTTGCGCGCACAGAACTGGGTGGCGCGGAAGAGCCAGCCTGCGACCGATGGGCGGTGTTTGAGCGCGGGTGCTTTCTGGTTCAGCAGGAGGAAGACGGCCTGGGTGACGTCGTCCGCATGTGCGGCGCCCTGTCGTGAGGCGGCGCCGTGGACGAGGTCGATGTGCCGTTGAACGATCGCAGTGAACGCGTGAGGATCGCCGCGGAGGTGGGCATGGAGGAGTTCAGAGTCGGTCATGGGGTTTCCTTTCATATTACACTGTCCGGCGAGCTTGTACGAGGACAGGAAAATGAAGAATTCACCGCCGGAGACGCCGGCGGTGGAGCGGGATGCGGATGATGTGAAGGACTCGCACATGCTGATCAATATTGATGGGCAGCAGTTTGCGGATCCGCCGCAGTTTCCGGATGGGAGTTTTCTTTTGCAGATGCCGTATGTGATTGATCGGCCGGTGCAGGTGGAGGGGGTGTTGGTGAGGAGGTGAGGGGAAAGAGAGGTTTTCGATTTTTGATTTTCGATTTTCGATTGGGGGGGGATGCAATGTGTTGGGGATCGCACATGAGGCATGCTTCTGGCCACCGAGGTTGTGGCCAGAAGCATGGCACCCGGCTAAACGTCGGGGGACGCGGGAATCAAGCGAAATCCGGATTAGCGATCGATCGCCCCGTTGGGGCTCAGCGAGATAATTTTCATCATTTTCCAGGGGTTCCCTTCGGTCACCCCTGGCTATTGACGCGGGCCCCGTTGGGGCCGGTTTGGGATATTGCCTCAGGCGAGTTGGGTGACGCCCATGAGGAAGCGGTCGCATTCGCGGGCGGCGCCGCGGCCTTCGTTGATGGCCCAGACGACGAGGGACTGGCCGCGGCGGCAATCGCCGGCGCTGAAGACGCCGGGGACGTTGGTGTTGAACTTGCCGTAGTCGGCCTTGTAGTTGGAGCGCGGGTCGAGCTCGACGCCGAGCTGCTGGGCGACGGGGTTTTCCGGTCCGAGGAAGCCCATCGCGAGGAAGACGAGCTCGCACGGCCATTCCTGCTCGGAGCCGGCGACTTCCTGCATTTTGAACTGGCCCTTCTCGTCCTTCGTCCATTCGACGCGGACGGTCTTGAGGCCCTTGAGGTTGCCGTCGGCGTCGCCGATGAATTCCTTGGTGAGGATGAGGAATTCGCGGGGGTCTTTGCCGTGGACGGCTCGGACTTCTTCGTGGCCGTAGTCGACGCGGAGGATGCGCGGCCACTGGGGCCAGGGATTGTCCGGGGCGCGAGATTCGGGCGGCTTGGGTAGGAGTTCGAAGTTGACCAGCGACTTGCAGCCGTGGCGCATCGAGGTGCCGATGCAGTCGTTGCCGGTGTCGCCGCCGCCGATGACGATGACGTTTTTGCCTTCGGCGGAGATGAATTTCTTGTCCTTGTGGCCGGAGTCGAGAAGGCTCCTGGTGTTGGCGGTGAGGAATTCCATCGCGAAGTGGACGCCCTTGAGGTTGCGTCCGGGGGCGGGGAGGTCGCGCGGCTTGGTGGCGCCGGTGGCGAGGACGATGGCGTCGAAATCTTTTTTGAGTTGCTGGGCGTCGTGGGTGACGCCGATGTGGGCGTTGGTGACGAACTTGACGCCTTCATCTTCCATCAGTTTGAGGCGGCGGATGACGATCTCGTTTTTGTCGAGCTTCATGTTGGGAATGCCATACATGAGGAGCCCGCCGATGCGGTCGGCGCGTTCGAAGACGGTGACGGAGTGGCCGGCCTTGTTGAGCTGGTCGGCGGCGGCGAGGCCTGCGGGGCCGGAGCCGATGACGGCGACCTTTTTGCCGGTGCGCTTTTCGGGGGGCTGGGGCTTCACGAGGCCGTGTTCCCAGGCGTGATCGATGATGGCGGCTTCGATCTGCTTGATCGTGACGGGCGGTTCATTGATGCCCAGGACGCAGGAGCCTTCGCAGGGGGCGGGGCAGACGCGGCCGGTGAATTCGGGGAAGTTGTTGGTTTTCCAGAGGCGGATGATGGCGTCTTCCCACTGGCCGCGATAGACGAGGTCGTTCCATTCGGGGATGAGGTTGTTGACGGGGCATCCGCCGGTTTTGTCGGAGTGGCAGAAGGGTACGCCGCAGTCCATGCAGCGTGCGCCCTGGGTGCGGAGCTTCTCTTCGGTGAGGTGGTCGTGGAACTCCTTCCAGTCGAGGACGCGGAGGGATGCAGTGCGATCGGGCCCGAGCTCGCGGGCAAATTCCATGAATCCTGTGGGCTTACCCATTGTTTACTTCCCCTCCCCGGCGGCGGCGCCAGCGTGGGCGAGCGCCCGCTTGTATTCCATTGGCATGACCTTGTGGAATTTCTTCACAGAATTTTCCCAATCCTTCAAAATGGCATCGGCCACCGTGGAACCGGTGTAGTCGCGATGCTGTTCAATGAGCTCGCGGACGAGGGCGAGATCGGATTTCTCAGTGAGCTTTTCGAGTTCGACCATGGCGAGGTTGCAGCGTGCGAGGAACTCGTCGTTGGGGTCGTAGACGTAGGCGATGCCGCCGGACATGCCGGCGGCGAAGTTGCGGCCGGTGGAGCCGAGGATGACGACGCGGCCGTTGGTCATGTACTCGCAGCCGTGATCGCCGACGCCTTCGACGACGGCCATGGCGCCGGAGTTTCGGACGCAGAAGCGTTCGCCGGCAACGCCGCGGAAGAAGGCCCGGCCGGAGGTGGCGCCGTACATGACGACGTTACCGACGAGGATGTTTTCCTCGGCCTTGAAGCCGCTCGCGATGGCGGCCTTGTCGGGATAGACGATGATCTTGCCGCCGGAGAGGCCCTTGCCGACGTAGTCGTTGGTGTCGCCTTCGAGTTCGATCGTAACGCCGCGGGCGAGCCAGGCGCCGAGCGACTGGCCGGCGTGGCCGCGGAGCTTGATGGTGATGGTGTCGTCGGGGAGGCCCTCTTCGCCGTACTTTTTGGCGATTTCGTTGGAGAGCATCGTGCCGACGGTGCGGTTGATGTTCTGGATGGACTTCTCGATGACGACATTCTTCCCGCTTTCCAGTGCGGGCTGGGCCTGGCGGATGATGTCGTTGTCGAGGGCTTCTTCGAGCTTGTGGTCCTGGGGGATGGACTTGACGACCTGCACCTTGTCGTGCGGCCTGGGGGCCGGGGTGAGGATCGGGGTGAGGTCGAGGCCCTGGGCTTTCCAGTGTTTGATGGCTTCGGAGACGTCGAGCATGTCGACGCGGCCGACCATCTGGTTGAAGGAGCGGAAGCCCATCTGGGCCATGAGCTGGCGGACTTCCTCGGCGAGGAGGAAGAAGAAGTTGATGGCGTATTCAGGCTTGCCGGCGAACTTGGCGCGGAGGACGGGGTCCTGCGTGGCGATGCCGACGGGGCAGGTGTTGAGGTGGCAGGCCCGCATCATGATGCAGCCGAGGGTGACGAGCGGTGCGGTGGAGAAGCCGAATTCTTCAGCGCCGAGGAGAGCGCCGATGACGACATCGCGGCCGGTCTTGAGCTGGCCATCGACCTGCACGGTGACGCGGCTGCGGAGGTCGTTGAGGACGAGGGTCTGGTGGGTTTCGGCGAGGCCGATTTCCCAGGGTCCGCCGGCGTGCTTGATGGAGGTGAGCGGCGAGGCGCCGGTGCCGCCGTCGTGGCCGGCGATGAGGATGTGTTCGGCATGGGCCTTGGCGACACCAGCGGCGACAGTGCCGACGCCGACTTCGGCGACGAGCTTGACGCTGACGCGTGCGGCGCGGTTGGCGTTCTTGAGATCGTAAATGAGCTGCGCGAGGTCCTCGATGGAGTAGATGTCATGGTGCGGCGGCGGGCTGATGAGCTGCACACCGGGGGTGGAGTGACGGAGCCAGCCGATGTACTTGTCGACCTTGTGGCCCGGGAGCTGGCCGCCCTCACCGGGCTTGGCGCCCTGGGCCATTTTGATCTGGAGTTCGTCGGCGTTGGTGAGGTAGTTGATGGTGACGCCGAAGCGGCCGGAGGCGACCTGTTTGATTGCGGAGCGGCGGAGTTTCTGGGTGCCGTCGGTCCAGGTTTCGCCGGGGACGGGCTTGAAGCGGCGGGCGTCTTCGCCGCCTTCGCCGGTGTTGGATTTTCCGCCGAGGTAGTTCATGGCCATCGCCAGGGTTTCGTGCGCTTCGGTGGAGATGGAGCCGAGCGACATGGCGCCGGTGCAGAAGCGTTTGACGATCTCCTTGGCGGGTTCGACTTCTTCGAGCGGAACGGGCGTGGGGGCGTTCTTAAGTTTGAAGAGGCCACGGAGGGTGCAGAGGGCGCCGGCCTGTTCGTTGATCGCCTTGGCGTAGCGGGCATAGGCTTCGCGGGAGCTGGTGGAGCCCTGTTCGGACCAGGTGGCCTGCTGCAGGTTGGAGATCACTTCGGGGCTGAAGAGGTGGCGTTCGCCCTCTTTGCGCCAGTGGTACTGGCCGCCGTTGGGGAGGACGGGGAGGGGCCTGGATTCGTGGCGGACGGGGAAGCCGATTTCGTGGCGGCGGATGGCTTCCTTGGCGAGGACGTCGAGGCCGACGCCGTCGACCTTGGAAACCGTGCCGACGAAGGAGCGGTCGATGACTTCGGCGTTGAGGCCGATGGCTTCGAAGATCTGGGCCCCTTTATAGGATTGCAGGGTCGAGATGCCCATCTTGGACATGACCTTGAGGAGGCCCTTGTCGACGGCCTTGATGTAGTTCTTGACGATGGTCTTGTCGTCCTTGGCGTCGATTTTCTTCTCAGCGCGCAGGTCCCAGAGGGTTTCGAAGGCGAGGTAGGGGTTGATGCCGTCGGCGCCGTAGCCGATGAGCATGGCGTGGTGGTGGACTTCGCGGGCTTCGCCGGTTTCGAGGATGACGCCGATGGCGGTGCGTCGGTTGGTTTTGACGAGGTGGTGGTGGACTGCGCCGACGGCGAGGAGCGAGGGGATGGCGACGTGGTCGTAATCCATGGCGCGGTCGGAGAGGATCACGAGGGAGTAGCCGTCCTTGATCGCCTGGGTGGTCTGGTCGCAGATGCGGCTGAGGGCGGATTTCATTGCCTGTTCGCCGCCCTTGCGGTCGAAGACGATGTCGATGACTTTCGTCTTCCAGCCGCGATGGTTCATTTCCTTGATCTTCGCGAGTTCCTCGTTGGAGAGGATCGGGTGCTGGAGGAGCAGGCGCTGACAATGCTCAGGGGTGGCTTCGAGCAGGTTTTTTTCCGGCCCGATATACGCCTCCAGCGACATGACAATGTATTCCTTGTCGCTGTCGAGAGGCGGATTGGTGACCTGGGCGAACGACTGCTTGAAGTAGTCGTAGAGCATGCGCGGCTGGTCGGAGAGACAGGCAAGTGCGGCGTCGTTGCCCATAGAGCCGATGGCTTCCTGGCCGTTGGTGCCCATGGGGGCGAGGAGTTTGATGAGGTCTTCAGAGGTGTAGCCGAGGCACTGCTGGCGGGTGATGAGGGTTTCCTGCACGAAGCCGCCGACGTAGGTCGGGGTGGGCAGGTCTTCGAGGGTGACCTTCTGTTCCTGCAGCCATTGGCCGTAGGGGTGCTTTTCGAGGAGTCGCTTTTTGATTTCGGCATCGTCGACGATGCGCTCTTCGGAGAAGTCGACGAGGAACATGCGGCCGGGCTGCAGACGGCCCTTCCTGGCGACGTTTTCCGGTGGAACCGGGAGCACGCCGACTTCGGAGGCCATGATGACGAGGTCGTCTTTGGTGACGTAGAAGCGAGAGGGGCGCAGACCGTTGCGGTCGAGGACGGCGCCGATGACGGTGCCGTCGGTGAAGGCGACGGAGGCGGGGCCGTCCCAGGGCTCCATCATGCAGGAGTGATATTCGTAGAAGGCCCGCCGGCGCGGATCCATGGATTCGTGATTCTGCCATGCTTCAGGAATCATCATGACGATGGAACGTGGGAGGGAGCGGCCGGAGCGAAGCAGAAGTTCGAGGCAGTTATCAAAGTCGGCGGAGTCGGAGCCGTCGGGCTCGATGACGGGCTTGATCTGCTCGATTTCCTTGCCGGGGAAGAGGTCGGACTTGAACATGCCTTCGCGGGCGCGCATCCAGTTGACGTTGCCGCGGCGGGTGTTGATTTCGCCATTGTGCGCCATGTAGCGGAACGGCTGGGCGCGGTTCCAGTTGGGGAAGGTGTTGGTGGAGAAGCGGGAGTGCACGAGGGCGAGGTGGCTGGTGAAGTCGGGATCGGCGATGTCGGCCCGGAAGTATTCGGTCACCTGAACCGGGGTGAGCTGCCCCTTGTAGATGATGACCTTGGTGGAGAGGGAGCAGATGTAGAAGTAGTTGGACTGATCCATCTCCAGCGCGCGGCAGGCGTAGGTGGAGCGTTTGCGGACGAGGTAGAGCTCGCGTTCGAGGGCGTCGCCGGTCTTGGGGTTGGCGGGGCTGCCGGCGATGAAGAGCATGCGCATCTTCGGTTCGATGCGCCGGGCGGTCATGCCGAGGGTGGAGTTGTCGGTGGGAACATCGCGCCAGCCGAGTAACACGAGGCGTTGCTCGGCAACAATCCTGGCAACGAGGTCCTCGCAGACCTTGCGTTGTTCGGAATCGGTCGGGAGGAAGACAATACCGGCACCGTACTCCCCCTTTTCAGGGAGGGTGATACCCGCGTCGCGCTTGGCGACTTTGGCGAGGAAGTCGTGGGGGAGGCCGGTGAGAATGCCGGCACCGTCGCCGGTGTTCGGTTCACAGCCGCAGGCGCCGCGATGATCCATGTGTTCAAGCATGGTGAGGGCGTTGCGCACGATGTCGTGGGACTTTTTCCCCCTGATGTGCGCGACGAAGCCGACACCGCATGAGTCATGTTCGAACTGTGGATCATACAGTCCCACTTTGTGTGGGATGCCCAAGTGATTCGTGCTGTTCACCGTGATAAACCTCCGACTGATAGCCCCCTCGTACCCGCCTCCGCTGCTTAAGTCCGCTTGTGCACTATGAATTGGCGAGCCGGTTACTTTAGCACTTTCAGGAATGTCGGGCAAGAAAAAGTTGGCCAATGAAGAGATGAGAATGTGATTGCCTTTGGGTCGGAGATAATGCTCAGTTTTTAGGCACAGCATTGCGAAATATGCGAGAATTTGGGGTATTTTGGCGGTTTTACGGGCGGCTGGCGGGGGTTGGCGCTGCCTGCATCTGCTGCAATCTCGCGAGCTCCTCCTGCAGCCGGTCGTTGGGAGGGAGGAGGCGGAGGGCGCGCTCGAGCGCGGGGATGGCGGAGGCGATGTTTCCTTCCATTTCCAGAGCGAGTGCGAGGTTGGCGTAGGCGAGTCCGTACGTGGGCGCCAGGGCGACGGCGTTCTGTGCGGCGGCGGCGGCGGCGGGCCATGCGCCGCGGCGGAGGCGGAGCACGGCGAGTTCGTTCCAGATCTTCGGCTGGTTGTTGTCGAGATGAAGTGAGGTTTCGTAGGCCTGTTCGGCGTCGGCGAGCTGGCCGGCCTGCTCGAGGGCGTAACCATTATTGAGCCAGGCGACGGCGTTGGTGGGTTCAAGTTCGAGGCCGCGGTGGTATTCGGCGATGGCGGCGGCGGGATCGCCCTGGCGCAGCGAGCCGAGCGCGAGGGTGAAGTGGGCGCGGGGGTTGTCTTCCTTCAGGTGCAGGGAATGGGCGGCCCATTTTTGAGCGTCGACATCGCGGCCAGCGTTCAGGCAGGCATAGGCGAGGTTGGCGGTGGCGTACCAGTTGTCGGGGTTGTGGGAGACGGTGGGCTGCCAGAGCGTGATGTCCGTGCGCCATCGGAAGGCCTGAGTCACGGTGATGGGAATGAGCAGCACTGCAATGATGCCGCACAGGAGACACTGCGGGATCGGGAGTTCGCGGGTGAGGCGTTGCAGGAGCGCGGCGAAGGCGGCGGCAAGGGGGAGGAGGGCGAGATAGGCGTAATGGTCGGCGACGAAGGTGAAGAGCATGGGATAGTAGACGATGAGGCCGAGGGAGGGGGAAAGGAGGAGGATGAAAAGGGCGGCGGCGATGAAGGGGCCGCGAGTGATCTTTTTGCGGAGGAGCCAGAAGGCGGCGATCGCGGCGATGACGGCGGCGGGGAACAGATATTGCCACGGGGCGCCAGGGTCGATGGTCCAGCGCGGGTAGACGACGAGGATCGGGTGGGGCCAGAGGAATTTGGTCAGGTAGAAACAGAGGGCTCGGGAGGCGATGAGGATGCGGTCGAGCAGCGGGAAGTGGAAGGCGGCGCCCGCAGCGCCGACTTTAGTGTGCTCGGTGGAAATAAAGAATGCGGCGAGGGCGGCGGCGATGAGGAAGAGCGGCAGCGTGGCGAGAATCGTGCGGCGGTTCAGGCGGCCGTGGCGGAAGTACTCCAGCAGCAGAATTGCGGCGGGGAGAGTGCATGCAGTGGATTTGGCGAGCATCGCGGCAAGAAACGCCAGGATCATCAGCAGATAGAATTGGATCTTTCCCGGCTGTTCCTGCCAGGAGAGCCAGAGGTGAGCGGCAGTGAGGAAGAAGAGGGCGGAGAGGAGGTTCTTGAGTTCGGAGATGTAGGCGACGGTTTCGACGACGATGGGGTGAATGGCGAAGAGCATCGCGATGAGGAACGGCCAGGGCAGTTTAAGCCGGCGGAGAAGGAGCCACGCGAGGAGGACGTTGCCGGCGTGGAGGGCGAGGTTGATGGCGTGGTAACCGGTGGTGTCGGCGCCGAAGAGGCGGGCTTCGCACCAGAAGGCGAGCATGGAGAGCGGATAGTAGTTGCCCTGTGCGGCGGTGGCGGAAGATCGCGAGAGGGAGAAAAAGGTGAGCGGATTTGAAGTCGTGGCGGCGGGGTGGATGTGGAGTTCCTCGTCATCCCATTGAAATTGGCCGTGAATTGTGGGGAGGAAAGGGAGGAGGGCGGCGAGGAGGAGAAGGAGGGCGAGCGACCATTCACGTCGCGAGAGGGGTGCTAAGATAGGAGTGGATTGAGTCATTCGGGGAACTGCCGAGATCAGGTGCGAAGAGTCGCAGCATACGCAGAGAATCCGTGTGCCGTAAAGCCTGGCGACAAGCGGCTGGATTTCAAGGCTGACAGCAGGCGGCGATTCCGTAACGACGGCGCTCCTGAAATGGACTGGAACGGTAAAGCGGTACGTGTCGAGTGCGATTGAAGATGGAGCCCAGGTGAATTGCGTGCAGGTGACATGTTCCATGCTGGCGGGAGGGGTCAGGGCTCTTCCTGCTGACGTTGTGTTTTGTCTTCTCGCCGGACTCTGGCTGCTGGGAACCCTTTACTGGTGCGCCGGCGCGTTGGACAGCAAAAAGATCGCATACCGGCAGCCGCGTTATCAACTGCTCGCATACGCTGCGGCAGTCACCGGCGGAATACTGGTGATCAGCATGGTTCCGCAACTGCAGAAGCAAGTCGTTCCGTATTCGCTGATCCAGCAGTTCGCGGGAATCGGCCTGTGCACCGGTGGGGTGGCGTTTGCAGTGTGGGCGCGGGCGGTGCTCGGGAGAAACTGGAGCGCGACAGTGGCACTCAAGGAGGGGCATGAGCTGATTCAGCGCGGTCCATACCGCATCGTGCGGCATCCGATCTACACGGGACTCCTTGGCGCTATTGCAGGCACGTTGCTGGCGCTCAAGCCTTCGTTTGCGAGCATTGCCTACATGGCGATTGCGACGGCGTGCATCGTGGTGAAGCTTAAGCATGAGGAGAAACTCCTCATGGGACTGTTTCCGGTGGAGTATGCGGCGTACAAACGGAAGGTGAAGGGGAGCCTGATTCCGTTTGTGCTATGAGCGTATGGCGTGGTGATGGCAGTCTTGCCTTCGAGAGCAGTTCTTGCGAGACTCTTTGCATGACCATGAAAAGCCTCGTCAGTGACCCGACCACGATTTCAGTGCCCTCCCTTGCCGTCAGCATCGGGAGGCTGCGCCTCGCCAATCCGCTCATGACTGCGTCCGGGACGTGCGGCTACGCAAATGAGTATGGGGACTTCACGGACCTTTCCCGCCTCGGGGCTTTTGTCACCAAGGCGATCTCGAAGACGCCGCGGAAGGGGAACGAGTCGTACCGCGTGGTGGAGACTCGGGCGGGGATGCTCAATGCGATTGGGCTCGCCAACATCGGCCTCGAGGTGTTTCTGCGGGACAAGATTCCGCTCCTCAAGCAGATGGGCGTGCCCGTCATCGTCAACGTTCCGGGGTGGTGCACTGAAGATTACGTCGATGTGGCGGCCCGGCTGGATGAGGAGGAAACCGTCGGCGGCATCGAGCTGAACGTCTCCTGCCCGAACGTAAAGAACGGCCTCTCCTTCGGCACCGATCCGACGCGCCTCTTCGACCTGGTCTCGGCGGTGAAGAAGGTGACGAAACGCTGCGAGCTGATCGTGAAGCTCTCGCCGAACGTGGCGGACATCGCGGTCACGGCCAGGGCGGCGGTGGATGCGGGGGCGACCTGCCTCTCCCTCGTGAACACCTTCACGGCAATGGTCGTCGACATCGAACAGCAGCGGCCGATGCTGGCGAACGGCACCGGTGGATTGTCCGGCCCCGCGATCAAGCCGATCGCGGTGTTCCTGACGCATCGCGTCTACACGGAAGTGGCGAAGAAACACAACGTCCCGATCATCGGCATGGGTGGGATTCAGCGCTGGCAGGATGCGGTGGAATTTCTGCTGGCGGGTGCGACGGGGCTCGCCGTGGGAACGGCCCTCTTTCTCGATCCGAACATTCCGGTGCAGATCATCGACGGACTGAAAACGTACCTCGTCCGCAAAAACAAGCGCGATATCGGCGAGATCATCGGGGCACTGCAGCCGCCGCAGCCGCATGGCTAAGTCTCAGAAGCAGGAAGCAAGAATAAAGAAGCAAGAAGACCCGGGCCTTCTTGCTTCTTGCTTCATGATTCTTACTTCTTCGCGACTACTGCAGCAGTTTCAGCACGGACTGCGGGGCCGAGTTCGCCTGCGAGAGGACGCTCGTGCCGGCCTGCACAAGGACCTGCTGCCGCGTCAGGTTGCTGGTTTCCTGGGCAAAGTTGGTGTCTTCGATCGTCGAGTTGCTGGAGGTCACGTTTTCCAGGGCGACCTGCAGCGAGTTGATGTTGGTCTGCAGCGTGTTCTGCTCGAAGGCACCGAGCCGGCCGCGGAGTTCGGAGACCTGGGTGATGGCGTCGTCGATGATCTTGGAGGCCTGGGAGGGGTTGGCGGCGAGGTTGTATTTGCCGCCGGTAATAATGTCGGTGAGGTAACCGTCGTTGGCGTTGCCGAGCTGGCTGGCGGCGACGGATCCGATGCCGATGCTGACCTGCTGGTTGGAGGAGACCTGCGCCCCGAGCTGGAATTCCGCCCCGCCGCCGATGATGGTGAAGTTCTCCTTCCCGGTGCCGAAGGATTTGTCGAGGTTGAAGGTGAGGCTGAGGGCGGGCGTGTTGAGGCTGATCTTGTCGCCGTCGCCGGTGGCCTTCTGGCCGTTGACGGTGGCGAGAACATCGCGGCCGGTGGTGCGGTTCTGGGTGGCGCCGCCGACGGTGTTGGTGACGAAGTTGGAATTCCCGTTGCTGGTGAGAACGCTGACCGAGACGAACTGGCTGGAGCCAAAATTGGCGCTGTTGAAGATGATGCCGGAGGAGGCATTGGTGGTCGAGGCGATGGAGGCGGTGACGCCGGTGGAATCGCTGACGCGATTGACGGCGGCCGCGATGGCGGAAGATTTTGTGCCGGAGGTGAAGTTGAGAATCTGCAGACCGGTGTTTCCCTGGACCTGAATGCTGAGCGAGACGCTGACGGAGGACTGCTGGAACCTGAGTTCGGCGGGTTGTGCCGATTGGAGCACGTTGATGGCGACGGGGATCGTGGTCTGCGTGCCGAAGGACGCGTTCGTGACGTTGACGTCGTGGATGGCGCTGGCCGTGATGCCGCTGGTGATGTAGCCGAGGGTGCCGTCGAGGAGGTGGGTGCCGGCGAAGCTCGAGGAGTTGGCGATGCGCGTGATTGACTGGATGGCCGAATCCACCTGCAACTGGTTCGCCTGGATCTCATCGGAAGAGACGGCGCCCGAGTTGGCGGCCTGAACGACCAGACCCTTGATGGAGATCAGGAGGTTCGAGACTTCACTCAGGGCGGCATCTGCAGTGGAGATGACGTTGGTCGCCTGCGTGGAGTTGTCGATCGCCGTCGAGAGCCCCTGGATCTCGGCCTTGAGCTGCTGACTCACGATCAGACCCGCCGGATCATCCGCGCCGCTGTTGATGCGCAGTCCGCTGGAGAGCCGCTGAATGGACTGGCTCAACGCACTCTGGCTTTTGGCCAGGTTGTTGTTGGCGATCAGGGCGCTGACGTTGGTGTTGATACGAGCCATGGCAATCCTCCGTGATTGGTTGGCTTAGGCTCTTGACCGGCGGCATCCTCTGCCACCCGCGCGCTGGTGCGATACGGTTCGAGCCTTGCGATGAACTTTATCAATCTTGGCCGGTTCATCAGCGGCCTGGGTCCTGCTGCCGGGCGCCTCACGACGAGCCGGCGCTTACAACACTTACTGCATCACTGCTGCGGGGCACCGGAACTGGGCTCCGACCCCGCAGGGGGATTTTTTGGGGACACCCCCGTCTGACCGGAGGGCCCGGGGCGATTCTCATTTCCCGCTCCCGATGGCGGAGTGGGCGGTGAAGCCGGCGGAATCGGGCGGTTTCCCTGGCCGGGCCGCATCCCTGGGGGCACGCTGCCGGGTTTTCCCGGGGCCTTTGGAAGATTGGGCAGATCTTCCATCTTCACCTTGGCCGCCTCGCGATTCTCCCGCTGGATGGCTTCGTAAACTTCTTTACGATGCACCGGGATCGTCGCGGGTGCCGTGATCCCGAGGCGAACCTTGTCGCCTCGTATGTCGACGATGGTGATCTCGATGTCATCACCGATCATGATTGTCTCGTCGCGTTGGCGCGATAGTACAAGCATCTGTGGGCTCCTTCCCGACCAGCCGATTTCTCCTGTCACTCGGCATGGTTTAGGTTGCAAGGTGGCTCGAACGCGTCCGGAACTCCGAGGACCGGCGGGAGCACAATCTCATCCTGAGTATTGTAGCGCCCGTACGCTTGAGAACCTTGGCCGCCTCCTTGCGGCTTACAGACGAAATCTATTTCACCGGCGTGTACGCCATTGTGAATCTTGCGGAGTTCAGGCCGACCGGCTCACGTATTGGGCGGACTGAGTTCCCGCCTGGGCCGGCTTGCCCGGGCGTTGCAGCGTGAGGATCGGGTGCCGCGTCTGGTACTTCTTCTCGCTGATGACGATCTGGGCGGCCACGCGAGTTTCGGCGTTGATCACCAGCGGACCCTGCAGATTGGCCGTGAGCGTGTCGCCCACCTTGTTCACGATGACCAGCACGTTGGTTTCATTCAGGTCCTTCACGGCGAGCTCCTGGCGAGTCTCCTCACGGAGAGGCACCTGGTAGTCCGGCACGAAGAGCAGCGGATCGGTCACGACGAACGCCAGGTCCGAGGCCTGGAGCGACTGCAGCCAGTAGAACGTCGAATCCGGCTCGGGCTGGATCAGAATGTACGACTTGTACTGCGGGAAACCCAGGATGCCCCGGGGAAATTCAATGGTGCGGCCATCATCCACCTCGACGGGCCCGAACCTGCTGGTTTGAACGATCATGACTTGCTCCTTGGCGATCGACTTTTCCTGTCGGCTTCTCTCGTTACGTCCGGAACGACCCTGTTCTGGGCGAGCCATTTATGCATGAGAGCCGATCGCAGCCCTTCACACATGTTTATCGGTAATTTCAGCTCCGAATAATCTGCTAAAACATGCAAATTATTGAATAAAGTCCAACAAATTACTCTGATACTGCTTTGCACCAATCTGCAAAGCTGCCGTATAAGCCGTCTGCAGCTGTTGAAATTGAGTAATAACGGTCGTCATATCCGTGTCCTGAAGAAGGCTCAGCGAACTTTGCAATTGTGTCTGATCATCCTGCAGGGCGGTGGTGCGATTCTGCAGGTCCTGCTGCTGCGCGCCCACCACGCCCTGCACCTGCGTGATGCGGGAAAGATCGTTCTGCAGAAGCGTTCCCGCCGCGGTAATTCCCGGGGTGTCGTTGTTCAACAGGGCATTGCGAAGTTTGATCAGCGAGGTGAACAGACCCTGCGGTTGCACGGGATTCACATCATCGCCGTTGATGGTGCTGGTCGGGGCAGACGCGGTCTTCAGAATGCCGAGCTGCTGCGCCGCGTTGGAGCCATTGATGTCGGAGACGGCGAGAGCGCCGGCCCCCGCGGAATTATCGACGAGTTCGATGCCGTTGCCGGTGGTATTCAACTGGGCCAGAACGTGCGTTGCGCCCGTATTTCCGGTGGCGGTATTGATGCGATTCAGGACATCCTGGATCGTCTGGGCGCCGGTGAGATTCACGGTGAATGCGACACCATCCTGGCGAGTAATTTGAATGTCGGCCGCCCCGGGCGTGGTGGCGGAGGCGAACGTGATGCCGGCGCCGTCGTTAAGATCCGACAGACTGGTGTTCGCATTGAGCGAACGGATCCCGAGCTGCGTCGCCGTGAGTCCGCCGTTTTCGCCGATGGTGACAGGCACGCCGGAGAGGTTGTTGTCGACCACAATCCCGTTGCCGTTCGCATTGATCTGCGCCGTGACGTTGGTGTTGGAACTATTGATGGCGTTGACAAGATCCTGGACCGTGTTGAGCGATCCCAGGGTGATGGTCGCCGTCGTCGCGGTGCTGCCGGTGCCGCTGGTGATGATGAACCCGCTGGGGTCGAGTCCGGCGCCGCCGTTGAGCGCGGAGAGTGGCGTCGTGCCGATGATTCTCGCGTGGACATTGCCGCCGGCGGTGGTGGAGCTGGCTGCGAACGTGCCGGCGATGCCGAGGTTCGCCGCGGTATGCCCCTGGCTCGTGTCGGCGATCGTGACCGATTGCGCGGTGTCGCCATTCACAGTAAATCCACTGCCGGCGATGCTGATCGTGGCGTTGGATCCCGCCGACGTGAGTCCGGCATTGACAAGATTGACGACGTCGTTCGCCGTGGCCGCACTGGAAAGATCAACGCCAACCGTGGTGCCCCCGACGGTAACGTTGACGGTGCCCAGCGAGACGCCCGTGTTGGCGGCCCCGCCGAGATCAGAAATCCGTGTATTTCCCGTAAGAGCGACGCCAATACTCTGTCCGCCGCCGATCTGGGAGGCGACGCCGCCGAAAATCGTGCTGCCGTCGATCGTATAGGGAATCGTCCCGCCGCTGGGGGTCAGAATGCTCTGTCCGCCCGAAGTTCCTTGATACTTATATCCTCCGGCTACTCCATTGAACGCATTCTGCTGCGTATTCAAGCCACCGAATAAGGATTGGTTCTGATATTGAGTGTTCGAATAGGAGAGCACCTGGCTGATGAGATTATCAACGACGCTCGCCTCCGCGGTCCGCTCGTCGGCGGTAACGCTGGGGCCAATCATGCTGCTGGAAGCGCTCTGCGCCGAAGTGACCAGGGTCGCAAGACTGGAGAGTGTCGAACCGGCGAGATTCAGCGACCCGGAGGCGAAGTCGAGATTGCTCTTGTACTGGGTGTTGGTCGCAACCTGCTGGTTGATGCGGAGAATGCCGACCGCCGCGGCGGGATCATCACTCGCCTGGCTCAATCGCTGCCCCGACGAGAGCTGCTGCGAAATACTCTGCAGGCTCGTCTGGTCGTTCTGCAGGTTCCTGACGAGCGAATAGCTGCCCGACAGAAAAGAGACCCGACCGATGGCTGTTGAGAAACCGCTCATAGAGATCCTGTTTAAACCTTACTGAACGAGGTTCAATACGTCCTGCATCATCTGATTGATCGTGCTGATGTACTTCGCGGATCCTTCAAAGGCCCGCTGATACTGCATCATGTTGACCGTTTCTTCATCCATCGAGACGCCGCTGACCGACTGCTGCTGCGCCGAGAGCGTGCTCTGAATCGTGGTATTGGCGCTCAGGTCGTTGGAGGCGTTCTGGGCGTGAATCGCCAGGGCGCCGATGTAGTTCGTGTAGTAATCCGACAGGCCCTGCCCACCGAGCAGGGAAGAGGCTGCGTTGCCGGCGCTGCTCATCGTCTTGGCGTTGGCCTGATTGTCGACGCTGCCGGAGCTGGGGGCGGCGGGATTCGTGTACCGAGCGGTGGCCAGCAACTGCGGATTCCCCTGCAGCGTGCCGTTCACCGCGATGTCCAGGGCATTCTTTCCGGTAAAGAACGTGTTGACGCCGAGCGCCGCAAGCGCCCCGCTGTTATCGCCGCCGAAGCCGAAAGTCACGTTGGAATTGTTGCTCTTGACCGTCAGGTATCCGCCAATGTCGTTGGCCGACACCACGCCGCCCCCCGCCGTATTGATCTGGTTCACGATGTCGTCGAGTGACGTTTGAGTCCCAGTCCCCGTGAGGTTCACGTTGATCTGCTGCGGCGTCACCTGCCCGGTGACCTTGTCGGTCAGGTACAGGTAAAACGTGCCATTGGTCGGCGGAAAGTTGATGCCCGTCTGCGTCGTGGAGGCGTTCAGCGGCAGGGTCGTGTCCAGGACCTGCGTGGTGCCGGTCACGGACGAAAACCCGGTGAGCCCCTGCCCCTGGCTGTGAATCGTGTTGACGGTATTGATCAAACCGGCAGCCACCGTGTCGATCGTCGTGATCGCCGGCTGCACATAGTTGTCCCGGGCATTGATCAGCCCGCCGATCTGCCCGCCACTGATGCTGGTCGGATCGCCCGTGTCGGCATAGGTCACCTGCGTGATGGTGAACTGCCCCGTCGGATCTGTCGTCTGCTTGGTCGATAGCCCGCGCGAAACGGTCTGATCGACCACCGGAATGCTGCCGAGCATCACGTTCACCGTTCCGTTTGACTGCGGCACGGTCGTGACGTTGATCAACTGCGAGAGCTGGGTGAGCGCCTGGTCACGTTGATCGTCCAGCGAATTGACCCCGGTATTTCCGGAGCTGGCAATCTGCTTGTTCAGGCTCGCCACCTGCTGAAGGAGCGAATTGGCCTGCTGGGTGAGCGTCTGAATCTGGCTGTTGACGTTCGTCTGCACGCCGTCGACCTGCGAGCGGAGGCCCTGCAGGTACTGGGCGATGGTGGTGCCGTTCTGAATTGTTTGCGTGCGGAGGCTGGTATCGGTGGGATTCTGGGCCAGCGTCGAGAAGCCGTTGAAGAAAGTGGAGAGCTGGGATGAAAGATCGTTGCTGTTGAGCGCCCCGAAGGTGGTTTGCAACTGAGTGAGGGTGGAGTTGAGCGTTTGAGACGCGTTCTGATCGCTGTTGGCATCGCGGAGATTCTGATTCAGCGCCTCGTTCACCTGCCGCTCGATGGACGCGATCGTCACCCCGCTGCCGGTCGACTGGTTGCCGGCCACCACCTGGTCCGGCCCCGGGGCGAAGTTCGCCACCTGGCGGGTGTATCCGGCGGTTCCGGCGTTGGAGATGTTGTTGCCAACCACCTGCATGCCGCCCTGGGCGGCACTGAGGCCTGAAGCTCCGACAGATAATGCACCGAAAAGACTCAAGACGATTCCTTCAAAAGGGCCCCTTCAGGCCGTGATTTCCAGCATGTGTATCCCGCGGAGCGCCGCCTTCCGGCCATTCCGCATGTAAAGCCCAGCGTGCTGCGCCAGGCCCGTCATCACCTTCAACACCTTGGCGAGACCGTTCACCACCGTCTCCGAAATCTTCGCGTTCATCCGCGTCCGGCGGTCCAGTTCCTCCGTCACCGCCTTGATCTCGGCAGCAAGCCCAAGCAACTGCGTCTTCGCCGGCTCCCCGCACCGCTTCGCAATCTCGCTCACCTTCATCTCCACCTGCCGCCCCAGCACGTTCTGCAACTGATGCAGAATCACCCGCCGGCGAACCACCAGGCCCTCGGCCCGCTGCGTCTCGGTCTTTTCCTGTTCCGTCAGCATTTTGAGCCGTTCGAGGTCGTAAACCCGCATCGCTTCCTGGCGTGCCATGGCGATCTGCAGCAGCCGCTGCTGGCTGGCGAGGATCTCGCGGAGGAGATTCAGAAGTTCGCCGATCAACTTATCCATTCACATCAATCCTTGACGCGTGGGAAGCTTGGTGGATTCCGTTCGCCGCCGTCCGAAGCCCCGGGTTCGAGGGGGAGGTCGCCGGTGCCGACCGGCTTTCCAGACGCTGCACCAGGGCCTCTCTCACGCCCAGCCTCGGGCTTTGCGCGATGCGATCAGCCAACTGCATATCAAACTCTGGACCAAACGCTTTTTCCCCGTTTCCACCCGAAAAAACGCTGTTTTCACCGAAAGGCGAGCGCCGAATCTGCTTGAGGATCGGCAGAATCAGCGCGTTGGAAATGAGCCCCTCCGCCCCCTTCTCCGCCTCGGCATGCTTGTCCGCAGCCGGATCGGTTTCCTTCTGCAGGTTCAAAATCTGATTCGCAGACGCACCCGCCCGCTTCGCCCGCTCCACTGCCGGATTCGTCGTCCCCCCCGTGGTCGCCGCCCCACTCGCCGCCGCCTGGGAACTGCTCGCCCCGGCGATCTTCTTCCCATTCACCCCACTCGCATGCCGGCGATTCAGAAACGCAATCTCCGATTCCCCCGCCTTCGGCGAACTCTCAACTGCCGCATCGTCAGCGGCCAACTGCTGATGATTCAGCAACTCCGCGAACGTCTTCCCGCCAGTATTCGCCCCCCCCGCCGTCGCAGCCGTCTCCCCTGCCCCCTTTTTCAGAACGCTCTTGTTTAAAACCTGGGCAAACGTGCCCCCTACTCGGGAATACACCGGTGCAGATCGCGTGGTCGTCGCGTCACTTCCGGCACCCGCCGAACCCGCCACTCTATTCTGAACCGACGCCACCACCCCCTGCGTCCGGTCCACCTTCATCAACATGTCCTGCATCTGCAGATTCATAGCGATCCTCGCATGTACCGCCGGCTTCCTGCCGACGTCCCCCTGCTCACTTCTGACTCCTGACTTCCGACTTCTCCGCCGGGGAGGGTCACTCCATCTGAAGGTCAGCCTTCAGGGCATTGGTATCGTGCAGCATCTTGACGATCGTGATCCGATCATCCGGGCTCACCTTCAGCAGGTTGAACGCCGTCTCCAGATCCCTTAGCGTCGCAGTCGTCGGATGCGCCGGGTCCACCGGCCCGCCCGGCGTCGCCGGAAGTGCCGGCGACGCCACCGTCACCGTCATCGTCCCCTGGCTGATCATCGTCGGCGAAAGCTCCACTTCATCCGTGAAGACGATCGTCTTCGACTTCGTATTGATGTACACCTTCGCCGGATCGCTGATGTTCAACTGCCCCAGCCCCAGAATCCGCGCCACAAACGCCGTCGTGTTCGACTGCTCCACCTTCGGAATTTCCACGTGCACGCTCGTCGCATCCACTGCAATCGCCACCCGCTCCCCATCCGTCTGCGGCGATACTTCCTCGTTGATCCGATCCGCCACCGCCGTCGCCGTCTCCATCGTCGCCGCGTTCGGATGCAGCACCAGCGTGAATTCCCCCTGCACCGCGTGCGGCAGAATATCCTTGATCAGCACGCCGCCGCCCCGGATGATCCCGCGCGTCGGCACCGTATCATCGTCCAGCACCACGTTCCCGCTCGCCCACCCCAGGATCCATTTCACATTCACTTGCGGCGCGATCATCGGAATGATGAACAGCCGGCCGCCCTTCAAGCTCTTCGCCCCCCCGATCGACGTCACTTCCACATCCAGTTTCTCCCCCGCCCGCGCCCCCTCCGACGGAATCTTCATGGTCACCGAAACAATCGCCACGTTGTTCGCATTCTTCACATCCTTTGCATACTGCACCTGATCATCAAAATGCTTCATCATCTCCATCAGCGGCTGCATTGCCGGAGCGTAATCACCGCCATCCCCAGTCCCCTTCAACCCCATCACCAGCCCCATCCCCTCCAGCTCGTTCGGCGCATCCGTGCTCAATCGCGCCACATCCCGAATACGCACCCCAAAGGAACTCTGCACAAAACCCCCAACCGCGATCACGCAGGCCAACCCACAAACCACCGCATTCTTTATCCACTTCGTCATAACTTGCTTCCCGTCGTCTTCGTGGTCCTTCGTGCTCTTCGTGCCCTTCGTCTTTAACCGCAGAGGGGCGATCAGAACGGATTCACCTTGTCGATGATCGAGTTCAACCACCCGCTCTTCACGCCATCCTTCACTTCACCCGACGTCTGTTTGTTGATCGTCAAATTCGCCAACTGCGACGACAGCAGCGTGTTGTCCGGCGTCACATCGTCCGCCCGGCACAGCCCGCTCATGTGATAGTGCTGCACTTCCCGATCCACGATGATGTCCTTCCCCGCCTCCAGCACCATCGTCCCGTTCGGCTTCACATCCACCACCGTCGCCGCGATCCGCAACGTCAAACTATCCGTCCGATCGTTTGTCGCCTGGTTCTGCCGGTTGTTGTCGTACTTGAACTTCACCTCCGGCAGCGTCCCCGAACTCCCCACCGCCGCCGCCTTCGGCACCCCATTGGCGCTCGTGTGCAACTGCAGCCAGTTCTGAAACGCCAGATCGAAATCCTGCTGCTTCTGGCTCTGCGTCTGAGCATTGCTCGAATACGCCGAATCTTCCTGCACGATGATCGTCACCAGATCATTCTTCTTGAACTTCTTCGGACGCGGCGCCGATACCGCGGTGAAACTCACCGGCGCCGAACCGATCGGCTCCCCCTCCGCATTCACCGGCACCGGTGTCGATGCCGCCGCCTCAAACAGCGATCCCCGAACCTCGTTCGCAGGCGCCGTCGATATCGCCGGACCCGTTTCCCGCTGCGGACGCACATTGTTCACACTGTCCGGCAGGTGCGGCGTCGCTTCGCTCCCCGCTTCCGCATTATTCGCCGGAACTCCCTGCGCCGGCCCCGACGGCGCCACGTACGCGTCTTGCCCGCGCGCCGCCAACCCCTTCATCCCCACCACTGCACTCAGAAATATGAACGCAAAACGCCGCATCATCATCTTCTGGCTTCCCGCTTCTGACTTCTGACTTCGCGCAATTCTCATCGCATCTCCCGCAGTCTCTTTTCCGTCGCCTCATCCGGCACACCCCCCACCACCGCCAGCGACTTCCCGATCAGCGTCGCCATGTATTCCTGCCCCGTGCTCTCGTTCCGCACCGTGATCTGGTCGTGCAATTTCCCGCTGTTCTGCGCCCGCCCGCTCATCTGCACCTTCAGCGTCCCCCGCACAAACACCACCGTGATCAGATCCCCATTGTTCGCCATCAGCACCGGCTTGAAGTCCCGCTGATCCAGCATCGAACCCGCCATCACATCTCGCTGCGCCTGCAGCCCCACAATGTCCTGCCCCCCGGTGAAAAGCGTCGGCAGATTCCGATCCAGCCACATCTCCTGCGTCCGAAACGCTTCCTTCGTCATCACCGTGCCCGAGTGAATCTGCTCCGCTGCACAAAGAACCTGCGTCTTCCTCTCCGCAATCGCCTGCACCATCGTCCGCTGCAGAATCCGCGTTCCCTGGATCAACTCCGCCGAAAACGGCAGCGTCCCCAGCGTCGACTGCGTCATCGGATGCACATCCCAATGCGCCCCAGCCGCCGGTACCTGGTTCAGCAGCGGATTCAGCGAATCAAACCGCACCCGGTAATCCTCTTTCCCAACCCCCAGCTCATCCCCCACCGCATCCGTAATAATGTCCGCCAGCGTCTTCTGCGTCGCCGCCGGTGCCTCCGCATCCGGAGCCGCAACCACACTCGCCGTCACCACGGAAACCGCCGTCCCCTCCGCCTGGGCCACCGCCACCGGCGCATTCGCCGCAATATCCCCCTCTTCTGACTTCTGACTCCCGACTTCCGACTTCCCCTGCCCCTCCCCCACCACAATCTCCACCTGCGCCGCCCCCGCCACCTCCAGCCGATCCGCCAGCCCGTTCGCCCCCAACTGCGTCATCACCGCCATCAGCACCGCATCCGCCGCGACCTTCTTGTTCGTCTCAATCCCCGAAATCACCACCGTATCCGCCAGCGCCGCCGCCGTCTTCTCATCCGCACCCTTGATCGTCGCAATATTCCCCAGCCGCACATTCTGGCCCCGCGCCACCACCGCCTGCTTCTCCAGCCGTATCACCTGCCCAAACGCCGGCAGAGAGATCAGCATCCCCCCCACCATCGCAATCATCGTGTAACCAAAATCCCGCATCTCATTCTTCTTCTTCTGACTACTGACTTCTGACTACTGACTTCCATTCATCAATGTCTCAAATTCGCCACCGTCTGCAGCATCTGATCCGCCGCCTGGATGCTCTGGCTGTTCAGCTCAAACGTCCGCTGCGTCTTGATCAAATCCACCAACTGCGTCACCGGATCCACGTTGCTCGCCTCTATCGCCCCCTGCAAAAGCGTCCCCGCGCCCGGCTGACCCGGATCGACCAGCGTCGGCGGACCGCTCGCATCCGTCTGCTGATACATGTTCCCCCCGATCTGCAACAGCCCCTGCGGATTCGTAAAGTGCGCCAACTGTATCTGACCCACCTGTTGCTGCGTGTTCGTCCCCGCCACCGTCGCCATCACCCGACCATCCGTCGTGATCGAAAGATCCGTCGTGTTCGCCGGAACCTTGATCTGCGGGTCCAGCATGTACCCATTCTGACTGTCCAGCACCAGATTCCCCTGGTCGTTGATGAAGAAGCTCCCCGTCCGCGTATACGCCAGCCCGTTCCCCTGCGACGGCAGCACCTTCATCTGAAACATCCCGTCCCCCTCGATGCACACATCCAATTGCCGCCCCGTCGTGATCGGCGCACCCTGCGCCATATCCAACTGCGTCCCCGCCACCCGCGTACCCAACCCCACCGCAATCCCCGTCGGACGCGTATCCCCCAGTTCATCCTTCGTCCCCGGCACCTGCTGATACTGGTAAATCAAATCCTCAAAATTCACCCGGCTCGATTTGAACCCGTTGTTGTTCGCGTTCGCCAGGTTGTTCGAAATCACATCCAACTGCGTCGAAAGCGCCTGAAGCCCCGAAGCCGCCGAATGAAGTGCAATAATCGCCATATTCCGTTTCCCATTTACTTCTGTGTGCTAAACCCGCAAACTCGTTTCGTCATTTGTCATTCGTCATTCGCCTACGCAACCTTGCCGATGGTGTTCAACTCCGACAGCGTCGTGTCCTGATACGAAATCAACTTCGCATTCGCCTCAAAGGCCCGTTGTCCTTCCATCATGCCCACGATCTCCACGATCGGATCCACACCGCTCTGTTCCAGCGTGAACTGCCGCACCTGCGTCGTCCCCGACATCGGCGTCAGCGCATCCTTCTTCGATACCGTCATCAAATTCTCCCCCAGCTTCACCAGGTCCTTCTGATCCGCCACATCCGTCAACCCCAGCTTCACACCTGTGGAACCATCCCCCTGCGTAATCGTCCCATCCGCCATCACCTTCATCGGCAACGCCGGATTCAGCACGATCGGCTGACCATCCGACGACAACACCGGCCGACCACTCCCCGCCGTCACCAGCGTCCCATCCTGATTCAGCAAAAACCGCCCATCGCGCGTCAGATTCACCTCCCCATCCTTCGCCCCCTTCACCTCAAAAAAACCGCGCCCATCCAGCGCCACGTCCGTCTGATTGTGCGTCTGCTCCAGCGGACCCTGCGTCAAATCCACGCCCACCCCCGACATGCTCACCCCGCCCCCCTGGTTCCGCAGCGTCGGCACCGCGTACGGCACCATCTTCGGATCTTCCTGCGACGCCTGCAGCCGCGACTGCATCATCGCCAGATCCCGCTTGAAACCCGCCGTCTGCGCATTGGCCAGATTGTTCGAAATGATCGACTGGCGCACTTCCTGCGCCTGCATCCCTGCGGCCGACAAATACAACCCATACAACATGCTCAACGCCTCCTGCAATAACCCCACTGACGCCCGCCGTCTCCGACGGCGCTGGGCCAATGTGCGTCCACACGCACACGGACCTAACCTCATACCTCGACCTACGCCCCTGCCCCATCAAACCCGTATTCAAGGGAGGAAAACTCCTCCGACAATTCCATCAGCCCCTGCGCCTGGCTCACAGCCAGCGCCTCCAGATGTTCCAGCGTCGCAATCTCCGCCAGCTTCATAATCCGCTGCGCGATCAATTCCACATCAATCCCCGACTTGCTCATGGCGTCCAAACTCATGCCGGCTCCAAAACAAAACTCCGCCCAGCCCTAAAGCAACCCCAATGCCACCCCCGCCCAGCCATATCACCAATAACCATAACAATCGAATCAACAAACAATTATAGAAAATCCACCATCCTCCCCTCCCCACCACCCCCTCCACGAAACGCGCAACCCTCACCCCCCCAACGCGCAATATCCGCCTGTATAAAGCCGGCGATGGTATGGGGGGGGCGCCGGAATGTGCGCGCAAACCGCAGTGACCTCTCGATCCAACACGCCCCCTTTCGTGTCTTTAGTGTCTTTCGTGGCAGATTTACGTGGTTGGGGGGCGGCCAACCCCTCACCCACACCGCCCCCCCCCCACCCCTCAAAAGCAGAAAGGGCCCGCCTCACAGCAAGCCCATTCTGAATTCACCCATTCACTGATTCTGAATTCCCTATTCCCCCCGCACCTTCCGATGAAACCCCTCCATCAACTGCTTCGTCACCGCCCCCACCTTCCCATCCCCGATCTTCCGATTATCGATCATCGTCACCGCAATCACCTCCGCCCCCGTCCCGGTGAGGAAGCATTCGTCGGCAACATACAAATCAAACCGCGTCAAATTCTTCTCCACCACGCTGATCCCCGCCGCGCGCGCAATCCCCATCACCGCCTGCCGCGTGATCCCCATCAGCACCCCGCTCTCTTCCGACGGCGTCACCAGCACCCCATCCTTCACGATGAAAATATTATCCCCCGTGCACTCGCACACATACCCCAGGTGATTCAGCATCACCGCCTCCGGCACCCCCGCATCAATCGCCTCCCACTTCGCCAGGATGTTGTTCAGATAATTCAAACTCTTAATCTTCGGCGACAGCGAGTTCGGATGGTTCCGGATCGTGCTCGCCGTGATGATCGACATCCCGTTCTGATACATCTCCGCCGGATACATCTGGATCGAGTCAGCAATGATGAACACCGACGGCGTCTCGCAATTCTTCGGCGAAATCCCCAGGTACCCGATCCCTCGCGTCACCACCAGCCGGATGTAACAGTCGCGCAGCTTGTTCGCCGCCAGCGTCTCCTCCAGCGCCGCCGAAAGCTGCTCCATCGTGAACGGAATCTTCAGCCGGATCGCCTGCGCCGACTCGAACAGCCGCTTCAAATGCGCCTGTTTCTCAAACACCCGCCCGTTGTACTGCCGAATCCCCTCGAAAACGCCGTCGCCATACAGCATCCCATGATCGTAAACGCTGATCTTCGCCTCCCCTTTGGGCACCAGTTTTCCATTCAGCCAGACCAGCAGATTCGCAATGTCCATTGTGTCCCGTCGCATTCCGTTGAAACCAAAAGTGATAGAACCCCCATTCTATCCGCTCCCCCATCGTCACAAAAGCGCCAGAGTTTCCGGCGAAAACCCGGGCGTGCCCTTTTTTCGGGAATGGCACAACCTCTCGCAGGGAAAGGCATTCCGAGACGCGACCGTGAGGGAGCGTTGGCGGCGCGGGGACTTGCCTCGCCGTAAAACGCTTCCTCACGGGCGCGTCTCGGAACTCCCACCGGCATGACCGTTTGCCTGTCCCCCGGAAAAACGGGCACGCCCGAAAATCCCCGGGGTGCATCCGGCAATCGGTGGCAAAACCGAGCCGCGACCGTTAGCACCACAGCGAACCTTCAGCACTTTCTTGTGGCACGGGCGTCCCGCCCATCGTCCGTCCCCTCGGAAATCCCGTTTCCCTCCACGGGCAGGATGCCCGTGCCACCGTCCCCGTTTCCTCTCCGCCAAGTTTAGCCGCCGATCGAAGATCGACGCGTGCTCGCGATCCGGCGCGAGTTTCATTTGCAAGCCGGATGGCCGCAAAGGAGCCTCAGAAATTGCACGAAAAGCCCGCAGCGCGGACGACCTCCAAAGCGTTCGGCTCAGGAGGCGGATTAACACTACAACGCGGCTTGTCATGTTTCATCATGTCGAGATGCACCAGCGGCAATCTTCGAGGCGTATCCCGAGTGTGGCCAGGCGATGGAGGGTTCTGCGGCGGTGGGATTGTTTGGCCTTTTGATTCCTACGC
>DATKPA010000099.1:0-104277 GCA_035524355.1 Phycisphaerae bacterium | reverse complement strand
GACCCGCCGGCCCAGACTTCGCAGATGGAGATTGTTCGGATGCAGTATCGCTCATGGCTCTTGCCGCTATTATACGCAGAGGGCCCGTGCTTCTCTGTCTCGCGCGCGACCCCATGCACTTTTTGGAACTGCCGCCACATGAAGACGTTGCACGATTTCCTCCTGATCTTCCTCCCGCTTTTCGTGGTGATCGACCCCGCGGGCTCGCTTCCCGTCTACCTTGCACTCACCTCCCAGTACACCGAAGAGCAGCGACACAAAATCGCCATCAGGGCGACCATCGTCGCCTCCATCACCGGCATTCTTTTCGTCATCCTCGGCCAGGCCATCTTCACTTTCCTCGGCGTACAGTTCGCCGACTTCCAGATCGCCGGCGGTATCCTCCTGGTGATCCTCGCCACCCTCGATCTCCTCCGCCCGGGAAAACCCGCCGTCAACGAAAAGGCCCCCCTCGATCCTGCGGAATCGATTGGCGTCTTCCCGCTGGCAGTCCCGCTTATCGTCGGCCCGGCAACGATGACGACCAGTCTGCTCCTCGTCAATGCCTACGCCGGCAACTACAACGAGCGGTTCGGCGCCCCCTACGGACAGATTCTCGTCGTCATCATGGTTTGCACCGCACTCGTCCTCAACCTTGCGATCCTCTTCACCGCCATGTGGTACTCCAGCATCATCGTCGCCGTCATCGGCCGCAATGCCATGAAGGTCGTGAACAAGATCGTCATGATCCTGCTCGCCGCCATCGCCGTCAGCTTGATACGCCGCGGAATCGTGAGTATCGTTGAAGACATCATGCACGGCCGCACCTGATGCGCCTGCCCCGTTTAGCCGTCGATCGAAGATCGACGCGCGGTCCTCCAAAAACCCGAGGCCCCTCATGCACGAATCCGAAACCTCCGCCGGCCTCAGCCCCGATCAGAAAACCAGCAAATACGCCCCCGGTTCCATCGTGCGAATCACCCAGCAGATCCCCCGCCGAACCGACGCCGTCACCACCACCGTCACCGGCACCGTCGTCCGCCAGGAACGCCAGCCCTCCGGAAGCTGGTACGCCCGCAACAAAGACAATAAAGTCTGGCTCGACCGCCTCATCATCCGCAAGGACGACGGCGAACTCACGATTCTCAACCTCGACGAATACACGGTAGCGGAAGTCCTCCGCGGACCCGCCGGCGTCACCGCCGAATCGCCGCTCGTCGAGCCCTCCCAGGACGCCTCCGCCGGCGTCACCTGAGCACCCCACCCGCCTTCCCCTTCCTGGATTATCGAAACACCGTATACGCCGCCGCCGCGATCAACAATGCCGGCGGCACCACCCAGCGCAGACGCTGCGGCCCGTGCAGCGCGAAGACCGTGTACAGCAGGCAAATCAGCAGCACCGTCTGATCCGCCCCCGGCGTGCCAAGTTCCTGCGTCTGAAAGTTATTCAGCAGCAACGCCAGCAGGCCCACCAGCAGCGCCAGCACTCCGGAAAAATGCGGCGGAGTCTTCCCGCCCCGCCCGCGCGTCCAGCCCAGACCCACCATCACAATCGCCAGCACGATCAGCGGGAAATCGATCATCCCCACGATCTGCGAAAAGAGCCGCTCCGGCATGGGAGAGGGCGTCGCTTCTCCCAGCACGCACGCCAGCCCGAACGCGAACAGCCCGATCTCTCCGACCGCGAGCACCACGAACCCGCGCGCCCGCGCTCTGGGCGCCGGCGCGATTCCCATTCCGTACCCCGCCGCGATCAGCCACGCCGCCAGCGCCGGCAGGAGGATCACGAAATCCTTCGAGAGCCACGTCAGCAGCAGCGCCAGCACCATCACCGCGACGTAGCGCAGCGGATTGTTGCGCTCCATCGCAATGATCGCCCCCGCCATCAGGCCCAGGACGCCGGTAGCCATGAGCGTCCGATCGAACGGCACCGCGTGCCTCGACATCAGCAGCGGATTGAGCAGCACCAGCGAAAAGAACGCGTCCGCAATCCGCATCCGGTACCGCACGCGCCGCGCGGCGATCGTAAACGCAAACGCCGCCGAGGCCAGCAACGCTATGTTCGCCAAGTCGCCCATCGCCGCCCCGCCGTGCCGAAACTCCACGCCCGCCACCGCCACCACAATCATCGCCAGCCAGATCGTCCACACGGCGATCGGCGCCTGCAGCACCGGCATGATCCATCGGGCGGGCGGTTCCGCCTCGAGCGCATGGATCTGCCGTGAGGTCGTACGCAGCGAGGCGATCGGCTGTTCCTGCAGATTTGCCTTCACCACCAGTTCGATGCGCACGCTCGCAGCGTCCGACGACTCGATCCGCTGTTCTTCCAGAAACCCCGCCGCATACGCCCGAAACCGCGATGACACGTCCCCCACATCCATCCCCGCCAGCACGAACAGCACCCACTCCATCGGCCCGCGCCATCTCGGCCCACATGACACCACCGCACAACCGCCAGCCCGCACTTTTTGCACCATCGACGGTATCAGCGAGACATCATCGCCCTCCCCTTCGTTCAACGTGACGACCACATCCCCCGCCGACGCATGAAACGCCTGCGCATAAGCCGCCGCACTCCTCTCCCGCCCCGCATTCTCCACCAGCCGCACTCCCGCCGGCCGCGCGGGCATCGCCTCCACGGCCCGCAGCGTCTCGGCATCGCAAATCACCAGGAATTCGTGCGGCATCCCCGCGAGCGCCCCCTCCAGCCGCGCAAGCAACGCAGACAATCGCTCCACCTCCCGCGGCGACGACACCACAACGGACACCAGTGGATCCATTGAACGGTCAGCGATTTCCCGGCCGGCCATGATGCACGCTACTGGCACTTCGGACAGGTGCCGTGAAGAACCACCTCGGGGTAATGAATGCTGTACCGCGTCCCCACCCCCAGCGACTTCACAAAATCCCGCGGAATCTCCGCATCCTTCAGGCACTCCACCTTCCCGCACTCCTCGCAGATGAAATGCGGATGCTGGTGCGCCGCCGTCTCCTGCGTGTTCCCCAACGCATACCGCCACACCCGATCCTCCCCGCGCACCCGGTGTATCACACTCTTCTTGGTAAACGTGTTCAACGTGCGATATACCGTCACCGCATCCGTGTGCGGCGGAAGTTTTTCCAGAATCTCAACCGCTCCCAGCGGCCGCGACGTACCCCCGAGCACCTCCAGCACCCCCGCGCGCACCGGCGTCCGCCGCAGCTTGGATTGCTTGATTAACCGTTCCACCAGATCATCATTCATACCCTTGATCTTACTCAGCTTGCACAACATGGCAAACGGAGAGCCTTAGCGGGCGGCTTTTGTCGTGGATGATGCCTTCCGGCTCGGCTCCCCGGGAGCTGCTGTCGGGGACTTACCTGTCGTTGCCGGACTCGTCGTAGCAGGTCTGGTCGCCGGCGGGGACGCCTTCACGATCTCCCACAAATACACCATCGTTGGATGCCGCGGCGGCGGGGATCCAGCCGGCGGTGCGATGTTCGCACGACGACGCGCAAAGTTCTGCACGTTCCCCACCGCCTGCAGGTCCGGCACGTCCGAGCGGGCAATCACCTTCACGTTGTACCCGTTCCCACTCGATGGCACGTCCACGCGCCCCCATGTGGCACCCTCCTGCCGCAGGAACATCACCCGCCGGCCTTCCGCAAGGCTCTTCGCAATCAGGTCCATCTTCTCGCGCGTGATTTCCGAGCGCGGCTTCTGATTCCAATTGCCGCTCTTGTCCTTCACTCCCAGCAGTTCCTCATAAAACCGCGAGCGTTCCACCTGAATCGGATCAGGATCGTCCTGCTTCTCCTTGTCCCGTTCGCGGTTGTCCACGCGCCGCTTTGAATCTGCAAACGTCGCCGGATTGAAGAACGTGTCATTGATCAGCTTCCACCCCCCCACCGCGTCCAGCTCATTGAGCAGCCGGTCGTCGCTGAAGATCACCGTGCCGCGCGGCGCGTGGGCGAGCACGTTGTCCACCGTTTGCCGCAGTCCAACGAATTGCGTGAAGTTCGCATCGACCTGGGGCAGGATGTTGTGAAGGTTGATACCGCAGCCGATCGCCGTGAGGACGCCGGCTCCCAGCGCGATTCCGGTGCGCGCCGCGGCGTAAGGCCGATCAAAAATCCAGATGCCCGCCAGCGTCACAAGGATGAACGCCGTCATCCCCATGCCGAACCTGCTTCCCCAGGCAAAATCCCGGATCGCGGCGGCGGTCCCGGTGATCAGCGGCATACCCAACTGAATCGGTTCATTCTCGAAATAGAGGGCTGCGCACAGAAAGAAGAACAATCCGAACGCCGTGATCGCCGCCAGCGACGCCCGCGTCTCCCCCTTCAACACCGCCAGCCCGCGATCCAAAAGCCAGATCCCGCCGAAAATGAGTCCCGGCACGATCGACATGAAAAACCGCATGTAGCCGACAGTGGTTTCTCCGCCCGGTGCCCAGTAATACAGCATGTACAGCAGCGTCGACGGCAGCACCCAGAGCGCCAGCAGCATCCCCAGCCGCCACGCCGAGCCGAGCATCGCGAACAACCCCGCTATCGCCAGCGGCCAGAGCACAAACAGGCCGGTGTGATTGAGCTGCGTGACCATCGTCTCCCAGTTCCCTTGGCGAACCACGCCTTCGCCAAAATCTCCGCTGAGGTACTTCCACGCGAAGCCCGTGCTCTCGCGGCAATAGGTGTAGCCGGTCTTCCACGGCGCGCCGAAGCAGACCCAGCAGACCCCGGCAAGCACGGCAACGGGAATTGACCACGCCAGCAGGAGGGAGAGGGAGCCCCACGCGCGCTTCCAGTTCCAGCGGAAGTTCAGGAGGGCGGCGAACAGCACGGGCAGTACCAGCAGGAACTCGGAGTAGCGGATTGTACATGCGTAACCGAGCGCCAATCCGCCGATCCATGCGCGCCAGTTTTGTTTGCCGCCGAGCCGCAGCCAGGAGACGACGCCCCAGAATCCGGCGGTCACGCAGAAGAGGGTGGAGGCGTGCGAATTCGCATCATTCGCGTAGTAAAGCACCAACGGGTTGCACGCCAGCCAGATCACGCCGAGCAGGCTCATGAACGGCGTCACGGCCTGGCGGAACAGGAAATAGGCGAAGTAACAGGCCAGCACCGCGCAGAGCGGGTTGATCACGTACATCCCGTTGATCCCGCCGATCAAGCGACCAATCGCCGCCATGAGCGGATAGCCGAAGGGGTACTTCGCATAAACACGGTACTCCGCCGGTTTGTCCGGGCTGGCGGGACCGAAAGGCTCGGTGATGATGTCCATGCGGCCGGCGAATTGGAATGGAGTGTCGGGGACGAAGCTGAGGCGATTGCGAATCCAATCGAACGCAGATGCCTGCTGGATAAACGAGGGGGCGGGATGTTCTCCGGTGCTCCCTGCAGGCTGCGTCGTCGTTGGCGCCGCGGGCGCGGTTGGTGAAAAAGCATTGCGGTCGCCGGCGATTAAGCGAGCCGTCATGAGGTAGCCGTTCTGGTCCACTCCGGCGTGCGCCCCAGCATAGAAGAAGGAGATTCCCCACGCATACAGGCCGATGACCGCCAGGAAAACCATGATCGCCAGCCAGCGCCGGCCGCCCTCTTCGTCCGGCACCGGCCAGAGTGGTTTTTCGACCAACGACGGCTTGGCCGCCGGCCCCTTTTTCGGTGCGGGGGCAGGGGATGGGGAAGGATCTGGAACCAGGGGGTAGGTCGACATGGAATCCTTCGAAAATTCGCGCGGCGAGGGCATTTATCGGCAAACCGATCTGCGAAATTGCTGAACGCATCGTCCCTGTCGATGTTGCGAGCTCGGTGCTTCTTCCGAGTAGTTGCCGGCCGGGGCAAGTTGCTTCGTGAATCGGCCGATGACGTTATCAGAGGTTTGCGTATGCTCGATAATCAAGCCGCTGTTGATGTGGAAAGTGCCGTCTCCGCCCACCTGATGCGCGAGTCGCAGAAGATGGAGGAGGAGCTGCTGCAGGCGCGTTCGGTGCAACGCTATCTGCTGCCGCCGGAGGTTCAGGAGCAGGCGGCGTATCGCACGGCGTTCGTCTATCACCCGCTGCATCATGTCGGGGGCGACTTCCTCGACACGCTGGTGCGGCCCGACGGGAAACTCGTGCTGATGATCGCCGACGTTTCGGGGCACGGCATGGCGGCGGCGCTGAGTTCGGCCATGCTGAAAACCGCCTTCATGCGTCATGCCGGCGCGGCGAGCGGGCCGGGGAATCTGCTCACACTGATCGATGGCGAATTGCAGAAGACGGTGCGCTTCGGACGCTTTGTCACGGCGATGGTGGCGTGGTTCGATATCCAGACGCGGCGGCTCTCGGTCGCTTCTGCCGGGCATCCGCCGGCGCTGTTGATGCGCAATGGCCAGGTGTCGCTGGTGGAGGCGGAGCCGCAGTTGCCGCTGTTCACCGGCGGCGGGGTGCAGTATCCGGATGCGCCGGGGATTCAGTTGCAGAACGGCGACCGCGTTTTGCTGATGACCGATGGTGTGCTGGAAGCGACGCGCAGCAGCGGCGAGATGATCACCGCCGAGGAACTCACCAAGGTCGTCAGTTCCTGCCCGATGGATGGCAATTTTGCGGCGTGCGTGTTCGAGTCGCTGTTCTTCTCTGACCTCGTGTTCAATGACGACGTCAGTTTGCTCGCGCTCGAAGTGCGTTAATTCTCCCCATTGCATTTGTCGCCCCCTTTTCATCGTTCATCGTTTTGCGCCCGGCTCGAATGGCCGCGCTGCGAGTGATTTTGCGACCAGCGCCCGGCCGGCGGCGATGTCGGGGAGCGCGCCGGTGGTGATTGCCTGGGTGATGATGTTGCCGAGGGCGGTGGCTTCGACGGGGCCGGCGAGGACCGGCAAGTTGGTGGCGTCGGCGGCGAGCTGGTTGAGCAGGTTGTTCTGGCTGCCGCCGCCGACGATGTGGAGCGTCTTAAATCTTTTACCCGTGATTTCTTCGAGCATTTGGACGACCTTGGCGTAGCTGGCGGCGAGGGATTCGAGGATGACTCTTGCGAATTCGCCGTGGGTTTGGGGGACGCGCTGGTGGGTGCGGGTGCAGTGGGCGATGATTTTTCCGGGCATGTTGCCGGGGGTGGAAAAGGCGGGGTCCTGGACGTCGAGGAGTGCGATATGGGGTTCGGCGGATTCGGCCATCTGGGTGAGGGTGGCGTAGTCGTACTCGGTTTCCCCCCCCGCTTCGCGGGCCCACTCGCGGCGGCATTCCTGGAGGAGCCAGAGACCGGCGAGGTTTTTGAGGAGGCGGATTTTTCCGCCGCCCCCCCCAATGCCGCCTTCGTTGGTGATGTTGTACTGGGCGGCCTTTTCAGTCAGGACGGGCTCATCGATTTCGGCGCCGAGGAGCGACCAGGTGCCGCTCGACAAGTAAAGCCAGTCGCCTTTTGAGGAATCAGCGGGAACGGCGGCGACGGCGGAGGCGGTGTCGTGTCCGCCGACGGCGATGACGGGCGTGTTGGCGGCGGCGAGTTTCTCGTTGACGGCGGGGAGGACGGTGCCGCGGATGGAATTTTTTTCGCCGGGGATGCTGATGGGGGCGAAGAGGCTCGCGCTAATGCCGATGGCATTGAGGACGTCGGGGGACCACTGGCGGGTTCTGGCGTCGAGCATCTGGGAAGTGGAGGCGATGGTGTAGTCGGTGCCCATGGTGCCGGTGAGGAAGTAGGTGATGAGGTCGGGGAGGAAGAGGATGTTTTTGGCGGCGTGGAGCTGGGGGGAGTTGTTGAAGGAGAGGGCGGCGAGCTGGAAGAGGGTGTTGAGGGACATCGTTTGGATGCCGGTGATGGAATAGATTTTTTGCTGGGAGAGGCGAGAGAAGAGGGCTTCGGGCATTTTTTCGGTGCGGGGGTCGCGGTAGCAGACGGGGTTGCCGAGGAGCTGGCCGGTGGAGTCGAGGAGGCCGAAGTCGACGCCCCAGGTGTCGACGGCGATGCCGGCGATGTCGTGGGAGGCGGCGGCCTTGTTGATGCCGGTCTTGATTTCATGCCAGAGGCGGAGGATATCCCAGTGGAGGGAGTTTCCGAGCTGGACGGGGATGTTGGGGAAGCGGTGGATTTCGGTGAGCTTGATGCCGGCGCCCTCCCTCCCCCCATCGGAAAGGGTGCCGAGCATGACGCGGCCGGATTCGGCGCCGAGATCGATGGCGAGGTAGTGTTTATCGGTGGGCATGGGGTTCCTCCTGTGGTTGGGAAGTGGATTGTAAATGGGGACTGGGGAATGGGGAAGGCGGAAGGGGCGGAACGATGCATGTAGAACGATGAACGATGAAAGGGTTGGTGTGGTGGGGATGAAAATAAGGAGTTGCGCGATTTTTTGCGTGCGAGAAAAGTTTTTGCGCACGGAAAGTGGGTTTTTGAGCTGGGAATGCGGTTTGGGGGGAGTTTGGAGGGCGTTTTGGGAGGATGTTTCGTGGGGATTTGACGTCGATCTGCTTCGTTCTGGCGTCGTTCCGCTTCGACATGGCGGGACGTTGGGGATTTGGAGTTTGGGGTTTTGTGGGAGGGGATTTGCGTCCCCCCCCCCCCCCGCCCACTGCGAGGAGAAGGGGCCCGTGGGGCGGGCGCTCCGTGAGCGTGGCGGTACGCATGGGTGTGGTTGGCATGGGGTTCCCCCTCCCGATGTCGCGCGGGCTTATGTTAGGATTATAGTCGGGTTGTGGTTGGATGCAACAGAATTCTGGGTTTTTCAGGGGTGTTGGGGATTTCCGGGGAATTGATTGGCGGTAAGTGTTTACCGCACCGCGCCCGCCCCCCCCGCAAACGACGTGAAATAGCCACAGACAGACACAGACAGACACGGACGGCGATGAAAAAAAAGCCGGTTTGGCCGGGGATTTCTATCGCGCGGCTAGAGCGGCAGACAGTTGTCGAAACCGGTTATGGCCGGGGATTGATCAGGGTATTGGATATACCGGTTGATACCCAGATAAAAATAGATATCTCGATCATTTTTTTCTTGAAGTATGGTTGTCGGCGCGCGTTAATGATTACTCCCGATTTCCGGAGCGAAACGAACGATCTTTTTTGCGAGGAGCTGTCATGAGCAAGACATTGAAGAGGTCGGTTGCGAAGAAGCCTGCTGCGCGGTTGACGTTTTCGGAGGGGGAGCATGTGCGCGTGGTGCCGCTGTATCATCCGAAGCCGTCGATGACGGTGGATGAGCTGCATCGGGACCGGATGGGTCGGGAGGAGGAGGGCGGGGATTTGTTTGATGGCAAGCCGCATGCGGTGCCGGCGGGGGCGCATTTGACGTATTACGGCGGGCCCCTGTTGACAGGGGTGCAGGTGTGCACGATTTTCTGGGGGAAAAAGTGGCCGTCAGCGTCCGGGCAGTTGATGGCGAACAAGATAAACGGGTTTTTCAAGGCGATATTGGTGAGTCCGCTGATGACGCAGCTTGGGGAGTACAGCGTGCCGGGGAAGACGATCGGGACGGGGGCGCTGGTGTCGTCAAAGACGATCACGGCAAATGCGCCGGTGGGGAGCGTAACGGACACGACGATCCGGGTGACGCTGAAGAAGTGGATCGCGGCGAATGCGGTGCCAAAACCGACCAAGAACAGTCTGTACTTCATCTATCTGGATCCGGGGATTGCGTCGATCATGGGAGGGAGCAAGTCGTGCCAGAGTTATTGCGGGTATCACGACAATGTCGGGAGTATTTATTACGCGGTGATGCCTTACCCGACGTGCTCGGGGTGTCTTGGCGGGATGAACGCGTTTGATGCGTTGACGGGGACGAGTTCGCATGAATTGTGCGAGGCGATTACGGATCCAGTGCCGGGGAAGGGGTGGTATGACCAGGTGAACGGGGAGATCGGGGATATCTGCGCGTGGAATTTCAAACAGGTGGCGGGATACAACGTGCAACTGGAGTGGTCGAATCAGCAGGATAAGTGCGTGTGAGGCGGGGCAATGCAAGCGGGGGTGGGGGGCGAAGTTGAACAACGCGCGCGTTGCGTCGCGCCGTCGGAAGACGGCGGGCGCAGCGGCGTGGGTTGGGATGTGGGCATCACGCCTCTTCGGAGACTTTGACGGAGCAATCGATGATGGTGGGGCAGCGGTTGATGCGTTCGAAGTCTTCGTAGGAGATGCGGATGGCTTCCTCGTGTGTGCCGGCGTTGAAGGTGAGGCTGGGGGCGTCTCGGAGTGCGGAGGAGACGTAGACGGGGACGTTGTAGAGCAAGCCGAGGGGTGGTTCGGCGCCGAGCTCGCAATCGGGGAAGAGTCGAACCATTTCGGCTTCGTCGGCGAGGCAGAGGGGCTCGACGTTGAGTGCGCGTGCGAGTTTGGCGAAATCGATGCGGTGGTCGGCAGGGATGACGATGAGGGCGCGGTTGTTGCCAACGCGCATGACGACGGTTTTGGCGAAGGCGTGGCCTGGGGTGTGGGTGTCGGCGGCGGCCTGCTGTGCGGAGTAGTCGCGGTGGTGGGGGATACGCTCGTAGAGGACGCCTTCGGAGTCGAGGTAGTCCTGGATGGTGGTTGGGGTTTCGTGCAGGGTAAGCATGACGGACCTCCTTGTGTTGGCGGGTGCGATAGGATGTTCAGGAGGTGGGCGGTGGCGGGATTGTCGATGGGGGATTTCGGGGCCGGGCACCTCCGTGGGGTTCGGTGGTTTTGGCCGTGGGTGGTGGAGTGGTTTACCTGTATTCATTATTTGAAGTTGGGAGGGGGAAGGCAAGTTTATGGTTTCTAAATCGGAGGCAGGGGAGGCGATGTGGGAGGTTTTCGTGTTGGGGAACGGGTGGTGTGCCGGCGCTTACGCTACGGGTTCTGTTGGGCGGGGTGCGCGGTGCGTCAGTGGGGGTGGTGGTGGCTGATGAGGCGTTGGATGTGGTCGTCAGGGAGGGAGAGTGCGCCGCCGCAGGATTGGGCGGTGGCGTAGGCGCGGGCGGCTTTCTGGGTCATGGCGGTGGCGGCGAGGACGTCGGTGGTGGTGGGGCCGAGGGCGATCATGCCGTGGTTGCCGAGGAGGATGGTGGAGGGGGGATCGCCGTACTGGTTCATGTAGGTTTCGAGGCGGTAGCGGAGTTCGACGGCGAGGGGGAGGCCGGGGTCCATGTAGGGGACGAAGAGGGAGCGTGGTCCGCAGAGCTGGACTTGTTGGGGGAAGAGGCGGACGGTGGCGAAGGCTTCGGCTTTTGGGGAGGCCATGATTCCGGCGACGTAGGTGGGGTGGGTGTGGCCGATGAATTTGATGCCGGGGAGGTCGAGGAGGACGGCGTGGAAGAAGGCTTCCTTGGAGGGCATGGGGGCGTTGGGCGGGGAGGCGGCGCGGAGGCAGTCGTTGACGGCGGTACGATTGGCGTTGGGTTTTTTGGAGACGAGGGCGAGGAGGGGTTCGAAGGTGAGGGGGACGAAGGAATCTTCGGTGGCGGTGAGGAGGTGCTGGCCGGAGGCTTTGAGGAGGAAGGTTTTGTCGTCGACTTTGGCGGAGCAGTCGCCTTCATTGTGGATGACGTATTCGTTGAGGGGGTCGCCGAGGGCGTGGGCGAAGGCGAGGAGGTCGGGGATGATGGAGCGGTGCGGCATTTTTGCGGTCCCGGGAGAGATGATGGGAGGATGATAACGCCGCGGGGGCGGAATGACGAATGACTAAGGAGGGGAACTTACTGGTCCAACAGTCGACGTGTTATGCGGCGGGCACCATTTACGAAGGCCAATATCCGTACGCGATCACCGATGATTTCGTATAGAACAACGTAATTGCCGTGGGGAAATGATCGAACGCCGCGACGGAGTCGTGGCCGCGCGCGGCCAATGCGAGGGAAATCGGAAAGACGCTGCGCAACGACCAACAGTTCAGCGATAAAGTGGTCTGCGTTGGACGGGCTATGGTCTGCGATGTAGTTCCAAATGCTCTGAAGGTCGGCTTCAGAGCGAGGTGAGAGGATAGGCTCCATCAGGAAGCCTTTTTCTTACGCGGATGGCCGAAGCGTTTGATTGCACCATTGCGGATGCGCTCGACAGTTATTTCAGAGGCTGGAATACCCTTGCCTTGGCGAAACTGTTCGCGGGATTCGTCGATCCCGGCGCGAATCGATTCCAATTCCGCCTCCTCCTCCATCATGAGGCGCAGGGCGGCACGGATCATTTCATCCGAGGATCCATACCGGCCCGACTCGACTTCGTGCTGGACGTACTTTTCGAGTTCCTTGGTGAGAGAAATCTTCATAAGCGGCTCCTATCCATGAGACGGAATTATAGCTCAATTCTCAGGCCGTCGTAGCTGGGTTTTACGTGTGTGGGGAGGGTGGGTTCGAGGTCGGCGTGTTTGATGTCGTGGGAGAGGTGTGTGAAGAAGGCACGTTTGGGTTTGAGGTCGGCGATGATGGCGAGGGCTTGTTCGAAGGAGAGATGCGTGGGGTGGGGCGTGGGGCGGAGACCGTCGATGATGAGGGTGTCGAGGTTTTGGAGGAGGGCACGGGAGGCGGGGGGGATTTCGTTGCAGTCGGTGCAGTAGGCGAAGTTGTCGATGCGGAAGCCGAGGACGTTGAAGCGGCCGTGGATGAGGGGGATGGGGGTCCAGGTTTTGTCGAAGAGGGAGAAGGGGCCGTCGATGAGGTGGGGTTGGAGGTTGGGGCGGAAGAGGGCATCTTTGAGTTGGGGGTTGTGGGGTTTGAAGGCGTAGGCGAAGACGGTTTGCAGGGTTTGCATGGTGTCGGGGGCGGCGTAGAGGGGGAGCGGGCCGTTGAGGACGGTGTTGTAGCGGCGGAGGTCGTCGAGGCCGAAGATATGGTCGGCGTGGGCGTGTGTGAAGATGACGGCGTCGATGCGGTGGAGGCTGTTGGCGCGGGATTGGAGGCGGAGTTCGGGGGTGGTGTCGACGAGGATGTGGCGGTCCGTGCCGGAGGAATCTTTGTAGTGGAGGGCGATGGAGGGGCGGGAGCGCTGGTCGCGGGGATCGGTGGAGGTGCAGATGGGGCAGAGACAGCCGATCATGGGGACGCCGGCGGAGGTGCCGGAGCCGAGGACGGTGATGGTGAGGGGGGTGGTGTTCATGAGGGGACTTTAGTGGGGCAGGGGAGAGGGAGTCAAAGCTTCGCATCAAGGAGAGGCGGCGGGCCCCGCATCGCGCGCATTTTTGAGCAGGTGCAGCAGCTCTTCGACGACGATGATTCGGAGACTTGGAAAGCGGGAACGGAAATCAGCGGACCAGGGCTTTCTGGGATCATTCAGTCCCAGCAAATGGCGGTCGCGGCTGACGATCAATTCTGCGCTGGCGGCAATGGCGAGGTCGACGTAGGGGGAGTCATCTGGATCGATCGGATGATCGAAAACATGCGGGACCTGATGAACGACCACGCACGAAGGGAGCAATTCGCTCATGAACGCATTTATTTTATCATCAGTAATCGCGAACTTTGAAGGGAGTTTTCGCGGAAGTTCGAGAATCTCGGTGACGATTGCGGGGCTGACGACGATGAGGAATTCGCCGCGAGATCCGCGCTCGATGCACTCACCGGCGGGCCCGCGCGGGTTGATGAGCGTTTGCGCGAAGACCATGCAGTCGAGGACTGCATGCAGGGGGCCGTCACTCATGGAAGGTGATCCCACGACTGGCGGCGCGTGAAGCATGCTTGATGCGTTCAAGCTCGTCGGCGAGCTGGTCGTCGGTCATTCCGCTCGCTTTGAATTGTTCGTGGGCGTCGGCGCTGATGGCTTCGAGGCGTTCGCGCGTCAAAGCCCCGGTCGAGAGGATATTGGCGAGCAGTTCGGAAGCAAGAATGGCGGGATCCTTGCCGAGCTCGGCAGCGCGGCGTCGCAGGACGCCTTCGAGTTCGGGAGAAAGGGGGACAGAAACGCTCATACACCCAAGCTACGTATTTCGCGGGGTTGAGTCAAATTGGTTCTCTGGCAACGTATGATTTGGAAAAGCAACAAGATGCGAACGAGTCACGTCGGGCGGCGTATGAATGGGGAGGTGCGACATGACGGATGGGAAGGGTGTTAGAATGACCGTGGGGCGCCGCGTGTGGCGGCGCCTGGGGCGGATTGGGCGGAAGGTACTCTGGATTTATCTGGTGGTGGCGCTGGTGCTGACCCTGTTGCAGAAGAAATTAATTTTTATTGGGGCGGAGACGCAGGGGACGTCGGAGAGCCAGGTGTCGCCGCCGGCGGGGAGCGAGCTGGTGCGGCTGCGTACGGCGGAGGGTACGGGGATTACGGGGTTGTTTGGAAAGGCGACGGAGGGTGCGGATGCGGCGACGGCGCCGACGGTCATTTGGTTTTATGGCAACGCGATGTGCATGAATGATGCGTTGCAGGAATTCAAGCTGTTCCGGCGGCTGGGGGCGAATGTGATGCTGGTGGATTACGCGGGGTATGGGATGTCGGGGGGCAATGCGTCGGAGCAGGGATGTTATGCGGCGGCGGAGGCGGGGTATCGGTATTTGCTGTCGCGCGAGGATATTGATCGGCGGAAGATTGTGGCGGCGGGGTGGTCGCTGGGGGGAGCGGTGGCGATTGATTTGGCGGCGCGGCACGCGGAGGAGGGGCATATTTGTGGGGTGATGACGTTCTGCACGTTTACGAGCATGGTGGAGATGGGGCAGCATCACTATCCGATTTTTCCGGTGAGGCTGATGCTGACGGAGCGGTTTGAGTCGGAGGGAAAGATGGCCAAGATTCATGTGCCGGTGCTGATGGGTCATGGGTGCCGGGATTCGATTGTGCCCTTTGGGATGTGTGAGCGGCTGGCGAAAGCGTGCGGCGGGAGGGTGAGACGGTTCCGGTGCGATGAAGCGGATCACGACGATTTCTTCGATGTGGCGGCGGCGGATGTGGAGCGGGAGGTGGGGGAGTTTTTGCGGGCGCTTCGGTCGTAGGGCAGGGTGAGACGGATGAATGGCCACGAAAGACACGAAGGAGACGAAGATTTTTTAGATTGCAGAGACAACGCCCTGGGGAGTGGAAGTTCTACTTTCCGTCGATGAAGTAGGTATCGCCGTAGACTTTGAAGTGCAGGGGGGGATGGAGGTCCCAGTTTTCCTGCTGGACGAAGACTCGCTGCATGGTGTCGACGCGGGTGGTGTCGCGGTGGCCTTCTTCGGTGCGCATGGCGGCTTTTCGGGCGTGGAGGAAGGCGTTGAGGTAGTTTTTCTCGACGTTGTATTCGATGTAGCCGTACTGGGCCTTCCAGTCGAGCGACGAGTTTTCAGCCGCCGACACGAGTTGCATGGCGATTTCCTTGCTGGCGGAGTCGCGCAATCCGGCGTCCGCGCCGTCACGGGAGCCGGCCCCCAGAAGGATTGCGGCGGCGTTCAAAGATGCGTCCATTCGTTTCGCCATATCGCCTTCAAATCCACAGATTGATGTCAGAGACCAAGAGACTTCACGCGGGGCTGCAAAGGGGGAATAGAAAAGGAGCGGCGCTGGGGCCGCTCCTTTTGTTCACTTCACGGGAAACCGGAGAAAACGCTCAGGCTTTACGGCGGCGGGTGAGGAGTGCGAGGCCGGCGACGGCGATAGCGCCCAGCGAAGCCGGCTCCGGCACCGCCGCCACGTTCGTAGAGACCATCACGGACTGGACGTCCATGGCATCACCGAGGTTGTCGGTTTCGCGATTACCGAAGGCGAGGCCATCGAAGCCGTTGTAGAGGAAGGGTCCGAGCGGTGGCGATGCTGTCGAGGGGTCAGCGCCGTTGATGGTCACCAGCGGGGATCCGCTGGCGGAAGCGCCCGCGTACAGGTTGCTTGTGAAGGAGTAGGTGCCGCCGGCCATCATGGTGATCACGAAGTCTTCGGTGTACTGGTTTCCGACAACGAACTGGATGGTGCCGGGATTAGCGGCGCTGCCGAGCTGCGAGGCGCCGCTGTAGCTCTGCGAGCTGCTGGCGCCGGCGGTGAGGAGGTCCTGGTTCGTGTTCGTGGTGCCGGTCTGTTTGGGGCGGGTCTGGATTTTGTAGGAAGTGGCAGTGTTTCCACCCTGGAGGTTTGCGTTGTATCCCTGCCAGTTCTGCACGCCGCCGAAGGCGTCACCGGTGGCGACGCTATTGAGACCGGTCGGCGGGGTGGCCGAGGTGGAACCGTTCATCAGATCGGTGAAAGGAACGGTTCCGCCCGAGTTATAGAGCCCGAAGTACATTGCCACCGGCACACCGACGGTGTCGGTGAACGTGACGGTGAGCTCGATGGAATCGCCGGCAGTGGCAAGGGTGATGGGGGATGAGGTAAAGACGGCCTGCGCTTCGACGATGGTGCTGGTGGATTTGGCCTGAGTGATGAGGAGGTGGCCGGGGGCGATGCTGGCCGTCGCCGAGCGTGCCGAGGCGATGTCGTAGCTCGTGGAGTTACCGCTGGGCGTGCTCGTCAGATTGATGGTGCTGCTCGCAAAGGTGTCGTTGAACACCACGGCGGCCTTTGCAGCGCTGACGGTCAAGGACACGACCGCCGCCACCGCCAAGGCTCCGGCGGCTCCCACTCTCCTCTGCGTCACCGGATTAACAACCGCTGGCATGAAAACCTCCTTTTCCTCAGACCTCGTCTTTGATCTGTGCTCACCGTCGGTGACCCGCCTGGGAATAGATTTCATCAGTTGCGAGCGAAGGCTATAAAGACGTGACAGCCTTCAGACGTGGGCTCCGCTGCAGCGTGCCATAGAGTATGTACCCCAGTATCTTTACGAAATTGGCTTTGAATGTTGCATTATTGGCACATTCGTATATTTTTATAAGACGCTTCACTTTCACACATTTTGATAAATTGGGGAATCTGACCGCGGTTATCAAGGGGAATTCGGTCGATTCTGTCGAAACGGGAGGGGTGTACCCCGGCACGCACACGCGGTGGCCACACGCCGATGGGACGGTGGCCGTTCTTTCCGCCCCGAGTGGACACTTCCCGTGAAGACGGCTATAGGTGATGCACCCCCTCACTGCTTTTTGAGGCCGCATGAAGCGCCCATTCATCATTCTGTTGATCCTCGCCCTTCTCATCGGCGTGGCTATCTATTATTTGGGTCTCTCGTCTCGGGGGGAGATCACACTGACAGGCATCGTCACGACGGATGATGTGATCGTGGGGACGCAGGTGCAGGGGCGGCTGCAGTCGCTGAAGGTGAACCAGGGGGACGAGGTGAAGAAGGACGAACTCCTGGCAGTGATCCAGCCAGACCAGTGGCAGGCGGACATGTCGTACTACGAGCACAGCCAGGCACAGGCGACGACAAAGGTATCGCAGTCTCAAGCGGATCTGAGGTTCATGGAGTCGCAGACAAAGAACCGGATCGCGCAGGCGGAAGCGAACCTGGCGGCGGCCAAGGCGCAGGTGGCCCAGGCGCAGGCGGAGCTGGAAAACGCGCAGTTGACGTTTACGCGCGAGGAGAGGGCGTACAAGAACGGCTCCGAATCACTGCAGGCATACGACCAGGCGCGGACATCGCTTGATGCGCAGAATGCGCGGGTGCTGGCGCTGCAGAAGGCGCAGATCGCGGCGGAGGCGGCGGTGGCGCTGGCACAATCGAGCCTGGAGCAGGTGGAGGTGAACCGGGCGGCCGTGCAGGTCAGTGAGCATCAGCGGGACGCAACGGCAGCACAGGCGGAAAAGGCGCGGGTGCAACTGGGGTATACGGAGATTCGGGCGCCCATCAATGGGACCGTGGACGTGCGGGCGGCGCTGGAGGGGGAAGTGGTGACGCCGGGGCAGGCGATCGTCACGCTGATCAATCCGGACGATTTGTGGGTGCGGGCGGATGTGGAGGAGACGTACATCGACAGCATTCACCTCGGGGACAGGATGAAAGTGCGGCTGCCCTCGGGAGTGGAGCGAGAGGGGACGGTTTTTTATCGCGCGGTGGATGCGGACTATGCGACGCAGCGCGATGTGAGCCGGACGAAGCGGGATATCCGGACGTTTGAGGTGCGGCTGCGGTGCGACAACAGCAAGCGGGATTTGGCGCTGGGGATGACGGCGTACGTGGAATTGCCGCTGAAGGAAAAGCGTTGAGATCGGATAGTATGACTTCGTGGCGCGTGGAGAATTGTCATGCGGATCGATCACGGGTACGAAGGGTATCGCGGCGTTGGTGGTCGCAAGCGCCGGGGCGTGACTCTTGTGGAGTCACTCGAGCGGCGGGTTCTGATGACGACGCTGCCGACGGGGTTTCGTGAGATGCTGGTGGCGGGCGGGCTGGGGGAGACGACGGCGATGGATGTGCTGCCGGATGGGCGAGTGCTCGTGTCGAGCCAGTTGGGGAGACTGGAGTTGGTGCCGGCGAACGGGGGGGCGGCGACGACGGCGTTGACGCTCACGGTGGACAGCGACGGCGAGCGCGGGCTGCTGGGCGTGGCGCACGATCCGAACTTTGGCAGCAATCATTTCATTTACCTCTATCACACGGTGCCTGTGAGCGGGTCGGCGAATGCGTTCAATGAGGTGACGCGGTACACGATGAATGGCGATATCGCCGATCCGAGTTCGGCGGTGGATATTCTGAAGCTCAATGACCTGTCGCCGGCGACGAATCACAACGGGGGGTCGCTGCATTTCGGCGCGGATGGGAAGCTGTACCTCGGGGTGGGGGAGAATGCGAATCCGGAAAACTCGCAGACGCTGAGCAATCTGCTGGGGAAGGTTCTGCGGATCGATGTGTCGCAGATTGTGGCGGGAGATCCGGTGAATGATGTGGCGAAGCTGGTTCCTGCGGACAATCCGTTTTTGAGCCGGACGAGCGGGATCAACGGGGCGATTTATGCGCTGGGGTTCCGGAATCCGTTTACGTTTGCCGTGAATTCGAACGGGACGATCTATATCAATGATGTGGGGCAGAACACGTGGGAGGAGATCGACCAACTGCGTGCGGGCGGAAATTATGGCTGGGGGTTGAGCGAGGGGTTCAATGGCGGAGCGCCGGCGGGGTTGGGGCCGGGAACGTATGTGGAGCCGCTGCTGGCGTACAACCACAACGGCGGGCCGGCGGGTGGTGGGATTGCGATCATCGGCGGGGTGATGTATCGGGCCGCGGCGGGGGCGGCCGGGGGGGGGCATCCGTTCCCGGCGGCGTTCAACGGGAAGTATTTCTATTCGGATCTGGGCGGCGATTGGATTCGGGTTTTGGATCCGGCGAAACCCGGGAGCAGGGCGAATCCGGACACGTCGAGCGGGTTTGCGACGGGGATCGTGGACAATCCGGTGGCGTTTTCGATGGCGGCGGATGGGGGGATTTATTATTTGTCGCGAGGTTCGAGCGGAGAGCTGCTGAAGATCTCGTATGTCGGGAATCCGCCGACGATCACGCGGCAGCCGCATGCGGTGCTGGCGATGGTGGGGCAGAGCGCGACGTTCACGGTGAACGCGACGGGGTCCGGGAAGCTGACGTATCAGTGGCAGCGGAGCATCGGCGGCGGGCGGTTTGCGGGAATTCCGGGGGCGGTGTCGAGTACGCTGACATTGAAAGGGTTGAAGCTGGCGGACAGCGGATCGCGGTTCCGACTGGTGGTGCGGAGCGCCGGCGGGGAGACGGTCAGCAACGCGGTGTATCTGACGGTGAAGAAGGGACTGTCGGCGAAGCTGGAGATTGTGTGAGGCGTGACATGGAATTGCGGGTCCATACTGATCTGGAGGCGGGACGCAGACCCCGCCGCGTTGCGGCGTCGCTAAAAGGGCGCGGGGGGACGATGCGCTGATGGCGGATGTGGAAGTCGACAATATTGTGAAGAAGTTCGGCGATTTCACGGCCGTCGCGGGGTTGTCGTTTGATGTGGATCATGGGGAGGTGTTTGGGCTGCTGGGGCCGAATGGGGCGGGGAAGTCGACGCTGATCCGGATGATGACGACGCTGGTGACGCCGACGTCGGGGACCGCGCGGGTGAACGGGTTTGATGTGAAGAAATCGCCGAACGACGTGCGGCATTGCATCGGGGTGATACCGCAGGCGATGACGTCGGACCTGGATTTGAGCGCGTGGGAGAACATGACGGTGTTCGCGAAGTTTTATGGGATTGGCCGGGAGAAGCGGAAGAAGACGATTGCGCAACTGCTGCACGATGTGGATTTGACGCAGTGGGCGGACAAGCCGGTGAAGATGTTTTCGGGGGGGATGCGGCGGCGGCTGGAGATTGCGCGGGGGCTGGTGCATGAGCCGAAGATTTTCTTTCTGGATGAGCCGACGACGGGGTTGGATCCGGTATCGCGGGTGGCGGTGTGGGAGATGCTGTCGCGGCTGAAGCGGGAGCGGGACCTGACGATTCTGGTGACGACGCATTACATGGATGAGGCGGACAAGCTGTGCGATCGGATTGCGATCGTGGATCACGGGAAGCTGGTAGCGCTGGATTCGCCGTTGAAACTGAAGGCGTCGATTCCGGGGAAGAACGTGCTGGAGATCAGCTTTGCGGTGATTCCGGAGGGGTGGCTGGAGAAGGTGAAAGGGTTGTCGGACGTGGAGGAGGTGATCGCAGAGGATCATGTGTATCGGATTTCGTCGAACAATGGTCCGGCGACGACGGTGGCGGTGCTGGAGGCGGCGCGTGCGGCGGGGATCGGGGTGAAGTCGCTGTCGGTGCAGAGCACGACGCTGGATGATGTGTTTGTGCATTACACGGGGCGGCAGTTGCGGGATGATTTGAAGACGGATGCGGGGTATGACGTGAGTGTGATGTATGATCGGAAATGACGAATGACGAAATTCGAATGACGAATCAAATTCAAATAACGAATGACCGAATGACGAAGCGGGCTTAGCAGGATTGCATGTATCGGATCTGGGCGATTATTGAGCGGGATTTGCGGCGGTTTCGGCGGAGTCCGACGCTGATTATGGTGTCGATGGTTTTGCCGTTGGTGCAGTTGGTGATACTTGGGTATGCGTTTGGGGGGAAGATTAAGCATTTGTCGATTGGGGTGGTGGATTATGACCATGGGGTGCCGGCGGTGCGGTTGAAGGAGATGTTTCAGGCGGTGGCGGCGAATGCGCAGACGTTTGATACGGTGGCGTATGCGGATGAGGGGGCGGCGATGCGGGATTTGCGGGAGGGGCGGATCAATGCGGTGATCGAGATTCCGCCGGAGTTTTCGCGGAAGGTGTATGAGGGGGCGGCGCCGAAGTTTGCGTTGATCGAAGATAATACGGACCAGTTCACGTCGGCGGCGATGGAGGGGACGTTGACGGAGATGATGGGGCCGTTCAATGCGAAGGGGCCGGCGCCGGGGATGAGTGCGGGGGCGACGGTGTCGGTGGTGGAGGTGTATCCGTATGTGCCGTACATTCAGTATCTGCTGCCGGGGTCGATTGTGCTGGCGATATTTGTGTCGGCGATGATTGGGGGCGGAATTATTTTTATCGATGACAAGGCGCGGGGGCTGCACGAGGGGTATCTGGTGACGCCGATCAGCAAGTTTGAGTTGATCCTGGGGTTTAACCTGGCGGGGGCGGTGAAGGCGGTGCTGTCGGGGATGGTGGTGGTGACGGTGGGGAGTTTGATTGCGGGAGTGCCGGACCCGTTGAATGTGATGCGGCTGTTGCGGATGTTTGTGCTGGTGGTGGTGACGGGGCTGGCGTTGATCAGTTTTATGTTTTTGCTGATGGTGCGGGTGAACGATCCGCTGGTGCCGCGGGCGATTTTCGGGGTGTTGAATACGGTGTTGTTTTTTCCAAGCGGGGCGGTGTATCCGATCGGGGCGTTTCCGCCGTGGATGCGGGCGCTGGCGCGGGTGGATCCGTTTACGTATGCGGTGCATGGGTTCAAGGAGCTGTTGCTGAAGAACACGGGGTTTGGGGCGATTGGTGGAGATTTGCTGTTTTTGGGGTTGTTTGCGGGGGGGACGATGCTGGCGGCGACGGGGTTGTTTAAGAGGACGTTGTAGGAATTCAGAATGAGTGAGTCAGTGAATTCAGAATGGGGGGGGAGATTGCCAAGGGTGGGTACGTCGTTGGCAATCTCCCCGCAATTCCGATAGGAATTGCAGGGAATCGCGGTTTTCAGGGGCGTGGAGGGGGAGGAGGTCGTGGCTGGCAAGGATTGTGGGGTGGGTGAAGGTGAAGGAGCCGTCGTGGGGTTCGTGGTGGGTGGGGAAGGGGATCAGGGGTGGGGTGGCGGCGTGGGCGGCGGTGGAGAGAACCAAGAGGGCGAGGGAATGACGAATGACGAAGCACGAATGACGAATCAAATTCGAATGACGAATGGTCGAATGGCAAAAACGAGGCATGGGTGCTCCTTGATGGGGTGTGGGGGAATTGTAGCGGTGCAGCGCACACGTGAGGAATGAGCTGCGCTCATTTGCGGGCGGGACGCCCGCGTTACGCGCCGAGGTAGGCTTTGCGGACCTGGTCGTTGCCTTGGATATCTTTGGCGGGGCCGTGGAGGGGGATGGTGCCGGTTTCGAGGACGTAGGCGTAGTGGGCGAGTTGGAGGGCCATGTGGGCGTTTTGTTCGACGAGGAGGATGGTGACGCCTTGCTGGTTGATTTCGCGGATGATGGAGAAGATTTGTTCGACGAGGAGGGGGGCGAGGCCGAGGGAGGGTTCGTCGAGGAGGAGCATTTTGGGGCGGGACATGAGGGCGCGGGCGATGGCGAGCATTTGTTGTTCGCCGCCGGACATGGTGCCGGCGAGCTGGGTGCGGCGTTCCTTGATGCGGGGGAAGAGGGTAAAGACGCGGTGGAGGTCGGCGGTGATTTGGTGGTGATCATGTCGGAGATAGGCGCCTAAATCCAAGTTCTCCTGCACGGACATGTCTGGAAATATTCCGCGGCCCTCCGGCACGTGCGACAAACCCAGCGCGACGATCTTGTGCGCAGGAGTGCGATGCAACTGGTACGAGCGTTGAACGGGATTAACCACAGAGGACACAGAGAGCACAGAGGACGACGACGGGACGGATTTGAGATTTGAAATTTCAGAAGGGATCTCTGTGTTCTCTGTGTCCTCTGTGGTTTTTATTCTTTCTTGTGGGGAGTAGGTGATGGTGCCTTTGGAGGTGGGGATGAGGTTGGAGATGGCGCGGAGGAGGGAGGATTTTCCGGCGCCGTTGGCGCCGATGAGGGTGACGATCTGGTTTTGTTCGACGGTGAGGGAGATGCCGTGGAGGGCTTCGATGCCCCCCCCCGCGCCGTAGCGGACGATGAGGTTGTCGATGGCGAGGATGGGGGTGGAGGGCGCGGGTTGTGTAGGGGTTTGAGTCGTCATGTGTGTGTTGTCAGGTGCGAGACTTCCTTCTGATGGGGCACGGGAGAGGTGCGCTCCCTAACGGTCGCGGTACCAGTGCACATGCGGGCTCGCAGTCAGTGCGTTGAGCCGACGGTTTCGACGAGGCCGAGGGGCATGGTGAGCATGATGTGGTCGTGCTGCATGGTGGTGAGCATGAGTTGGGCGGATTTGGCGGTGGCGCGGAGTTCGGGGGGGAGTTGGCTGAAGAGAGAGCTGAGGGGATTCATGTCGATGCCGGTGACGAGGGGGGCTTTGACGTCGGACATGAGGCTTTCGCGGAGGATGTCGGCGAAGGTTTTGGGTTCGGGAAGGACTTCGATCTGGAAGTTCTTTTCGATGTGGGCGGAAGTGGCGGCGGCGAGGATGGCGTCGTTGAGTGTGCCGACGTTGTCGACGAGGCCGGCGTCTTTGGCCTGGATGCCGGTGAAGAGGCGTCCCTGTGCGACGTCTTCGAGTTTGGGGATTTTGTCGCCGCGGGCGCCGGTGACGCGGGAGGTGAAGACGCCGTAGGTTTCGGTCATGGACTTGGTGAGGAACTGGCGTTCTTCATCAGAGAAGGGGGTCATGGCGGAGAGCATCATGGCGTGCTGGCCGCGGGTGACGGGTTCGATGTTGAGGCCGATCTTGTCGGTGAGGCCCTTGATGACGATTTTGCCGGCGACGACGCCGATGGAGCCGGTGATGGTGGCGGGGTCGGCGGTGATGGAGCGTCCGGAGCAGGAGATGTAGTAGCCCCCGGAGGCGGCGACGCGGCCCATGGAGATGGTGACGGGTTTTTTCTTGTCGGCATCGTGGAGGACGGACCAGATTTCATCGGAGGCGGAAGCGGAGCCGCCGGGGGAATCGACGCGGAGGACGATGGCTTTGACGTTGTCGTCCTTCATGGCCTTTTCGACGGCGTTGCGGATGCCGCCGGGAGTGACGTATTCGTCGGAGTCTTCGCCGTTGACGAAGTCGGGGACGATTTCGCCGACGGCGTAGATGACGGCGATGGCGGGTTTTGTGATGCGGGGCTTGGGCTTTTCGCCGAAGAGGGAGAAGATGGCGAAGGGGTTGTTCATGTCGATGGCTTCGGTTTTGGGCTTGCCGTAGTCGGCGAGGGTTTGTGCGCCGTTGGGGAATTGGGAGTCGAGCCAGGCGTTGACCTTGTCGCGGGTGAGGGTCTGGTCGACGAGGCCGATCTCCCTGGCGTGTTTACCGGTGAGCCAGGCTTCGTCGATGGCTTTCTTGACGGCGGCTTCGTCGAGGTTGGGGCGGTTGGTGGCGATGGTGGAGGTGATTTCGGAGTACATGCCGTCGACGAGTTTGTTGATCTGTGCGCGATATTCATCGGAGGCGGAGGTGCGCATGAAGGGTTCTTCGGCGCCCTTGTATTTGCCGATCTGGACGAAATCGGGCTGGAGGTTGAGTTTGTCGAGGGTGCCTTTGAAGAAGACCATTTGGAGGCCGACGCCGGGGATGAGGATGTTGCCGTTCTCGGGCATGATGATGGTGTCGGCATAGGAGGCGAGGAGGTAGGTGGCGGTGTCGTAATCGGAGGAGTAGACGGCGACGCGTTTGCCGGCGTGGCGGAGGTCGGTGATGAGGGTGCCGAGCTCTTGCGATTGGTTGAGGGTGAGGGAGAAGGCGGAGAGGTCGAGGAGGAGTCCGGAGAGGGCGGTGTCTTTTTTGGCTTTGTCGAGGGTGACGATGAGGGTGGAGAGGGATTGGGATTTGTCGTTGCCGGAGAGGGAGGCGAGGGAGATGGTGAAGGATTTGGGGCGTTCGAGGAGCTGGTCGGAGAGTTTGATGAGGGCGATTCTGGCCTTGGGGGCGGGGGCGGCGATGGTAGCGGGGATGGTGGTGTCGCCGGCGGCGAATGTGGGGAGGGCGGAGGAGGTGAGGAGGGAGAGGGTGAGGAGGGCGGTGATAAGCGAGCGTTTCATGGGTGGGCTCCGGTGAGTAGTGATATTGGGGGAAGTGTAGCACGGGGGGAGACGGGATTGCCAATTGCCGATTGCCGATTGCCAATTTGGATTCATGGTTAATTAGAGCGAGGGAAACAGCCGCTTCACCTGTATCGGAGGAATGGGCAGATTGAGCAGTTGAACGGTTTGTTCGAGCGAAAATACGGTGCTGGAATTGTAGCGATGGCCGAAGGGTGACTCAGCAGCGGCAGCGGGTTGGCGGAAGACTTCAATCTGGCGATCGGGGATGTTGAGTATCCAGCACTCGGGGACGCCACGGGAGGCGTAGATGTCGGTTTTTTTGCGATCGTAGGAGAGGGAAGAAGCGGCGACTTCAATCACGAAGAGCGCGGTTGTGGGGTGCTCTTGCTGCGATTGGGGCGACCCGGGGAGCACGGCGAAATCGGGTTCGGGCTCGGTGTCGTCGGACGCGACGAAGGGGAGCTGGCAGCGGACGGTGAAATCGTCGCTGAGAGATTTGACGAGCCAGTTGTTAACAATGGCGCACGTGAGCGCGTGGGGGTTATTCTGCGGTGACATTTTGATGATTTCTCCCTGGATGAGTTCCACGCGCTGGCCTTCGAAGAGGCCCATGTTGAACATGCGGTAATAGTCGTCGCGGGTGAACTTCAGGCGGCTGGGGGGTTCGGCGATGGTCATAAAGCACCTCGGGCGCATTATAGCAGACGGGAGTTGGGGAGCTGAGGGGCAATTCAACTCATCATCCACGTTTTGAAGCCCGGTCAATGGGCCTTGGCGTAGTCGATCATGCCCTGGAAATCGACGACGACGGCGGGCTCATTACCGACGACCCAGGCGTCGTGGCCTGAGGGGAGGAGTGAGACGTCGCCCGGTTTGCAGTCGAATTCGGAGCCGTCGTCCATGCGGATGCGGAGGACGCCGGAGACGTGGTACTGGAAATGCGGGGCTTGGCAGCTTTTGGTTTTGGCGATGGGCTGGATGGAGGTGGACCAGCGCCAGCCGGGCTCGAAGATGGCTCGGCCGACGGTGGCGCCGCCGACCGTGATCAACTCGACCCTGCCTTTGGGAAACTCGCGGACTTCATCAGGTTTGCCGAAGTTTTTCAGTTCCGCTTTTTTCATGGCGGCTCCTTTCAGGCATCGCTGTATCGAGATTTGACCAACTGAGTATTCCATCTTATCAGATGGCGGGGCATGGGGGTGCGGAAAAAGGGAAGAGGGCGGTGTTCTTTCTGAATCATTGGCTGACTCTATAATGCGGCGAAATTGTCTGGTGACAGGTGTTGATTGGCGGACATAGAGGAGAGCGTTCGGGCAGGGTGGGATTGGGTGGGGATGCTGCGGTCACGCGTGTTTGTGTGGGTGGGGATTCCGCTGTTGTGGGCGGTGGCGTATTTGCCGGGGCTGGGGGCGCGGGATTTGATGCACGAGGAGGGGCGGCGTGCGGAGCCGGCGGCGGAGATGTTGCGCGGGGGGGATTGGGTGACGCCGCGGTTGTATGGGGAGGCGTATTTGAACAAGCCGCCGTTGTTTTTCTGGATGGCGGCGGGGTTGGGGAAGTTGCAGGGTGGGGTGAATGAGTTGTCGGTGCGGATTCCTTCGGTGATCAGTGCGCTCCTGGGAGCGTGGCTGCTGGTGGGGTTTGCGCGGAAGGATTTGAAGCGGGAGGTGCGGGTGCTGGCGGGGCTGATATTGCTGGCAACGCCGGTAATGCTGGACAAGGGGACGCTGGGGGAGATCGATGCGGTGCTGTCGCTGGAGACGTTTGCGAGTTTTGTGGTGTTGTGGGCGGGGTGGGATTCGGAGAGCGGGAGAATTCGGCTTTGGGCGTGGGTGGTGAGTGGGATTTGCATGGGGATTGGGGCGCTGACGAAGGGGCCGGGCGGGGCGATTGAGTTTTATGGGATCGTGGTGCCGTTTTTGTTTTTGGCGCGGGGGGGGGGTGGGTGGAGGAAGTTGCGGATGTTGTTTTCGCCGGGGCATTTTTTGATGATCGGGGTGGCGGCGGTGCCGGTGGTGGTGTGGGCGGGGTTGATGCTGGGGCAGGCGCACGTGGGGTCGGGGAGATTGGTGGGGACGTGGATGGATCAGTTGGATTTTGATTTGATACCGGGGATGAAAAAGCAGGTGGATCCGGCGACGGTGGAGGTGGGAGAGGGGGGGGCGGCGGGGCGGGCGTGGGGGCATTACAAGCAGTTTGGGGTGAATGCGGTGACGATGGTGATGCCGTGGGTGATGGGCGCGGTGGCGGGGGCGTTGCCGTGGTTTCGGCGGCGGGTGGGGACGGATCGGCGGCGGCGGGCGTTGTGGTTGCTGCTGGCGGTGAGTTTTCCGGCGCTGCTGGTTTTGTTCTGGGCGTGGCCGGGGGCGAATGCGCGGTACATGATGATGGTGGCGTATCCGGTGAGCGTGCTGGGGGCGTGGGTGGTGGTGGAGATGGGGGGGGGCGGCGGCGAGGGATGGGCGAGGTGGTGGCCGGTGATGCGCGGGGCGGCGATGGTGATGGTGGCAATTCTGGGAGTTGGGGCCTTTGCGGCGGCGGTGGCGGCGGGGCTGAACACGCTCACCTGCGTATTGGCGGTCGCTGCAATTTTCTCAACGCAGACGTTGTATCAGGTGACAAAGAGGTCGCCACGGGAGCAATCGGGCATTGCGGCGGTGGCGATGCTGGCGATTCTGGTGATGGTGGGATGGGGGATTGGGAAATCGATTTTTAATCCGATCAAGGCGAAGACGGATGCGACGCGGCGGTTGCATGAGCAGATCGACAGAGTCATTGTGAATCGATGGCCGATTTATACAACGCGGACGCTGTCCGGTGGGAAGGGGAACAATTATTTCAATGCGCAGTTTTATTTACCTGGGGGCGCAAAGGCGCTGAAAAGTTTTTCGGATTTGCCGGTCGGGCGTCCGGTGACGGTGATTTTGGCGCCGGAGGAGATGGGGGCGCTGCGGGCGGTGGCGCCGGGGGCGCGGGAGTTGGGGAGGTTGCAGGCTGCGAATGGGCCGCCGCCTTTGGTTGTCGCGGGGGTGATGCGGTAACGGTTTAACACAGAGGTTCACAGAGAGCACAGAGGACACAGAGGTTGGTCAGGTTTTTTTCTCTGTGATCTCTGTGCTCTCGGTGCTCACTGTGTTCATTCTCGCGGCGTAGTCGAGTGAGGTGTTGAGGAGGGCGAGGGCGAAGAGGGTGGCGCACCAGCTTGCGCCGGCGACGTTGCGCCAGAAGTCGAGGGCGGGGCCGCCGGGGGGAAGGAGGAGGGAGAGGAAGAGGAGGATGGTGGTGAGGAGGAGGGGGAGTTTGTTGAGGTTTTGGGTTGGGGCGAGGAGGAGGGCGGCGGCGAGGGCGTGGGTGGGGAGGAGCATGACCATGTGGCGGGAGGTGGTCTGGGGGCCGAGGATGAGGGCGAGGATGATGAGGGTGGCCCATTCGGCGCAGAGCATCGGGTTGCTGGCGGGGTGATTGTTGGGGCGGAAGAAGAGAGGGATTTTTTTTTCGCGGTAGAGGGAGTGGGTGATGAAGATGAAGATTATGATGAAGATTAAGATTAAGAGGGCCGCGAGACGTTTGTGGGCGCCGAATTGATCGTCGAGTCTGGAGAAGGCGGAGGTGAGGGAGATGGAGCGTTCCCACTTGATGCCTTCGATGTTGGCGGCGGTGGCGGGTGCGGTGGTTGTGTCGGTGGTGGAGTGGATGCCGGCCATGTTGAACATGCCGGCGTAGGCACTGCGGAGGTTGTGGAGGTTTTCGTTCCAGCCGGAGGTGAGGGCGGGGAGGAGGGAGAAGAATGCGACGCCCAGGAGGGTGGTGGCGATGGCGGCGTAGCGGCGGCGGAAGAGGAAGTACGGGAGGAAGATGAGTTGCAGGTATTTGATGCAGGCGCCGAAAGCGACGGCGAGGCCGAGGAGGATGGGGTTCCGGGGGGGGGTGTCGTACCAGAGGAGGATGAGGGAGAAGGAGAGGATCATGAGGGCGTCGGTCTGGCCGAGGGCGAAGTCGGAGCGGATTTTGTCGAGGGAAAGGAGGGCGGCGAGGAGGGCGATGGAGAAGAAAAGCGTGCGATTCTTGGGGAAATTGAGGCGACGGGTGATGGCGTGGACGGCGATGAGGAGGGAGCCGGCGTTGAGGATCATGTTGGCGATGAGCCAGGCGATATCGGCGGCGCGTTCGGAGAGGAAGGCGAGGGGTTGGAAGAGGAAGGCGAGGAGGGGCGGGTAGATGTAGCCGTTCTGGCCGGAGGTGTAGAGATCCTGGTGGTTCACCATGGCCTGGGCGGCCCAGTAGAAATGGATAAAGTCGCCGTGGTATTGCCCGTTTTTGGAGTGAAGGAAGGTGCGGGCGGCGAGTGCGGCGAGGGTGAGGTAGAGGAGTGTGAGCGCGGCGGCGGGGAGCTGCCAGGGGAGGGTGAGCCAGGGTTTTTTTGTGGGGGTATGGGGCATGCGAGCATTCTAAGGAAAAGCGAGCGGAAGGCGAGTCATTAGGCGGTGGTTAGAATGGCCAGGAGTTTTCGGAAAGAGGTTGCGGATGCAAGATATTCGGGAATCGGATTGGAAAGTGCTGCGCGGGTTGACGGATGTGGCGATGGAGCGGTTCTTTGTGGAGACGCTGCGCGAAGCGGAAGAGAAACTGCGGGACACCGGCGGCGACAGCCGTGAGCGATTCTGGCGGGTGCATTCGATGATGCTGGAGCGACGGAAAGAAGCGGCGGAATTGTTCGACAATCTTTCGCGATCGAAGGCGATAATTCGGCTGATGATGATGCGGTCGAGAGGACTGATTACCGATGACGAGATGAAGAAATTCAGCCCGGATCTGGCAGCGCGGATCGATCCGCTCGGTTAGGGTCCGCTCATGATAGGTTGCGGCACGCCTTCGTTTAACATGAACTCCAATCCGGGGGGGATAAACTGGGGTGTGTTTTTGTTTTTCAGGAGGACAGCGCATGGGGCCAACGGGTGATTCGGCAGGGGCAAGGAAGGAGCGCCCGGCGGTCGATTTGGGGCGGCACCGGCGCTTGCGGGGCATATTGCGGAGACATCAGAACGCGGCAGTGGCGGTGTTGGATACGCGGACATATCGAGCTGCGGCGCGCAAGTTCGGATTGTTGAAAGGAAACACACTGTTGCTGGAAGCTGAATCGGAATTGATCATTCTTGGAGACTTTTGCATTTATAGCCTGCGCGGGCGCGGGGAAACAACGGTCGCTCGATATCTGGCGACGCTGCCGACCACCAATAGTGAAGACGATGCTGCGGTCCGTGACGCGATGGAACGGACGCGGTATTCGATTTATCGATTGGAGGAGCAAGGAAAGAGAGCAGTCATGCGGTTTCAGGACATGCTGCGCGGCGATCGGCTTTGGGTCGTGGACGAAAATCTCAGCAGAACCCTCAAGCGAGGGGCGTTACTCGCAGGAAGAATGATACCGGTGCCGACCTACTGGATGTCGACGGGGGCGGCGTTCCCGGTATCGAACGGGGTTTTGGGGGTTGTGAAATCAGCATTGCCTGTCGCGCCAGGAGGCACGGAGGAAACGCTGCCGCAGGCTCGCGCCGAGATGGAAGAGCAATTGGCGCGGATGATCATCGGAGCTGGCCTTATCGAGGGGACGACGGGGATGATCTCATATGCGTGAGCGGAACTATTTCCAGCCGGCGCCGATCCAGGGGATGGCGTCGCCATTCACCTGCAGTTTGCGCAGGAAGGCGCTGAGCTGGCCGACGTGGTGCTGGGTGTGGCGGATGTTGTAGATGTGGAGTTCGAGGCGGGCGGTTTTGCGGCGGGAGAAACCGGTGGGGCCGGCGAGGGATTCGGTTGTTTCGGCGTTGAGGGTGATGGCGATTTGCTCGCGGCAGAGGGGGATGAGGGCGAGGGCGTCTTCCTTCGAGAGGCCGGGGCTGAGGTCGGCGCCGCGTTCGTCGCCGCCTTTCTTGTGGAGATCGCGGAGTTGGAAGGCGGATTCGCTGGGGGCGAGGTAGAAGTCGAAGAAAAAGAGGGTGTGGTAAGCGACCTGGCGGAAGGAGTCGTTGCCGATTTTGTCGTCGAAGCGATCGGGTGGGCAGGCGGCGATGCATTGGCGGAGCATGGCGAGGGAGGCTTCGAGTTGGGAGGCGAGGGAGTCGAGAATAAGTTTGGTCATGGGGAGCTCCGCGGCGCGAGAAGCGAATTTGGGCATGATAGCAAAAGAAACGGGCCGGTCTCTTGCGAGGCCGACCCGGGTGGCAGGAGGAGTCGTTGTGGCGGCGGCGTTTTAACGGTAGCCGCCGGAGATATAGAGGGTTTCGCCGGTGATCCAGCGGGCATCGTCGGAGGCGAGGAAGACGACGGCGGGGGCGATGTCTTTGGGTTGGCCGATGCGGCCGAGCGGGGTGGCGGCTTCGATCTGCTTCTGGAAATCGCTTTCCTTGCTGGTAATGCCAGAGGAGTTGGTGCCTTCGGTCTGGACCATGCCGGGGTTGACTGCGTTGACGCGGATTTTGCGGGGGCCGAGTTCGGCGGCGAGGGCGCGGGTGAGGGCATCGACGGCGGCCTTGGTGGCGCTGTAGACGGAGCCGGTGGCGACGGCCTTGGTGGAGACGACGGAGCTGATGTTGACGATGCTGCCGCCCTTGTCGCCGAAGAGTTTGGCCGCTTCCTGCGAGGCGAGCAGGAGGCCCAGGACGTTGAGGTCAAACTGTTTGTGGAAGTGTTCGGCGGTGATGTTCTCGAGGGGTTGGAATTCGTAGACGCCGGCGTTGTTGATGAGGACGTCGAGTGTGCCGAAGGCTTTTTTGGTTTCGGCGAAGAGGCGGCGGACGTCGGGTTCGTTAGCAAGGTTGGCCTGGACGGCGACGGCCTTGCCGCCGTTACCGGTGATTTCGCCGACGATGCGATCAGCGCCTTTCTTGTCCGACGAGTAGTTCACCACAACGGCGGCTCCCTCGGCGGCGAGGTGGAGCGCAATCGACGCCCCGATTCCCTTCGATGCCCCAGTGACGACAGCGACTTTTCCATTGAGCTTTCCCATGACTTGGCTCCTATCCTTCAAAAAGTTCTTCGTGTATTTCTGTACCACTGAGTACAATATAGCCACTGGAAAAACCGGGTCAAGCAGAATATTGTATTATTCGGTATGAAAAAGAAAGCGGAGACAGTTTCATCCCCTGTAGCGCGTGGCCGGCCGCGGGGGTTTGATGTGGAGAAGGCGCTCGATCAGGCGATGCGGGTGTTCTGGAAATATGGATACGAAGGTGCGTCGCTGCCGGAACTTACGAAGGCGATGGGGATCAATCGGCCGAGCCTGTATGCGGCATTCGGGAACAAGGAGTCGCTGTTTCGGAAGGCGGTCGACCGGTACGTAGAAATAACAGGGGGGATGTTTCAGGAGGCGATGGCTCAGCAGACGGCGCGCGGGGCGGTGGAGAAGCTGTTGAAGGGCATGGTGGAGAGCCAGTGCTCGTCGAAAATCCGTGGGTGCATGCTGGTACAGTCGGCGTTGGCGTGCGGGGAATCCGGGGATGCGATGAAACACGAGTTGGCGATGCGGCGGGCGGCGGTCGAAAGCGTGCTCCGTGAGCGGTTCGAGCGCGCGGTGATGGAAGGGGATTTGCCGCGGGGGGCGGATGCGGCAGCGCTGGCGAAGTACGTGGCCATCGTTCAGCACGGGCTGGCGGTGCAGTTCTCGGGCGGGGCGAAGCGCGAGGAACTGCTGGCGGCGGTGGAGGTGGCGATGCGGGCGTTTCCCGCCAACGGGAATTCAGAGTAAGCGAATCAGTGAATTCAGAATGTTATCTCGCCGGCGCGGTGGTGGTTGCAGGCACCGTGGCCGAGGCGGCGGGGGCAAAGCGGTAGAGATTGGTGTGGCGGTGCTCGTCGAACCAGGAGGTGATGGAGTCGGGCTGGCGGCGGGTGGCGGTTTCGAAGGAGGCGATGAGTTCTTCGGCCTCGGGGTTGGGGTCGGGGCCGTCCTGGTTGTTGCCGGTGACGAGCATGAGGAAGAAGGAGGAATCGGGGGCGTGGTTGGCGACGGCGGCGAGCGTGGGGAGCGGGAGTTCGGGGAGTTGGCGGTTGGCGTAGTACAGCGTGGAGAGCCAGGGGCGGTACTGGGGCGTGGTGAAGATGAGATCGATGCCGGCGGAGGCGGAGGCTTCTTCGGCAGCGTGGCGGGCGGGGTTGGTGTGGGTGGAGGGATCGGCACGGTAGAGGCATTGCACGGTGAAGATCAGGAGCCAGGAGGTGATGCCGAGGAGGGCGAGGGCGGTGGTGAAGTCGCGTTGGAAAAGGAGGCGCGAGAGATAGACCGCTGCGGCGAGCGTGAGCGCGAGGAGGATGAACGAGAGGGCGGGCGGGAAGCTGTGGAGCATCTGAGCGAGAGCGGGTCCGCCGGCCCAGTGCGGGAGGGTGCCGACGTTGCTCCAGATCATGGCGGCGATGAGGGCGATGGGCGGGACGATGAAGAAGAGGGCCTGGACGAGCAGGAGGATTTGGGCGGCAAGGTCGATCCTGCTTTCTTTGGCGAGGCGGGCGAAGTCGAGCCAGATGCCCGCGCAGAGGAGACCGGCGAAGGGGAAGAGGGGCATGGCGTAGCGGTTTTTCTTTTCAGCGAGGCAGGAGATGAAGATCAGGCCGCCGATGACGATGAACCAGAATGCCCAGCGGGCGCGGCGTTCGGGTGCGGAGGGAAGAGCGGGCGGGGCGGCGCTGTTCTTCTTGAGGAAGGGCGCGATCAGCGCGGCGACAAACACCGGTGAGTGCGGCGCGACCCAGCCGAAGAACTGCAGGTAATAGAAGATCGGTTTCTTGAGGTCGGCGGGGTCCTGCACGGGGTTGTTGGAGATGGCGGTGGAGTTCTGCAGGATTTCGCGGTACCAGACCTGCCAGGGGTGATACTCGGCATAGTAGTGGCCGATGGCGATGAGCCAGGGGAAGAAGACGGCAATGGAGATGAGCGCGGCGACGGCGAGGCGGATGAACGGAGCCGGGCGGCGACGGAAGAACAACATGTAGAGGCCGAAGGGGAGGCAGACCGTGGCGACGGGGACGGGGCCCTTGGAGAGGATGGAGAGGCCGATGCCGAGTCCGGCGAGGAGAGTGTAGGCGTTCTGGTGTTTGGTAGAGTCGGTGATGCCGAGGAGGCCGACCATGCCGAGGGTGAGGAAAGCGGTGGAATAGATGTCGTAGGAAGCGAGTCGGGCGTGGCGGAGGAAGACGAACATGGAGAGTGTGATGCAGGCAGCGAGAAGGCCGAACTTGCGGCCGTCGCTTTTTGACGGGGTGACGATAATGCCGATCCAGTAAACGGAGACGGCGGTGAGAAGGCCCATGAGAAGCGAGGGGAAGCGGAGAACCCAGAGGGATTCGGATTGGGTGAGCGTTGCGAAGTAGGCGGGGACCCAGACAGGCAGTGGCGGTTTTTCGAGGCGGGGGAAGCCGTTCAGCGTCGGCATGAGCCAGTGGTGATCGCGCACGGCTTCGCGGACGGGGACGAGGTTGAAGAGCTCCATCATGTCGACGGAATCGCCGGTGCCGAGGTAGACGAGCAGCAGCGGGACGCCGAAGAGAAGGAGAAAGGCGAGGGCGGAGCGGGTGGTGAGTCCGGAGAAGGCGCGGGGCCCGCGCGTGCGGAGGGCGGGGAGTTGGGCGGGGGAGGAGGAACGGCGGCGTTTGGGCACGGGTGGATTCCGGTTTGATGCGATGCAATGAAGGAGCGAGGGCACATGAGGCATGCTTCCGGCCCCGAGATTGGGCCAGAAGCATGGCACCCACGTTTGGGAATCCTCCATTGTGCGAGCCGGTCAGGCTTTGGCAAGCTTGGCGGTGATTTGCGCGACGTGGCGGCCCTGGAAGCGGGCGGCGGTGAGTTCGTTTTCGGTCGGTTGGCGCGAGCCGTCGGCGCCGGCCATGGTGGAGGCGCCGTAGGGGGAGCCGCCGGTGATTTCATTCATGTTGGTGAGGGCCTGACAGGAATAGGGGAGGCCGACGATGATCATGCCGTGATGGAGGAGGGTGCTGTGGAAGCTGGTGATGGTGGTTTCCTGGCCGCCGTGCTGGGTGCCGGTGGAGCAGAAGACGGAGCCGATTTTGCCGATGAGGGCGCCTTTGGCCCAGAGACCCCCGGTCTGGTCGAGGAAGTTGCGCATCTGGGCGGCCATATTTCCGAAGCGGGTGGGAGTGCCGAAGATGATGGCGTCGGCTTCGGGGAGACGGTCGGGGGTGATGACGGGGACGTGGGCGAAGGTTTCGCGTGATTTGGCGGCGCCGGTTTTGGCGAGGGCGGAATCGGGCATGAGCTCCGGGACCTGGAAGATGTGGACTTCGGTGCCGTGGACTTCGCGGGCGCCGACGGCTTCGGCTTCGGCCATTTTGTGGATGTGGCCGTAGGTGCTGTAGAAGACGACGAAAATCTTTGGCATAGGGACCTCCTTAAAAGGGGATGGGCGGCACGGTCACTACTCTCAGGAGCGTGGCAGGAGGACGGCGCGCGGATGCGGTGATATTTTAGCGGTCGGCGGGACGGAGGGGGCAGGATTAAGATGAGGATGAAGATAAAGATGAAGATTAGCGGCAAAAATAGTAAGGGCGAGAGGCCCTGGGAGGGAGCTCTCGCCCTATGGGGGGGGGGGAATCGTAAACCGGCGGCCGAAGCCAACCGGCGTTTTGAATACTTGTTTTCGATCTCAGATCAGCCCATTGCTGAACCCGAGAAAGTGGAGGCGGAGGGAGTCGAACCCTCGTCCCGTGGCAGGTTGATGCCAACATCTACGTGCGTAGGTCACAGTTTATCTCATCACTCCCGACGCAGATGACCTTGCTTCGGAAATGACCAGCTCCTCCTGTGTCTTAACGAACAACCAAGGAACCCTGTTGTTCGAGCAATCTGCCAAGTGACGATTCATTCCGAGTCGCAGATGTCTCAGAGGAATCGGCCGCCTATTTAATTAGGCTGCGAGACGGAGGCTTGCGCCACCGACTGGGAACTTGTAGTTCTCAGCATTTAAATTTTGCCACTCAGTTTTAAGACTTGAATGACAGGTCTGCACGCCATTGGGACCACTACTGTCCGGTCGATACCTGGCGCCCCCAAATTGTCAAAGAACGTTTGCGATAATCGCTTTCGCTATTGCATCGAGACTTAACGTATCGGTTTTTCAGGCTGGATACTAAAAACTCTTTTTGGGAGGTTTTTGGCCCACGCCCCTCGAGCGACTATGCCGTAATAATAGCCATTCTTCGGGCGATGTCAAGCGACTGCGCGGAAATTGTGAAGATTTTCCTTCCTATTGCGCCTTGTTAATCGCAGCGACGATGTTTTCGTGGGTTTCCAGCGGGCGGGCAATCATCACCCAGGTGGAGTCGAAATCGGTCGTCGCCGCCGTCGCGAAACCAATGGTTCCGGTACTAACGAGACGCAGCGGCAGCGGTTGAAACAGGGTGGTTCGCTGGATCTTACGCAGGTGGGCCTGGAACATGCGGACGTTGATGACCCCCTTGATCGTTACAACCCTTTGATTGGTCAACATATAGATGTGGCTGGTCCAGACGAGGAGGGCCCAGACCAGCCGGCCCATGCAGATCAACACGGTGACCAGGGCGATGGCCTGCGGGGAGGTGTTGGTGTAGGTCGGCATGACCCGCTCGGCGAGAATCCCCAGCAGCACGAAGGTCAGCACAAATCGAAAGCTTGTAAACAGAATAAACCACAACGACGGCTTGGTGAGGATCAGCACAATCTCGTCATCGTGCAGGATCTGCTCGGGAACAACGGCGGCGACGAGGTTGCGCGGGAGGGCGGGGGTCTCTTCAGTGCGGTGATGGGGAATGGACTGCCAGCGCTTCGAATGTCGGGGAACAGACGTCATGGCAGGCCTGATCATCCGGGCATTATAGCGATTTGCCGGGGATGACGGGCGCGGGGATTATCGATCCGGGGAGATAGCGAATGCGTCAACCGTTTCGCCTTAACAGTTTCCTTACATAAAAACAACCGTACTTGCGTCTTGGGATATCCGATGAGTTGGGGGTTGATTTCCACATTGAGCTGTTTAGTACCCCCGGAGTTGCGATGTTGTCGGGCGTTTCCACCCTGAATTCAGAATCGACCCTCGGCCGCTTGCCCCGATCCGAGAAAATGATCGATCACATGACCAAAAGCGGCGTAATTGAACGGCTTCTTGAAGAGTCGCCGACGATGCCGGGAATCGTCATCACCGGCGGCGGCAAGTTTCTGAACATAGCCTCGCGCGGCCGGTTTCTACAGCTTCTCGGGCGCCCCTTCGGCCGGGAGTTGTTCATCAGCCGGCCGATTGCGGAGATGCTGCAGAACGCGCAATTCAACGACCTGGTTCTGCCGGCGACGATGACGATTCATGAGAGCGCGAAGCTGGCGCTGGCGCGGCCGATCTCGGAGCGTTATGAGCCGGTGGCCGTGGAAATCGGGCCGGGGAGCTGGGGCGTGATCGACGTGGCGACGCTGTTGCAGGCGCAATCGGAGATTCTGGGGGAGGAAATCAATGGGCATCGCGTGGCGGTTCGCCAGGCGCAGGAGGCGGAGGAGAAGTTCCGCGGCATTCTTGAAAACGCGATCGAAGGCATCTTTCAGGCGACGCCGACGGGCGAGTATCTGCGGGTGAATCCGGCGATTGCGCGCATCTACGGATTTGAGAGCCCGGAGCAGATGCTGGCGATTCTTCCTCAACATCTGGATGAGATATTCGTGGAGATCGAACGGCGGCGGGAGTTTTATCGCCGCGTCGTCGCGGAAGAGGCGGTGCGGGGATTCGAGATGCGCGTGCGCCGCCGCGATGGTGAAATGATCTGGACGAGCGCTCAGGCCCGCACCGTGCGCGATGGGAAGGGCACGCCGTTGTACATCGAGGGGGCGGTCGAAGACATCACGATTCGCAAGACCGCGGAGCAGGAGCGGGAGCAGTTTCAGCAGAGGCTCATGGAGGCGTCTCGCCATGCGGGCATGGCCGAGGTTGCGACCGGGGTTCTGCACAACGTCGGCAATGTTCTCAACAGCGTGGCAGTTTCGACCGGCGTGCTTGCGGAGCGCCTGCGCAAATCGAAGGTGGAGAATCTCGGCAAAGCCGCCATGATGCTGCAGGACCATCGCGAGTCGCTTGGCGAGTTCCTCACGGCCGACGAGCGAGGGCGGGCGCTTCCCGGTTACCTGGTGAAGCTTTCCGAATTTCTGGCGCGCGACCAGGCGGGAATGGTCGAGGAAGTCGACGGCCTGGCGCGCAGCGTCGAACACATCAAGGAGATCGTCGCGGCGCAGCAGTCCTTTGCGAAGGCGTCGGCGGTGATTCAGGAACTGGATTTGGCCGAGCTGGTGGAGGAAGCGATCCGCATCAACGCTGTCTCGTTCGATCGGCACTCCATCGAGGTGGTGCGAGATTTCCGTCCGGGCATTCAGTTCAAGGGCGACAAGCACCTGGTCATGCAGATCCTGATCAACCTGGTCAGCAACGCCAAGCGGGCGGTACGGGACAGCGGCAAGTCGCCGCGCCGTGTGATGCTGCGAATATGCCGCGAAAACCGTGCGGACGAGGAATTTGTTTGCGTGGAAGTGGAGGACAACGGCGTGGGGATCGCGAAGGAGAATCTCACGCGGATTTTCAGCCACGGCTTTACTACGCGCGAGGACGGCCACGGCTTTGGATTGCATACGTCGGCGAACTGTGCACAGCAGATGGGCGGGTCGCTGACGGCTTGGAGCGCGGGCGTCGGCGAGGGGGCGGTTTTCACACTTGAACTTCCCGTTCGCTGTGCCAGCGAGGTGGCTTCATGCTGACCATTGCGGAAAACCGCCGGATTCTCATCATTGACGACATGGAGTCGATCCACCGCGACTTCCGCAAGACCCTGGGCGGGGCACTCGATGATTCCGCGCTGCTGGACGACGAAGCACGGCTCTTTGGGAAGGCGGGCGACGCCGTGGCGAGGTCGAAATTTGAAATCGACTCGGCGCTGCAGGGGCAGGACGGGTATGAAATGGTGCGGCGCGCCGTGAGCGAAGGCCGGCCTTATGCCATGGCGTTCGTGGACATGCGCATGCCGCCTGGCTGGGATGGCGTGCAAACCATCAAGAACCTCTGGCGCGAAGATCCGAATCTGCAGGTCGTGATCTGCAGTGCGCATTCCGACTATTCCTGGGAGCAAATTGTCGAGCAGCTCGGCGTCAGCGACCGGCTGCTCATCCTGAAAAAACCTTTCGACAACGCCGAAGTCTGCCAGCTCGCCAATGCGCTGACGGAAAAGTGGCACCTTTCCCGGCGGGTGCGGGTGAAGGTGGAGGAACTGGAGTGCATCGTGGCCGCGCGGACGGAAGAATTGCGCCGGCTGGCAATGCATGACAGGCTCACCGGCCTGGCGAACCGCGAACTGATGGTAGAGCGACTGAAGACGTCGCTCTGCTGCGCTGAAACCGGGGCCTCGAAGTTCGCTGTCTATTTTCTCGATTTCGATCGCTTCAAGCTGATCAACGACAGCCTGGGTCACGACATCGGCGATCTGCTGCTGATCTCGGTGGCGGAACGGCTGAATCGCGCGCTTGCGCGCCGAAATGGCCTGGCGGCGCGCTTCGGGGGGGATGAATTCGTTCTTGTGCTCGATGATGTGAAATCGCTGGAGGATGTGACGGCGTTCGCGTCGGAACTGCTCGCGACCCTCCGCCAGCCGCACATGCTTCGCGGGCACGAAGTCTGCAGCACGGCCAGCATGGGAATCACCTTCAGCGACTTCGGATACGGGGCGCACGAGAACCTGATCCGCGATGCCGACAATGCCATGTACCGCGCCAAGACCAACGGCAAAGATCGGTTTGTCCTTTTCGACCGCGGGATGCACGAGCAGGCCTGCGAGCGCCTGCTGATGGAGGGGGAGCTTCGGCGCGCCCTCGCGCGCAACGAGCTTTACCTTGAATACCAGCCGATTATCGCCACGCATACGGGCGATCTTGTGGGCTTTGAGGCGCTGATGCGGTGGCGGCATCCGGTGCGCGGGAGCATCTCACCGGCGCTCTTCATCCCGATTGCAGAAGAGACCGGACTCATCTGCGAGATGGGAAACTGGGCACTGCGCGAAGCCTGCGGCCAGCTCGGGCGCTGGAGGAAGAACCTCCTGGCCGCGGGCGATCTCTTTGTCGCCGTCAACATCTCCAAACGACAGCTTCTCGAGCAGATGCTTCTTCCGGAAATCCGCGGAATCCTGGGGGCGGAGAATATTCCCGCGAACCGCCTGAAGCTCGAAGTGACCGAGAGCGTCATCATGGACAACCCCGCCGCGATCATCCCGGTGCTCCAGCAATTCCGCACGATGGGGATCGGCCTGGCGATGGACGACTTCGGCACGGGCCATTCCTCCCTCACATGGCTCAGCCGGTTCCCCATCGACGTGCTGAAAATTGACCGGCAATTCGTGACCGAATTGAGCATGAACCGGCAATACGGCGCCATCATCCAGGCCATCGTCACCCTCGCGGCCAACATGAACATGTCGGTGACCGCGGAGGGGGTCGAGACCCTCGAACAGCTTACGCACATTCAGGCGCTCGACTGCCAGATGGCGCAGGGGTACTACTTCGCGCAGCCGATGCTGGCCGAACAGTGCGAAGCGCTGATTGCCAGCGGGAAAACTTTCCAATTCAAGGGGACGGGCGCCCGGGAAAACGGGCTCGCTCATGCCTGAGGCGCGAAGACGCGCTGGTGGAGGATGGCGATGTCGGGGAGGTTGCGGTAATAGCCGTCGAAATCGAGGCCGTAGCCGACGACGAATTCATCCGGGATCTGAAAGCCGACGTAATCCGCGTTGATGGCGGGCGGGCTGGGAAGTTTCTTCTGCAGAAGAACGCAGGTGCGGACGTCGGCGGCGCCCTGGTCGAGCAGCAGCTTGCGGACCGAGACGAGCGTGCGGCCGGTGTCGAGGATGTCATCAATTACCAGCACGTTCTTTCCGGCGACGTTGAACGTCGTGGGATACAACACGCGCGTACCCTGATTCGTCGTTGACTTTCCGGGATAGCTGGAGACCGCCATCACGTCGATCTTCATGCGGATCGGCAGGTGCCGCACGAGATCGGCGAGGAAAATGATCGAGCCGGTGAGGAGCGGCATGAGCACAAATTCACGCTCGCCAAAGTCGCCCGCAATCTGCTGGGCCATCTTGTAGACGCGGGCCTGAATAGTGTAGCGGTCGATCAGAATGTCCTGAATGTCTTCCAGCATGGCGGTACTTCCGTTATGGGGTGAAGGCGATGAATTACTGAGAATGGGCGTCGGCCCAGGCGCAGCGCCAGGTGGCTTCCACTTCAAGGACGGCCCTGGCATTGCGGTCGGCAATGAGTTGGATCATGGTCATTCTCTCGCCGCGGATCGTGTCTTCCGAGGTGAAAAACGCCTCGGCATCGAATTTTCCCGTGGCGTAACCGGCAGCTCCGGCTTTGCCCACGGCCGGGAGATACTCGTAGCTTTCGGAGAGAATCTCGATGACCCGCGCGAAGCCATCATAGGGTTTGGACGGATCGAAGGCACCGGGGGGATTGGCGGCACGTTCCCTGGCGTGCGCGTCAATCCGGGTCAGAAGTTCGTTCCAGTACTGTTCGCGGAGAGTCTTCCGCGGTTCGTCGGCGTTCTCGAAAAGCTGGTACTCGATCGCGCCGTGCACGTTGATGTCCGGAGAATCGGACTTGTAGCTGAGGGCGTCCCGACCGTCGCTGGTCTTCGAGTGGATCGCATGCACGCCCGGCACGCTGGCGGCGGCGAGATAGGAGAGGGAGCGGAAATCGATCGTGGAGTGGTGGGGCTGGTGGGAGTCTTCGAGATAATGCGCGAGGTAGCCGGCCCACCGAAGGGCGGCATCGTTATCGAACGGTTTGTCCTTCGCCGCAAAGGCGGCTGTGACGTTCAGGTAGCACTCCTCGACCCGGAACGGCAGATAACCGGCGAGCTTCCACCGCGGATCATGCACATCCCGCGAAATCTGCTCCAGCGAGGGCCGATTGGAAAAATCCGCCTTATACGCCGGATCCTTGGAGAGCCATTCCATGTCCATAAAGTGCATCTGGAATTCCGGGGCGTTGTACGGCTCCAGGGGTTTCTTGCCGTCGGGCGTGGACTGAATGCGGTCCGGCAGCGTGGCGGCGGCATCGAAGCCGGTGAGATTCTTCGGGTCGCCGCCGATGACGTCCACCGTCGCGAGCTGATGGCACTCTTCGATTGTGTGAGGCATGTTGGCCTTGAGGAAATCGCGGAGGCCCTGCGGGGCGCTCGGATCGTTGATGATCCGCAGCGCCGCCAGCCGGGTCAGAAGCATGTGTCCCTGGTGGCTCCAGGCCTGCACAGGGGTGGCCGACCAGGCTGCCGCGGCTGCGAGGGCGATCGCCAGAAGCGATCGGCGAAACGATGCGATCATTCAGGTCCTTTCGAAGGGCGAACCGGGGAGGAGAACCGGGGACAAGTATTCTGCACGCCGACTTCCAAGGGTGCAAACCGTCTCCGCCCGGTCCGGCCGCACATATTTGCACATCCGAGCGAAAGAATAGCTTTTAGAAGTTCGAATCAGTCGTATACTACATTCCGATGCGAGCATTTTTTGAAAGTTATTTCAGTCGCATTTCCAGTTACTCCTGGTGGATCGTTCTGCTTGAACTTCTCCTGATCGGCGTCGTCGTTCATTCGGTCATCGAGTTCCTCCGGGGAACCCGCGGTGCGCGCCTCATCAAGGGGACGGCGCTGTTTCTCGTTGTCGCGTACATCATCATTCAACTCGGCGGGGAACGGCTCCGGCGGGTTGAATACCTCTACTCGCAGCTCCTTTACTTCGCCACGTTCGCGATCGTCGTGGTGTTCCAGCCGGAGCTGCGGCGGGCGCTGATCCGCCTTGGCGAGGCCCGGCTCTTCCGCACCGCGGGAAGCCCGACCCGTTCCGCGGTCGATGCCATCTGCCGGGCTTGTACATACTGCTCCAAGAGTCAGATTGGCGCGTTGATCGCCATCGAGCGGGATGTGGGTCTGGGCGGCCTCTCCGAGAACGGCACCATGCTCAATGCCACCCTCACCCCCGAACTCCTGAACACCATCTTCTGGCCCGGCTCCATGCTGCACGACATGGGGGTCGTGATCCGCAACGGAAAGATCGCGGCCGCCGGGGTGCAGTTCCCGCTGGCCGAGGGAAACGATCTTTCGCCGGAACTGGGCGCCCGCCACCGCGCCGCCCTGGGCCTCTCGCAGGAAACCGATGCCGTCATCGTCATCGTCTCCGAGGAGACCGGCACCATTTCCGTCGCCGAAAACGGGAGGCTCATTCGCAACCTGACCATCGAAGGCCTCGAGTCGCTGCTCATCGAAATGCTTTCCCGCCCGAGCGTTTCGCTGGGCGTCCGCCGCGGCACGGCTCCCAAGGAAGAGTTGCTCGGTTCGGAGCATTGAGAAAGTGCCCATGTCGCCAACCACAATCGATCGCCTGAAATCTCTGCCGCTGACGATTGTCCTCACCGTCCTCATCTGGATGTATGCGGAGGCAAAGTTCACGGCCACCGGGGACGCGCGCATCTCCCTCCGCCCCGTCGTCCCCAACGGCGACATCGCCCTCCGCGTCTTCGACTCCACCGAAAGCCGCTTCCTCCCCGTCATCAACATCGTCGCCTCCCTCCAGGGTCCGACCAACCAGATCACCGCTCTCCAGCAGGAAACCGAACCGCCCCAACTCACTTTCACTCCCCCTCCCGCCGCCCTCACGACCGGTGCATCGGCCACCCTTGACACCGTCTCCATCCTCAACGCCAACTCCTACCTGCGTAAGCGCGGCCTCACCGTCATCTCCGCCGCACCCGCCAAGATGCGCCTCGAAGTCGATCACCTCGAACAGATCACCCGATCGGTCGAATTCCACCCGCAGGTCGCCGTCGATCACATCACCGGCCTTCCCGATCAGGTGACCGTGACAATCCCCTCCCGAACCCTCCAGGAAATCGGCGGCCCGGAAAAGCTCAGAATCAACACCGTGCCCGGCCAAAATCTTTCGACGCTCCCCATCGGCAAACCACTGAAGGTCAGCATGCGCTTCGTGCCCGAATACGCCGATCCGCACGATGACCGCGTGATCGTCACCCCCGCACAGGTCGACGTCACCCTCACCGTCTCCAAGCGAGAAGCCGTCACCCACGTGGTCCCCGATGTCCCCGTCTGGGTCAGCGGTCCGCCCGCACTCCTTGCCCGCTACGATGTCGATCTCCGGCCAAAGTTTGTCTCCGTCGCCGTATCTGGTTCCGAGTCGGCCATTCAATCCCTCAAGGACATGCTCGCGAAAAGCGTCCGCGGCACCGGCGGCGGTGATCAGGGCATTCACGCGTTTCTCGACGTTTCCCTCGACGACCGCCCCGCCGCCACCTTCACCCATCGCTCAGTACGCTATGTCCTCCCGGATGGCCTCATCGTCCAGGACGCCCCGCCCGATGTCGAATTTCGTCTCGTGGAAGTGAACGGCACGCAGCCCGCCGGAAGCGCCGCCCCACGCCCCGCCTCAGCTCCCTGAATCCCGCAGCATCCACTCGCGCAGCCCCGCCGGCATCCGTGCAATGAACCGCCCCGCCAGCTTCGCCCGCAATGACCAGCGCGTCACCAGAACGGAAAGCCCCATCCCCGCAATCACATCCGAAAGAAAATGCGCCGAATGCAGCACCCGCTGTACCGCCGTCATGACGGCCAGTCCCATGAATAAGCCACGCGCCCGGGGATAAAACCACGAAAGACCGACCGACAGTGCAAACGCCCCCGTCGTGTGAGCGCTCGGGAACGAACCCCACTCCGCTCCCTTCACGAACCCCATCGCCGGGCCGCCCCATTGCCAGGTGCCATCATGAAACACCATTGGCCTTGATCGCCCGAAAACATCTTTCAGCACATACGTCAGCAAAACGGTGCACAAGCAGCCCAGCGCAATCGCCAGCGCCCGCCGCCGCCCGCGCGGATCGAGCATCGCCACTGCCATAATCACCAGCGCCGAGCAGACCCACTGCCCCCACTGCTCGAGCAGCATCAGCTCGCGCGCGATATCGTTGTGCTTCGCCTGCGGATCGAACAAATCGGGAATTGGCCGCGTCGCCAGCGTCCGGTGAGCGATCGGATAATCCAGCCAGCGGATCGAAATCAGCACCGCCGCCACAATCACCGCCGCCTTGAACCACCACGCCACCGCCTGGTCGAAATGCCGCGGCGCCGGCTCATGCCACAACGCCGGCAACTGCCCCTCTTTGCGCTGAAAATGTTCTTCAACCGCGGACAAGTATTCCTTTCGACCGGAACGCCGACAACGTATAGTACCGGGTTCTCTTATCCCGGATCGATGCCGAAATTCTAGCTGTTGCCACGGAGCAGTACGAGTGCTCGAACCCCCCATTCAAAACAAACGCTGGTGGAGCAAGATGGACCTGCTCCTCCTCTTCGCGCTCGGGCTCTTCCTCTACACCCCCGGCCTGGGCAACATCCCCCTCTTCGACCGCGACGAACCCCGCTTCGCCTCCGCCGCCCGCGAAATGATCCAGCACCACGATTTCCTCGTCCCCCACTTCAACGGCGCCCTCCGCCCCGACAAGCCCCCGCTCCTCTACTGGCTCATGGATGCCAGCTATTCGCTCATCGGCTCCTACAACGAATTCGCCGCACGCCTCCCGTCGGCCATCGCCGGCACCCTCACCCTCCTCGTCGTCTATCTCATGGTCGCCCTGCGCTTCGGCCGCTTCACCGCGCTCCACGCCTCCCTCATCCTCGGCACCTGCACGCTCTTCGCCATCGAATCGCGCCTCGCCACCGCCGACGCCACGATGATCTTTTTCATCTCCATCTGCATGGCCTGCGCCTGGCAGGCGTGGGACACCGCCGACGTCCCAAACGTCCGCACCCTCTACTATCCGCGCTTCGATTACCTCCCCGACCGCGGCCCCAACGACAAAAATCTCGTAATCGATCACCTCCCCAAATCCACTCGCCGCCGCATGTCCTGGCCGCTCGCCCTGATCTTCTGGATCGCCCTCGCCGCCGGCGCGCTCACCAAGGGCGTCCCGCTGATCTTCGTGCTCGTGCCGATGGTCGTCCTCTCCATCGCCACCGGCAATCTCGCCACGCGACTCCGCCAGTGGCGCAAGGAATTCCACATTTCCGGGGCCCGCTTCGTGATCGCCGCCGTCATCCTCGCCGTCGCCCTCACCATCATCGCCACCACCGCTTCACGCCCCAACGCCATCGAAATCTTCTGGTGGAACACCATCATCGGCCTCCTCCTGCTCCTCATGACGCTCACGCCCCGGCTCCCCGGCACGATCTACCACTCGATCTTCGCCGCCAACTGGTCCTGGTGGAAACAACTCCGCCCCGCCTGGGGCATCCCGCTTCTTCTCGCCATCATCGCCGCGTGGGTGGTACCCGTGGCACTGCACTCCCCTGCACTTCTCCAGCAAATGGTCGGCGTCCACTTCCTGGACCGCGTCGCCGGTCCTCTTCTCAAGACCTTCCACATCGACATCCCCGACAATGGCGGACCCGCCGGCAACGCCGCCGTCAATAAATACGGCAAACCCCCCGGCTTCTTCCTCGCCACCGTCTGGGGCACGTTCTGGCCCTGGAGCATCCTCCTCGTCCCCGCCGCCTTCCACGCCATCCGCCGCGTGCGCGACAAATCCCCCATCGCCATCGATCCCCGCCCCTACCAGTTCCTCATCGCCTGGGTCGTCCCCGTCTGGATCCTCGTCGAACTCGCCCGCGGCAAGCTCTTCCATTACTCCCTCCCCACCTTCATCGCCATCTCCATCCTCTGCGCCGACGCCCTCACCCAGGGCTGGAACAAGCTCACCGACGTTTTCGCCGCTCAATGGTTCGCGTACGCCCGCTGGGGAATCCTCCTCGTCTGGATCGCCCTCGCCGCGGGCGTTCTCGTCGGGGGCTATCGCTATTTTGAACCAGAGTTCCTCTCCTTTGCCATCCTCTTCGCCGGCGCCCTGCTTGCCGTCGGCGTCGTCAGCACCATCGAATGGGGCCGCCCCATCTGGCCCTTCGCCACCGGCCTCACCTGGGCCGTCGCACTGCTCATCGCCAGCACCATGATCCTCCCCAATATGAAGGCCATCACCCTCGGCAAACTCACCGGCGCCGCCATGGCCCAGATCCGCGAGGAATACCCCGACATACACTTCGCCGCCCTCGGCTACGAAGAAGGCAGCCTCGTCTTCTATGCCGGCGACCACGTCGACATGTTCAGCCGCCCCGACCTCTCCCACGAGCAGGCAATCAACGACATGCTCGACACCATCCCCTTCGCCCCGATGCGTCCGCCCACCGAAAAATACCTGCTCGTCCTCGACAACCCCACCCTCTCCGAGCTTAAACGCGAACACCCCCACCTCGTCTTCTACGAACTCCGCCACTACTCCGGCTTCAACCCCGGCAACGGCAGGCCCGTCGCCGTCACTCTCATCACCAACACGCTCTTGCCGAAAGAAAACGTCGTCCCCGCCTCCATGCCCGCCACCACGATTGCGCCCGCCACCACATTCCCCGGAATGGGGAGATGAACCCAAAAAAGAGAGGGGCGCCTGGCGCCCCTTCAAAAGCAGGCTATTTCAGCTCGTCACACCGCCATACACCCGTCGGCAAAGTTCGCCGTCAGTTGGGCAAAGGTCAGCGTCGCGTAGCCCTGGCTGTCCTCGAGGGAATCGCCCGCGACGCCCCAGGGATTGCGCACCACATAGTGCCGGACGCCATTGGAATCCTGGAAGACCCGCACCAGCGTGTACGCATGGCCGCCCACCAGGTTCGGCGGGCTGCCGTAAGTGCCAAACGTCACCGCCTTGCCGCCGGCCAGCGCGGTGGAAAGCTGGGTGTACAAAGCGCTGTCGGTGGAACTGCTCGGCCAGAGCGTGGTGCTGCTGATGCCGAAGTCACTGTAGACATCTCCCATCCAGCCGCCGTTGATGGAATTGTAGGTGTTGGCGCCGGTCCGCACATACGCGAACGCCTTCTCCAGCACCATCGCCCAGATCGTGTTGTCGGATCCCGGGTGCGCAAACTTCCAGCCGTTGAAGTAGCCGGTGGGGAAGTCATTGGAAACACGGACGAACTTCGGCTGGCCATTCGAGATAAATTGAACCGTGTACGTGCCGTCGCCCATGTCGACCGTCGATTCCTGCAGTTTGGCGGCGTTGGTGTCCGCAAAGGCGGCCAGCGATGACAGGAAATAGCAGTCGCCGACCGAACCCTGGTTCACATCGCCCATGACGGGCCCCGTGCCCCAGAGGGAGAGATTGGCATGCGCCGTCGCGCCCGAGTCCGTGGGATCGGGAAGGCTCGCGCCCAGCGCCTTGCTGACGTTGCCGGCGAAACTCGCAACCGAATGCGCGACGCCCGTCCCGCTGAACGTGTCGGTGGAATCGAACCAGGCGCTCACGTTCGAACCGGCGCTGCTGATGAAGGTCAGTGCGCCGTCAATGGCGTCCACAGTCGTGCGCACAGCCACCGATTGGTCAATCACGATCGAGTCGCTGCCGCCGCGGGTGTAAAGAAAAAGTCCGCCGGCCGGGATCGGATCGCTGAGGGTCTGGCCGTCGGCAGTGATGGTGAGCGTGCCGCCGTTTTGGTCAAGCGTGATGGAATCGTGCAATCCGCCGACGGTGATTACGAGTTCGTTGCCATACCGCGTGGTCACCGTGACATTGCCGCCGCCCGCCATCGGCGTGGTGACCGAGGCAGTATTGGACGCCGCGGAGTTCGCCGTGGCGTTGACCGCCTGCACCTGATAGTAATAGGTCTGCGAAGCGGAGACCGTCGTGTCCACGTAGCTGGTCGTGGACGCAGACGTGATCGTCGCAAGCTGCGAGAAAGTCAGACCATCCGTGGAACGCAAGATCACATAACCCGTGCTCCCTGCATCCTTGTTCGTCCAGGCAAGAGTGACATAGGCGCCAGTCACGGTCGCCGCCAGGCCCGTCGGTGCCGCCAGCGGGGTGCCGGCCGTCGCGGTATTCGACACCGCCGACACGATGGTTCCGGCAAGCGCTTCCACTTCATACGTATAGTTGTGGCCGGACGCCGCGGTGGCGTCGGTATACGTCGCGGCGGTAGCCGTCGTCAGCTTGGCGAGCTGCGTAAACGTGACGCCGTCCGAGGAACGCAGCACATAGTATCCGCCCGCGTTCACATCATTGTCCGTCCAATTGAGCTGCACGCTCGTGGGGCCTTTGACGGTGGCTGTCAGGTTCGAAGGAGCCGTCAACGGCGTGCTGACAGCCGTGCTGCTCGAGACGACCGCGGTGATCGTGCCGTTGTACGCCTGAACCTCATACGTGTAGCTGTGGCCCGAGAGCGCTGCGGCGTCGGTGTAGCTCGATGCGCTTCCCAGCGTCAGGTTGGCGACCTGGCTGAAGTGTATGCCGTCGGACGCACGCAGCACGTAGTACCCCGCCGCCGCGGAGTCATTATCCGTCCACGCAAGCTGGATCGTGGTCCCACTTTGCGCGGTCGCGGTGAGCCCGGTCACGGCGAACAGCGGCGTGGTGGCCGCCGCGGTATTCGATACTGCGGAAGTAGTCCCGCCGTTGTACGCCTCCACCTGGTAGCTGTAGGCGTGGTCCGACGACACCGCGTTGTCGGTGTAGCTCACGGTCTTGTTTGACGCAATCTGCGCGATCTGCGAGAAGTTGATGCCGTCGCTCGAACGCAGCACGTAATAGCCCAGCGCGGACGCATCCGTATCCGTCCAGCTCAACTGAATGCTCGTCGGGCTCTTCGCGCTCGCGGCGAGTGCCGTCGGCACGACCAGCGGTGTATTGGCCGACGCCGGGTTCGACACCGCCGAGATGATGGTTCCCGCGAACGCTTCCACTTCATACGTGTAATTGTGGAGCGACGCCGCGGTGTTGTCGGTATAGCTCGCCACGCTCGCGCCCGTCAGCTTCACGATCGGCGTGAAATTGACGCCATCGCCCGACCGCAGCACGTAATAGCCGCCCGCGTTCACATCATTGTCCGTCCAATTGAGCTGCACGCTCGTGGGGCCTTTGACCAGCGTTCCCAGAGCCGACGGCGCGGCCAGAGGCGTGCCCACCGAGGCGCTGTTCGATGCCGCCGATGTGACAGCGCCGCTATAGGCCTGAACCTCGTAAACGTAGGTGTGCCCGGAAATGACGGTGTTGTCCGTGTATGCCGCGGCATTGCCGGCCGTCAGATTTGCAATCTGACCAAAGTGCACGCCGTCGGAAGAGCGCAGAACGGAATACCCCGCCGCCGTGGAGTCATTGTCCGTCCAGGCGAGTTGGATGCTCGTTCCGCTCTGCGCCGCCGCGTTCAGGCCTGTGGGCGCAAAGAGCGGAGTCGTTGCGGCCGCCACATTCGAAAGCCCCGACGTCACGGTCCCTGCATACGACATCACCTCATAGGTATAGCTGTTGTCGGAGGAGACCGTGAGATCGGTGTAGCTGGCGATTTTGTTCGAGAGGATCTGGGCGATTTGCGAGAAGTGGACGCCGTCGGTCGAACGCAGCACGTCGAATCCCGTCGCAGACGCATCCGCATCCACCCAATTCAATTGAATGCTCGTCGGACTCTTCGCCGTTGCCGTCAATGACGCCGGCACGAGCAGCGCGGTGTTCGCCTGAGCGGCGTTCGACGCCGTCGAGATGATGGTTCCCGCAAACGCCTCGATCTCGTAGGTGTAGCTGTGGAGCGTGGCCACGCTGTTGTCGGTATACGTCGCCGTCGCCGCCCCATTGACCGTCGCGACCCATTTGAAATTCACGCCGTCCGGAGACCGCATCACGTAGTAGCCGGTGGCATCAGGATCGTTGTTCACCCAGTTGAGCCGAATGCTCGTCGGCTTCATCAACGTCGTCGTGAGCCCCGAGGGCGCCGTCAGCGGCGTGCCCACGGCCGCATTGTTGGACACCGCCGACAGGATGGCGCCGTTATAGGCCTGCACCTCGTACGTGTAGAAGCGCCCTGAAACGACGCTGCTGTCGACATAGTCTCCAGGACCGCCGACCGTCAGCATCCCGATGCGGGCGAAGTGCGTTCCATCGATCGCACGCAGCACGTAATAGCCGGCCGCAGTCGCGTCAGCGCCCGTCCAGGTCAGGTGGACCTGGTTCCCGCTCAGCGCTGCCGCCACCAGATGCGTGGGTGCCATCAGCGGTGTGGTCGCCGCCGCCATATTGGAGACCAACGACGTGACATTCCCGTTCTCGGCCTCCACCTCATAACGGTACGTCGTGCCCGACGTCACCGTCGTGTCGATGAAGCTTGTCGTTTTCACCGAAAGGATCTTGCTGATTTGCGCGAAGTTGACGCCGTCGCTGGAGCGCAACACGTAGTATCCGAGCGAATTCTTGTCCCTGTTCAGCCAGTTCAACTGAATGCTCGTCGGACTCTTCGCGGTGGCGCCCAACGCGGCCGGGGCCGCCAGCGTCGTGATCGACATCAGCGTCCGCGGCTCGAGGTTCTCCATCAGGGCCCCGTACAACCGGCGGCCGCGAAGAGTGCTCTGATTCCGTTTCTTCCGTAGATCGCTCATGGTTTTGATCTCCATGCTCGATCTATCGAAGACTTGAATCGTCGACTTCACATCATTTGTGTGTTCGCAACACTGAGAAAACCAATATTATCAGCACCCAACCACCCCCGAGCACGTGCCTGTTAACCTGGAGGATTAGTGATCCCTTGCGCTCTCCGCCCCCCCCACGCCCCCGCCTCTTTCCCTTCACGCTTCCGTGCGTTCTTCTTCCATCCGCGCGAGCTTTTGCCCCGTCAAATGCTCATACAACTCCACGATACGCCGTGCCGAATCATCCCATGACAACTGCCGCACTTCCTCCTGCCCGAACTCCCGCAGAGTCGCCGCCAGCGGCGGATGCCGCAGCACCGCCAGTATCTTGTCCGCCATCTCCTCCGTGTCCCAGAAATCCACCTTCAGCACGTGCTGCAGCACCTCCGCCACACCGCTCTGCTTGCTCAAAATCACCGGCACATCGTGCGCCAGCGCCTCCAGCGGCGCAATCCCGAACGGCTCGCTCACGCTCGGCATCACGTACACATCCGCCGCGCGAAACGCCTTCTGCGCCTCCGACTTCTTCAAAAACCCCGTGAAAATCACCCGCCGATGGATCTCCAGTTCCTCCGCCAGCCGCTTGAGCTCCTCCACCATCTCCCCCTTCCCCGCCATCACAAACTTCACGTCCGGCTCCACCGCCAGAATCTTCTTCGCCGCCCTTAAAAAATAGTCCGGCCCCTTCTGCGCCACCATACGGCCCAGGAACAACACCGTCTTGTGCTTCTTCCCGGCATTCTTCGGCTTCTCCCCGTTCGCTTCCACCCCGTTTGCTGCATCCGCGGCGTTGTACACCACCTCGATCTTCTGTGGATCGATCCCATACTTCTCAATCAACTGCGTCTTGGTCTTGTAACTCACCGCCACGATCTTCGACGCCGCCAGCATCCCCTCCCGCTCCACCTCCAGTATCCTCGCATTCGCCTGATGCCCCGCCCGATCCAGCTCCGTCGAATGAATCTGCACCACCAGCGGCTTGCCCGTCTCCGCCGCCACCGCCATCGCCGCCTCGAACGTCATCCAGTCGTGCGCGTGGATCACATCAAACGTCTCGGCCTTCGCTATCGCCAGCGCCAGCCGCGCATACCGCTCCGTCTCCTGAAACAAATCCCCCGCATAATTCGTATTCGCCTGCCCCATGATGTGCGGTGCCGGCGTCGCCTCTTCCAGATAACGCCGATGATGATGATGATGCACCACCGGCGGCTGCGGCGGAGGCTCGCTCGCCGGCGACGACACCGCCCGCTCCACCCACTGCTCCCCGTGCCGCTCCATCCGTTTCTCCCACCGCCGCACCGGCTTCTCCCGCACCAGCTCCTCCACCACCATTTTCTGATACGTCCCCGGCGTCATGTACGGCTCGAGCCACGCATCCACCGGCACAAAAGTCACCCGATGCATCACCTCCCGCTCCGTCCCCTCCACCTCCACAGCCACCTCATGCTCCCCCGCCTCCTGCACTTTGACGTGCTCCACCCGCGTGACCATCGACGCCGCATGCACAACCCCCTGCGGCACCGCATGACTCACCTCCGGCACACCCTCCACTGGATGCTCCGCCGCATGCTCCACCGCCGCCTGCACTTCCACCGACGTCACCGGTGCAACCTCTTTCAGCTCCTGCACCGCCCCCGCCCCCAGCACGCGCGAATGACCGTTCTTCGTCAGCGGCTTTGGCAATACAAACAGCACATCCACCCCCGTGCCGTTGAGCGCTTTGGCCAGCCCATAGCAAGCCACACCCAAACCGCCCGAGACGCTCGGCGGAAACTCCCAACCCAACATGAACACTCTCACGTAGCTGCCTCCCTGGCAAGGCCCCCGCATCACTTACTATCCCCCAACCTTCCCACCCTGTCAAAAGAAGCTTTCGTAAAGTTTCACGCAGCCCCCACGTCGCGCAATTATCGCCGCTCCCGCCACAGCCTCCACGCCTCCCGCGCCACGGGCGTCATCAGCTCCCACGTCCCCCCCGCCACGCCCCCCTTTTCCACAAGCACCGCCCCATGATGCTCATGCGCATCCAACCTTCGCACCACCTCTTCCAACTCCACCGCCACCTCCCACTGCCAGATCATCTCCGGCTGCGCCAAAAACGAATCTCGCGCCAGCGCCAACAACATTGGCTCCCCCACCACATCCCCGTCCCTCAGATTTGCCTCCTCCTGCATCTCCCGACGCAAATGCGTCAACACCCCCGCCACGCTCGCCGGCAACTCCGCCGTCCCCAATTGCTCCAAAACCCCGCCGATCACATGCGCCCGCCCCGCATACGCGCTCGTCCCCTCCGATCGCACCCCCAGCAACGCCCGATCCCCCCGCGTCAGCAGCACCGAATTCCCCAACGCAAACGCCATCACCTCCGGCGCATTTCGCAAAAACCACTCCCGATCCCGCATCACCGTCACCACAAATGTCTTGTAATCCGCCGGCCCCAGCACCAGCCGCAACCCCCGCTCCCCCGCGCCCCCCCCCGGACCCCGCTCCGCCCGAATCAACCGCGTGATCGCCCCATTAAAGAGCGATTTCCCCTTCGCCCGCGCATCCGCCATATAAAAATCCCACCGCCGATCAATAGTCGCCTGCGCCTCCGCAGAAATCGTCGGCGACTCCGCAACCCACTCCACCTCCACCGCCTCCGCCCCGATCGGCCCTTGCGCCAGCACAGTCAAGTCGCTCATGATGCTCCTTCGCGCACGCCGGCCGCTTCCGCCTCAATCAACTCCGCCAGCACCGACCGATGACACCGGCTCTCCCGCACGCACGCCGACGAGCATAACAGCGTCACCGTCTCCCCGCCGCGCACCCGCTCCGCCAATTCCCGAATCCGCGCCCGCGCCTCCCCCCCCCAGCCCCGCGCATCTCCTGCAAATACCGCCGCCGATAAATCTCCCACCCGATCTTCACTCCCTTCTTCCCATACGCCGCCGCATGCAGCTCCACGCTCGGCCCCAGCTCCGGATACCACACCGCCCAGTTCTCCAGCTCCTTCCTCAACCCCCGCGGCCGATACCGGCACACCAGCACCCGCAATCCGTCCCCCTCCTCCACCGGATCCTCCCATCGCTTCGTGCTTATGCCCATAAGGCGCCTCCGACCAATTTTATGAGCAGCGACGACACAAGCTTTGAATCTCAATCGGGTCGAATGTGCGGATACTCCGTCGCCAGAATTTGCGTGACCACCGCTGTAAGGGCAGACACATCCTTGGTCGCAGCACCCCAAACGATATCCCAGTCGATCTTGAAATAACCATGTATCATCGCGTTCCGAAATCCGCGAGTTTTTCGCCATGGAACTTCGGGATACCTGTCGGTCAACTGCTCTGAGAGCTGTGATACAGCCTCGCCGATGATCATTAATTTCGAATGCACTGCCGATCTGATGAGCTCGTCCTGCTGAAATTCGGACTCGCTCCGCCCCCCGATAAATCTCTCGATCGCATCTGCCGCATCGATGACGTCCCAAAGGTACTGCGCTTCATGCCGCATATATGACCCGATGCGTACGCAACACTTCGCCTTTGACGAACCGCTTCAACCCCGATTTTTGAACGAGATCCACCGGACGCCCCACAACCTCCGACAGTTCCTCCTGGCACGAAATGTAATCAATCAACCCCAAGCCGTGATTCGGAAGAAAATCAACTAACAAATCCACATCGCTGTCCGGCCTGAAATCCTCGCGCAGCACCGACCCAAACACCGAAAGCTCCCGCACCCGATACTTCCGGCATACCTCGGCAATCCGCTCCAGCGGCAGGTCCATCCGACCGATCACCATCCAGTACCTCCCGGCACCAGCCGTACACCTCTGGCTACGGCATTATATCGGCTCTCACCCCACCAAACTCTCCCCCGTCATCTCCTTCGGCTGCGGCAATCCCATGATCTTGAGGGCCGTCGGCGCTATATCCGCCAACCGTCCACCCTCTTTCAACTTCTTCCCCTTGAACCGATCATCCACCACAATCAACGGCACATCGTACGTCGTGTGCGCCGTGTGCGGACAATTATTGATCGGATCCCACATCTGCTCGCAATTCCCATGATCCGCCGTCACGATCAACGCCCCGCCCTTCTTCAACACCGCATCCACAATCTTCCCCACGCACTCATCCACCACCTCCACCGCCTTGATCGCCGCCGGCAACTTCCCGGTGTGCCCCACCATGTCCCCGTTTGCAAAGTTCACGATGTACACATCGTGCTTGTCCTCCCCAATCTCCTTCAACATGATGTCGCACACCTGGTACGCCGACATCTCCGGCTTCAAGTCATACGTCTTCACTTCCTTCGGACTCGGCGCCAACCCCCGATCCTCCTGCGGAAACGGCGGCTCCCGATAGTCATTGAAGAAAAACGTCACATGCGGAAACTTCTCCGTCTCCGCCGACCGAAACTGACTCAACCCATGCTCGGCCAGATACGCCCCGAAAATCTCCGGCATCTTCTCCGGCTTGTCGAATATCACCGACACCGGCAACCCCGACTCATACCCCGCCATCGTCGCATAAAACAGATTCTTCGGCCTTACGTTCCGCTTGAATCCCCCGTTCGGTTCCTTCGCGAACTGCGCATCGTCGTACACAAACGCCTTCGTGATCTCCCGCGGCCGATCCCCACGATAGTTGAAGAAAATAAACGCATCCCCGTCCTTCACCTTCCCCCCATCGCCAATCACCGACGGCGTCACAAACTCATCCCCGCCGCGCGATGCATCCGACGCATTCGCATAATAATGCTTGAGCGCCTCCTCCGCCGTCGCATACCGCTCCCCCTTGTTCTCCGTCAGCAGCTCATATGCCGCCTGCACCCGCTCCCACCGGTTGTCCCGGTCCATCGCATAGAACCGCCCCACCAAAGTCGCGATCCGCCCAACCCCCAGCTCCTTGCACTTCGCCTCCAGCGCCGGAATAAACCGCGTCGCCCCCGTCGGCGCCGTGTCGCGCCCATCCGTGATCGCATGAATCAACACGCGATCCCCGGGGAACCCCTGCTTCTTGGCTATCTCCAGGATCGCATACGCATGTTCCTGGTCCGAATGCACCCGCCCATCCGAGCACAACCCGAAGATATTCACCTGCGAGCTGTTCTGCTTCGCATGCTCAAACGCCTTCACCAGCGTTGGATTCTTGAAGAATGAGCCATCCCGAATCCGCCGCGTGATCCGCATCGTCTCCTGGTCCACGATCCGCCCCGCCCCGATGTTCTGATGCCCGACCTCCGAATTCCCCATCACCCCCGCCGGCAACCCGACATCCTCCCCGCTCGTCTTGATCAGCACCCACGGATATTCCTTCATCAACCGATCCGCCACCGGATGCTTCCCCAGCTTCACCGCATTGTAGGAATCCATCTCCGGATGCGGATTCTCACCCCATCCGTCCCGGACAATCAAAACAAACGGACGCTTGGCAAGTTTCGGCGAAGAAGAAGAGGCGGCCATGGAAATACTCCAAATGGTTTTTGGCAAACACAATCATTCTACCGGCTCGGGGGGGTCACCCGCCAAGGATCGCAAACAAGGCCTCAAGATCCTGCAGGAATAGCTGCCAATTCTGCAATAGGGCAAGTTCCTGTAAATCTCTCGGTTGACTTCGCTGACGATGGATACATAACGTATCCATGAGGGTCATCAAGCCGTCACGCATCCGGGAATTTCAGGACGCTCACCCCAAGGCGGCGGCAAGCCTGGCACGATGGCTCGAATTGGTCCAATCGCACGCCTGGCGCCAGCATTCAGGAACTCCGACGCGTCTTCCCCAACGCAGACACCGTCAAAGTTGCCAGCGCCCGAACCGTCACGATCTTCAACATCGCCGGAAACGATTACCGGCTCGTCGTGGCGGTTCATTACAACACCCAGGTCATCTACGTGCTGCTCTTCATGACACACGCCGAATATGACAAAGACGCGTGGAAAGCCATCCTATGAAAAAGACGTCGCAACTTCGGTTTGCTGATTTGCCCAGAAACTACGCGGGGTTAATCTCCCATTTCCCCCTGCGCCCAATTCACGACCAAGTCGACCTCGACAACGCAACAGAACTCGCGGACGCCATGGCCGGCCACGAGTTCACCCGCGATCAGGAAGATTACTTCGACGTGCTCGTCACCCTCATCGATCAATACGAGCAGACGCATCTGCCGCAACCCAAGCTCAATCACGATCCCTTGGGCAATTTGCGATTCCTCATGGATCAGCACGGAATGACCGCTTCCGACCTTGGCCGCCTGCTGGGTCAGCGCGAGTTGGGATCCAAGCTCGTCCGCGGCGAGCGGGAACTGAGCAAGACCCACATCCGTAAGCTTGCAGACTATTTCCACGTGAGCCCAGCCGCATTCATGTAAGCGCAGACATTATCTCCGCACAAAAGCCCATCGCAATGTATTGACGCCCATCAATGCTTAGCTATGCTTACCGATCTCGTTTTTCTCGCACTCAAGGAGCCCGCCATGCCCGTCAAATCCTACGCCGCTCAATCCCCCACCTCCCCTCTCGCCCCCTTCCCGATCACCCGCCGCGACCCGCTCCCCACCGACATCGACATCGACATCCTCTTCTGCGGCGTCTGCCACTCCGACCTCCACCAGGCCCGCAACGAATGGAACGGCTCCACCTTCCCCATCGTCCCCGGCCACGAAATCGTCGGCCGCGTCAAACGGACCGGCTCCAAGGTCACCAAATTCAAGGAAGGCGACCTCGCCGCCGTCGGATGCATGGTCGATTCCTGCCGCACCTGCCCCGCCTGCAAACGCGGCCTCGAAGTCTACTGCGAAAACGGCGGCGCCATCTTCACCTACAACTCTCCCGACAAAATCTCCGGCGGCATGACCTACGGCGGCTACTCCACCAGCATCGTCGTCGATGAAGCCTTCTCCCTCAAAGTTTCCAAATCCCTCGACCTCGCCGCCACCGCCCCGCTCCTCTGCGCCGGCATCACCACCTACTCCCCGCTCCGCCACTGGAAGGTCGCCAAAGGCCAGAAGGTCGGAATCGTCGGTCTCGGCGGCCTCGGCCACATGGGCCTCAAATTCGCCCACGCCTTCGGCGCCCACACCGTCCTCTTCACCACCTCCCCCAACAAATCCGCCGACGCACTCCGCCTCGGCGCCCACGAAGTCGTCCTCTCCAAAAACCCCGACGAAATGAAAAAACACGCCTCCAGCTTCGACTTCATCCTCGACTGCGTCGCCGCACCCCACGACGTCAACGCCTACCTCCAACTCCTCAAACTCGACGGCACCCTCTGCCTCGTCGGCCTCCCCGAAAAACCTCTCCCCATCGTCCCCTTCAACATGACCATCCCCCGCCGCAACTTCGCCGGCTCCGCCATCGGCGGCATCGCCGAAACCCAGGAAATGCTCAACTTCTGCGCCGACCACAACATCGTCAGCGACATCGAAATGATCCGCATGCAGGACGTCAACACGGCCTTCGACCGCCTCCTCAAAGGCGACGTCAAATACCGCTTCGTCATCGACATGGCCTCGCTGAAAACCGCCCCGTAACCCACACAACGACCCCGTACCCCCTGTCATTTAGCCCCCCGTATTGACTCATTATCTTGAGCCGCGCCCTCGACCCCTTCCGCCTGGCGTCATCCAACTGGACGACGAAGTCTATTACCGAATGCTCGACTGCCTGAGAGCCATCCGCGTAGTTTCTTTCGGGTCCGCCGCCGTTCTTTGCCGATTCAACAACTTAGCGCTGAATCCATACAATTCCCATCGGAATTGTGGGGGGGGGGGGGCAGATTGCCAATGACGTACCCACACCTGGCAATCTCCCCCTCCCCACCACCACCTCACACACCTTTGCGAAGCAAAACGGAACTCCCACCCTTCACATGCGTGCCCAGCGGCACCGCCGGCTCCCATTTCCCCCCTCCGCCCGACCCGCCGCCCGCCGGCACATACAGCTCCGTCCGCGAGCCGAACGCAATCATGCCGAAGCGCTGCCCCCGCGCGAGCGTCTCCCCCACCGTCACCGGCGCAATGATCCGCCGCGCAATCGCCCCCACAATCTGCTTCACCACCGCCATCGGCCGCCCCCCATTCTCCTCCCCCAGGCAAATCGTGTTCGACTGATTCTTATTCGTGCAGTCCGGATGCCGCGCATCCAGGAACAACCCCTCCTCATACCGCGTCCACAACACCACCCCATCGCACGGCGATCGGTTCACGTGCACATCCAGCACCGACAGAAAAATCGACAGCTTCAACGCCGGCCCGTCAAACGGCGCGTAATGATCGATCCGCGTAATCTCCGTCAACTTCCCATCCGCCGGCGCCACCATGATGTCCCCGTCGCGCGGAATCGGCCGCTCAAAATCCCGGTAGAACGCAATGCATGCAAACGCCAGCACCGCAAAGATCGCCACCACCCACCAGATCTGCAGGATGGCAAACAGCACCACCGCAAAGACGCCCGCCAGCAGCAGCGGCATCCAGTACGTCCAGCCATAAAGCGAAATGAAAAACTGCGGCGGGTGTTTGCTTTTGTTCATGCCGAGAATATGGCCCCTGCAGCGCGGGATGTAAAGCGATACGGGGCCCATCACCGATCACGACACCGGCGTGCGGCGAAGCGTGCGGATAGCCCCCAATCCGAGCAGGGCGAACGCCGCCACAATGGAGAGGATGCCCCACGTCGTAGCGGATTTGGGTACCAGATCCGCGAGCAGGTTGTAGACGCTGGTGTAGAAGGAGGAGAGCTGGTCGATCACCGTGCTGGGCGATGGCCCGTAGTGGCGGAGGAGGGCGATGATCGAGAAGAGGACGGCGGTGATCGCGGCAGCGTTGATGTGAAGGCAATAGGCGGCGGTGAGCAGCGACATCCCGGTCGTCAGCCATTGCGGAGTAAGCGTCAGGAGCGTTGGGGTGAGCGCAGAGGCGTCGTCGGCTGGAAGCGCGAAACAGATGGCGAGCGCGGGCAGCACGACCCGAAGGGTGATCAAATCGCTCTGCCGCAGCGAGCGGGTGCGCAGCGTCGCAACGGCCAGTCCGAGCAGCACCGGCGAAAGATCGGCGAGGAAAAACGGCGAGCGATAGGCGTACTGGAAAAATGCGAGGTGCGCGATGAGGAAGAGCCAGGGAACGATGATGTAGGCCCGGCGCAGAAACAACTGCTGCGGCGTGCTGTCGGCAGGGAGCGGCGCGATGCGCGCGAGCAGGTCATAAGCGAGCGGCAGAAGCCCGACGATCCACCACGCGAGGTACATCGGATTGGCATGGATCACGCCGTCGATGGTGTTGTGCGAAAGGAACAACGGGACAGCGCAGTAGATGAGCATGAGCTGAAGGAGAAGGAACCCAAGGGTGCGCGGATGGAGCGGGATGTTGAGCGCGCGGAGCGCGAAAACCGCCTTGGCGACGCCGGCGGCAAGGAGGAGAAGGTTGAAGATCGAGAGCCAGCCGGCGCTTGCCATCGCAGACTGTGCGAGGAGAAACGGCGCATCGGTGAGGAAGAGCATCTGGATGAGAAGCAGAAGCGTGCCGTCGCGGTTGAAGGAGGCGCGGCGAAGCAGGGTGATTCCAAGCAGCAGCAATGCGACCTCGTACACATTGATCGTGACGAGGAGCGCGATCAATTTGCCGGTGTCGCCGGTGCGCACGTCGAGCGCGGAGTTGATGAGATAGCAGCCGAGGAACATGAAGAGGGCGGAAAGGAGGAAGGTGGGGTTGTGGGGGAAGAGGAAGCGAAGCGGGTTGGGTTTTCTGGGGTACGGGAGCGGCGTGGGAAGCAGTGGAGAATTTTCCGAGGGATTCGGGCCGGGGTCGAGGGTCATGAGCGTTCTCCCGTTCACCGCGTGTATCTCCTCGTCGTACGACGGGGCGGCGCGGTTGTTCGGAAGAAATGTTTTGCGCGGAGCGCGGCGGATTATCGAAAGCGGTTAGCGTTCGAAGCGGAAGTAGTGGAAGTCGGCATACCCATGAGCGGACGCCTCGGGTGGGGCGTTGCAGAAGAGGGCGAGCTTGGCGCCGATCCAGCCGTTCTCGGCGACGGCGAAGGGTTTGCCGAGCGTGATGAAGTTCCGGCCGTCGGTGGAGTAGCTGGTGGTGGCGACGGCGCGGGGGAGTTTCGTCGGGTTGCCGGGCGGACCGGAGGGATGGACTTTGATGCGGAGGTAGACGATGGGGGTGGGGAGTGCGGTGGCCGTGTCTTCTTTGTCGGGTTGCTGGGGAATGGAAAATTTTGGATTGATTTTGGCGGCGGGGTCGGTGGGTTGGGATGTTGCGGTCGTGGCGGGCCTGGTGGTGGGAGGTTTTTTCGGCGGTTGCGCGGTGGTGCGTGCGATTTTCAATCCTGCGGGAGTGTTCTCGACCTGCAGTGCAGCGGTGCCGAGGCCGGTGATCAGCAGGCCGGCGGATTCGTTGGGGGCGAGGTGGGAGGTATCGAGCTTGGCGGTGACGGTGAAGTGGTCCGCGGGGAGTTTTTGTGTGAGGAGATTCGGGCGTTGGAAGAGCGTGAGGGGTTTGTCGAGGGAGACGGCGTTGAGGCGAAGGCAACCGGGGGCGAGAGAGGCCCAGTCGTCGTCGTAATTGCCGAACCATTGCCATTGCGGACCTGGTGTTGACGCGGTGAAGTCATCGCTCGTTTGCGGGACCTCGACGGGAAACGAGCGGCCGACGTCGGGCTTTGTCCAAGTGATGACGGGTTGGCCGCAGGTGGGATCATCGGGCATCGGTTCTCCGATGACGGGCCAGTCGTCGTGCCAGGCCATCGGCTGGAGGTGCGTAATGCGCCCGAAGCCGCCATCATCCTGAAAGTGGATGAACCAATGCTGCGCGTCTGGGCCGTCGGTGGTGGTAATCCATGCACCTTGGTGCGGGCCGTTGATGGGCGTGTTGCCCTGTTTCATGACGATGCGGGATTCGTACGGACCATAAATGTTTCGAGAGCGGGCAACGACCTGGTAACCGGTGGAGACGCCGCCGCCGGGGCAGAAGATGTAGTAGTAGCCGTTGCGTTTGTAGAGTTTGGGCCCTTCGATGGTGGTGTATTTGAAGGTGTTGCCGTCGAGGACGAGTTGGCCTTCGTCGAGCGTGTGGGTGCCGTCGGGGGAGAGGCGGCAGATGTGGAGGATGTTCTTGAGACCGCCGGAGCGCGAACCGGCGAAGGCGTGAATGAGGTAGGCCTGTCCGTCGTCATCCCAGAAGGGGCAGGTGTCGATCCATCCTTTGCCGCCGGCGTGGACAAGGACGAGGGGGTCCCAGGGGCCGGCGGGGTTGGCGGCTTTGGTCATGAAGACGCCGTTGTCGGGGTCGCCGAAGTAGATGTAGAAGTGGCCGTCGTGGTAGCGGATGGCGGGGGCCCAGACGCCGTCGCCGTTGCGGTGGTACTCGAAGCCGGGGAGCGGGTACTTGGTGATGGCGTGGCCGATGATGGTCCAGTTGACGAGGTCCTTGGAGTGGAGGATGGGAAGGCCGGGGAAGCAGGTGAAGGAGGAGGCGGTGAGGTAGAAGTCGTGGCCGACGCGGACGACGTCGGGGTCGGAGTAGTCAGCGAAGAGGATGGGGTTTTTGTAGGAGCCGTTGCCGAGATCGGGGGAGTAAACGGCCGCCGGTTTTTCAGCGCGATCCGGGCCGGCGCATGCGACGAGCAGGGAAACGGCAAGGATCGCGGCGATGGAAGCGACGCGGGTATTCATGGCTCAGCGAACACCCATGAGCAGTTCCATGGTGAGTTGATCGAGGCGTTCGTAGGGGAGGCCTTTCGCGCCGAGGGCCTTGCGATCGAATTTCGCTTTCTTGAGCTGGTTCATGGCGGCTTCGGAGAAACCGCTGGTGAGTTTTTCGAGCTGGGCGTCGCCGACGTTGATCTCCTTCCGGAGCGCCTGGATTTCTTTGTGGGCGTTCCATCTGGCGGCCTTGTCTTTGAGGATCATGTAGGTGCGGATGCAGCCGCGGGCGAATTCCTTAACGCCGTTGTAGTCCTCGCTGCGGTAGGCGTGGGCGTCGAAGTGCAGCGAGCCGGTGTAGCCGTGGTCGTTGAGCAGTTTGACGAGGAAGAAGGCCTGCTTGATGTCGGCGGCGCCGAAGCGGAAGTCCTGGTCGTAGCGGCCGGGGACCTGGTCGTTGAGGTCGATGTGGAAGAGTTTGCCGGCGTCGAGGGCCTGGGCGACGTGGTGGGTGAAATTGAGGCCGGCGATGGCTTCGTGGGCGACTTCTGGATTGACGCCGACCATTTCGGGATAGTCGAGGGTTTCGATGAAGCCGAGGCAATTGCCGGTGGTGGCGAGGTAGATGTGGCCGCGGGGTTCGTTGGGTTTGGCTTCGAGGGCGAACTTGTAGTTGTAGTTCATGTGGATGTTGTATTCGCAGAGAAAATTGAGGGCCTCGCGGAAGCGCTTGATGCCGTCGACGGGGTCTTTGCCAGCGTCGGATTCGGCGCCTTCGCGGCCGCCCCAGAAGACGTAGGTCTGGGCGCCGAACTCCGCCCCGAGGTCCATGGCGGCCATGGTTTTCTGGATGGCGTAGGCGCGGACCTTGGCGTTGCCGGAGGTGAAGGCGCCGTCTTTGAAGATGGGATCGCCGAAGAGATTCGTCGTCGCCATGGGCACCTGAAGGTTGTTGTTCGTCAGGGCCTTCTTGAAGTCACCGATAATCTGGGCGCGCCTGGCCGGGGAGGCGTCGATGGGGATGAGGTCGTTGTCGTGGAAGTTGACGCCGTAGACACCGCCGACTTCGCCGAGCAGATCACAAATCTGCATCGGGGATAACTGTTCGCGCACCGGCCCGCCGAAGGGGTCGCGGCCGATGTTGCCGACGGTCCAGAGACCGAAGGTGAATTTTTCGTGCTTGGTGGGGGCGTACCTGGCCATGGAAAATCTCCGGAGAATTGGAAGGACACGATGATGGGGCAGAGGGGGAGGGGATGCAATGGACTTTTGAGTGGGGGTTTTGGATTTTTGAATGACGGTCGAAGGATTGTGGGCGGTGCGGTGGCGAGAGCACATTGGCCCCACGTCGCCCGAGGCGACGGGCGTCGAACGGGGGTCATTTCTTCATGGTTGGGTGGCGGCTATACTTTGGGCATGATTGTGATTATCGATAACTATGATTCGTTTACCTATAACCTCGTGCAGCGCATTGGAGAGTTGGATCGCAACCGGCCGATGCGCGTGCTGCGAAATGACAAGACGACGATCGCGGAGATCGAGTCGCTCAAGCCGACGCACATTCTGATTTCGCCCGGGCCGTGCAGTCCGAAGGAAGCGGGGATTTCCAACGATGTGCTGATGCACTTTGGGCCGAAGATTCCGACGTTTGGCGTGTGCCTGGGGCATCAGTGCATCGGGCATTCGTGGGGCGGGACGGTGGAGCGGAACTGGCGGCTGATGCATGGGAAGACGTCGCCGATTCTGCACAGCAACAAGGGGGTTTTTGCGGGGCTGTCGAATCCGTTCGAAGCGACACGCTATCACAGCCTGGTCATTAAGCCGGGGACGGTGCCGGCGGATTTTGAAGTGACGGCGTGGACGGCGGAAGACGAAATCATGGGTGTGAAGCACAAGACCTGGCCGCTGGAGGGGGTGCAGTTTCATCCGGAGAGCTTTCTGACGGTGGAGGGGCCGAAGCTGCTGGCGAATTTTCTGAAGATGTGACGTCTCTTTGAGAAGGAAGGAACGCGCATGTTGGAGTTTCTGTCGGGTTTTCGGATTCCGGTGTTGCTGTTGTCGATTGCGATGTGTGCGATCTCAGCGGCGCTATTATTCTGGGCTCACCGCTTCTGGCCGTGGGGCTGGGCGATTGGGGCGGTGAGTTTCTTCTTCTGTTTCAAGTCGGACACCGAGAAGAAGGGGTATCGGTTTTAGGTGCGAGGAGCGAGTCGGTAGAATGAGGCTGAGGTGACTTGTGACTGTTTCCGTACATAAGAAGCATTGGACCGAAGCTGAGCTGCTTGCGATGCCCAAGGACGGGTATGAGCGCGAGGTCGTCAATGGAGAATTGATTGTGAGCCCAGCGGGATTTCCACACGGGATTATCATTACACGAATTACCGCGCGGTTGGGCACGTATGTGCATGACCATGGGCTGGGAGAGCTTCTGGACAGTTCGACCGGTTGCCGAATGAAAAGCGGCGACCTGTTCAGCCCAGATGTTTCATTCTCGCCGAAGGCGGAATTGCGCGCTCAGCGAAAGACCGGGAAGGCGTTTTTTCAGGGCGCTCCCGATCTGGTGGTGGAGGTGTTGTCACCGGGCGACAAGGCGAGCATTACGAAGGAAAAGATCGCGCAATATTTTGAAAACGGCGCACGGCTCGCGTGGATTGTGCAGCCGAAGACGCGCACCGTCCAGATCTATCGGAACGGCAAGTCGGCGGACAGGGTGCTGACGATCAAGGACAAATTGAATGGTGAAGAAGTGGTTCCTGGGTTTTCGCTGCCGGTTGCGGATATTTTTCCGGATTGAGTGTTGTGATGTTTGAGATGGATCATGTCGCGGTGCCGACGAAGGACGTGCCGGGATCGGTGAAGTATTACGTCGAGCAATTCGGGGCGGAGGTGTTGTATGCGGATGCGACGTGGGCGTTTTTGAGGATCGGGCAGGGGAAGCTGGCGCTGGTGAGTCCGCAGCAGCATCCGCCGCACGTTGCATTTCGGGTGGATCTGCCGACGCTGCAGGCCGCAGCGCTCAAGGCGGGGCAGAAAATCGATCTTCACCGGGATGGGACGCGGGGAATTTACGTGGAAGATCCGGCGGGAAACGTGCTGGAGTTGATCCACTACCCGGCGGGGCAGACGGCGTATGATGCGGCCAACAATCGCGGGCCGGTTTCACCTGATTGCTGACCCTTCTGATTCCACCGAGAATGAACAGGCGGGAATTGATCGCGACGAAAATATCGCTCAAGACACGGTTTCCGGAAATCACTTGCTTTTATCTGTTAAGACAACTATTCTGTCGGCATGGGTGGAAAACTCCTCAAAGAGATTCACAAGGTCAGGCCGTTCGACTGCCTGCAGCAGGAAGTCTTCCTGAACCTCATCCGCACGGCAGACCACCTCATGCGCGGCTTCGAGGTGCTGCTTAAGCCATACAACCTTTCGCCCACGCAGTACAACATCCTCCGCATCCTGCGCGGGGCGGGTGACTGCGGCATCACTTGCAAGGGGATCGGGGAACACCTGATCACACGCGATCCGGACATCACGCGCCTGCTCGACCGGCTTGAAGCACGAAACCTCATTACCCGGCAGCGCGATACCAAGGACCGGCGCGTGGTCTCCACGCGCCTCACTCCGGAAGGTGCGAAAATCCTGCGCGAACTCGACAAACCGGTGATGGAGATGCATCGCAGTCAACTGGCGCACATGTCGGAAATGAAGATCACGCAATTGATCGATCTTCTTGAGGAAGTGCGCAGCGCGGAGTGATCGCGATCAGCGCTGTGTCGCCCATTCGCTGAACTGGTAGGCAAATGCATACAGGGCGGGGACGGGAATCCACATCATCCAGATTGCGGCTGTGGCCCAGGTGCGCCACTCGTGCAGCAGCGCGGCGTGCCCGGTCGTGGCCGTGAACTGCCAGCGTACGAGCAGCCCGTGCATCATGTGCCCGGCGAATGCGGAGGAGAGGAACATCACCGCCGTGCCGGCGACTTTGCCGAGGTAAAGCGCTGTGATCCCCCCCGGCAGCCAGGCGATCGGCGTCCAGGCGACGAAATTCGGATGAAGATGCGAGCAAACGCTCACGATCATCAATTGCGCGATTTGCCAGCAGAGGCTGGCATGGGCATAGGCCAAAAGGAGTTGCCAGGAGAAGGGAGAAAGGGCTTCTTTACGACGTGCCGGAACCGCGGCTGCATATTCGAGTACTACCGCCATGATGAACTACCTCGCGCCACTCGTCCTTCGAAGTTGCCAAACCTCACATCATTAAGATTGTATTAAACAATCGGCACTCCGCAGCGAGCTCTTGACAAAACTTGCTAGTTTTGACTTCGACAATTGTATGCAAATGGTTAAGCAGTACTTTCCCGAAAACTGGGTAGGCATTTTCCGTATTGCGCATAGAAAAGCACCATCGCCTTTCGCGGCGGGGGTCCTTTCATTCCTTCACAAATCAGCGGGCCGGCAGAATTACAGATCGCCGCAGACATTCACCTGCAGGCCGAGCTCCTGCATGGCGGCGGCTTTTGCGGCGAGGCCCTTCACGGCGTCGGCCTTCGACGGGGCGTACACGACCTGGATGTGGTTGCTCTTGTGCTTGGCCATCATCTGGTCACGCGAGATGCCCGGCAGCACCGCGTGCATGATCGGCCACTGGCTCGTGGTGAGATTCCAGCGATCCTCCGTCTCCTCCATCGGCAGCTCCACCACCTCGCCGATGCCCGTGTCGTATTTGAGCCTCCCCGCTTCGACGAACACGCGCGACCAGACGATCCAGCCCGGCTTGCTGATCCCCTTCACCGTCCCGCCGCCGAGACGGAAGTACATCGCCGGCTGACGTTCCGACGTCACGCCGGCCCAGCCGTTGATCAAGTGCGTCGGCGGGACGGCGCCGGAGATTTCGAACACCCACACATAGTCGTCGACCGGACCCTTGCCGTCCGAATAGTTGCCTTCGCCGCTGTAATGCCGGCCCCAGCGGAGATCGTGCAACGTGTTGTCCGGCTGCCATCCGAGCTTTTTCCAAAGCCTGTAGGTCACAAGGCCATCAAGGCCGGCACATTCATCCACCTCGTTGAAGTGCGGGACCGCTTCGCCCTTGAACAGCTCGCGGCTGTCCTCGGAGAAGACCGGCGGGCGCTCGGAGCAATTCAGCGTGCCTTCCACCAGATCCGAAGCGGGGAGAAGATCCTTGAGCCCCTGCTGATACTGAATGCCGATGGTGGCGCAACCGAATTCATCGGCGATGCGTACCGCCGCGATGTACGTCTTGCACTGCTGCAGCACCTGATTTTCCGTGAGATCGCTCTCCTCGTTCGGGCCGAACTGAAACTTCACGCCCTTCTCGAGATACCAGTCGTAGACCTTGCGGGCCTCGGCATCGGTGACGGTCTGCGTCCTGGCAAAGAGAGCCGACTGGCTGAGACGTTCCTTGAACACGCCGGTGGGATTCAGCAGTTCATCGGGAATGATCGCGTTGAACATCCCCATGCACCCTTCATCGAAAACTCCCATGATCGCCTTGTTTTCCTTGAGGTCCTGCGCGAATTTCCGGCCGACTTTCATCGGGCCGGCGGGAAGCCTGACTTTCGCCAGCGGCTTCACGTGCGAGAGATTGTGCCTGACGCCGGCGGGGCCTTTGTCGAGCCAGCCCTGCAGGCCGGTGAGGAATTTTTCGTCGGTGAAATCATCCGACCAGAGCGTCGCATACTTCACGCCCGCCTTCGTCATGGAGCCATTGAGATTGAGCATTCCGACGAGCCCCGGCCATTGCCCCGACCAGTTGGCGACGGTCAGGATCGGTCCCTTGTGGTTCACCAGGCCGTGAAGCACGTGGTGCGAGTACTGCCAGACCGCTTCCGCGATGACGAGCGGCGCATCTTCCGGAATCGTCTTGAAGACTTCCATGCCGTACTTCTGGGAGTCGATGAAGCAGTGGCCATTGTGATCGGTCGGATGGGCGCGCTTAACGGTGGCGCCGAGTTTCTTGAAGGCGTCGATGACGAGCGCCTCCATCTCGAGCTGGGCGGGCTGACATTTCAGATTGGCCGAGAGTCGCAGATCGCCGGAGGCAACAAGGTAGACAGTTTTTGCTTTCGCTTTGGATTTCGCCTTCGCCATGGGCCCGCTTCCTTTCTCGAGATGTGCTATCTGTGCTATCTGTGAAACGAGAGTTTTGAGATGTGGATAAGTCCATGCTCGCCGATGGCGGAAAAACCGTCAACTCCACAACCCCTGCTTGTGTGTAGAAAAGCAGTTCGCGGCCATCGGAGGGCAAAACAAATGCTGGCTCACGACCATAAGTACCAAATAGAAGCCGATCTTCAGAAGGGCGAGAGATTTACGCAGGGATGCCGCCCAGCTCTGATTCTGGTACAGAACTTGCGTATTAAGTTCCTGCGATCGCTATAAGCAATAGCAACGCAAGCTCTTGCGGCTTATGACACCCGTTTGGCGGTTACATCGCGGAAATCTGACATTAGACGCGGCGCTCGATGTCAGAATGACCCGGGACAAAGTGGCAGAAAGGTCGCAAAAGTGCCGCCCGGAACGGGAAAAACGGGAGACCGACGCTAGAATTTTTCGGAAATGTAACTGGCCACGCCCCGCGTTCTTTTCAGCAGGCAAACGCGGGGCGTTTTATTTTTGCTTCGGGTAGCGGTTCTTCTTCGGAGATGAGGGCTCAGGCGTAAAGATCGACGTGACGGTATCGCGGGTAGGGATCAGACATCTCCACGAGGTCATTGGTCATCTGTTGATAGGTGTTCAGCAAGGCAACGCCCGAGCCGACCTCCTCGCGGGCCTGAACCGTATCGACGATCCCGCTGACGATCGGGTCCTGATTCGAGCCGGTTGCATCGGCGCCGGCGGTATCGCTCGCCGTGCCTGCGGAAGCGATCTTCGCGGCCGCCTTATCCAGCCGGGTGAATCCCGCATCGAGGACGCTCTGGGCACTCGAAAGAACCGAAGGAATGCTGCTCATACCTTCGATGTACAATTCGCTCACGACGCGTGTCGAAAAATTCGCCTTATGAGACGCACTGCCGCGGTGCCGCCGGATTTTTCGTTTGGACCGCCGGCAGCGATGCGGTTACAGTGAGCAATGCCCGCTTTTTTTCGGGCCTAGAAAGCTTCTTCACATGCCGATCAAAATCCTGTGCCTGGGCGATATCGTCGGAAAGCCCGGCCGTCTGGTGGTGGCGGAACTACTGCCGAAAGTCATTCAGGAGCGGGGGGTGGATTTTGTCGTCGCCAACGCCGAAAACGCGGCGGGCGGCTCCGGACTGTCCCCACCGATCTTCGAAAAAATCCTCCGCACCGGCGTCGACGTCTGCACCATGGGGGATCACACCTTCCGCAAACGCGAGGTGCTTTCGATTCTCGAATCAAGCGAGCGGCTCATTCGACCGGCCAATTTTCCCGTCACCGCGACCGGCGGGGCCGTCGGCAAAGGCATGACGATCATCACCAGCCGCGGCGGCGTGCGAATTGCCGTGCTCAACGTCATGGGCCGGCTGCACATGAACCCGCAGATGGACGACCCGTTCCGCGCGGTCGATGCCCTGCTGGCAAACGTGCCGCCGGAAGTGAAGATCCGCATCCTCGATTTTCACGCGGAAGTCAGCAGCGAAAAAATGGCGATGGGGTGGTACGTGGCGGGGCGCGTCTCGATCTGCTATGGCACGCACACGCACACGCCGACGGCCGATGCCCGCATCCTTGCCGGCGAAGGCGTCGCCGGGGGCACGGCGTTCGTCAGCGACCTGGGCATGTGCGGCCCGTACGACTCCATCCTCGGCCGACGCAAAGACCGCGTCCTCAAGTTCATGACCACCGGCCTGCCACACTTCTTCGAAGTGGCCACGGCGGACCCGCGGATGTGCGGCATCCTGGCGACGGTGGACGAAGTCGGCGGGAATGCACTCTCGATCGAACGGCTCGATTTGAAAGGGACGGAGCAGGCGGGGGCGTATGATGCGGATGATGGGAAGGGGCAAGCCACCGGCAGTTTCTAAAGTTATGCTCATGAAAAAAGGCCGGCACATGTGCCGGCCTTTTCGATTTAATTGTCACGCTGCAACTTAGTGAGCCAACTTCTTACGCAAGGAAGCGCCAATCCCCAAGGCGCCCAGCAGGCTGATACCGCTCCAGAAGGCTGCGGGAAGCGGGATGGTGCTGCCGTTGGGATTTGTGTTGAGCGTCGTATCGGGACCCGTGCCGAAACCAACGGTCAGGCCGGTAAAGTTGCTGGTCAAGAGCACGGTGCCGGCGGTGATGGATGAATCCGTCAGGATAAAGTCTGCCGGGCCAATCACGTAGGGATAGAAATTGCTATTGGCGAGCGAACTCCCTGAACCGGCGGTTCCGGTAGAACCGAGGATCAGGTAGTGGGGATTGCCGCCCGGAGCGCCACTTCCCGCCGTGGCCAAGGTGACGGTTGAGCCGCTCACGCCGAAACCCCAGTGGTTAATCGGGGAGCTGCCGGTGGTGTCGAACGAAGTGCCTGACGCAAGCGTCCAGGATGTCCCGCTGGATGGGTCGTAAGTCTCACCCTTCATTTCGGTAAAGCCGGTGGGAAGGCTGATCCCGCTGATACCGAACGAGAGTGCGCTGACGGACTGACCCTTGGCAATGGTGCCGGTTTCATTATTCACGACAGTGATATCAATGCCGCCGGCAATAGCCTTGAAGGTAATCGTCGCGGAGAGAGGACCGTCGCTGTTCGATCCAGCAACGGAGGTGAAGGAGACCGAATTGGCTGAAGCAGCCATCGAAATGGCCGCGACCGCCGCTGTAGCAACCAGGCCGAGCAACATCTTGCGCGTGAACATCACTTTCCCTTTCCAAAACCGTTTTCCGAACAACACTTAAGGTTGTCGGAATGTTCATTATTCTTTCGAGAACTCGAACGCGGTCGCCTTCGCCCTACCCCCCGGTGACAAACGCTGAGCCTTGCGACAACTGCGTACCACTTCCTCGCGCAAGATATTCCCCCGTTTTCGGGGGGGTGCAAATCACATCATTGCTACTGCAAGAAATGGCCCGATAATCGTATCGACGTTTTAACTTTGTAAGATGCATGAGCTTACGTGCGAGCGTCGGGTGATTCTCGGTCTTTTGCGTTGATCCGCATAAACGAATACGTCTCCTTGCATACATTAATTGATAAGCTGGGCTATTCTCGGTCCAACCCCACGCACCGAGGGCGGTTCTGTGGCGTTGGAGTATCATTGGGATAAGGAGGTGGCAACATGATGCTTGAGCCACGCATGACCGCCCAGGAAGCGTTGGATGCCTACTTTCTCGAGACGCGGGCCAAGCTGCTGGAGATCGCGGCGACGCTGGATCGCATTGAGCGGCTTCCGGGGGGAGCGGAGGCGAGTGGGGATGCGAGACTGAGGTTTGTCGCGGAGGCGTTGGAGCTTTTGAAGTCGGGTGGACCGGGGCGCGCGGAGCGAATTCAGCGGCTATATTCGATGGCATGAAGTACGAGTTTGCCCCGTTTGTCCCGCTCGCGCTCGCGTTGATCCCGTTTGCGACGGAGGCGATCCCCGTCGCGAACGTTCGATTTGGAGAGTTGCATGTTCATCATCGATCCGCACTGCCACATGGTCTCGCGCACCACCGCCGACTACGAAACCATGGCGATCGCCGGCGTGGTCGCCATTTCCGAGCCCGCGTTCTGGGCGGGGTATGACCGCTCTCCTGCGGGGTTCATCGATTACTACCGCCAGCTCACGGAAACCGAGCCGAAGCGGGCGGCGCAGTTCGGCATTCAGCACTATTCCTGGATCTGTCTCAACCCCAAGGAGGCGGAGGATCTCGGCAAGGCCAGGGAGGTGCTGGCGGAGATCCCGAAGTTTCTCTCGCGCCCGACGGTCCTGGGCGTCGGCGAGATCGGGCTGAACAAAAACACGCCGAACGAAGCGAAGGTGTTTCAGCAGCATGTGCAACTGGCGATTGACGCCTGGGAGAAGCAGGAAGCGACGGCGGGAAAGCATCATTTGATTCTGATCCACACGCCGCATTTGGAGGACAAGCTCAAAGGGACGCGCATGATTCTCGACATGCTCAAGGATTTCGGCAGCGCCATCGATCCGTCGCGCGTGCTGATCGATCACGTCGAGGAGCACACGATCAGGATGGTGAAGGATGCGGGGTACTGGGCGGGGATGACGATTTATCCGGTCAGCAAGTGCACCCCGCAACGGGCGGTGGACATGATCGAGGTGCATGGGGCGGAGCACTTGTGCGTGAATGCGGCGGCGGACTGGGGGGTGAGCGATCCGCTGCAGACGCATCGCACGATGCTGGAGGCGAAGCGGCGCGGGCATTCGCTGGAGACGCTGATGACCGTTTTTTACAACAACCCCGCGGTTTTTTTCGGCCAGAGCCCGCGGTTCCGGCTCAAGCCGTTGCGGGTGACGGAAGTCGGGTAATTCCCGCTTTTCGCGTTTCACAATCATCCACCTCCATGTTTCAGTGTCAGGGGGATTCACCCGATATGCATGCCAGCACACCTCGCGCAGTGCGCGCCCGCTTAGAGGGAACGAAACATGCTGGCAACACGTGCTGGAACACTGGCAGATCTCTTCAAGCAACTGGTGCTCGCCAACGCCTTCGCCATTCAGCGTCCGGCGGAATACTGGGAATCGCATGCCCAGGCGGCGATCAGCCCGGCGGATCCTTCCGATCAACACGGTGTGAACCGTTTTCTGAAGGTGGCGCCGGGGAATTTCGACCTGGCGCACACGGCGCTGTATCGCATTCTTGAGCCGCTGCGGAAGCGGAAGGATGTGATTGCGGGGACATCGTGGCTGGCGATGCGGGCGCTGGGGAAGGATGCGCGGCGTTTTCTGTTCTGCGGGCAGGACGCTGCGGCGCTGCAGAGCATCCTGGCGGAGTGCCGGTCGCTGAATATTCTCGAGACGAAGGTGGAGTGCATTCAGGAGGATGGGGTGGCGCTGCTGCGCGGCGCGACGATGGTGCTGTCGGAGCACTGGACCGCCTCGACGCTGGCGTTCATTGATGCGCCGCAGATTGAGGCGGTGACGGATGCGGGCATTTCGCCGCTGGAGTTGTGGTGCGAGATCGCCAACCGGGGGATTCCGGCGATGCTGGGGTTCGGCTTTTCCGACACAGCCTCGCGCATCGCCGTTCGCCGGCGGATCATGGAGGCGGTGCAGAAGACGCATCTGACGGGGCGGAAGATGTTTCGGTTCGAGGGGTCGCTCACGCAGACGAGCGAAGTTGCTCCGCCGATTCCGTGGGGATTCGGCGTGATGTGCGCCAACGTGCCGGATGCGGCGACCACGACGGCCGACCGCGAGTGCTTCATGCTGCAGTCCAGTTTTGCCGGCACAACGATCGAGGGGTGGGGTGACGGCATGTGGAAATACTTCGGCGAGGCGTGCTGAGCACGAGGGTAGTTAATTGAGTTAATTAAGTTAAGTGAGTTAATTGGGACGTTCGGTGCCACTGTGGTGGCGGTGTCCTAATTAACTCAATTAACTTGATTAACCCAATTAACTTCCCACTGCGTTATTCGAGCATCATGAGCGCCGAGGACATTTCGCCGGCGGCGTGGTGATCGCCGACGCGCTGGGCGGTGGCAATTCCACGCTGGTAGAACTTTTTGGCTTCCTCGGGCTCGCCTTTCTGCTCGCAGGTGCGTCCGGCCATGAAGTAGGCGGCGACGTAGTCGGGGGCGCGGTGGATCAGTTCGTTGAACTCGGCGAGAGCCTTGTCGTGTTCGCCGAGCTTGGCGTATTCCATCGCCACGCCGTAGCGGAGGAAGGAATCGTTGGGCTCGGCGGCGAGGAGTTCGATAAGCTGTTCCAGTCGGGGCATTTTTCTCTCCGGGTTATCTGGCGAAATCCTGCAGCGCCGCGGAAACATCGCGCTGGGCGGCGGCGGGCACGAAGACGATCAGCAACCCATGATACGGTGCGAGGGTCGTTTCGGCTTTGCCCCAGTCGCCCCAGATGACGGATTTGACGCGGGACTTCACGTGGGTGATGGCGGCGACGGCGAAGGATGCGGGGGGCGGCGGCGGCTTGGTGCCGCTGTGCGCGGCGGCGCGTTTGAGGAGGTCGCGCGTGTCGAAGACGGCGAGGAGATTCGGTTCGTGCGTTGTGGCGGCGGGGCCGATGAAGAGGATGCCGGCGCTGTTGATCCAACTCGCGAGAGCGGGCGTTGGTTTGTGCAATTCGTCATCGGTGCCGGGGAGGAGGAGGATATTGAGATTCGCCTGCGCGACGGTGGGGGTTGAGGGATTCGTGGCGAGGGTGGTGAGGGAGGAGGTGGCGGGGTCGGCGAGGAGTTTTTTCAGAGATTGATCGGCGTTTCTTGCGGCGACGGAGATGGCGGTGCCGGGGGGGTATTGGCCGGGGTGGACGGGGTTGGCGAGGAGATCGAGGGCGCGGCGGATGGCGGTGTGACCGCGGGGGGAGGTGGTGGCGGCGAGGACGTTGTCTTTGACGGTGAGGTCGCGGTTGGGGCCGTCGGTGCGTTCGCCGATGCAGCGGAGCTGGGCGAGGAGGAATTCGCGGAGGAAGGCTTGATCGTCGCGCCAGGCCATTTCGCCGGGGACGGGGGCGAAGGTGTTGCGGAGCGGGGCGGAGAGGTCGTAGAAGCGCGTTTCGGCGTGTTTGCCGATCTCGGCGTTGGTGGTGATTTCGACAACGCCGATGCTGACGGCGTAGTTGAGTTTGCCGGCGCCGGCGGCGGTGATGACGGCGCGGATGGCGTCTTCGAGGGTGACGTCGTGGAGCTGGGCGGAGAGGGGCAGGTCGCGCGGGATGCCGGCTTCGGCGAGGGCGGGCCAGTTCACGACGAGGTTGATGGGTTGGGCGCCGGATTCCGCCAGTTTTGAGAAAAGCGTTTTGAGCGGAACGTGATCGGCGCTGAGGTGAATTTGCTGCTGCAGGAGATCCTCGATGCCGAGGGATTGATAGGCGGCGCGGGCGGGAGTTGGTGGTGTGCAAGCGATGGCGGCGAGTGTCGCCAGGGTGAATGCGCGGATGAGGCCGTGGGTTTTCACGATGGCTCCGCGTGCATGATTTCCTTGAGTGCTTCGCGCCATTCGATGTAGCGGTACGGGAGACCGTGTTGTGTGTGGAGGTCGCGCAGGCGGGCGTGGTATTTTTCGTAGACGTCGTTCTGCCAGGATTGGGCGTTCTCATCGCAGAAATAGATGCGGCAGCCGAGGGGGCGGGCTTCGCGGGCGGTGCAGAGGCCATCGATCTGGTAGGGACAGCCGAGGGGTTTTTCAGTGGAGAAGAATTGGGGGAGGGAAACCAATTTCGCGGAGGAATTTTCGATTTTCGATTTTCGATTTTCGATTTTTTCGGCGAAGTGGGTGAGTTCGGCGGCGGTGACGTAGAGGCGGTGGCCGTATTCTTCGAAGCGGCAGCAGCGGCCGGAGGCGCGGCAGATGGGGCGGCGGGCGGCGATGTCGGCGTCGGCTTCGGCGAGAATTTGCGCCACTGCTGTGGTTAATGACGAATGACGAATGACAAATGACGAATCAATGTTCGAATGATCAATGTTCGAATGATCGAAACTGCGCGGATGCGCCGTTTCGTCATTTGGACATTGGTCATTGGGAATTGATTCGTCATTCGTCATTCGTGCTTCGTCATTTCTAATGCGGGCTTTCGGGGTGCTGGCGGCATTTTTCGATGTGCTCCAGGTCGTAGTGCGGGGCTTTGGGGTTGCGCATGCCGGGGCAGTTGTCGCTGGCGCGGGTCCAGGCGTTTTCGGCCTTGAGGTTGTCGTTCCAGAAGGGCCAGGTGCGGCACTGCATGGGGCGGACGGAGTAGATGCGGCATCCGGCTTTGCCTTTGTCGTCGCGCGTGAGGAATACGCAGTCGTAGTTTTTCTTTTCGAGAAGAGAGAAACGGTTTCCTCCCCCCTTGCCCCCTGCAATGCGGCGGACGTAGGTGCGGGTGAAGTCGTCGAAGGGGAGTCCGAGGTGGTCGGCGATTTTTTCCATGTCGTCGATTGTGAGCCAGACGTAGCCGGGGGAGCCGGTGCAGCAGTTGCCGCACTGGGTGCATTCGAAGCTGAGGCCTTCGGCGTACCAGACGGATTGGTCGATCGCGGGCGCGGGCCCGCTGAGGGGCAGGGGGACGGAGCGAGGTTTTCTGTCGGACATCAGGCACCTGAAACGGCGAAACGTGCAGTGTAGCAGGGGGGCGGGCGGTTCCCCAAGCGGTTGGTTTGTGTTGCGGCATACAGGGGGCGAACGGATGCAACGCGTTTATGCACGCACAGGAGGCACGGGTATGGGACCGAGGTTGTCCCATACCCGTGGCACCCGATTCGGATCGGTCGACAGGATCGCTACTGCAGTTGCCATTTGCGGCGGAGGAACCATTCGCTGGCGAAGGCGGCGATGAAGGCGAAGAAGAAGAGGCGGTTGTTGTAGAGGGGGATGGTGGTTTTGACGGCGACGGCGCTTGGGGGGAGTTCGGCGACGAGGCGGTCGGCGAGGGTGGCGGCGCCGGAGAGTTCGACGTAGCTGCCGCCGGTGGCCTGGCTGATCTGCTGGAGGGTGGCGGGGTTGGCGGCGAGGACATCCCGTTCGCCGGCGGCGGCGAGAACGGTGAAGGTGGTGGCATCTTTGCCGAGGTCGGCTTTGTCTTTGCTGGCGAGGACGGTGACTTTGTAGGCGCCGGACAATTTCGGATCGATCTTGCCTTGGTAGCGGCCGACCTGGCCTTCGGCGGTGACGGCGGCCATGGGAATGTGCGCGGTTTTGCCGTCGGGGCCGGTGATGTCGGCCCAGACGTTGGCGTAGTTGGTGGACTGGCCTTCCTTGTCGGTAACGGCAGCGCGGAGGATGAGGGGTTCGCCGGCGTCGTAGCGTTCCTTGGCGAGCATGGCGAGGACGCTGGGGCCGGTTTTTTTCTGGAGATCTTCCTGGGAGGCGAGCCAGCGGACCATCTGGCCCCAGAAGCGGTTGTAGGGGGAGTCCTTGCCCATGCCGCGGAGGAAGAGGTTCCAGTGCCAGGTGGTGTCGGCGGCGAAAGCGGCGGAGCGGCCTTTTCCGTACTGCTCGACGGCGAGGACGATTGCGGGGGAGGCATTTACTTTTTCGACGGGGTGAACGGCGAGGATGCTGGCGGCGGGTTTGGTGCCGGCGAGGGCGACGCAGCCGGAGAGGTCGGGGACTTGTTGTGCGGGCGTGGCGCCGTCGGGGGCGATGAAGTAGCCGCCGATGCCGGCGAAGATGGGATGGAGGCGGCCCTCGGCGGTGAGTTTGGGGACGAACTTGGTGTTGATCTGCGGCGGGGAGACGGGGGCGAGGGAGACGGGGAGGATGTCGGCGAGGGTGGTATTGTTCCAGCCGCCGGGGGCGAAGGAGTTTTGGCCGCCGATCATGAGAAGGCCGGCGCCGTCTTTGACGATTTGTTCGAGGTCGTGTTGTTGTTGGGAGGAGAGGAAGGAGGCGTCGAGGTCGCCGAGGATGACGACTTTGAAGCGTTTCCACTGGGCGAGGGTGGTGGGGAGGCCGTGGAGGTCGTCGCCTTCCTTGGTGCCTTGCATGTCGAATTTGCCGGCCTGGGTTTGGACGAGGGTGACGGCGTCGACGTTGGGGTCCTGCTGCAGCACGCGGCGGAGTGGGCCGACTTCGGGGCGGACACGGCCTTCGACGTAGAGGACGGCGAGCTTGGGGTCGGTGACGATGAGGGGGAAATCCTGTTCGTTGTTGGCGGCGGAGCGTTCGCCGGGATCGACGGGGACGCGGACTTTCACGACGGCGCGGCCGACCTTGTCGGGGGTGAATTTGAGCTTGACGGTTTGCGGGGTGGCGCCGCTGTGGAGGACGAGGCGTTGTTCGTCGAGTTGCTTGCCCCCCCCACCGTCCTGCTCAAGGTAGACGTGGATGGTGCGGTCGCTCATGGCGGTGGATTTGATGGAGGCGGTGACGGTGACGGCGTTGTTGACGGTGGCGGTCTGCGGGCCTTCGACGGAGGCGACGGCGATGTCGGGGACGCTGGAGGGCTCCACTTCGGAAGAGCCGACGCGGAGGGTGTCGACGGGAACGTTGATGTTGGCGAGTTCGCCGGCGACGGAGAGGGCGCCGTTGTGGATACCGTCGGAGAGGAGAATCACGTGGCCGTCATGGCCGGCGAGAGTGGTTTGTCCCATGCCGATGGCGGCGCCGAGGTCGGTGACTTCGCCATCGGGGGAGATGGAGCGGAGTTCATCGGGGCCGGAGAGGGCGTCGGGGTGCTTGCCATCGTAGGCGAAGATTTTGACGTCGAAGGCCTTGGCGAGGCGCGGCTCGAGCGTGTCCTGCACGGCGATGGCGGCCTGGAGGAAACGGTTGGGCTCGTTGACCGTATCGCTGTAGCTCATCGAACCGGAGGCGTCGACGACGATGGCGATGCGCGGGCGGTTCTCCGGCATGCGGACGAATCCGAGCACGGGCTGGAAGAGCAGGAGGGCGAGGGCAATCAAACCGGCGGAGCGGAGCGAAAAGAGCATGCCCATCCGCCAGCGGGAGAGGTAGCGGTAGACGCGGCGGTAGAAGAGGAAGACGGCGAGGATGACGGAGAGGATGGTGGCGGCCATGCCGAGCCACTCGCCGGCCCGGTCGGCGAGGAGCAGGATGGGGGCGATCATGAGCAGGCAGAGCGTGCCGGCGATCGCAGCGAGGAGGGCGAGCGGAATGCCGGCGATGCGCATGCGATCGCGCTCGTGCGCATCGCTGCGGCCGGCGCTCTCCTGCTGCTCCAGCGTCTCGCGCCGCAGCATCCAGGCGTAGACGATCATCGCGATGCCAGCGGCACCGACCACCGCCGCCCACCAGAGCGACTGCGTCAGCAGTTCAAACTGCATTTCCGCCAGAACCGTCATCGCCACCTCTTTCGGCGCGCTCGCCGGCCGCCTCGCCCTCAGCATACCGTTCCGCGGCAGTGGATGCCCGCGGCGAACCGGGGGGGGCGGCGACGCAGACGGCGAAGCTCACGATCGTCCCGATGGGCGTCCACCAGGGCCACGCGAGGGTGATCGGGCGGCCAAGCAGAAAGGACGTCCAGTGTTTCATGGGCCAGTCCTGCAGGATCAAAATCGTGAGGGCGCCGGCGAGGAGGGCGAAGATGACGGAAACGGAGTTGCCGCGGGTCGTGAAGAGGGCCGTGAGGAAGACGCCGAGCATTCCGGCGAGGGCGAAAGTCATCAGGCCCTGCACAAAATCGAGCAGCGTGTGGGCCTCCGGGTCGTAGATGGCTGCGCAGAAGATGGCGAAGAGGCACATCATGCCGCCGACGAGCGCGACGGTGCGCTTCGAGGCTTTTCCTTCGGCGACTTCGTGACCGGCGCGCTTGCGGAGGGGGATGTAGAAATCGGCGACGATGCTGGAGGCGAGCGCGTTCATGGCGGAATCGAGCGAGCCCTGGGCGATGGCGAAAAAGCCGGCGATCGCCAATCCGCAGAGCCCGACCGGCAGCTCGTTGATGAGAAACCACGGGTAGACGTTGGCGGGAGTTTCCGGCGGAAGATGCACCCGGCCGACGATTTCGGGCGTGTAAAAAATGTAGAGCAGCAGCCCGATGCAGAGGAAGAGTGAGACGACCGCGATGCTGATGAATTGCGAGGCGATCACGGAAATGGTGCCGCGCGAGGCGGACTTCGTGATGAGGAAGCGCTGGGCGAGGTCCTGGTCGACACCGAAGGCGGCGGCGTTGAGGAAGGAGATGCCGAAGATGGCGGCCCAGAGGGTGTAGGGCTTCAACGGATCGAGCGAGAGGTCCACCAGGTGCAGCTTGTTTCCATTCGGCGAGTGTACGAGGGCGTCGACGATGTCGCCGGCGCTCATGTGCATCCGGCTCAGGAGCATGCAGATGCTGAGGATCGCCGTGCCGACGACGATTACGAATTGGATCACGTCGACCCAGACGACGGCCCGCACGCCGCCGGCGGTTGCGTAAACCGTTCCGACGATGCCGATGAGGCAGATCGCGAGCACCAGTTGGCTGAACGTCGGGGCCTTCGCACCAAAAAGGAGCAGGCACAACGGGAGCGCCGCGGCGAAAAGGCGGGCGCCGGAGCTCAGGAACCGCCCCACGATGAACGCGCCGCTCACGGCGAGTTGAGCGCCCAGGCCGAACCTCTGCGCCAGATAACCGTAGATGGTGACGGTCCCCGCGCGGTAGAGCCGAGGCACGAAGAGCAGTCCAACGATGAACACGGCAATGAATCCGCCGACGTTGAGAATGAGATACGAGATGTCGCCGGCGAATGCGGCCGCGGGGACGCCTATGAAGGTGACGACGGAGAGCATCGTCGCGACAAGCGAGACAGCGACGGCCCAGGTGGGCATGGAGCGGTTGCCGAGAAAGTATTCTTTCGTCCCGCCCTCGCGCTTGGCGAGAAATCCCACCAGGGTCACAATCGCAAAATATGCCCCGACGACCGCCCAATCGATTCCGCCAAATTCCGCCAGCACGTGCATCAAACCGTTCTCCACAACGTGGCGGACATGCTACACGATGAGCCTCTCCGGCACACACACACCCCCAGCAGAAACACCCGTGCTGCAACTCGCAGCGAATCGGTTACTTACCCTCCTCGCGCCAGGACCGTGCGGAACCTGAGGCCGCGGCGGCCATCGTCGCAATCTCGTTTTGCTGAGCATCGCTCGCCTTTGCTCCCCGCCCGCTATAATCCCGCTCACCGCGACTCAGGAGCCCTTCATGCTGTGCCGCCTTCTCCCCGCCTTTTTGAGCTTTGCGTTGCTGACGCCTCTCGCCCGGGCGGAGACGCACTTTCTCACCTTCGGCGGCGGACCTTCGCCGGATTACAACCAGATTTCTCTCGAGAAGAACATTCAGTATCTGCAGCATGTTCTTGTGGATCTGGGGCTCGCCAAGGTCCCGAACGACATTTACTTCGCCGACGGCGGGTCCTCGTTTCATGTTGTGAAATACCTGGCTCCGGACGATCCGGCGAATGATTTTGCGGATGAGATTTCGGACCTTGCGATGCACTCCGGCGGGCTCGAGGATCGCTACGCACCCGTCACGCTTCATCCCCTGAACGGGCCGAGCACTCATGATGCGCTCGCCACTTGGTTCTCCACCACCGGCAAGTCCCTGCATGCGGGCGACCGGCTCGTCTTCTACTTCACCGGGCACGGCGGCGCGGATTCCTCACGTCTGGGCGTTCAGCGCAACACGACAATGGAGATGTGGGATTCGCCGGCATTCACAGTGCGCGAGTTCCTTCAGCAACTCGACAAGCTGGATCCCGCGGTCGCGGTCACACTCATCATGGTGCAGTGCCACTCCGGCGGTTTCGCCGATGCCATCTACACCGACGGCGATTACCGGCAGGGACTTGCGCGACAGCCGCGGTGCGGTTTTTTTTCCACCACGGCGCCGCGACTGGCGGCGGGGTGTACGCCGGAGATGAATGAAGAGGCGTACCAGGATTTCTCGACGCACTTCTTTGCCGCCCTTTCCGGAAAGACCCGCATCGGCAAGGCGGTGGAGAAGCCGGACTACGACCACAAAGGGTACACGTCATTTACGGATGCGTTTGTGTATGCGCTTCTTAACGACGACACCATCGACATTCCAATAAGCACGTCGGATCAGTTGCTGCGCGATTTCAGCCATTTCCGGACACGGGAGGAAACAACCGACATTCTGGAGAACAACGCTCCATATGCGGACGTGCTGGCTGCGGCATCACCTGCGCAGCGTGCGGCGCTGGAGGGGCTTTCGGTGCAGCTCGCGCTCACGGGGAATGACCGGTTGCCAAAGGCGCTGGCGATGGCACGGGATCTGCAATCGGAGCGGAACGCCCTGACGAGATCACGGCGTGCGACTGATAACGCCTTCAACAATGCGCGCGAACGGTTGCATGATGCGCTGGCGCACCATTTTCCCGAGCTGGGAATTCCGAACCACCCCGACGCGGCGAAAATCATGGCCACGCAGCACGATGCGATTCTCGCCCTCCTCAATTCGCAGAAGGACTATCAGGTCTATCACGATGCGGAGAAGAAGCGCGACGACCTGGATGAGCAGGAAGATGCGCTGGAGCGGAAGTGGGTCACGACGCAGCGGTTTCTGGAACGGGCGCGGACCGTGATTCTGGCCGCGAATCTGCCGAAAGTTGCGAAACCGGACATCGTAGCCGCGTATCAAGCGTTGATTGCGCGGGAATCGGAGACGTTTTCGAAGTAGGTTGGGATCGGAAGCGTTGGGCGAAATCGGGTGCAAAAATAAAGAAGGGCATTCGATGAATGCCCTCTGCAAGTCGTTGGGTTAAAACCGATTAGGCCCGGCGGCGTACGAAGCGGGCGACGCCGAGGCCGCTCATGAGGGCCAGACCAGCCGGAAGCGCCGCGGGAAGCGGAACCGGATTACCGCCGCCGTTTGGCACGGCGAAGACCTGATCTTGGATATTGGCATCGCTCAAGGCGTAGAGGGTATACGAATTGGTCACGGTCCCGCCCGAGCCGATGGCGTTAAGCCAAGTCACCGCTTGGTTTATCGCAACGGAGTCGCCGGAGGCCTGGAAGTTTCCGGTCGCAAATGCATTGGCGGTTACGCCACCGAGAGTGGGGATACCGTCATCAACGATTTCCCAGATAGCCAACTGAAAGGCTGCGGCTTTTTCGTTATCCGTGAGGATTTTGTCGTAGAAGCGATTCCAGAGTTCGCCAATCTGGCTGGCCTTGGTCGCTCCCATGGGGCTGCCGGGGGTGGGGGCGGTGCTAAGATCGACGACGCCGAGGTTCCAGGTTTCGCTGTTGCCGAAGATCACGTCCTGAACGCCTTCGATGCAGTAGGTGGAGAAGGTGCCATTGGGACCGAGGATGGACTGGAGTTGGGTATTGAGGCCGACCGACAAGTTGGCCGGTGGACCAGCGCTATGCCAATTCAACTGGCCGACAAAGGCGGGAGAATACATGATCGTGTTGTTGGAGGCATCCTTGAACATGACTGTCATGGTCTCGGTGCCGGGCTGAACGCCGTTGGGGGTGTCACTGGCGTTGTACAGCACCGCCGTGACCGGCAGGGAACTCGCGGAGGCGACCGCCGTTAGAGCGGCTACTCCGATAATCCCGGCCAGTATCGACAGTTTGTTACCCATTTTCATTTGCTCCCTGGAGGTGCACTTCAAAAGCGTCACACATATGTACCGTAATCCACGGGGAGTGCAAGTACGATCTTCTTCGTTTTTTCTCGCTAATCCGGACCTCGGCCCACGTGTTTGTTGAAGAAATCGGGTGGCTTGGTCGAAGAGGCGGGAATTGCGCATCGAAAGTTAAGATGGGGATTCTGGTTCGCACAACGTTCCCCTGCCCCCCCCCTTCTTTTTGCGATGAAGCAGGAGGGCGGATCGCCTTGGTGGGGTGGCTCTTCAAAATCGTCCGAGAAGTCGGTAACCGGCACAATCGTCAAAGCTCGCCTCGCTCCGCAAGTTCCCGTGAAATCACGTCCTAGAACTGAACAATCGTTCCAATTCAGCGCAAAATCTGCCTTTCGCGGCTCCGGAACGGGCGTATTCTTTTCCCACGATTTCACCTGTTCTTTTGAGGGAGCATCTATGCAGATTCGCAAAGTGGGAATGTCGGTCTTGGCGATGGGGTTTGCCGTAGTGGCAGCCTCGGCGGCGCGGGCGGCGAGTGTGAGCCTGACGCTTCCCTCGGACATCAACCAGGCCGTCAATCCTGGCGTGAAGGGGGGCTTGAACGTCGGCTTTGACGGGCAAACGTACAACGGTGCGTATGTCGGGCAGATCAATTGGACTGTCGCGGGCAGCACATCGCCGGCATATAACGTCGGGGATAGCCTCAGCACGTACTGCATTCAAGGCCTGCAGGATGTATATACCGGCAGTACATATACTTATAACATTGTGCCCCTCAACAGCACCGGCCTGCCGCTGGGGGGTGGTGATGCGGGCATCCTAGATTCTCTTGCGGCGATGCAGATCCAGGGGCTGGCAAACCAGTACTTCCCGGTTGCCGGCAGTGCGAGCGGGAACTTCACCGCCAACCAAACCGCGGCGGCGTTCCAGTTGGCGGTGTGGGAGATCGAGTACGATGGCGGGCTGGGAGCAGAATCGTTCCCCCAGGGCAGCAGCTTTAACTACTTTTCTCAAGGCAACTTGACGGCGAACGCGAACGACAGCGATGGGGTGGCGGCGATCAGTTTGGCCAACACCTGGCTGAACAATTTCACGGCTTCAGAATCGGTGACGTCGCTGGCGCTGGTGTCGGATGGTGCCCAGGATCAGTTGGTTTTCCAGCCGGGCGGCGGCAGCACTCCTCCGGCGGCTCCGCTTCCGGCGGCCTTTCCAGCGGGCGCGGCGCTTCTGGCCGGGATGTTTGGGGCGCGGAAGCTGAAGCGCAAGTAACCAGTTACTCATGAAATAGATGGAGTGACGGGCCCGCTGGCACTGCAGCGGGCCCTTTCATTTTCCGGTGTGCGAAACAATGGCTGGGGGGGCAGTGAGGGGCACGATTCGTCGCATATGTTAAGAATCACCACCATCTTACCCGCTTTTCCAATGCTTGCGAAAATCGCGTCCCATAACGATAAATTCTTTCTCTTTTTTGGCAAAAAGTGCCGTCCTGCCTGCCGGAATGGGGGTATTCTTTTCGCGAGTTTCCACAATTACTTTGAGCTATTGAGATGGGACGAATCATGAAACTGAAGGCTACGGGAATTTCTGCACTTGCGATAATCTGCGGCATGATGGCGGCTTCGGCGGCTCAGGCATCGAGCATCAGCGTCAAGCTGAACTCGCCGGCGGTCAGCCCTGGCATCAGCAGCGGTTTGAAGGTGACTTTCACCGGCGGCTCGCAGAGCACGGTGAACACCGGCGAGATCAACTGGAAGGTGACTGCCAGCAGCACGACGGGCTACAACGTCGGCGATACGTTCAGCACCTTCTGCATCCAGGGCGAGCAGTCGGTAACCTCCGGCCAAACTTACACGTACAACGTTGTCTCTTTGGACTCGACGGGTATCCCGAATGGGGGCAGTGATGCGGGCGTGCTGGATTCGACGGCGGCACTGCAGATCCAGGGACTGGTGAATTCTTACTTCTCCGATGCCGGCGTGGCTTACAGTGGGTACGACGCGAATCAGACCGCGGCAGCCTTCCAGTTGGCGGTTTGGGAAATCGAATACGACGGCGGCTACGGCAAGGAAACATTCACCAACGGGGGCAGCACTAACTTCTTGACTGCCGGCCTCTTGGAGGCGACCGGCACGGGCAGCGAAGCGTTGGGGACGGTGACGCTGGCGAACTATTGGTTGAACCACTTCACGGCGGCGACGTCGGTGACGTCTTTGGCTTTGGTGTCTGGGGGAGCGCAGGACCAGTTGATTTGCAACATCAGCAGCGGCGGTGGCGGCAACCTGGCGACGGTACCGCTGCCGGCGGCGTTCCCGGCAGGCGCAGCGCTTCTGACGGGGTTGTTCGGAGCGCGGAAGCTGCGTCGCAAGTTGGTGTGAATGAACGCTTTAGCTTGGTAAGTCACGAAGGAGCCCGCTGGTGGGATGGCGGGCTCTTTCTTTTTTTTTGCACGTTGTGGTGGGGGGGATTGGCGGAAAAAGGCGAGGAGGTCTGTCTGGTGTGGGGTTGGAGTGCGGGGGATTCTGGAGGAGGTTTTCGAAGGGTTATCGCGCGGCGGCCGCGTTTGTTTTTGCGTTGCGGTGATGCCGGATTCGGCGCTCGTGGAGGTGGACGTGAATTGAGAGCGACGTGTTGAAGTTGCAGCGGCCGAGGGATTGGAGTCCCGCGGCTTTCTTGTCGTTCGTTGGGGATTTGCGCGAATTTGAGCGATGGTTGTATTGCACGGTTTTTTCACACAGAGGGTCACAGAGGACACAGAGACGCACAGAGGACGTGATCGGGACCGGTAATGACTCCCGACCTCTTTGGGGGAATGGGTGAGGGGAATTTTCTGTTTTGTTTTGGGTGGGGCGGGTATATAGCGAAATGCGTTTTTAATGGTGGAGGTGCTTGCGATGAATGTGCGCGTGGGACGGACTTTGGTCTTGATGGCGGCGATGTTGGTGGGGGGTGGCGTGCGGGTGTGGGGGGCGGATGAAGCGGCGCTGCCGGGGTTGCAGCAGGTGTGGCATTACAAGGCGGAGGAGGTGCATGGGGAGCCGGCGGATTTGACGGATCCGGTCGTGGTGAAGGGGGTGGTGTATTTTGGGGATTCGACGGGGAAGGTGCGAGCGGCGGATGTGGGGCAGGATAAGGGGGTGTGGACAGCGAACGTGCCGGGGATCGTGTATTCGGTGGTGGTGGATAACAGCCAGGTGTATGCGTCGGGGGGGAAGGGGCTGGTGGCGCTGGCGAAGGAGACGGGGGAGGTGGCGTGGCGGCTGGATGCGGCGGGCGGGACGGGGAATTGTGTGCGGGATCCGGGGTCGGAGATGATTTTTGTGGGTGGGATGGATGGGGTGCTGTATGGGCTTGATCGGAATTCCGGGGAAAAGAAGTGGACGCATTCGATGATGGAGGAGGGGGTGAAGTCGGATGCGAATGCGCGGGTGGGCGGGGCGGCGCGGCCGACGGGGATTTCGACGGATGGGACGCTGGTGTTTCAGTCGATTTTTGACCAGTCGCGGGTGATTGCGTGCGATGCGGCGACGGGGGAGCAGAAGTGGTCGTTTACGGCGAAGGGGTGGATCTACGATGCGGCGGCGTTTGATGATCAGCGGGTCTTTGTCGGGGCGCAGGACGGGTATTTGTATTGTCTGGAGAAGGTGTCGGGGGAGGTGGAGTGGAAGTTCAAGACGAAGAGCCGGATTGAGTCGTCGCCGCTGGTGATGGGGGAGCTGGTGATTGTGCCGTCGTGTGATGGGTTTTTGTATGCGGTGAAGAAGGGGACGGGGGAATTGGTGTGGAAGTTTGAGACGGAGTTGAATGAGAAGAAGAAGCATTCGGCGATTTACAGTGCGCCGCTGCTTAGCCGGGGTTTGGTGTGGTTTGCGGCGGGGGATGGGCATGTGTATGGGGTGGATCCGGTGAAGGGGGAGGCGGTGGTGAAGTTTTGTCCGTCGGCAGGGTCGGAGTTGTATTCGTCGCTGTCGGCGGATGAGCATTACCTGTTTGTGACGACGCGGCAGAGGAATGGGCATAACAGCGTGGAAGGGTCGCCGAGCGGGGAGAATGGGGTGTTTGGGTTTAAGCTGGAGGGAGGTGAGTGAGGGGGGGATTGATTCTCAGGGGCATAGTTCGCGACGACGCAAGCGTTTTCGTGCGCACATTTGATGAGCGATGCGTTATGTGATGGGAAGGCGGGAACGCGGCCCGGCGAGCAGGCCGGCTAAACATTCTTTTTCTTGGGGGGGGGTTATGAGGTGGGAAGTGTCTCCGTGGTTTGCGCGAGAGAGCGCGCGCCTTTCCAGGCGAGGTTCGGTCGGGTGGAGACGAATGTTCAGCGTTTGCGGCGGCGGATGAGGAGGGGAGGGAGGGCGAGGGTGAGAGAGAGGGTGGCGGGTTCCGGGGCGTAGGTGGCGCCGCTGTCGGCGATGAAGTAGGCGGCGGGGAGGGTTGCGTCGGCGGGGGAGAGGGAGGCGCTGGGGGAGGCGGCGACGCCGGCGGAGAGGATTTGGATGGAGGTAGTGGCAGAGCCGGCGAAGTTGAATGTGCTGGTGACGATGGGGTTGAGGAGGTTGGCGTCGGCGTCGGCGTCGATCCAGAGGCGTCCCTGGATGGGGATGGAGGCGCCGACGAAGGTATTGAGCGTGGCGGTTTCGAAGGTTTCGTAGGGGGTGGAGGTGGTTGAGGTGCCGACGGTGAGGGTGACGGAACCGGCGTCGAATTCGCTGCTGAGGGTGGCGTGAGTAGCGGTGGTGGCGGCAGTGACGTTGGTGAAGCCGGTGAATGCGAGGCTGAATTGGATGGTGACGGGGGAGCCGTAGGGGAGGGAGTTGGAAAGGATTTCGATTTGATCCTTGTACCAGGCGTTGGGTTCGCCGCCGATGTAGGAAGAGGCCCAGGCGAAGTCACCGGTCTGGTTGCTGTTGGTGGCGTGGCCGAAGCCGGAGGCCTGGAGGGAGCCATAGTTGGAGACGGAGTGCATGTCGGATTCGACGGTGCCGCCATCGCCGGCGGTGTTGGCGTCGAGGTCCATAAAAACAGGTCCGGCGGATTGCCAGCCTGTGTCCTGCCGAAGATCGAGTGCATTGGAGCCGGGATTGACGCTGGCGACGGCGCGACCGTGTCCTTTGAGGCCAAAGGCGTGGGCTGGGGTGGCGGCGGCCGTGGCAATGATGAGGGCGGCGAATGTTATACGGACGTTGAGTGGGGGGTGCAGTTTGGCCATTTTTACTTTCTCTCTCCAGTGTGAGGACATAGTTCGGGGGAAATATATCGTGGATTATTCGGTTGGCAAATTATTTTGGGTGAATTGGCGGGGTTATTGGGTCTTCACCGGAACCATCTCCGGAGCGGGGAACGGAGGACAAGACGTGCGAAACCGGTCTGTGAGAGGTATGGGTCGCAACGACGCAAGCGTTGTCGTGTGCACATTTGATGAGGGAGGCGTTGTGTGATGGGAAGGCGGGAACGCGGGGCGACGAGCGGGCGGGCTAAACATTTGGCGCACATTGCCCCGCGCCGCCCGAGGCGGCGGTGGTCGGGGGTTGGGTTTGCGAGGGTCAGGCGGGGGTGATTTTGAGGGCGTAGGCGTGGGGGTTGGGTTTTTCCGGGGGTAGTTGGATTTGGAGTGCGTCGGGGGTGCGAGTGAATTGGACGGGGCCAGCGCCGAGGAGTTCGATTCTGGCGATGGGTTTTGGGAAGTGGGGGGAGTTGGCGGCGAGGGATTTGATGGAGGCGGTGCCGGAGTCGGGCCAGGCCATGAGGAAGGCGTAGAGGGTTTCGCCTTTCATGGTGAAGCGGAAGTCTTCGGGGGTGTAGTTGCGAACGTCGCGAGCGCCGCCGAACTGGCCTTTGGGTTGTGAGGCGGTGGTGGAGGGGCCTTCGCCGTAGGTGGACCAGGGGCGAGTGGCGTAGATGGCATCGCCGTTGGGGGCGATCCATTGGGCGAGTGCGTCGACGACTTTGAGTTCGTCGGCGTCGGGGGTGCCGTCGCCTTTGAGCGGGATATTCAGGAGGAGAGTGCCGTTTTTGGAGACGATGTCGATGAGCATCTGGATGACCTGGGTGGCGGACTTGTATTGATGCCGGTCGAAGATGCCGCGGTCGTAGTGCCAGGAGCCGATGCAGGTATCGGTTTGCCAGGGGAGTGGGTCAGCGCCGGCGGTGACGCCGCGTTCGACGTCGAGGAGGAGGAACTTGCGGTGTTCGGGCTGGAGGAGTTTGCCGGTGATGAGGGCCTGGCAGGTGCCGCCGTTACGGGCGGCGTTGGTGTTGTAGAGGAAGGCGGCGATTTTGAAGCCGATGTCGGAGGCGGGGTAGAGGGGGAGGATGGTGTCATCGAAGTAGAGGAGGTCGGGATTGTACTTGGAGATGAGGTCGATGGTGCGGTTGTAGAATTTGGTGATGAAGTTGGGGTCGATGGGGGGCTTGCCGTTCTGGGGCCAGTCGTATTTGCCGACGGTGTGGTACTGGGCGTAGAGGTCCTGGGGGTCGAAGCCTTCCCACCACTGGCCTGTGCCTTCAGCCATGGAGATGCGGCCGTCGTACTGGACGTGGGCGTAGGGGCCGGAGGGGTCGGCACCCTGGGACTCCTGCATCCAGCTCCAGGAGCGGTCGCCGTGGGAGGTGAGAGCGAAGCGGAGGCCGGCGTTTCGGGCGGCTTTTTCCCAGCGGCCGATGATGTCGGTCTTGGGGCCGATGCGGGTGGAGTTCCAGGGCTGGTAGGTGGAGTCGAACATGTCGAAGTTGTCGTGGTGGTTGGCCATGGCGGCGAAGAATTTGGCGCCGGCTTTTTTGTAGAGGGAAACGAGGTGATCGGGGTCCCAGTTCTCGGCTTTCCAGGTGTTGATGACGTCCTTGAAGCCGAACTTGGAGGGGTGGCCGTAGTGTTCGCAGTGGGACTTGTATTGCCAACTGTTGTACTGGTACATGCCCTTGGCGTACCAGTCGCCCTGTTCGGGCTGGCATTGTGGGCCCCAGTGAGCCCAGAGGCCGAGCTTGGCGTCGCGGTACCAGTCGGGGCAGGACCAGTTGGAGAGAGAATCGGCGTTGGGTTGGAAGGGGCCGGGGGCGATGCCGAAGTTGGGTGGGGCGGGGATGGGTGTGGGGGCGGGGGGGAGTGGGCGTTCGAAGGGTTGGGTGGTAGTGTCGGCGGCGTGGAGGGTTCTGGAGAGGGTGGTGGGGAGGAGGGTGGCGGCGAGGAGTTTGAGTGTGGTGCGGCGGGAGAGTTCCATGAAGGCCTCCTGATGGGTGGATGCGAGAGACGTGCGGCCGGCGAAATTCGCGCGATGAGAAGTGAGTTGAGGGAACAATACCATGCGGGGGGTGATTATCAAGAAAGGTTTGGGAGAGGTTTGCGGATTTTATTCTGGCGGTTTGCCGAAGGGGATTCATGAAGGTGGGGAGTGGGGGATGGGAATACCGGATTTGCCCCCGGAGAATGAGGGGGGTTGGCGCTTGGGATTTTTTGGGAATTGTCGATGATATGTGTATAGATCTTAGGTTGGGGGTGCGAGGGGTTTTGGAACGAGGTTGTATTCGATGGGAGCTGTCTGTATGAGGCTCCCTTCGTTTTTTCGTCGCCCCCCCCCCGCCGCAATAAATTGCCACGAAAGACACTAAAGACACGAAAGTTGGAATCTGAAATTAATCCTCTTTACATGCCGGAGAGGGTGGCGGATTGGAGGGTCCAGCCTCCCCCCAAGGCGGGGGGGCGGGTGTAGGTGGTGGTGGAGATGGCAGTGGAATCGGCGAGGTGGGCGGTGGTGCGGATGGTGGCGGAGTTGGAGGAGGCGGATTCGATGTGGAGTTTGAGGGAGCCGATGGGGGTTGGGAGGGTGAGCTCGTGGGGAGTCGGGTTGCGGGCGAGTTCTTCGCGGGCGGCGGGATCGGCGGCGAGGAGGAGCTGGCGGAGTTGGGCGCCGGCGATGGCGCTTTGGGTGCGTTTGGCTTCGGTGGCGAAGAGGGCGCCCATGGCGGCGATGGCGGCGGCGATGAGGACCATCATGATGATGACGGCGATGAAGGCGGTGCCGCGCGGGGCGCGGAATGACGAATGACGAATGATAAATGACGAATGAGGAACAGGCTGTTTCAAGAAGCGGATCGTGTTGGAATCGATGCCCCAATTGCGGATGAAAGCACATTCCGGCGATACCATCGCCGGCTTTTTTAATGACAAGATTTTCATTTGGGTGCTCCGAGGAGGATTTCGCTGACGAGGGTGAGGGATTCGCGGGTTTTGTTTTCTTTGAAGGTGAGGGTGACGAGTGGGCCGTGGACGTTGACGTCGTCGACGGAGGGGAGGTCGATCCAGGTTTGGGTGAGTTCGGTGTCACCGGTTTGTTTGCGGGTGAGGCGGTGGGGTTCGTTGGTTTCCCAGCGGACGTTGGATCTTTCGGTGAGGGAGAGGTCGAGGTGTCCGTCGGCGTAAGCGATTTTGTGGGCGGACCAGACATCGCGGCGGAGTGAGCCGAGGGCGGAGTCGACGCGGTGGAAGAGTGCGTCGCGTTTGGCGGAGTCGACCTGAGCGCGGTAGGCGGTGACGAAGAGGGCGGAGATGATGGTCATGAAGGCGGCGAGGAGGAGGACGACGATGATCATTTCCATCATGAGGATGCCGCGGGGGCGGGGGCGGCGTCGGGGAGTGGTAATTGGTAATTGGTAATTGGTCGGGGACATCAGTGGATTCCTCCCGATGTTGCGGTGACGTTCACGAGGCCGACGAGTTGGGCGCTGGCATTCTGTTCAGTGAGGGTGAGGCGGATCCAGGTGCGACCGGCGGGGGCGGGGGTGGGGAGTTTTTCGAGTTTGATGCCAGCGTTTTGCGGGAGGGGCTGGCCGGACTGGAGGGCGAGGAGAGCGGCTTCGGCGGTGCGGGAGGCGGTGCGGTGCTGGGCGAGTTGGCGCTGGGCTTTGTTTTGTTTGACGACGGCGGCGGTGAGGACCATGAGGAGGATGGTGGCGAGGGTGATGCCGCAGAGGACGTCCATGACGAGGAAGGCGCGGGGGCGATTTTCGATTTTTGGTTTTCCATTTTCGATTTTCATTAGAGGACTCCATTGGTGGAGACGGAGTTGCCGCTGACGCTTTGGAGGAGGACGACGAGGGGGCTGAACATGGCGTAGACGAGGATGCCGACGAGGGAGCCGATGGTGACGACGGCGATTGGCTCCGCGGCGGCGCGGAGGGCGACGAGGAGTCGGGAGAAGCGTTCGCGGTGGTAGCGGGCGAGGAATTGGAACATGTCGGCAATGCTGCGTGGCGTGTTGCTGGCGCGGGAGGCGTGGCCGGTGTCGAGGAGACCGACGAGGAAGTCGGGGAGGCGGGCGTTGCGCGCGGCCTGGGCGGTGGGGGCGCCGGCGAGGATGGCGGAGCGCCATTGAAGGAGGGAGTCGCGGACGTGGTAGTTCATGTCGAGGGTGAGGGCACCTTGCAAGGCGTCAGGGAGGGGGAGGCCGGCGCGGAGGGCGTCGGCGAGGAAATCGAAGACATCACTGAAGGCGCGGTCGCGCTGGAGCTGGTGGAGGAAGGGGAGATGCCAGGCGAACCATTGGTAGACGTTGGGGGAGATGATGGATGTGGAGGCGGGGGTGAAGATGCGCTGGAGCTGGCGGGCAAGGAGGAAGATGAGCAGGAGGATGAGAGGGAGGAAGAAGACCCAGCCGTACTCATTGGCGACCCAGTCGGAGAGATCCATGATGAATTGGGTGAGCGGGGGGAGGGTGGTGTGGAAATCTTTGAAGATATCGCGGAACTTGGGAACGACGAAAATCATGAGGCCCATGTTGACGAACATGACGCCGAAGATGACGTAGACGAGGTAGATGCGGTAGAAGGGTTCGCTTTCTTCGTTGATGGTGGGGCGATCGCGATCGGCGGCGCGGACGAGGCGGGTGAGGGTGGGTTGGAGCTGGCCGACCTGTTCACCGGCGGCGGCGGCGCGGATGAGGCGTTCGGGGATTTCGGGGGCGCCGGCTTCGAGTGCGGCGCCGATGGGGACCCCGCGGAGGAGGAGCTGGCGGATGGCGGCGAGCATTTTGCGGGTGGCGCCGCGTTCGGAGGCCTCGGCGGCTTCGAGAAAGCGGTCGAGCGGGAGGTTGAGGCGGACGGCGTTTTCGATGTATCCGAGGACGATCATGGCGCGGCGTTCGCGCTGGACGATGAAGTTGCGGCGGACGACGAAGACGATGAAGAGGGCGAAGGCGGGTCCCATGAGGATGCCGAGGACGGCGGCGAAGGCACCGAGGAGGCAGGAGAAGAGGCCGAGGACGAAGAGGGCGGCGGGGACCCAGACGAAGAGGAAGAGGCCGGCGCGGGTCCAGGGGTTTTGCTCGCGGCCGAGGATGGCGGTGGGGATGTAGTCGGGTTGGGTGGGCATTGCGTGTTACTCCGTGCGATCCTGCGGTTGGAATGCAGATTGGCCCCGCGCCGCCTGAGGCGGCGGGCGTCGTCAGATTTGTCTGTTTTAGCCGGAGACGCTTTGGATGAGTTTGACGAGGGGGAGGAACATGGAGATGACGGTGAGGGCGATGCATCCGCCGACGAAGATCATGAGGGTGGGGGTGATGATGGCGGGGAGTGTGCGGAGGCGTTGTTCGGCCTGTTCCTCGTACATGCGGGAGAGCATGCCGAGCGTGCCGGGGAGATCGCCGGCGCGGGAGGCGAGTTCGAAGGCGGCGGGGACGGTGGCGGGGAGGAGATCGCTTCCCCCCGCGTGGATATCGCCAATGGGTCTTCCAGCGGCGAGGGCGTCGGTGAGGCGGGTGGTTTCGTGGGCGAGGCGTGCGGAGCCGGTGGATTCGCTGGCGAGGCTGATGGCGCGGGGGAGATCGAGGCCGGCTTCGACACCGAGGCGGAGGGAGTCGCACCAGCGGGCGATGAGGTTGGCGTGGAGGACGCGGCCGATGACGGGGAGGCGAAGGCCGATCTGATCGACGAGGAAGCCGGATTTTCCTGTGACGCGGAGGGCCCAGACGATGAGGAGGAGAGCGGCGACGACGATGGCGACGGTGGCGAGGAAGGCGGGGTAGAGGGGGCCGACGTCGAGGAAGAATTGAGTGAGGGCGGGGAGGGAGGTGTGGAAGTCGCGGAAGATCTCGGTGAACATCGGGACGATGACGAGGGAGATGTAGAGGAGGACGAGGGAGAGGATGGTGGTGACGGCGACGGGGTAGGAGAAGGCGCGCCAGAGGGCGCGGCGGAGGCGGGTGATGAGTTCGAGGTGGCGGCCGAGGTTGAAGAGCATCGCGGGGAGATTGGCGGCCTTGATGCCGGCGTCGACGAGGCGGGCGTAGAGAGAGGGGAAGCGGGAGGCGTGGCGGGCGAAGGCATCTTTGAGGGGGACGCCTTTTTCGAGTTCAGCGGCGACGGCATTGGCGGCGGAGGCGAGGCGGCCGGACTTGACGTCGGTGGCGATGAGGCGGAGGCCGCGCTCGACGGGGAGGCCGGCGGCGGTGAGGTGGGCGAGCTGCTGGTTGAAGACGAGGAAGTCGTCGGGTCCGAGGGGCGTGGTTTTGTCGGGATGAGGGGCGGGCTCGGGGGCGGGGTCGACGGAGAGGACGCGGAGTCCGAGGGCGGCGAGCTTGGTGTGGGCATCGGCGGCAGTGGCTGCTTCGAGGGCGCCGCGGACGGTAAGGCCGTCGGGGGTCTGGGCCTCGTAGCGGAACTGAGCGGGAGTGGGGGTGGAATCGGGCTGGGTCACGGGTCATCCTCCTGCCAAGCGGATGTGTGCGAGAAGTGACTACAACACTATAACAGTATACAGCAGATCGGCGAGGAGCAAGGAATTTCTTGAGGGCGTGGTCGGGATTGCGCAGGGCCGACGGGGGGACCGGGGGTCCGCAGCGGGGGCTTGCGCAATGCGTCTACAAGGAAAGACGGAGCGGGCGGGGGATTTTGCAAGAAAAATTCGGGGGCTGACCAGAAGGGGCGGCGGTTTTGCGGGCGGATGGGAGAGGGGGTTTGATTTTTGGGCTGAGGAGGGGCAAGATTCCGAAATCGGCGGCTTTTCAACGGGAATGTGGAGAAGGAGTGTGGGCATTGATTCGCTTTTCCTGTCCGACCTGTGGCAAACGGTATGCGGTGGATCCACGTCTGGCGGGGCGCCGCACGGCGTGCAAGGGTTGCACGACGACGTTGACGATACCGATGGCAGAAGCTGGGGGCGGGGTACTCGGGGAGCCCTTGCCGGCGCCGGAGGAAGTCGCGCGTGCGCGTGAGTTGCCATGCCCGGGGTGCGGGCGGCCGCTGCGTGCGCAGGCGGCGCTGTGCGTGGGGTGTGGTTACGATCGGCGGACGAACCGGAGTGTGCGGACGGTGAAGGTTGCGGGCGTGGCGGGGCAGAAAGCGGCTGGGGGAGCAGCGGACGTGCTTCGTCAGCCGCTGTTGTACGTGGCATTGGCGGTGCTGGCCGGTTTGCCGACGGTGCTGTGGTGGGAGGGGGCGCCGGCAGCGATTGCGATGATCAGCAGTGGGTCGCTGCTGGCGCTGGTGTGCATGGTGTGGTTTCGGTTCAAGGTGCGGCGGGCTTTGCGGGAGGAGGGGGAGACGTTCGCGTCGCATGCAAGGGCTATTCCGTTTGTCCGCGTGTTGGTCGGGATGTTTTATGGCGTGAAGTACTGGAATCGTGCGCCGGCGTCGTTTGCGGGGATTCTGCTGGGGTTGCTTCTGTGCGTCTGTGGGGTGGCGACGATGACGCATGGATTCCAGACGCCAATGACGACGGCGATGCACCAGATGGCGAATCCGGACGTGGTGGCGGCGGTGTCGGCGCCGATTGCGCCGCCACTGCCGGCGGCGCAGCATTTTGCGCCGCACATCGATCTTTATGAGATCCGCATGGGTGGCAGCGGGCCGGGGAGCGGGGAGCGGATCAAGTTGTACATGCCGACGGGGGAGGAGGCGGCGCACAGCGTGCCGTGCGTGTTCATTGCGCCGGCGGGCTCCTCGATGATCACGGGGATGGCGTTGACGCCGGCCGATCGGGAGGAGGAGCTGCGGTATCTGCAGCGGAGTTTTGCGGTGGTGGCGTACGATCTTGACGGGCCGGTGTCGAAGGGTGCGTCGAACCGGGAGGCAGTGGGGGCGATACGCGCGTTTCGGGATGCGCAGTACGGGGTATTGAATGGGCGGATCGCGATGGACTATGTGCTGGCGCACGTGCCGGCGATCGATCCGGCGGAACTGTTTGCGGTGGGGCATTCGTCGGCGGGAGCGGTGGCGTTGAACCTGGCGGCGAATGATCAGCGCATCCGGGCGGTGGTGGCGTACGCGCCGGCAGCGGACGCGACGACGCGGTTTTCGAGCAAGGCGAAGGCGGCGTTGAGCGGGTATGTGGCGGTGGATGAGATTCTGGCGGCCGCTTCGCCCATCAATCACGTGGAAGGGATCACCTGCCCGGTGTTTCTCTTTCACGCGGATGACGACGACACGGTGACGACGGCGGAATTTCAGAGGCTGGTGAGCGCACTGCAATCGGCCGGGAAGCAGGTGACGGTGGCGACGGTTCCGGACGGCGGGCACTACGAATCGATGATCAACAGGGGGATCGATCTGGGGATGCATTATCTGATGACGCTGGCGCCTAACGCGCATCCCCTGGGGAAGCACTTGGCGGCGGCGGCCGGGGGCGGCGCGAGTGCGCCGGCGGCTTCGACGGCGCCGGGGTCGATCGGGAAGACAACCCAGGTGGATGGCGGCGGGGCGAAGTGAGGGGGACTCGTGGGGGAGGGACAAAGGGGCGTGGGGTTTAGAGGCCGTGGAGTCGCCCAGCGGTTTTTTCGCTGGGGGATTCGGAAGAGTTGACGAGGGACACGAGCGGGACGCCCGTGCCACGTGTGGACTCAGCCGGGGGGTTTGAGGAGGGAGTCGAGGGTGGCGCTGAGGTGTTTGCGGAGGTCGGGGGTGTAGCCGACGTCGAGTTTGCGCACGATGCCGGCCTGGTCGATGATGATCATGGTGGGGTAGCCATGGACGCCGTATTGTTTGGCGAGTTCGTCGGAGGCCTTGAGGGTGCCGTAGTTGAGGGCCATCTTGTCCATGACGAAGAGGGCGTCGCTCTGGTCGCGGTCAATGTTCATGCCGAAGATGACGACGCCGCGGTCTTTGTAGTCGGCGGCGACCTGTTTGATCTGGGGCATGGCGCGCATGCACCAGCCGCAGCCGCGGTACCACCAGTCGAGGACGACGACTTTGCCGCGGAGGTCTTTGAGGGAGACCTTGGTGTTGGCGCCGAGCTGGTCGAGGGTCCAATCGGGGGCGGGCTGGTTGAGGACCTTGGCCTGGTCGAGGGTTTCCTGGATGGTGTACTTTTCATAGCGGGGGAGCATTTCCATGCGGCTTTGGAATTGGGCCTGGATTTCGGGGGATTGGATGTTGGCCTTGACGGCGGCGAAGGCGTCGCGGGCTTTTTCGAGTTGGGATTTCATCGCGGCTTCGTCGCCGGTGAGGGCTTCTTCGGCTTTGCCGTAGGCGGCGTTGGCGGCGTCGAGCGTTTGGGCATCTTTCCAGAGCTGGGCGGCCCAGGCGGGGTCCTTGTTTTCGACGCTGACGAGCTCGTTGACTCCGGTGCCTTTCTGGTGGATGCCGTAATCTTGCGAGAAGGAGTTTTCGATGCGGACGGGGAGGCCGCGGTCGGGGTCGATGGTGGCGGTTTGGTGTTGCGTCACGATGTAGATGACGTTTTCGAGGGAGTCTTCTTTGACGTCGAGAAGCCATTGTTTGTCGGGGCGCTGGGAGGGGGTGATGGTCAGGGTGGCGTTGAAGGGTGCATCGGCGGTGTAGCCGGCGAGGTCGGCTTCTTTTTGCGGGAGGGGGAGGAAATAGCCGCCAAGGTTGATGGAGATATCGGGGGAGGGATCGATGCGGCCGTCAGCGTGGAGGACGGCTTTTTGCATGTTTTCGTTTTGCGGGGCGGCGGGCTGGGTGGTGGCTTCGGGGCGTTTGCCGCGCCAGTAGTTGCTGGAGGAGAAGGCGATGATGTTCCAGGCTTCGCCGTTTTGGCCGGCGACGACGATGCGGAGCTGGCCATCGCTGCCGCTCTCCTCGCCTTTCTGGTCGTGGCGGATGCCGGTGTTGTGGAAGGTGAGGACTTCGCCGGGTTGGAGCTTGTAGCGGGGGAGGTCGGCGGCGGAAGCGGCGGTGGTGATGGCGAGGGTGATGGCGGCGAGGGCGACGAGACGTGTGAGCATGCGTGCACCTCCGGATTTGGGGCCAGCGGTTCGGCATTTCGAACGGGCGCAGCTGGTCATTGAAGAAGACGCAGCGGTCGGCCCGTTTTTGCAACAAATGTTTATACATTCCGACGATGCCGTCGCCGATTTTTTATATCGTGTCGCCGAGGACGCGGTGGATTTCGGGGGTGTCGGTAATGCCGGTGGTGACAAGGGTTTCGGCGGATTGGCGGAGGGTTTGGTGGGTGGGGGAATTCTTGAGAATGGTGCGGAGGGCGTCGGCGTCGGCGTGTTTGAGAATGGCGGAGCGGAGGTCGGGGGTGAGGGTGGCGAATTCGGCGAGGGGGACGCGGCCCTTGTAGACCTGAGTCTTGAGTCCTGAGTCTTGAGGGGCGGGAACGGTGCGTTTGCGGACGAGTCGCTGCGTGAGGACGGCGAAGAGGGTGCTGGTGAGCTGATAGGGTTCGATGCCCATTTCGAGGAGGCGGGCGATGGCGGTGGCGGGGTCGCCGGCGTGGAGGGTGGCGATGAGGCGGTGGCCGGTGAGGGCGGCCTGGATGGCGAGTGAGGCGGTGGCGGCGTTGCGGATTTCGCCGAGCATGAGGACCTGCGGGTCCTGCCGGAGGATGGATTGGAGGGCGCGATCGTAGGTGAGCTGGCCGTGGGGAGTGACTTCGATCTGGGTGATGCCCGGGATGAGGCGTTCGACGGGGTCTTCGAGGGAGATGATGGAGAGGCCGGGGTTGGTGGCGGCGAGGTGGGAGAGGAGTGCGTAGATGGTGGTGGTTTTGCCGGAGCCGGCGGGGCCGGTGACGAGCAACATCCCCCCCCCGCCGCCTTCGCCGGAATCGGAACGGGCGAATTTTTTGAGGCCGGCGAGGACGCGGTCGGGGAGGGCGAGTTCGTCGAGCGATTTGGGTTGGGTGAGATCGGCGGGGAGGCGGACGACGGCGCGGAGGCCATGGGCGACGGGCATGATGGCGAGGCGGAGGTCGATGGGCTGATTGTTGATGGCGGTGCGGACGCGGCCTTCCTGGGGAATGTCGAGGCGGTAGGTGAGGAGCTGGGCGAGGACCATGAGGCGAAGGACGGCGCCGCGGCCGAGGTCGGGGGGGAGTTGTTCGATGGTTTGGAGGAGGCCGTCGATGCGGAGTTTGACGTCGAGGCCGGCGGCGGTGGGTTCGAGGTGGATGTCGGAGGCGGAGAGGGAGAGGGCGCGGTGGAGGAGGGAGTCGATGAAGGGGCGGGCGTCGGGGAGGTGGGGTGGGGATTGGGGGGCGTCGGTGTGCATGGGTGGATTGTACGATGAGGTCGGGGGAGTTGGTGAAGGAAATGTGGGGGAATTGCCCGTAGGGGGAAGACGTAAATTGTCCACAAAGGGCCACGAATGGCCACAAATGGGTTTTCCGTGGGATTGGGCGCGAACATTTTCGTTGACCGGGGCGTATGTGGAGGTAGACTTGGATCGTCACGCATATCGGCTTGTATAGATTTTGCCCGTCTTATTGATGGAGCAGGGAGAAGCAACATGGAGCGGCGAGAGAGATTGGGCGCGCTTGCGCGCGTGGCGGGGGCGGTGGTGGCGCTGATATGTGCGGGGGCGCGGGCGGATATTTTGTACGTTTCGAATTACAACAATCAGACGATTGATAAGGTGATGCCGGACGGGTCGGTGTCGGTGTTTGTGGCGGATCCGGGGGATTTGTCGGTGTTATGTGACCCAGAGGGGTTGGCGTTTGATGGATCCGGGAATCTGTATGTATCGAATCCCGTCATTGGCACGATCGAAAAGATTACGCCACAGGGTGTGGCATCGACATATGCAAGCGGGCTGTATCAACCAACGGCGATTGCTTCCGACAAGGCGGGCAATTTGTATGTGGCAAACGGCGGGCGCAATACGATCGAAAAGATTTCTCCGTCGGGATCGATTACAACGGTAACCCAAGTTCAACAGGGATATCCTTACGGGGGACTGGCAGTTGATAGCGCGGGTAATCTGTACGCCCAAATGGATTACCAAAGCCAAGAGTGCATACGGAAGATTACCCCGGGTGGCAGCATTTCAACTTTTACCCAGACGTACGGGATTGACGATGGCGGAGGTCTGGCGTTTGATCCTGCAGGAAACCTTTACTTTGCGGATACACAGTACAACCTGATTCAGGAATTCACGCCTAGCGGCGTCGGGTCAGTCTTTGCGAATACTGGACTTAGTCGTCCGACCGGCCTTGCGTTCGACAGCAGTGGTTACCTCTACGTCAGCAACGCATACAACGATTCGGTTGGAAATACGATTGTGCGTTTTTCCCCTGATGGATCGAGTTCGGTGTTCGCCAGTGGACTGAGCGAGCCTATGTACCTGGCAGTTTCCGCACCGGAGCCAGGATACTCCGCCATGCTCGGCATTGGCGCAATCATATTGGCATTTGGCAGTCGGCCAAGGGGAGACAACAAGATCGCCAAACGCCACCGCGATTGCCGGTTGAAAACGAGCGAGATTCAGACGCTCGAGCAACGTGCGCTCTTTTCAGTATATGTCGTGCCCGGCTGGGCAACGTCGGAGGAAGAGAACTTTACTGTCAAAATGTTCGACCTCTCTCCTCAAATTCAGCTTAAGCTCGTTGAGTTTATCGATACCAGTTCAGCGAATCCGGAGTGGTCGGGTATTCCGCCAGCCGATTCAAATAACAACCTCGTAGACACAATAGCCGTAGACGGGCGCGCCGGACTGCAAACTTTGACGCTGGATTTCAGTAATGGCGCGTTTTCACATGCTATTAACCAGCCGGACGTTGTGATCCTGGGTTCTGGAAGTGCGTTACGGGATACGTTGGTCATCGTTGGTGACGGGAATGATGCGGTCATGACAACGTCGAATTCGATCCTTTTTACCGATTCGACTGGGTATTCGACAACGATCAGGTTTGACAGCGGGGTGTCGAACATTGTGTTTGAAAATGTGCCGGAGCAGACGTCGGGGATGACGGTAGCGGCGGGGGTGGCGTTGTTGCTGGTGCGGCGGGACCGGAAGCGCGCGGCGGTTGAAACCGCCGGCTAACCTGCGCGTGGCGAGATGGTTCGATGATGTCGAACGGCGGCAATGCGATACAATCTGAGGCCATGTGGAATGATGTGGAAAATGTGTTGAAGTGGCTTCCGGATCCGGGAACGGGGGTCGGGGCGGTGTTTTATGCGGTGATTTGTATCGCGGCGGCGTGGTTGGCGGGGTGGCTCGTGCGGTCGGGGGTGCATCGGACGTTGGATTATCACGTGCCGGCGGCGGATCCGACGGTGGTGAAGTTTCTGGGGCGGTTGGCGCGGTTGCTGATCTATATTCTCGCGTTTCTGGTGTACGCGCACATTATTCCGGCGCTGCGTTCGATGACTCCGGTGTGGCTGACGAGTGTGGGGGCGGTGTCGGTGGTGGTGGGATTGGCGGCGCAGAGCACGCTGTCGAACCTGGTGGCGGGGGTGGCGCTGCTGCTGTATCGGCCGTTCCATATTGGGGACCGGCTGCATGTGAGCGCGCCGACGGGGCATGAGTCGGGGGTGGTGGAGGAACTGGGGCTGGGGTACACGACGCTTCTGACGGATGACGGGCGGCGGATCATCGTGCCCAACAGTGTGATGGCGGGCGCGACGTGCATCAGCGAGCCGCTGCCGCCAGCCCGGGAAAGGCGGGCGGGGAGCGTGGCGGCGGTGACCCTCAGTTACAGTGCGGATCTCGACAAGGCGCGGGCGGCGATGACGGACCTGGCGAGGTCCCATGCAAAGGTGATCGAGGTGGCGGGCTGCAAGGTGACGGCGCTGACGGAGACGGGGGTGACGATGACGCTGAAGGCGTGGTGCGTGGATGCGGCGACGGCGGAAGACGTGCGGTGCGATCTCCTGGAGGGGATATTGAAGCGGTTTGCGGCGGAGGGGATTACGGTGGCGCATCGGTGAATGGAGATACATGGTGGATTCCAGCGCGTTGGCAGGGGCTTTTCGCGTAGGATGGTGGGGTAAGCTGCGCGAAATCGCCTTTCCCGGAGAACGCATGAACGAGAAATATATTCAGTCGCTGCGCGATGCGATTCAGAAGAAGCATGGGTGTATTTCACGCTATGCGCAGACGGTGGCGGTGAAGGATGAGCGGGAGGGGAAGGTGGTGTGGGAGGGGAAAGTGGAGGTGTTTGATCTGGCGGGGCATGCGAAGGCGGCGCAGTGTTTCGCGTGGGGGTATAAGGATGAGGAGGGGCGATGGCAGTATGTGACGGTGTTGAAGGTGGCGCCGGTGGATTCGGCGTTGAAGGCGGTGGTGGCGTTCAATAATAGTCGGTGAGAGCGGGGGCGGCGGGGACGGTCGGGGGCGATCAGTTGTTCAGTAATTGCATCACCGCGGATTTCAGCACCGGAAGGTCGCGTGTGACGGCGAGCCACACTTCGTTGATGTCGATCGAGTCGTAGTCGTGGATGAGGACGTCGCGGAAGCCGGCGACGGCTCTCCAGGGGATTTGTGGGGCCTTGTCGCGCGTGGTCTGGGAGATGCGTTTGGCGGCTTCGCCGATGATTTCGAAATTGCGCATCACGGCGTCCTGGGCCATGGTGTTTTGTTCGAAGGCGTGGCGGTCGGCGCCGGCTTAGCCCGAATTATTCACGCTCTGAATGAAACAACGGCCTCGTTCCAGCGTTAATTGCGTTTGTCAGAATCAATTAACCCGTGGCACGGAGGCCGCCGATGAATCCACAGACTGTCGAATCGCCCATGCAAGCTGCCGGGCAGGT
>DATKPA010000098.1:0-15758 GCA_035524355.1 Phycisphaerae bacterium | reverse complement strand
CTGGCTGGCGGCGGGGATTGGGGGGGTGTTGCTGGTGCATCTGGCGTTGCATTGGCAGTGGGTGTGCACGACTTTGATGCGGCTGGTGCGGCGGAAGGATGAGGGGGGAACGCGGGTGCCGAGTGCGCTGCGGCGGAATTTGATCGGGGTGACGGTGGCGGGGCTGGTGGTGGCGGCATTTTGTGCATTTTTGTGGGTGGCGAACGCGAGTGTGACGGAAGCGCGCGGGTCGGAGATGGGAGCGCGCGGCGGGCCGGCGCGGGAGGCGGTGGCGGGTGATTTTATCACGGGGTCGATGTCGCTTTCGGATGTGGCGAAGGCGACGGGGATGACGGTGGAGGGGGTGCGGGAGCGGCTGGGAGTGCCGGCGAGTGTTTCGGCGGATGAACGGATGGGGCGGCTGGGGCGGAGTTATGGGTTTACGATTCCGGAGGCGCGGGAGAAGCTTGCGGGGCGTGCGGGGAAGTGAGGGAGGGGGAGCGAAGACGAGGATGATGGCATGGGGGCGGGGGGCTTTTTTTGCGGGGTGTTATGATGCGGGGATGACGCGATGGATGGTTTTGCTTTTGGTTTTGGGGTTGGCGGGAGTGGGTGGGTGTGCGAGCGCGCCGGCGGCGCGGGGGAGGGAAAGCGCGGTGGCGAAGATTGGGGCGTTTCAGGGGGAGTATCGGTTTCTTTCGAATTTCTGGCCGGCGACGGTGAAGTTTGAGGGATTGACGTATCCGACGGTGGAGCATGCGTATCAATCGGCGAAGACGCTGGACATGGGGGAGCGGCGGCGGATTGCAGGGCTGGCGACGCCGGCGGAGGCGAAGCGTGCGGGGGAGGCGCTGGTGCTGCGGGCGGATTGGGCGGGGATCAAGTATGAGGTGATGCTGCGGTGCGTGCGGTACAAGTTTACGCATCATGCGGAGCTGGGGAAGTTGTTGCTGGGGACGGGGGATGCTTATCTGGAGGAGGGGAATACGTGGGGGATGTGGTGTGGGGGGTGTATCAGGGGCGAGGGACGAATTGGTTGGGGAGGATTTTGATGCAGGTGCGGGGGGAGTTGCGGGAGCGGGAGGGGACAAGTTTGAGGGGCGAGGCTATCAACGGATCTTACGATCGGTAGAAGGAGGGTTTCGAGGGGGAATGGCCTGCGGGCCATCATCGGCGGGACGCCGATGCCACCACGCGGATGCCACCACGCGGATGTGGGGGGTTGGTTGTAGAATGGGGGAGCGATTTTGGATTGGAGGACTGTGATGCGGAAGTTGCGGCGGGTTGGAGTGTTGGTGGGGATGGCTGTGGTGGTGGCGGGGTGTGCGGGGGGATATACGGCGGAGATGTATTTGCGCCCGGAGGGGGTGACTTGGCCGGCGGCGAGCAAGCTGGTGACGGAGGTGCGCATCAAGGGGGATGAGGATGTCCTGGCGGAGGTGGGGAAGGTCGCGGCGCGGTTGGGCATGGAGCTGGATGTGCGGTCGGTGCAGCGGTGGTGGTTGAAGACGGGGAAGAATGGGCAGGAGGGGAGTTTTTCGATCAGCGTGGGAAGGATGAAGTCGGGGACGTGGGATGTGCAGTTGGCGGATTGGCCGGGGGTGTCGCGGAGTGAGCTGTCGGTGCGGGCGGAGAAGGAGATTGTGGCGGCGGTGCATGGGGTGGTGGTGGTGGCGAGGAAGTCTTGAGTTTTGAGTCCTGAGTTTTTGGGTTTTGGGTGGGGGGTGGTGGGAATGGTCTGCGGGCCATCATTGGCGGGACGGCGATGCCACGGGTTTCATGGGGGGTTCATGATGGTTTCATGGAGCGGGGGTAGGGTTTGGAGTGTGGGCTGACGTGGTCGGCTCGTATCTACTTTTTGCATGGAGCGATGCGATGAAGAAGGAATGGAAAAGCCTGGGGTTGTTGCTGGCGGGTGTGTTGGCGGTGGGGCTGATGGCGGGGTGCGAGGGAACGGAGAAGAAAGAGTCGGAGACAAAGGAAGGGGCGGAGACGAAGGTGGCGTTTTCGTCGTTGCCGGCGGCGGTGCAGGCGACGCTGACGAAGGAGGCGAATGGCGCGGAGGTGAAGGAGGCGGATATGGAGATGAAGGATGGGGTGAAGGTGTATGAGGCGGATGTGATGATTGGCGGGAAGAATATGGAAGTGGTGGTGGCGGAGAATGGGACGGTGGTGAGCAGGAAGGAAGAAAATGAGGAGGGGGAGAAGAAGGAGGCGGATGAGAAGGATGAAAAGGGGGAGAAGAAGGATTGAGGATTGGGAAATGTGGAGCCGGGGTCGCGGAGTGCGGCCCCGGCTTTTTTTCGCGGAACGGCCTGCGGGCCGTCATTGGCAGGATGCCAATGCCACGTTGCGGCGGCGGCGTTTGAGGAGGGGGAGTGCGGCGAGAGAGAGGAGGGAGAGGGAGGCGGGTTCGGGGACGGTGAGGGTGCCGAGGAGGCCGTCGGATTCGTCGTTGGGGCCGGCGGAGAAGATGAGTGAGTTGGAGGGGACGGAGGCGCCGTTGCCGAACTCGAGGCCCCAGAGGCCGTCGATGGAGAGTGTGGCGCCGGAGGTATCGGTGAGCTGACCTTTGAAGGTGGGGGTTGGGGTGGAGAGGTCGAAGGCGGAGATGGTGCCGTCGCCGAAGTTACCGACGAGGAGGTCGTTGGAGAATTGGCCGAAGTTGGCGGGAGCGAGAGCGAGGCCCCAGGGGGCGTTGAGGGAGCCGCCGGTGTTGGCGATGGATTTGATGAAATGGCCGTCGGTGCCGAATTCGGCGACGGCGCCGAGGCCGGGGCCGGCGGTTTCGTCGCCGCTGCCTGGGGTTTGCTTGGCGAAGGAGACGAAGATGTTTCCGGCGATGTTCTGGATGCCGAAGGGGGCGTAACCGGAGGGGAGGCCGGGCATGGTGAAGGCGCCGGAGGCGAGGGTGACGGGGTTGAAGGTGGGTCCGAAGACGTCGACGTTTCCGCTGGCGAAGTTGGCGGCGTAGAGCTGAGTGCCGGCGGTGGGGCTGTCGATGGCGAGTCCTTTGTAGATGGCGTTGGGGGTGGAGACTTCGAGGAAGGTGTGGTCCTTGCGGCCGGTGGCGGGCTGTCCGACGCCGGAGTTCCAGGCGGAGATGGTTCCGGCTTCGGTGGCCCAGATGAAGTTGGCGCCCTTGGTGTTGGTGCCGTCGGTGATCTGGAAGGAGGCGTTGTTACCGTTGAAGACCATGCCGGTGGGGTTGGCGAGGGTGCCGGGGGGCGAACCTGCGGGGGGTTGGACGACGCCGGCGACGCCGTTGTTGAGGTTTCCGGAGCCGTCGTAGACGGTGGAGAGACCGGTGCCGTTGTCAGAGACCCAGATGGGGCTGGTGGCGGAGAAGGCGATTCCCCAGGCGTTGACGAGTTGAGGGTCCTGGTGGGCGGCGGGGACCATGGAGGTGTCGTTGGAGACGAGGTTGGTTTGGAGATAACCGCCCCCGCCGGTGGCGAAGGTGTTGGAGGCGACGGCGATAACAGCGAATGTGAAGAGCGTGGATGCAGGGATTCGCATGGTTCTGTCTCCCGAAAAGTGAATTTGTTTCCATGTCAAAATGACGCTGTGGGGTAGGAGTGCCGGTGGAGGGAGGGGTTATTCGAGAGGGTTGCGTTAAGAACGGTGTTTCACAGACGTATCAATGGCCGGGGAAGGCACTAAAGGGGGGGAATTTTTTAGGTTTTTGAGACGGTTTCGGAGGGGCGATAAAGGGGGTTGGGAATGGATGGATTGAGAATCGCGATTGCGGGGGTGTTTTTGCTGATGGGGCGTGGGGAAGTTTTGCGGCGGTTTTGGGATGGGGCGGGCAACTGGGTGATTACCGGATTGATGGCAACCCCGTGCGGCCTGACGTTGGGCGGCACGCGGCGAGGTTGAAACTTCTCTTTTATATGGGAGTTGTGCATGTTCACACGAAGAAATTCGCGGGTCCGTGGCGGGCGTTCGCTGGCACGCATGTTCGAGTCGCTGGAGGAGCGGTCGCTGCTCTCGGCGGCGCATCATGCGACGGCGGTGAAGCACGTGAGCAGCGTGTCGTCGACGGTGAAGAGCGCGAGCGTTGTCAGCAAAGCGACGACTTCGGGCAGTACGACGACCTCCGGCAGCACGAGCAGCACCAGCAGCACGAGCACGAAGAGTTGCGGCGGAGGAGGACCCGGGGCCGGCTTGAACAATGGAACGACCATTCTGTTCAGCCAGGTCTCCACCGCGGTGCAGAACGGATTGACCTCGCTGGCGACGACGGACGGGGTGACGGCGCCGACGTCGTCGAGCACGCTTTACATGGGGAACTCGAACGGGGTGGAGACGTACACGTATAATGTGACCGCCACGGGATCGGTGACGAAGCTGACGGTGGATACGACCGGTACTGCGGTGACGGCACCGACGACGACGAGTTCGACATTTGGGGCGGTCACGAACACGGCGGTGACGGCGGAGATCACGGCGATCGCGACGGCGATCGGGGCGACGGCGCCGACGTCCACTTCCGTGGTGACTGTGACGACGACGAGCGGCGGGAGCACGACGTATACGATCGCGCTGAGCACCTCGAGCAGCAGCACAACGACTGGCGGCAAATGGGGACGGGTGACGGTGGTGACGGTGGATTCGAACGGGAATCCGGTGGGGAACGCGACGCTGCCGCTGAGCGTGTTTTCGACAGCGATTCAGAACGGGTTGACGAGTAATGCGCCGAGCGGGGCGACGGCGTTGACGTCGACATCGCAGGTGATGGTGCAGACGCTCAATGGGGTGACGACGTACTCGGCGCTGTACACGAGCACTGGGACGCGGACGACGATCACGGTGGACGCGACGGGCGCGCTGGCGAATTTGCCGAGCGTGGCGTCGACGACGTTCTCGGCGATTCCGACGGCGGCACAGACGGAGTTGCAGGCGCTGGCGACGGCGGACGGTGTGACGACGACGATCGCGACGACACAGGCGGTGTCAGCGTACACCGAAGGGAACGGGACGGTGATTTATACGGTGACCCTGACGGCGACAGCGACGAGTTCGACCGGTGCGACGTATACGTATCCGATCACGCTGAGCGTGGATGAGAATGGGAATCCGACGGTGCTGCCGGGCGGCGGATTTGGCGGACCCGGCGGGCCTTGCGGCGGACCTGGCGGTGGGTCTAGCAGTGGACCCAGCGGCGGGCCGAGCAGCGGATCTAGCAGTGGACCGAGCGGATTCATCGCTCAACCCGGCGGCCGTCATTAAGCCGAGGATTGTAAGTCGGCATCGTGACCGTTGCGGCGGAGCGGCTAGAGGCAGCCGCTCCGCTTTTTTTATTCGTTGAGCGGTCGGGGATATCAGGGTCGGAGTCGGCGGGGAAGGTATCAGATAAGGATTTCGCCCTTGCAAGAACCACGAACAATTCTGCGTTGCAGATAATGCACTGATTGCTCTTCGGGCAAAGGGAATCAGGCGAAAGAATCAATGGCACTGCGAATCAGTTTCATCAACACAGTATTGATGGGAGAGGGGTCCGTCACCATCTTCCATCGTCGGCATCAGTTGTTGCTCGTCTGGCGTTCAATGCGCTGTTGGAGCTTCCATCCATGGGGCAGGGACAATTGTCCCTTGCAGACCTGCTCGAACTCCGAAGGCGTCAAATCGATGATGATCGACGAATAGGGCACCGCAGCCCCGGGCCCAAAATAGACTGGCATGATTCCGCTCGGGATGGTTCGCAGGTTCACTTCGAGCAGTTTGATGGGCTCATTGGGATCGTTTTCGTTCGCCCCCGCAACCCGATAGATCTCTTGAATCCCGTCCTCCAATCCATAATGTGCATTCGCCAGTTGCCGTGCGGCTTCGTCTTTGTTGGCCTGCATAAGAAACCCTCATCATGGACGGACTCGATCCATTATAGGGACGGACTCTATAATTGCATCATGCAAAATCTTCCGATCGACACTGCACTTCCGAGGATTACAGCAATTCTGCGGCACGCCCACTCCGCAGTCCTGGTTGCTTCGCCCGGCGCTGGGAAGACCACCCGGGTTCCGCCGGCGGTCATGCGAAATGAAGTTCTTTCGAAGGAGGCGCCGAACATCGTGATGCTGCAGCCGCGGCGGGTGGCGGCGCGGGCGGCGGCGGAGCGGATGGCGGAGGAGAATGGGTGGAGGGTTGGGGAGGAGGTGGGGTATCACATTCGGTTTGAGAAGCGGTATACGCAGCGGACGCGGATACGGGTGCTGACGGAGGCGATTCTGACGCGGATGCTTTTGGATGATCCGTATCTGGAGGGGGTTGGGTGCGTGATACTGGATGAGTTTCATGAGCGGAGCATTCATACGGATTTGGCGCTGGCGTTTTTGCGGGAGGTGCAGCAGACGGTTCGGCCGGAGCTGAAGGTGCTGGTGATGTCGGCGACGCTGGATGCGGAGAGTGTGGCGGGGTTTCTTGGCGGAAGTAACGCAGGCTTCCAGCCTGCATGCGGGCAGGATGCCCGCGTTACGGCGCCGGTGGTGGAGGTGGAGGGGCGGGTGTTTCCGGTAGAGATTTTTTACAGGCCTGGGCGGGATGTGCGGTTGGAGGAGCATGTTTCGCGGGTGATTGAAGAGGCGATTGGCGGCGAGGGGGATGTGCTGGTGTTTTTGCCGGGGGTTGGGGAGATTGAGCGGGTGCGCGGACGGTTGGGGCAGTTGGAGCGGGAGGGGTTCAGTGTGTTGGCGTTGCACGGGAGTTTGTCGTCGGAGGAGCAGCAGCGGACGTTGCGTGCGGATGAGAAGGGAAGGCGGAAGGTTATTCTGGCGACGAATATTGCGGAGACTTCGCTGACGATAGATGGGGTGCGGGTGGTGGTGGATTCGGGGCTGGCGCGGGTGGCGTCGTTTGATGCGAGTCGGGGGATGGACCGGTTGGATTTGGAGCGGATATCGCAGGCGTCGGCGGCGCAGCGTGCGGGGCGTGCGGCGCGGCAGGGGCCGGGGGTGGTGTATCGGTTGTGGGGGGAGTTGGAGCAGAAGCACCTGGCGGCGTTCAATGTGCCGGAGGTGGAGCGGGTGGATTTGGCGGCGACGGTTCTCGCCGTTCACGCCTGGGGTGCGAAGAATGCACGAGAGTTTGGTTGGTTTGAGCAACCGAGTGAGGAGAGGATTGCAGCGGCGGAGGGGTTGTTGGGGATGCTGGGGGGACTGGCGAAAACGCAAAACGCAAAACACAAAACACAAAACCCTGGTTTGAGCGCGGGGGTGGATGGTGGCGTCGATGGTGGGTGGGAGTTGACGGAGATTGGGCGGGGGATGATGCGGGTGCCGGTGCATCCGCGGGTGGGGCGGATGTTGATGGCGGCGAAGGGGACGGGGTTGGAGGCGGAGGCGGTGAATCTGGCGGCGGTGCTCTCGGACGATTCGCGATCGGCTGTGGGCGATATCTTCCTTCGCGCTGAGCGACTACCCGCGCATTTGTCGCGGACTCGCGACCAGCTTGCGTCGATCAACAGAACGATTAAAACCACAGAGGACACAGAGGGCACAGAGGCGACGGACGGATCGAGGACGAATTCGACCGTCTCTGTGTCCTCTGTGGTTCATTCCCGTCCGCACTCGCTGGAAGAACTGCTTCTGCTTGCTTATCCCGACCGCGTCTCGCGCCGGCGCGGGGGAGCTGATCCGCTTTCCGCGGTGATGGTCGGCGGCGGCGGCGTTCGCCTGACTCCCGAAGCGCTCACGCCCGCGCTGTCTCGGGCAGAACTTTTTCTGGCGTTGGATCCGCATCACGATCCGCGGAATAAGCGGGCGGAGGCGATGGTGCGGACGGCGGTGGCGGTTTCTCGCGAATCGCTGGAGCGATTGTTTCCGGAGCAGATGCGGACGGAGACGGTGCTGGAGTATGACGCGGGGAAGGAGAAGGTGGCGGCATTTACGCGGCGGTATTTTCATGATCTGGTTTTGGAGGAGGATCCGCACGGGCGCGTGGATTTGCAGCGGGCGGGGGAGGTGCTGGCGGAAGCGTTGTTGCCGCGCGGGCGGGACCTGTTGATGCGGAATGAGGCGGCAAGCAAGGTAATGGCGCGCGTTGCGCTGGTGCGATCAGCGATGCCGGAGAAGGCGGGTGACTGGCCTTCATTCGATGATGCCCAGATCGCTGAAGTGCTGCGGGCGGCGTGTGCGGGGAATCGGTCGCTTGCCGAAGTTGTCGAGGGGAAGGCGTTGGAGGAGGCGGTGCGAGGGGTGCTGGTGTATCCGATGGATCGAGAGTTGGAGCGGCTGGCACCGGAGACGATTGAGGTGCCGTCGGGGTCGCGGATTCGGATTGAGTATTCGTTGCCGGCGGGTGATGGAGCCCCCCCACCGGCACCGGTCCTTGCGGTACGGTTGCAGGAGTTGTTTGGGTGGCTGGAGACGCCGCGGATTGTCGGGGGGCGTGTGGCGTTGTTGCTGCATTTGTTGTCGCCGGGGTACAAGCCGATGCAGATTACGCAGGATTTGAAGAGTTTCTGGGGCGGGGCGTATTTTGAGGTGCGGAAGGATTTGCGGGTGCGGTATCCGAAGCACAAGTGGCCGGAGGATCCGTTGACGGCGGCGCCGGAGGCGAAGGGGCGGGCGCGGAAATGACGAAAGACGATTGATAAATGACGAATCAAATTTCCAATGATCAATGAGTGAATGACGAAACGAGGGCAGGCACAGCTCGTGCTTTGGACATTCGTCATTCGAAAATTGGTTGGTCAAATATCATTTGTCGTTCGTTCCTGCCATAGAATATTTGGTCGTGGTGGTAATTGAAGGAGGCTGTTATGCGTGCCTGGATGTTGCCGGGGTTGATGGGGGTGGAGTCGATGAAGGTTGAGGAGGTAGCTGATCCGGTGGCGGGTGAGGGGGAGGTGGTGATAGCCGTGGAGTTTGCGGCGTTGAATCCTGCGGACAGGTATCTGGCGATGGGGCAGTATCCGGCGCGGCCGGCGTTTCCGCATGTGCTGGGGCGGGATGGGATCGGGAAGGTTGTGGCAGTGGGGAAGGGAGTGAGCGGGATTCGGGAGGGGGATGTGCGATTGATTATGCGATCGGAGGTGGGGGTGGCGCGATGGGGTACGCTGGCGGAGAAGGTGGCGGTGGAGGCGCGGTATACGGCGGAGGTACCGAGTGGGTGGACGCATGAGGAGGCGGCGGCGGCGCCGCTGGTGTATATCACGGCGTGGCAGGCGTTGACGCAGTGGGGAGATGGGAAGGCGCTGTCTCCGGGCACGACAGTGCTGGTGACGGGGGCATCGGGCGGTGTGGGGGTGGCGTGTGTGCAGGTGGCGCACGCGATGGGGTGCACGGTGGTGGGGCTTTCGCGGAGCAAGGAGAAGGGAGAGAAGTTGCGCGGGATGGGTGCGGATGTGGTGTTGAATCCGGAGGGGAAGGGGTGGCGGAAGGAGTTGTTTGCGCAGTTGGGGCAGCGGCCGGTGAATGTGGCGGTGGACAATATTGGGGGGGCGTTGTTTAACGAGGTGATAGAGACGCTGGGGATGTGGGGGAAGGTGTCGGTGGTGGGGCGATTGGCGGGGCCGGTGCCGGAGTTTAATACGGCGTCGCTGTTCTTTCGTCGGCTGCAGATAGGGGGAGTGGCGATTGGGACGTATACGAACGAGGAATCGCACGGGGCGTGGCGGAGCGTGCTGGAGACGCTGGGGAAGACTGGGGCGAAGCCGGTGGTGGATCGGGTGTTTGGGTTTGGGGAGGTGATGGGGGCGTTTGAGAGGTTGCAGGAGGGGCCGATGGGGAAGGTGGTGGTGAGAGTGGGCGCGTGAGCGCATCCTGCCTGGGAACGGCCTGCGGGCCGTCATGGGCGGGACGCCCATGCCACCGTCAGATAGACTGGGTCTGGCTGTGGGGGTGTTCGGCCACTTCGGAAACGTGTTGGCGGCAGAAGTTGGAGGCGCCGCCGTGTTGAATGTAGTAGCGGAGGAGACATTCGGGGTCGTGGATTTCGTAGCCGTAGTACTGGGAACAATACCATTTGTTGACCGGTCCGAGAGCTTCCTGCATTTGGCGTTCGAGATACTCGTACATCCGCATCATCGTTCTACCTCGCGTCCTGAGGGTGGTGAGGCCAATCCGTCGGTCGCACCAACCGCCGCTGATAGGCATATCGGCGGAAAGAGCGGGGTGGCTTGCTACGAGACTGCTGGCGCAAAAGCGAAAAGGAGGTATGAAAACGGGTAGGAGGCAGGTCGTCAAGAAAAAAAGGCCAGGAAAGGGGTGCTTCGCGGGAGCGAAACGGGAGGGCCTGTAATTCATGGGCAGAAAATGGTAGTAATGGGGGGCTTTGTTTTTCAGTATTTATAGCTATATTGCCGATACCGAGAGAGTTATTGGAAATAGCAGGACTCAGCCGGGGCCGGGGGCACGCATGGATCTTCCGGGGACCGAAGAGAGGCGCACGTGAGCAACAAGCAGAATGAGGATGGATCGGAACGGGGCGTTTCGCGGCGCGCGTTTCTGGGGTTGCTGGGGTTGACAGGGGTGGGGGCAATGCTGGGATGCGAGAACAACAATCCGACGGGAAGTGCGGCGCATGCGGCGTTGCCGGACCCGGTGGCGCCGGCGATGTCGCCAATCACAAGGGCGTTGGTGCCGGACACGGAGTTTGCGCCTCCGGCGCCGAGTCATCCGTTGCCGCCGCCGGTGGTGAAGGCGGAGCCGGCGAACACGTACGGGATTCTGCCGCGGTCGATGTGGGCGCGTGGGGGTCCGGATATGTCGCGTGTGGATCCGATGAATGGGGTGAAGTTGATCACGTTCCATCATTCGGGGGATCCGAAGCCGTTCTGGGCGAGCGATTTTGGCGAGACGGCGCAGCACCTGGAGTATGTGCGGGAGTACCACCGGTCGCGGAATTTCCAGGACATCGGGTATCACTTTGCGATCGACCGGGTGGGTCGGGTGTGGCAGTTGCGGTCGCTGAAGTTTCAGGGGCAGCACGTGCGGTACAACAACGAGCACAACGTGGGGGTGGTGGTGCTGGGGAACTTTGATATGCAGCCGATGACTCAGCAGCAGAAGGACAAGGTGCGGATCTTCGGGACGCTGCTGCGGAAGCAGTATTCGTTGCCGATCTCGCGGGTGTATACGCACCAGGAGATCGTGAGCACGGAATGTCCGGGGCATGGGATGCAGCCGTATATGGTTTCGATACGGCGGCAGCGGTTGATTTGATTCGCTTCCCCCCCCCAACGACGAAGACGGTAAACACGAAGGACACGAAGAGCACGAAGGACCACGAAGAGATTCTTTTTGTGGGGGAGATTGGGCATTGGAGTTATGTGCGAGTGTTGCTGGGGTGTGAGTCGGCGGGGGATGTTGAAGGGGGTGATGGTGGGAATGGCGGGGGTGCTGGTGGGGTGTCCGCCGGCGGCGGAGCAGCGGGAGTTGCCGGAGCCATATGAGGGGTCGCTGGAGGGGGAGGGTCCGGTGCCGCCGATGGCGTCGAAGACGATTGTGCTGCCGCCGGTGACGCCGCCGCAGAAGACGGAGTATGGGGATATCATGCCGCGGCGATCGTGGACGGGGGCGTCGGCGGATTTGGCGCGCGGGCGGCCGATGGGTGGGGTGCAGCGGATCACGGTGCATCATTCGGGGGATGGGAAGCCGTTCGTGGCGACGTCGGTGGTGGAGACGATTCGGCATCTGCAGATGGTGCGGCAGGCGCACCTGCAGCGCGGGATGATTGATATTGCGTATCACTTTGCGGTAGATCGTGCGGGGCGGGTGTGGCAGCTGCGGTCGCTGCGGTATGAGGGGCAGCATGTGAGGCCGTCGAAGGATCGGCGGATTTTCTGGAACGAGCACAATATTGGGATTGTGGTGCTGGGGGATTTTGATCTGCAGATGCCGACGCAGGCGCAGGTGGATCGGTTGATGGCGTTTGTGCATCTGGTGCGGGGGAAGTATGCGTTGGCGGTGGATCGGGTGTATGTGCATGGGGAGTTGGTGCAGACGGATTGCCCGGGGCGGCACTTGGGGCCGGCGGTGAAGGCGGCGCGGGTGCGGGGGGCGGTGTGACTCCCCAGCCCAGGGGATTGTTCCGTCCGAAGGAGCTTATCAGGCAAGAATTCACGGCCGGGAGAGCCCCAAGAAGCGAATATAATCAGTCAATTTGGGTGATGGCGTATATGAGCGGCTTGGCTCGATCTTCCGTTGCAAATAGAAAAACCTTGTTGCCATTGAATAATTGGTAATAGCTGGATGTCGAGGGCTGCGGTGAACCATCCAAGCCCAACTCAACCTGAGGAGGGGCTCCTCTGTTGATCTCAAACCGAAACCCCTGTAGTAGTTGAAGGAAAAAGGACATTGGCGCATTTCCAAAGTAAAACCTAGGACTTTCATCATCGAGCAGCCAATTGGGGGTTCCCCCAAGCTTATTCGCATCAACGTCTGGGTCAATGACTTTCTCCAAATGGAATGGCCGGAATACCACCCTTTCTCGATATTCCTGACGGAGTGTGGCCGACGCGGTTTCAAAAACCATGAAGCGGAAATTCCTTTGATATGATTGCAGAAAGCCCTCGGGGATATCTGCATCTTTTAGTGGCCCCGACAGCATCTGCGGGATCAAATGATTTTCGTCGGCGCATGACGTACATGCGAAGACTGCGAGCGAAAGTCGATGCCAAGGACTCCCTTCCGGACACGCCACCTGAAAGAAAAAGCTTTCGTCGGCCCCACATAACCGACAACGCGGGATTCCTTCCCCCCTTGGGAGCTTCGGCAAACCGCCGACAAAAGATTCGTGCTCCGAGGTTTGCGATGCGCGTGATGCGAGCAGTTTCAAAATATGGCACTCGTTCTTATATCTCATAAATCACTGATTAGGGAACACTCTGGTCGTGGTAACACCATTTATCCGCACCTGGTATACGATCTGAGACGGGCGGGTGGCACCGGGCGTGTACTGCGGCACCACACGGACATAGACCTGATCACCATTTTGGACCCGTCCTGCAATCTGCTGCTCAAATTGCCGGTACGCGCCTCGATTAACACTCGGATCTTGTGGGAAGATATTGCCCGAGTCAGCGTCCCCCGGCCCTCCGAGGTTATTGCCAATCGCATGGCCCGCGTCATCTGTCGCATTTCCGAGACTTTGGGCCAAATCACGAGCCGCGACGGTTGTTGGCGTACCATTTCCAATATCCCCTGGCTCGATATTCGCAAAGGCGGATTGTAATTCTCCCTGGGAGCCCTGAGTAAATCGAGCTTGCAGCCCCGTGGTGCTCGGCGCGTTTCCTTCGCCAAGGGTGTACGACTCATTTATGCCTCTGCCTGCAGGGTCAATCGGATTTAGCCCAAAAATAGGCGCTGCGGCCCCCATCAGATTGAACGCCATTCCGGTGTTGTCACCTTGTGGTCCCGCCCAGTAAACCAAAGACGACTGCGACGGCGAGGTCACCCCGGCATTGGTGAGTCTCGCGTCGATATCCGCTTGGGAACTCGGCGGAGGAGATGTTTGGAAACCCAATGCGCCAAGCACCGCACTTGCATATTGAGTCTGCCTCACTACCTGCTTTCCCAAAAATGGCTGGAGGTACTCCGCGTCGTCAAGAGTCGAATGTGCGATCCACTGCTCAGTCGAGGAATAACCCCAATCGAAGGATGCTCCCTGGTATATCGATATCTGCTTTTGAACGTCTTCGACGTTTAGGGCGTTAGATTCTGCATTACCATCTTCGGCAATGATCGATTTTGTTGTCTCGGACTGGTAGTACGCCAAGGTTGCTGCGAGCGTCGGGAGGTCTGCGTTTTCGAGATCGTTCCTCCAGTTGTCACTACTGTAATAAATGGGCTTTCCCAGGGGCATGTTCAGCAGGGCGAGATTTTGCAAAGGTTGAACCTGATCAATAGGCGTCGTCATGATCCAACCCACATTAGAGGGATTCTTGAACTGGTACGCTTCTCCGGAGGACAACGTCAGGGTGCCACTCGTCCCATCGCTCGAGACCCTCCAAGCGCCATTAAGATTTTGCTGAACTACGGCTCCCGTCGCATATCGCACCGGCGCGTAGGGGTTGGCAATGACGCTGGGACTGGCCACGACGCTCGGAGCGCTGGCCGCGTTGTCGTATACGTACTCCGTGGAATCAAGCAATCCTTGATCGAAATTGGAAATGGCCGGAGCACTTGGAGCGGATAAGACTTCAGTTGAAGCTGTTGGGGAATTCGGACTGAACGAGACCTCGCCTGGATATGCCGGGAGAGCTGTGCCCGCGGTAATGGGGGTGTCGTAATGGGGCGAAAGATTTACTGGCATGGCTTGAAGTGCGCCAAACCCTCCCCCGCTTTGGCCAGAGCCAAACACTGCATCCATTCCGGTTGGATCAACAGCATTGGTTGGGTCGTTGCCGACGTAGCGGTACATGTGGCCGGAACCGAAGTCGCCTTCCGCGCTCCTAGCGCATGGTCGTGAAGACTTCTTCACGCGCTGTCCATCCTGGAGCGGGTTCTCCGAAAATAGTTCATCGTATGCCGATTTTCCGCTGGAGTTAATCATGCCAATTTCTCCACATAATAATCAGCGGCCCGGTTCACCAAAAAGCCGTCGCGGGTCAACCACAAGGGAAAGGTTCTTTTGATACGGGGCACACGACTAGGCATTTTTCCGCAAGAGTTGTCGATGAGCGCCGCGCGAGCGAGATGACCCTTTCGCCGAGTTAAATCCTCAATGACTTCAAGATGGGCTGCGTACGCCGGATGTTTCGGAGATAGGAGGTGAGCAAGGGCGCACATGCGATGTGCCTCTCGCAAATCACCGTTCCATTGCAGGCATGCCCCTCGCATCAGTAGGAATGCCGCGAGCGCCTCCTGCGCCGTTATCGAGCGGAGATAACAGCCGCAATATTTCTGTTCCGAAGTCCATGGCCGCGGCACATCGATGAAATCTTCCGAAGGGGGTCTGGTGATATAGTCTGGGCCGCTCCCGTCCATGTTGAACGTTTCGGTGGGACTTTCCCACCGGTTGAACATGTGTTGCACTGCCAGCGCCAAGTTCACTGGATAGCCGAGTCTGCGCGCAACGGCGGTAAAGAGGACCGGCAGGGAGCTGCACGATCCAATGCGTTCGGGACCGAGCAACCCGTGTATGAAGAGCGGCCTCGAGTCCTCGTAGCCGATATCGGAACCGAAAACGGCCCTCGTGCCGTAACCTTTGAATCCGGTCCTCTTTTTCGGCAAGAGGTGGTGTTTCAGTTCGTACGTTTCTTTGAGGCTTCGTATGACCGCCCACAATTGAAACACTGCGAGGGAGCCCTTTTGGGGATTGGGGTTGCGAAGGTACGACGGGTAAAAGCGAGCCGTCTCTTCGCGCACATGTTCGGTCCATTCATCTATTTGAGAAAGCGAAGCCTCAACATCGAGCCTCTCCGCCCGTGGAAGACTTTGGGCACACAGGAGGTTCATGCGCGCGATATCGCAACGGTTGATCTCGTTGGGCGTGGCGGCCAGAAGTTGTCCGAGAGTACTGGGGCGAAACTGACAGCAATGCCGGTTCATGGTTGGGGCCCACAGGCGGAAATGTCAAAGGTGAGGTTTTTCTACCATGACGCCCTCACCTCTGCCAGATAATTTTTCGCAAATTATCAAGTTCTTGTCGAAGCCTGTACCAGCAATATCGGGGGTGCCCAAGGGCCGGGGGCCGGGCAGGGCAATTGCATATGGATGACGGTCTATGGATTTTTGGTCCCCTTTCCCACGCCTACCCCACAAAGCCGCATTCCAAAGGCGGTTTCGGAGGTGAAAGTGGGGCCAGAATCCTCGAATATTCATGGACGAGGTTCCATA
>DATKPA010000097.1:0-3714 GCA_035524355.1 Phycisphaerae bacterium | reverse complement strand
GTGTCGGCAATCGACCCGACCGCATCGAGCCACGCGCCGTCAAACGAAGACCCCGCAAACAAACCTTCCTCACACAACCCCGGCACGTCGCGCGAAAGCGTTTGCTCGCAAAGGTTTGACGCTTATGGAAGTGCCATTCATCCCTGACCCGTTTTCTTCGTCCATCATCCACAAGAGCCGGAATAGCGTCAGACCGGGGAGCGACGCCGCCATTAACGACGGCGAGCCATCTTCGTACAGACTCTTGGGTTGTAATTTGCCACAGTAGGCCCAAAATCCCTTTGTATGCCGCGAAGGGCTTGCCCTCGTGGTCAGCGACAAGGGGCCGTATTCGAATCAGCGGCGCATCTTTGATCGCGAAGGCAGTCAGCCATTCTTGAACATGCCCCGCAACAATACGACAGCCGTGTGCGGTACGTTCGAATATGGCTGATTTGGTTACCAATTCAGCAGCATCCCGCAGTCGCCCGTCTACTAAACGCTCAAGTGGAAAAAGGCGTTCAATCGTAACACCGATGTTGCCAATGCCGGGGCGTTCCAAAACCTGGTGTTCGCGGCTAAAGGTCAATGCTGCCGCGATACGTGTTACGGCATCAAATTGCTCGTTTAGTAACTTGGGGTTTGTCCTATCTCGATCGTTGAGGAGTTCAATCAACACGCCTCGCCAAACGTCGGATGGCGTAATCGGATCATCATTCTCGCGTTTCGCGAGAAAGGATAGAACCGCCGGATATCCCCCATAGCCAGACAAGCGGTATTTCGTTATCGAGTCACATACCTTGTCGAATGTTGCAGAATCCTTAATGAAAGGAAGCTCGCGGGCAGAATCACCATCCAGGGGAGCCAACTGAACGCGCCGCAGCTTATCGCTGTAGACCTCCTGAAGGGTTTGTTCAAATGCGGTTGGAATCTCGCTGCCTCGACAAAATACAAAAAGCGTTAGGCGCGCACGCTCTTCAGCCGTCAGACTTTCTACTGGGTTCAAGATTGCTTCGGTTACGATATTGCGCCGAGCTGCATCGTCAACGCCGTCAATCAACCAGACCGCCCGACGATTGCTCTGCTTCCAATCCGTCCACCAATCAGGACGTTCGTTCGGAAACCCACCGCTCGATGTCCGGTGCACGAAAGGCATTTTTCGCGGGTCGCCTTGGAAATAGCGCTGCAGGCTTTTTGCGACCCACGTTTTTCCGAACCACGGCGGTGCTGTAACCAGAACGGACGGACTGCTAAGCAAATCTGCAAGAGATACTGCCTGTTCTACGATATCCGCACGGAGAAATCCGAATTCATCAGTGAGCGGCCTTTGTCCTTGTGGAATGAACAGTCGTCGTGGTGGAAGTGTCTCCCCTGACTGTGGAGAATTTGTCATTGATAACCGCCAATTCAGTTCCTTGGTTGTATACCGCTGTGCCAGTTGGCCGCAAACCGTAAATCAGAGCAAAGGCAAACCGTTCGGTGTAAATGCGTCGAGAACAATATGTGACGGATAGCCACCAGCGAATCCTGCCATGAGACCAGCCAAAAAGAGATACCACATGCGCTGTCTCAACCCTCATAGATTCGCCAGAATCATGACGTTGTGAGTGATGGCACGCAACAGCATATCCTTCTTTCGCCCCGTAGGCGTTCGCGCGCGGCAGGCTGAGCCGAGGTTTCGTTTGGAAGACCGAAACGGGGACGCAGCTAGTCTTGGCGTGGCCGTTTGCCTCGCCGCCTCATCGACGAGGCCTAATCCCCAGGCGTGCTGCTTGATCACGTCGTTGGAGCCGTTGCGTTCCTTGATGGCGCTCTGGCCGTTCACGCAGAGCAACGAGGGGCCAGAAGTCAATTCTTGACTCGCTCTCGCCCTGTGACCCTCCTTGCATCCCGCACCACACAAGATACTCGCATCAGGCCCTGATCGAATCACAAATATAACTCCTGCCTGATGCCCACTTCTTTCCCGCCTGCAGCTTCGACTCCGCCGCACTCCGTCTCTGGCCGGGCAACGACTATAACATGTCGATCAAAGACGAACTCCGCGACCGCCTCGCCGAAATGCACAAAACCGATCGGGTGGTGATGCTCTGTCGCACCGCCAACACCGGTGGAAAACCTCGCGAAATGACGAGGATCGGTGGCTTGCGACGGGGATCAATTGGATTTCGCGGGGGGAACGACGAGGCCAATTGGGGCCCGTTGGGGCCGGATTCGTACAACTCGGCGCCTTCCCCACTGTTGCGTTTTTGTACACGAGATGCAGAATAGCCGCCATGAACAGCCCCACCATGAAACTGCCGGCCACCGCCTCTCACCTCGTGGAAACTCCCGAACAACTCGCCCACGTGTGCCAGCATCTCCTGCAATCCCAGCGGTTTGCATTCGATACTGAATTCATCGGCGAGAACACCTACCAGCCCATCCTCTGTCTCGTGCAGGTGGCGACCGAAGAACGCGTCGAGCTGATCGACCCGATGGCGATAGGCCGGCACGGCGAAAATGCCATGATGCCGCTCTGGGAGTTGCTCGCAAATCCTGATGTAGAAAAGATTTGCCACGCGGGTGACCAGGATGTTGAAATCGTCTGGCAACACTCCGGCCTCGTCACGGCCAACATGTTCGACACGCAGATCGGCGCGGGGATGCTCGGAATTGCTTATCCGACAGCACTTTGGCGTGCGGTGGAACATTTTTCGGGAGTGACGCTGGAGAAGGCGCACACGTACTCGGCGTGGGACCGGCGGCCGCTGTCGAAATCGCAGTTGGCGTATGCGGTGGATGATGTGCGGTATCTGCCGCATATTCATGAGCTTATGAAGAAGCGGATCGGGGAGCTTGGGCATACGCAGTGGATGCGGGCGGCGTGCGATGAGATGTGCGCCGAGGCGGCCCGGCCGGGGGATGCGCGGAAGATGTTCACCAAGATCCGCGGGGCACCCGGCCTCGACTCTGAGCAACTCTCTGTGCTGCGGGAAGTTACGGCGATGCGCGAGCAGATCGCGTATGAGAACGATCTGCCGGCGCGGCAGGTGCTGAAGGATGAGGCGCTGCTGGATATTGCGACGCGCCTGCCGGAGACCATCGAGGAGTTGCGGGCGATCCGGGATGTATCTGCCGATCTTGCAGCAAGTTATGGGCATGCAATGCTCGAAGCAATCGAGCGTGGGAAGGCGGTGCCGGAGGAGGATCGGCCGACGATTTTTATTCCGGGGGAGGACCTGGCGGAGGTGAAGCGGCTTGGGGAAACGCTGTGGGTTGCGGCGCAGGTGATCTGCCTCGGGCAAAGCGTTACGCCAGGGCTGGTTACGAGTCAGAACGAGGTACTGGCGCTGGCCCGGATGGTGCACAAAAAGAAGCCGCTGGAGCGGCATGCGCTGATGCATGGGTGGCATGCGGAGTGCTTGGGGGAGAAGCTGTCGAAGTTTATCCGGGGGGAACTGCAGGTCGATGTGACGATGATCGATGAAGAAATGCGGGCGGCGTTCGGGGATGTGTCTGGCGGTAAGCGCAATAGCTGAAAGGGCTTGCATGTGCGGGATTGCGGGCATCTGCAAGTGGGAACGGCACTCGCCCGCACCGGCCGGAGCGCTCGATGCGATGCTGGCGGCGATTCGGCATCGGGGGCCGGATGGGGAGGGCGTGTGGGTAAGTGAACCGCCTAAAGGCGGAACTCCAACGAATTGGGTGGCGTTGTTGCATTCGCGGTTGGCGGTGATTGATTTGCCGGGGGGG
>DATKPA010000096.1:0-14829 GCA_035524355.1 Phycisphaerae bacterium | reverse complement strand
CCCCCCCCCCCCCCGGCTCCCCGGCTCCCCCGCTCCTCCGCTCCCCCGCGCTCACGGTCGGGTCGCCGCCACCTGATCGTCATGCGGTATCGCCGGCTGGCTCGACGCCGGATCGCGGGAATCCCACCCGCCTCCCATTGCCTTCATCAGCAGGACTGAGGAGATCAGCCGATCGTTCGACACCTGCGCGGCGGTCAGTTGGTTGTTGAGCAGCGTCCGCTCCGCATCGATAACGGTCAGGTAATTGATGATTCCGTTCTTGAACTGAATATTCGAGAGCCGCAGGTACTCCGAGGACGAATTCACCGCGACGTCGACGGCGTGCGCCTCGATCGCGTAGTGATGCAGATCGCTCAGCGCATCCTCGACATCCTGAAACGCGGTCAGCACGGCCTGCCGGTAATTGGCCACGGATTCGTTGTACTGCTGCTTCGCGAGTTCCAGGTTTGAGACCAGCTTCCCGCCCTCAAAAAGCGGAGCCGACACGTTGGGCGCGAAGGTCCAGATGTGGCTCTCCCAGTCGAGCAGGTGGTGCAGGTCCGCGCTCTCAAACCCGGCCGAGCCCGTGATCGTAAACACCGGATAAAAATTCGCGGTCTGCACCCCGACGTTCGCATTCGCCGCGATCAGAAACTGCTCCGCCTCGGCCACGTCGGGCCTCCGGCGCAGCAGATCCGCGGGAAATCCCCCCGGCACGACCGGGGGCTGAATCGCAAACGGCTCGACCGGAATCGAAAGCTTCGCCGGCGGCTCGCCGAGCAACACCGCCAGCGCATGCTCGGCATCGTCCCGCAGCCGCTTCAAATCCTCCTGTTTCGATAGCGCCGTATCCCGCAGCGCCTCGGCCTGGAGCACATCGAGGTTTCCGACGACTCCCGCCTTGTACTGGGTCTGCAACAGCTCCACCTGCCTGTTGTAATCCGCAACATTTTGAGAAACGATGTCGTACTGCGCATCAAATGAACGCAGATTGAAATAATTCTGCGCCACATCAGATTCGAGCGTCTGCAGCACCACCTGGAAATCATCCGCCGACGCCTGCAACTGCGCTTTCGACTGGTCGTACGCCCGGCGCACACGCCCCCAGACGTCCACCTCGTAGGTCAAATCGATCGGCACGCGGAAATCATTCCGGGTGTGCGACTGAGTCCCGTTGTAGGTCGAAGTCGACAGATTCCCCGAGGAGCGCGACCGTGTATAGGTCGGATTGGCGGTAATCGTGGGATAAAACTGGCTCTTCGTGATGTTCGCCGTCGCCCGCGCCTCGAGCACCCGCGCCATCGCGGCCTGCACGTTCTGGTTGTTCTCCACCGCCGTGCACTCGAGCTGGTTCAGGGTCGGATCGCCGAACAGCTTCCACCAGTCCGGCGCCAGCCGGGCCGCTGCTTCGGTCGTCGGCGCCGTAGTCGCGCTCTTGTACGTGGCCGGAACATCCATCGCCGGGCGCTCGTAATTCGGACCGACCTTGCACGAAGGCAGCACCGCGATCAGGACGCCGACAGCGCACCCCACCGCTCCCCATCGAAGCGCCGCACCCAACGTCGAGTTATTTCCTGCAGAACTCCGCATCACGCACTCACCGCCTCGGGCAAAGGCTCATCGCCATGGCCCGTAATCAAGGCCTTCGACCACAACCGCAACCGATCCATATAGAGGTAAATCACCGGTGTCGTGTACAGCGTCAACATCTGACTGAAAATCAGCCCGCCGACAATCGTAATCCCGAGCGGCTGCCGCAGTTCCCCGCCCGTCCCCATCCCAATCGCCAGGGGCAACCCGCCCAGGAGCGCCGCCATCGTCGTCATCGAGATCGGCCGAAAGCGCAGCAAGCATGCTTTGAAAATCGCTTCCTTGGGGGTCAAATGCTCCCGCCGCTCCGCCTCCAGCGCAAAATCGATCATCATGATCGCATTCTTCTTCACGATGCCGATCAGGAGGATGATTCCGATCACCGCGATCACCGTCAGATCAATATGAAACAGCCGCAAGGCCAGCAGGGCCCCGACGCTCGCCGAGGGCAGCGTCGACAGGATCGTGATTGGATGAATGAAACTCTCGTAGAGCATCCCGAGCACGATGTACACCGCGGCCAGGGCCGTGAGCACCAGGATCGCCATGCTCCCCAACTGCGATTGATAGGTCGCCGCCGTCCCCGAAAAAGCGCCATGAATGCTTTCCGGAAGTCCCATCTCCTGCACCGTCTGCTCCACCTCGGAAGCCGCCTCGCTCAACGACGCCCCCGGCAGCAGGTTGAATGAAATGGTCACGGACGGGAAAAGCGACGAGTGGTTCACCGAGAGCGGCGTCGTCGTGCTCTCGTAATGACTGAACGTGCTCAGCGGCACCAGTTGGCCCGTCGTCGATTTCACATACACATACTTCAGCGCATCGGGGTTCTGCCAGAATTCCGGCGATGCCTCCATGACCACGTGATACTGGTTCAGGGGGAAGTACATCGTCGACACCTGCCGCTGGCCGAACGCATCGTACAGAGTCGCGTCAATCAATTGTGCCGAGATGTGCAGGCGCGACGCCGTGTCCCGGTCGATCACCACGGAAGCCTGCCGGCCCGCATCCTGCTCATCGCTGTTCACCTGCGTAAGGCCCGTGAGGGTTCGCATCCTCTCCAGCACCTTCGGCGCCCAGAGGCGCAGCTCCTGCAGATCATCACCCTGCAGCGTGTATTGATACTGCGCGTTGCTGATGCGGCCGCCGGTGCGGATGTCCTGCACCGCCTGCATGTAGAGGGTCGCTCCCGCCACGTGCGACGTCGCGCGGCTCAGGCGCAGGATCACCTGGTCCGCCGTCATCTTCCGTTCTTTCGGGTCCTTCAGAGTGATGAACATGCGCCCCGTATTTCCCGGCCCGCCGCCGCCGGAGAATGCGACCAGATTCATTACCGCCGGGTCCTTTGCCACGATGCCCGCAAACTCCGTCACGATCCGCCGCATCTGCTGATACGACGTATCCTGGTCCGCCTGCATAGCCCCCATTAGGCGCCCCGTGTCCTGCTGCGGAAACAGGCTCTTGGGCGCCGAGTACGCCAGCATCACCGTGAGCACCGCCGTCGCCGCGGTCGCACACAACATCAGCAGCGAATGCCAGCCTCGCAGCACCCAACCGAGCGTCCGCTCGTACATGCCGACAATGAGCTCATCACACTTCACCGCCCACCGGTGAAGAAGCCCGGGTTTGCGCATCTCATGTTTCGGCTTCAGCAGCACCGCGCACATCATCGGCGTGGTTGTCAGCGAAATCGCCAGCGAAATCAGCACCGCCACCGACAGCGTCACGGAGAATTCGCGGAACAACCGCCCCACAATCCCGGGCATCAGCAAAATCGGAATAAAGACGGCAATCAGCGAGATGCTGATCGACAGCACCGTAAAACCAATCTCCTGCGCCCCCAGCAGCGCCGCCTCCCGCGCGTTCATCCCCGCCTCCAGATGCCGCGAAATGTTCTCCACCACCACGATCGCATCATCCACCACGAATCCCGTCGCGATCGTCAGCGCCATCAGCGAGAGGTTATCCAGCGTGTACCCCAGCAGGTACATCACGCCGAACGTCCCGATGAGGGACACCGGCACCGCCACGCTCGGAATCAGCGTCGACCGCCCGTTCCGCAGAAACAGGAACACCACTCCCACCACCAGGCAGATCGACAGCGTCAATGCTGATTCCACATCCCGCACGGACGCCCGAATCGTCGTCGTTCGATCCAGCACCACTCCCAGGTGCATCGCCGGCGGAATCGACGCCTGTAATTCCGGAAGCATCGCCGTGATGTGATCCACCGTCGCGATGATGTTGGCACCCGGCTGCCGCGAAATGATCAGGAGCACCGCCGGCTGATCTCCCGCCAGCCCCGTCGTGCGGATGTCCTCGACAGAATCCGTCACCGACGCCACATCCGACAGCCGCACCGCCGCACCGTTGTGATACGCCAGCACCAGCGGCGCATACTGCTTCGCCGTCAGGAGTTGGTCCGTCGTCTCCAGCGAATACCGCCGCTGCCCATCCGAGATGCTCCCCTTCGGCCGATTGGCATTCACATTCGCCAGCATCGTCCGCACGTCTTCCAGGCTCATCCCCATGTTGTTGAGCAACGTGGGATTCACATCGACGCGTACCGCTGGATTCGCCCCGCCCCCCACCGACACCTGGCCGACTCCGCTCACCTGCGCCAGTTGCTGCGCCAGGATCGACGAGGCCTTGTCGTACATCCGCGCCTTGTCGTACACCGTCGACGTCAGCGACAGAATCATGATGGGCGCATCGGCGGGGTTCACCTTCCGCCAGTTCGGCCGGCTCGGCAGATTCGCCGGCAACTGCCCCAGCGCCGCATTGATCGCCGCCTGCACGTCCCGGCTCGCACCGTCAATGTCCCGGCTCAAATCGAACTGCAGCGTGATCGACACGGATCCCAGGCTGCTTGAGGATGTCATCTCCGTCACGCCGGCGATCCGCCCGAACTGCCGCTCCAATGGCGTCGCCACCGACGACGCCATCGTCTCCGGACTCGCCCCCGGCAACCCCGCGTTGACCGAAATCGTCGGAAACTCCACCTCCGGCAGCGGCGACACCGGCAGGAAAAAAAACGCAATGATCCCCGCCAGCGCGATCGCGATCGTCAGCAGCGTCGTCCCCACCGGCCTCCGAATGAATGGCGCGGACAAACTCATGCCGGCTGCACCTCCCCCGGTGTCGGCGGCGATCCACCTTCCGTTTCACCAGCCTCCGGCAACGGCTTCCCGCCAAACCTCCGCGCAATCGCATCAAACGCAAGGTAAATCACCGGCGTCGTGTACAGGGTCAGCACCTGGCTGAATATCAACCCGCCGATCATCGTGATACCCAGCGGCCTGCGCAGTTCCGCCCCCACGCCCGTCCCGAGCGCCAGCGGCACGCCCCCCAGCAACGCAGCCATCGTCGTCATCAGGATCGGCCGGAACCGCAGCAGACAGGCCTGGTAAATCGCATCCACCGGCGCCCGCCCCTCGTTCCGCTCCGCATCCAGCGCAAAGTCGATCATCATGATCGCATTCTTCTTGACGATCCCCAGCAGCAGGATGATGCCGATGAGCGCGATCACGCTGAAATCATTGCCTGTGAGCTGCAGCGCCAAGAGCGCCCCGACTGCCGCTGAGGGCAGCGTGGACAGAATCGTGATCGGATGAATATAGCTCTCGTACAAAACCCCCAGCACGATATACACCGTCGCCAGCGCCGCAATGATCAGCAGCCACTCGTTCGACAGCGACGCCTCAAACGCCGCCGCCGTCCCCTGGAATCCCGTCTGAATGCTGTCCGGCAAACCAATTTCATCACGGACTGCATTCACCGCCTTGACGGCGTCCCCCAGCGACGCCCCCGGCGTCAGGTTGAACGACACCGTCACCACCGGGAATTGCCCCTGGTGGTTGATCGCCAGCGGCACGTTCTTCTGCACCAGCGAGGTAAATGCGCTCAACGGCACGTTCCCGCTCGTCGCCGTCTTGATGTAGATGTGATCCAAGTCCTGCAGCCGCTGCTGAAACTCCGGCCGCGCCTCCAGCACCACGTGGTACTGGTTCAACTGCGTGAACATTGTCGAGACCTGCCGCTGCCCGAATGCATCGTACAACGCATCGTCAATATTCTGCGGAGTAATCCCGAACCGCGACGCCGTATCCCGATCGATCACAAGCTGCGCCTGCAACGCCGAATCCTGCTGATCGCTCGCCACGTCGGTCAGCTCTGGCAACGCCTTGAGCTTGTCCAGAAACTGCGGCACCCACACCCCCAGCTCCTGCGAGTCCGCATCCTCCAGCGTGAATTGAAACTGCGTCCGGCTTACGCGGTCTTCCACCGTCAAATCCTGCACCGGCTGCATGAACAGCGTGATCCCCCCCCCCCCGCCATCCACCTTCTCCAGCTTCGGCTGCAACCGCCGGATCACATCGCTCGCGCTGATCTTCCGCTCCTCCAGCGGCTTGAGATTGATCTGGATGCGCCCGCTGTTCAGCGTCGTGTTCGTCCCATCCACCCCGATGAAGGACGACAGATTCTCCACCGCCGGATCCTTCAGGATCACACCCGCCAGCGCCCTCTGCCGCGCCGCCATCGCCTCAAACGAAATCGACTGCGGCGCCTCGGACACCCCCAGGATCTCCCCTGTATCCTGCACCGGGAAGAAGCCCTTCGGAATGATGATGAACAGCCACACCGTCAGCACCAGCGTGCCGATCGCGATCAACAGTGTCGTGAACTGATGCCGCAAGACAAACTGCAGAGTCCGCCCGTAAAAGCTGATCACCCCGTTGAACGCCCGCTCCGACATCCGATACAGCCACCCCTGCTCCGCCTCCGGCTTGTGCCGCAAAAGGAGCGCACACATCATCGGCGTCAGCGTCAGCGACACAATCGCCGACACCACGATCGTCACGCTCAACGTCACCGCAAATTCCCGGAACAGCCGCCCCACGATGTCCGGCATGAACAAGAGCGGGATCAGCACCGCAATCAGCGACACCGACAGCGACACAATCGTAAACCCGATCTGCCCCGACCCCTTCAACGCCGCCGCCAGCGGCGCCTCCCCTTCCTCAATGTACCGCACGATGTTCTCGATCATCACGATCGCATCGTCCACCACGAAGCCCGTCGAAATCGTGAGCGCCATCAGCGTCAGATTGTTCAGGCTGTAGCCCAGCATGTACATCGCGCCGAAGGTCCCCACGATTGAGAGCGGCACCGCCACGCTCGGAATGATCGTCGCCGCGATCGTCCGCAAGAACAGAAAGATCACCATCACCACCAGGGCGACCGTCAGCCCCAGCTCAAACTCCACATCCTTCACCGAGGCCCGAATCGTCACCGTCCGGTCCGTCAGCACCGCCACATCCACCGACGACGGCAGCGCCGTCTTCAACTGCGGCAGCAGCTTCTGCACCCGATCCACCACCGCGATGATGTTCGCGCCCGGCTGCCGCTGGATGTTCACCACCACCGCCGGCGTGTCGTTCATCCACGCCGCCTGCTCCACGTTCTCCGCCGAATCCACCACGTTCGCCACATCCGCGAGTTTCACCGGCGCACCATTGTGATACGCAATCACCAGCGGCTTGTATTCGGTGCTCGACAGCAATTGATCGTTCGCCCCGATGGTGTAATTCTGCGCCTTTCCATCCAGGCTCCCCTTCGCCTGGTTCACATTCGCCGCCGCCACCGCATTCCGCACGTCATCCAGGTTCAATCCCAGCGACGCCAGCGACGTCGGATTCACCTGGATCCGCACCGCCGGCTTCTGACCCCCGCTGATGCTCACCAGGCCCACCCCCGGCAACTGCGAAATCTTCGGCGCCAGCCGCGTATCCGCCAGATCCTCCACCTTCGCCAGCGGCAGCGCCTTCGACGTGAGCGCCAGCGTCATGATCGGCGCATCCGCCGGATTGGTCTTGCTATAAATCGGCGGGTTCGGCAAATCCTTCGGCAGATACGTCATCGACGCATTGATCGCCGCCTGCACCTGCTGCTCCGCCACATCTATGTTCAAGCTCAGCGAAAACTGCAGCGTAATCACCGAGCTCCCCTGCGAGCTCGTCGACGTCATCTGGTTGAGCCCCGGCACCTGCCCGAACTGCCGCTCCAGCGGCGCCGTCACCGATGACGCCATCACCGCCGGATTCGCGCCCGGATAAAACGTCAGCACCTGGATCGTCGGATAATCCACCTCCGGCAGCGCCGACACCGGCAACTGCAGGAATGCCACGAGGCCTGCCAGCAGAATCGCCACCATCAGCAGCGACGTTGCCACCGGCCGCAGAATAAATGGCCGCGACGGATTCATTGTGCCGATCTCTTCCTCTTCCCCCGCTGCCCGCCGACGCCCGTCGCCTCGGGCGACGCGGGGCTATGTGCGCCCGCCCTCGTCGCCGCCCCCGCCGGCTGCGTCGCCCCCTCCGCCGTCTCTTCCTTCCCAATCGTCACCTGCGCCCCTTCCTGCAATTTATCCACCCCATCCGTCACCACCATCTCCCCAGGCTCCACCCCGCTCTCAATCACCATCAGATCCCCCTCCTGCGGCCCCACCGTCACCTCCCGCATCTCCACAGTCCCCCGCACCCCGCGAGCGCCTTGCCCGTGCCCGGCGCCCGTCGCCTCCTGGGGGGGGGGCGACGCGGGACTCTGTGCACTCGCATCCATATTCTCCCCCGCTGACTTCGCCGGCTGACTCGCCGCCACATCCTCTTTCGCCACATACACAAACTTCGAGGTCGGACTCACCTGCACCCCCGCCGCCGGCACAATCACCACATCCTTCAACGTCTCCGTATACAGCCGCGCATTGACCGCCTGTGACGGAAACAACAGCCCATCCTCATTCGCGCAAACCGCCCGAAATTTCAAACTCGCCGTCGTCGGATCAATCTGACTGTCCGTCGCCAGGACCGTCCCCGACCCCAGCTTGACGGTCAACGTCCGATCCAGCACATCCACCTTCAGCGGCACCCCCGCATGCAGCTTCGGCAGCACCGACGGCAGATCATCCTGCGGCACGCTGAAATACACCGTGATCGGCTGCTCCTGCGTGATCACCACGAGCCCGGTCGTATCCGTCGCATGCACGATGTTCCCCTGGTCCACCAGACGCAAACCCGCCCGTCCCGTGATCGGCGACTGAATCTCGCAGTACGCAAGATTCACCTTCGCCGCATCGATCTGCCCCTGGTCCGTCGCAATGTTCCCCTTGTACTGCGCTACCGTCGCCGCAGCCGTCGTAATCTGTTGCTCCGGTATCGCCTCCGCCGCCTTCTGATACCGCGCCAGATCCGCCTCCGCATTCACCAGCAGAGCCTGATCGCGCGCCAAGGCCCCCTCCGCCTGCTCCAACTGCATCTGGTACGGCCGCGGATCAATCTGCGCCAGCAGATCCCCCTCCTTCACCAACTGCCCCTCCGTAAACGCCACTTTCATCAACTGCCCGTCCACCCGCGTGTGGACCGTCACCGTGTTCAGCGGCGCCACTGTCCCAATCTCATCCAGATAGATCGGCATATCCCCGCGCCGTGCCCGCGCCACCACCACCGGCGCCGACGGCCGCATCCCGCGCCCCTTCACCGCATTCCCCTCAAAAAGGCCCGCCAAAAATGGCCACGCAAAATAAATCCCCACCCCCAGCCCCACCAATATCAGAAACGTCACCAGTTTCCCCACCCATCCACTGCGCTTCGGCGCAACCGGCATCACCGGCCGCGACACCACGCGCTCCCGCGATCCCGGCAACGTCGGCCGTTCCACCACCCGCACCGATTCAACACCCTGCTTTTCTGTTTTCATCATGCTCACAAATCAGTCCGTTCATACCCACCACTATATGCGCCATTCTCGGCAAAAAACGCATCCCGCAGCATACAAACCACCCTCGTATTCCTGCCTCTGCCGATCGACACACGCACAGCCTATGCCATTCGGCATAGCTGAGAAGTCGGAATCAAGAAGCAAGAATTAAGAAGGAGACCTGCTTCCTGCTTCTTGCTTCTCGATTCTCGCCACCTCCCCCCTCAGCCCAAGTGCAAAATCCCCCGTTCCACCGCGATCGTCACCGCATGCGTCCGATCCGCCGCCCCCAGCTTCGCCAATATATTCTGCACATGAATCTTCACTGTCCCCTCCGCCGTGCCCAGCTTCTCCGCCACCTCCTTGTTCGACATCCCCCGCGCCACACACTCCAGCACCTCCACCTCCCGCGCCGTCAGCCCCGTCGACGGAAAATGCTCCGCCAGCTTCTCCACGACCTCCGTCGGCATCAGCTTATTCCCCGCATGCACCGCCCGTATCGCCCGCAAAACCTCCGTGTGCACCATCTCCTTCAACAAATACCCGCGCACCCCCGCCTCCAGCGCCCGCTGAATGTCCTGATCCCCGTCGTAACTCGTCAACGCAATAATCCGCGCCTCCGGAAACTGCCGCCGTATCTCCTTCACCGCCCCGATCCCATCCAGCACTGGCATTCGCAAATCCATCAACGTCACGTCCGGCCGATGCTTCTCAAACAACGTCACCGCCTCCCGCCCGTTCGCCCCCTCCGCCACCAACTGCACATCCTTCTCCGTCGCCAGTATCGACGCGATCCCCTTCCGCACCAGCGGATGATCATCCACACACAAAACCCGAATCGCCTCCATACAACATCTCCATCTCGACCACCCCTCTCTTCTTAATCTTACTCTTAATCTTAATCCTCATCTTCATAGCCCCCGCTCTCCCTCCAACCCGCAGCCTGATCTCAGCTCATCGTCACAATCGTAGCCCCATCCCTCCATTTCCCTTCCCCTCCCCTCGCCCGCCGCCTAAACTACTGCACTTTGCAAAAGTGGACCCAACGCGCATGAAAAAATCCTCCCTCCTCACCATCTTCCTCATCGTCTTCATCGACCTCGTCGGCTTCGGCATCCTCCTCCCCAACCAGCAGTACTACGGCGAAACCTTCGGAATCCACAACGTCTTCTTCCTCACCCTCATCGGTCCCGCCTACTCCATCTTCCAATTCATCTTCGCCCCCATCCTCGGCAAATGGTCCGACCGCGCCGGCCGACGACCTGTACTCATCATTTCCCAGCTCGGCACCCTCATCGGATTCCTCCTCCTCTTCGCCGCCCACTTCGTCATCCCCCTCAACGCCAATCTCGCCATCTTCCTCCTCTACTTCTCCCGCGTCCTCGACGGCATCTCCGGCGGCAACATCTCCATCGCCACCGCCTACATCGCCGACATCACTAAACCCGAAGAACGCGCCAAAGGAATGGGCCTCATCGGCGCCGCCTTCGGCATCGGCTTCGTCTTCGGTCCTTTCATCGGCGGCGTCGTTGGCAAACACCTCGGCCTTCACTGGGTCCCCATCGCCGCCGCTCTCTTCTCCGCCACCGCGCTCACCCTCACCTTCTTCACCCTCCCCGAATCCCACCACCCCGGCGACCCGGACCCCGAAGGCCTCCGCCGCTACAACGCCTCCACCATCTTCCACCAGCTCGCTCGCCCCATCATCGGCATGCTCATCCTCATGTCCTTCGTCAACGGCTTCGCCTTCGCCGGCATGGAACAAACCTTCTCCCTCATCATCCAGAACCGCGCCAAACTCTCCGCTCAGGACGCCTCCGGTTACTGCGGCTACCTCTTCGGCGGCATCGGCATCATCATCGCCTTCGTCCAGGGCGGTATGATCGGCCGACTCACCAAGGCCCTCGGCGAAGCCACACTCGCCATCATCGGACCTCTCCTCATCGCCATCGGACTCACCATCGTCGGCCTCGCCGGAATCGTCCTCTCCCCCTGGACCGGCTTCATCCTCGGCTCCGCATTCCTCGCCTTCGGCTCCTCCCTCTTCAACCCCTCCATCCAATCCCTCGTCTCCCGCCACGCCTCCTCCAAAGAACAAGGCGAAGTCCTCGGCGCCTTCCAGGGCATGGCCTCCCTCGCCCGCGGCGTCGGCCCACTCCTCGCCGGCGCCCTCTACGCCTACGTCTGGATCAACACCGGCTACGAAGGCGCCGCCCCCTACTTCTTCTCCGCCGCACTCTGTCTGATAGTCACGATCTGGGCCATCGCCGCCCGCAAAAAAATCGCCCCACCTGCTGCATAACCGACAAACATCGGGAGCATCAAAATGCGAATCTACCTCGACAACTGCTGCTTCAATCGCCCGTTTGACGACCAATCTCAATCCCGCATCCAGACGGAGACGGAAGCCAAGCTCAAGATCCAGGCGCTCGTCCAGGCAATGAAGGTAGAACTCGTGTGGTCCTACATTCTGGAGCACGAGAATGCCGCCAACCCATTTCCAGAGCGACGCGATGCAATCGTTCTTTGGAAACAGCGAGCGACAGTAGATGTGTCCGAAAATGAAGCAGTCCTGATGCACGCCACCGATCTGAATCGCCAGGGCATTCGTCCCAAGGATGCTCTGCATCTTGCTTCCGCGATCACGTCGGACTGTGACTACTTCATCACCACTGACGATATCCTGCTGAGAAGGACCTCTTCGCTTGCTACAATAAGAACCGTGACGCCCCAACAATTTCTCAGCGAGGTCACCCTATGACCACGGACACAGAAATTAGATCTGCCGGCTTTCGTGCTCTGATTGAAGCGCTCGGCGAAATTCAGGCAGAAAAATTCATCGCGCTGATCCAGCGTCAACCCTTCGACTACACCGAATGGCAGCATGCGCTCTGGCCCGACAAATCCGTCCGCGAAATCAGCACCGCTGCAACGAAGACCCGCGAGGCAAAATCCTAACGGCCCCGATTTCCTCTTCGTGGTCTTTTGTGCCGGGGGGGCTTCGTGGCTTCGTGTTTACGCCGTCGTCCGCGCCTCGGCTGGCGCGATCACCCGATCAAGCGCAACCGCCACCCACCACCCCACCGTCCACCCCAACACCCCCCCAAACACCGCATCACTCCAAAAATGCGCCTGCATCACCACCCGCGCCACCGCACACCCGCCCGCCATCACCACAAACAACCACCTCCCCCGCGGCGACAAATACGTCAGCACCGCGGCCGTCGCAAACGCCAGCGTCGCATGCCCCGACGGCCACGCCAGATCCCGCCCGTCATGAAAACCCCGCAAAAACTCCCAATGATTCACCCCATCCGTCTCGATCGGCCGAAACCGCCCTCCCGTCATCCGAATCAACGCCCCAAACAAACCCGCCGCACACGTCCCCGCCAGCAACATCACCCCCGCCTTCACACGCCGTCGATCGTAAATCGAAACCGCCACGATCAGCACCACCGTCAAATACGGCTCCCCCAGATCCCGAAACAACCGCCATACCTTCTCCGTCCGCGTATAAAACCGCCCCCGCATCGGCGGGTCGATCCGATCGTAAAACGGAGCGTTCAATTCAGCGGCATGCGCCGCCTTGTACTCCACCCACTTATACGCATCCTGATCCCCCGTGAACCACCGCGTCACCCGCCACGCCAAAGAATCCAACCTCGCATCATTCAACAGCAAAACACTTTGCACCAGCACCAGCCCCACCCAAAGCACCAGCCACGCATCCCATCGCACGCGCTTCCCAACACCAAGTTGTGGCTCAGTAACAGTCATCAATCAACAAATCATACCCGCACCACAAAACATTGTTGAGCACTTCCAAAATCCGTGTTCATCCGCGTTCATCCGTGGTTCCTTTTACATCGTCGCCCCCCCCCCGCAAAAACAGCGAGAGCGGCCTCATCAGAGACCGCTCTCGCATCAAATCACACTCAAGGCACCAATCAGGCATGCCCCGCCGGAGCCGCAGCAGCAGCGGCAGGTTCTTCGATCGGCTGCGGTTTCTCGGAGGCAGCCTCTTCCTCAGCCTGAACCGACGTCGGCCGACGCCGCCCGCCGCGATCACGCCGCCCGCCCTCGTTCCCGCCCCTGTCCGTCTCTTCCTTCGCCGTACGTCCCGCCTTGCCTTCGATCACCGCATCCCCAACTTCTTTGAGGATCAGCTCGATCGCCCGCATCGCGTCATCGTTCCCCGGAATCGCGATATCCACTTCATCCGGATCTGAATCCGTATCGATCAACGCGACCACCGGAATCCCCAGCTTCTTCGCTTCCTTGATCGCAATGTGCTCGCGCTTCACATCCACCACGAACAGCGCCCCAGGCAGCTTGTCCATCGTCCGGATGCCCGACAAGTTCCGCAGAATCTTCCGGTACTCGCGCTTCAGCGACGATTCCATCTTCTTCGAAAAGTTCTTCGACAGGTCCGGCGAATTCAGAATCTGTTCCAGCTCCTCCAACCGCTGCAACCGGCTGCGGATGGTGCGGTAGTTGGTCAGGGTGCCGCCAAGCCAGCGTTCGGCAACATAGGGCATGCCGGAGCGCTTGCCGACTTCCTCGACGACCCCGCGGGCCTGCCGCTTGGTGCCGACGAAGACGACATCCTTGCCCGCGCCGACCATGCGGTTCAGGAATCGCTTGGCCGCGAGGAGGCCCTTGAGGGTCTCGCGGACATCGATGATGTGGATGAGATTGCGCTTGCCATAGATGTAGGGCTTCATCTTCGGATTCCACCGGCTCTGCCGATGCCCAAAGTGAATGCCCGCATCAATCAGGTCTTTTACCAACTGAGGATTAGCCATGACACAACTCCACGTTCGTTGCAGCGATCTCGTAGCAGGCCCGCCGCCTCGGCAATCAGCCCGCGGACAATCCCGCGGATACCGTGCCCAAGTGGCCCGCTGTGCATCGCTTATGTTCCGGCCGTTTCTGGGGCCCTTTCGAGAGCCACCGCCTTTTTCGGCCGAAAATGACAAAAACGAAACCACCCGAACCAGAATATTCCCGGCCCGAGGGGTCACACGACGGCGAATAGGAAAGCTTACCCTTCCCCCCTTGCACCGTCAACAAACCCCACCCACTTTCGCCAAAATCCACCGCACTTCATCACCCCCGCCACCCCCCTTCCCCCCCCCCTTCCCCCTCACTTCCGCTTCACTTTCTTCCCCTTCCCCGCAGCCCCCTTTTTCTTCGCAGCCGACCCACCCACCACCTTCCCAATATTCGCACTAAACCGACTAAACGCATCCCCCTTTTGCGTCGACCATTCTGTCTGCCGTTTATTCATAATCCTCAACCCTTCAATCTGGAGATGATTCGACCGCCACAAAACGAGTATACCAGTTCCTGCACAAACCCACCCCCGTCCCAGAAACCCTGACCACTTTCGAGGGATTTATCAGGCTCCCCCATTCTGAATTCACTGACTCACTTATTCTGAATTCCCCCACCGAATTCCCCCACCGAATTGACACCCCCTCCACCCACCCCTTACCCTCACCCCCG
>DATKPA010000095.1:0-82138 GCA_035524355.1 Phycisphaerae bacterium | reverse complement strand
CGACGCAATGCTGAAAATGGACCTCGCCAACAAATCCTCTTTAGGAGATCCCCGCCGAAACCTGGAAAAATTGATCGTCCAGCTCTGCTCGGACTGATATATAACGGTGGCACGGGCATCCTGCCCGTGTTCCTAGAACGTAACGCGGGCATCCTGCCCGCATCCAAAATGTGCCGGCCCAGGACGGGAACCACCGGCTTCCAAGGATGGATCAACATGGCCGAAAACCAACATGCAGAATTTGCGCGACGCGTTGCCCGACGCTCCATGACCGCCGCGGCAGCCCTCGCGCTCGGGGCAACGGGGGGGTGCATGGGACATCACGCAAAACCCCAAGCTGCAACGCTAAACGAAGCCCCACCCGTCGCTTCCGATCCCGCCCCCCTCACCCCGGAACAGCAGACCGCCCTCAAGGTGAAAAACTACACCGCCGACATCAACGCCGCCCTCGACAACCAGGACGCCGACAAGTTCCGCGAAGTCAACAAGCCCCCCGCCGCCCCCAACCCCCCCAAACCCGTCGCGCAGCCGACGACCCGGCCGACACTCGCAACGGCGGTCACCCCAAACACGACTCCTCCCGCACCTTCCACCCAACCCGCAGCCGCCGCAACCTCCCAGCCCGCGACGGTCAGCACCGCTACTGTTGCCCCCATGATCCCCGCCGCGCCCCCCGCCTTGGCCGATCAATCCCCGTCGTGCACCACCCTTTTGCCGACAACTTCAGCCCGGGCGAACATTCAGCCCGCGCTGATCCGCACGGAGCCCACGTTCAACGAAGCGATGGCCGTTCTGCGCAAGCGCGTCGCCGCGCATCCGACCTTGAACACCACCCTCGCCCTCTCCCTGCTCGACACCTCCGAAGGCCGCGAGCCGAACCCGGCGCTCGCCGCGAGCCTTTCGGCCTCGGATCAGCAGTTGCTCAAGGACCTGCTCGGCGCGCTGCAGGGCATGACGCCGATCAGCTCATTGGCGCCCTTGCCCGACCGCGCCGCCCCGCTGGTCGATGCGGCCAGGCGCTGGCAGGGCGATCAGGATTTGACTCTGCCGAAGATGGCGCTGGCGTCGCGCGTCGATTCCTTCGGCGTGTACACCCCCGTCGAACCCAAATTCCCACAAGGCGCCGCACGCACGGTCATCCTCTATTGCGAGGTCGCGAACTTCACATCGCGCAAGGATACCGATGGATTCTTTGAAACGAAGCTGCAGCAGCAGGAATCGCTCATCACCTCCGACGGATTGCTCGTCTATCGCCCCAGCCCGGAGGAGGTGGAAGACCGGTCGCTGAACCAGCGGCACGACTTCTACCTGGTAAAAAAGGTGACGATTCCCGCAACGCTCGCCGTGGGGCGCTACACGCTGCGGATGAGCGTGAAGGACGTGCTTTCGGACAGGATCTGCGAGGTAACGATGCCCGTCGAGATTGTCCCGGGGGATGACAACTGAACCGGCGGTGAGATCGGAGGGAGGGACGAAAAGTGAAGCCGTTCGCGCGATTTCCCAGGTCCGCCGAACACCGGAGCGAAGCCTGCAACGTGTCACAGGCTTCGCTCATTTTTTGCGCGATCTCCGCCCCGCCTCCACGCCGCGCCCTCCGAAAGGACAGAATTGCAAATTGGGGGGGGGACCGGACACCTGGTTTGGGCGTATATGGGGATGAGAAGTCCAATTCTGAAGTGGTCACATCTACGCCGGGGCGATGGTGGACGCGCGGGGAGGTGCAGTGGTTTATTCGGCGCTGATTTGCGACTCAAAGTGGACGGCCGCCTGAAGGCGGAAGTCCAAACTAGCGCGGGTGGTTCTGCAGCGCGTCGTGGGCGGCGTGGAGGAGTTCTCTCGCGTTGTCGTAGGTGAGGCGTTCCATGGCGTCTTCGTACGAGAGCCAGGCGTGGCCCGTGTGTTCGTCGGAGATGATGACGTTTTCGGTGCGGGTGCGGCCCAGGAAATAGGTGACGGTTTTGTGGATGCGTCCCTTCCGGGGTGAGAAGAAGACGTAGTGCATGTCGCGCTGGAAGCGGGTGACGCGGTCGACCTGGCGGATGCCGGTCTCTTCGCGGAGTTCGCGCACGGCGGCCTGCCAGGGGGTTTCACCTTCTTCGAGGTGACCCTTGGCGTAGTCCCAGTGTTTGCCGTAGTCGAGGAGGAGGAAGACCTGCCCGCCGGGGGTATCGCGGTAGAGGATGAATCCGGCGGAGAATTCGCGGCGCATGGCGGGGAGCTTGCGGTCTTTCTTGGGGTTCTTTTTATTGCGGCGGGGTTCGCGCGGAGATTTCTTGGGAGTGCCCCGTTCGCCTTCGAAGAGAGAGCCTTGGATGGTTTCGGCCATGGGGGACTCGTTTCTGGTTAGCCGGGGTATGCGCACGGGACGGGAATTATCCACAAATGAACACAAATGACCACAAATCGTTTTTTATCACAGCGGTTTGTTGAGCAGTTGGCGTTTGTGTCTGATGAAGCCAAGGTGGTGCTCCAGGTGTTGGACGTATGTTGCCACGAAGTCGGCGAGTGATACTTTACCGCGCTCGTTGTGGGTGCCGAAACGAGTGAACGCGGCGTCGGGGAGGTTGCTCAGGATGATGGCGGTGAGTTCGCGGTTTTTCTTGAAGACGTCGGCGGCGGTGAAAGGGTCGAGCTTTTCGTAGAAGAGTTTTTGCGAAAAGGCGTTTTCATTGAACCCGATGAGGATGGGGTTGTCTTCGGCGATGACACGCTTCATGCGGTCGGAGGCGATGAGGTCGCAATCCATGAGGTGGATGACGATCTGCTGGATGGACCAGGTGCCGGGAACAGGGGTGGCGAGGAAATCGGCGGGGGTGAGGCCCTGGATGGCCTGAGCCAGTTTGCCGGCGCCCTGGGCGTATTGTTCGATGAGCGATCTGTCCATGACGGGTCTCCTTGCGTGTAGTAGTATAGTGCGGGTGGCAGGGACAGGAAGGGATGTTGCGAGGTGCGCGTCGACCCGGGGCGGCGGCTTGCGAAAATTGGGAATGTGCGCATGGGATATCAGGATCATAAGACACAGGCGGGCGGGCGGAGCGTGGCGTGTGCGGTCATCACGTGCTCGGATTCGCGCACCATCGAGCAGGACGAGTCCGGCCAATTGATCCGGCAGTTGCTGGAGTCCCACGGCCACACGCATCCGTTTTACCGCGTCGTGAAGGATGAGCCGGCGGAGATTTCGGAGTTGCTGCGGATGCTGGCCGGGCGGGCGGATATTCAGGCGATCATCTTGAACGGCGGCACGGGCGTGTCTCGGCGGGACAATACGTTTGACGCGGTCTCGGCGGCGCTCACGAAGACCTTGCCGGGGTTTGGGGAGGTTTTCCGGATGCTCTCGTATCAGGCGATCGGCTCGGGGGCACTGCTGTCGCGCGCGACGGCGGGGATCATCGTGACCGGCGAGGGAAGCGCCGCTCAGCACACCGTGGTCTTCTCGATCCCCGGATCGCCGAACGCGGTGGACCTGGCGATGAACAAGCTGATTCTGCCGGAGCTTTCGCACCTCGTGTGGGAGACCGTGCGGTAGGGGGGAGCGATTGATTCATTGCTATCAATGGCTCAATGAACCGATGATTCAATCTTTCAATTCGTTTTGACGCCGTACGATGCGGGGTCCTTCTCGAGGGCCTTGACGTACGTCTCCGGGTCGGCGTTGAACTTTCCCTTGCAGTCATCGCAGCAGAGGTGATAAATCTTGCCGTTGTATGTAACCGTGAGCTTCGAATCGCCCACATCATCCTTGGCGACGATGCATTTGGTGTTTTTGACATCGACCACTGAGGGCTCAGTCGCCGGAGATTCCGCGTACATGGCCGAAGCCGCTGCGGTGACGAAGGAGAGGGCGATCAGGAGGGTCGGAACGTACTTTTTCATGCGTGGCCTTTCACTTAATATGGTTGAAAATGATAGCAGATGAGCGGCCGTTCGTCCGTTGAGGAGAAGGTAAATGAATCCGCACTCGTTTCTCGCCATGCTGGCCGGCGTTCTCGTGCTTACGGGAGCGGCATTCGCGCAGGTCCCCCCAGGCGCCCCCGACATGACCCCGGAGCAGCAGGACCTGCAGCAGCAGATGCAGGACATGCGCCAAAAAGTCTTCGACAACATGCAGAAGCAGGGCATCGACCCGCGCACCTTCATGCAGGACATGATGCAGCGCATGGCCGACGGCTCATTGAACTTCATGCAACTGCAGCAGGAACTCGTCGACAAGGGACTGCTTGATCAGGCCTCGGTCGACAAGCTGCAGACGCAGATGCAGAAGGTGACGGACGCGACGATCCGCCAGCAACTCAAGGTCACCGATGAGGAATGGGTCGTCATCCAGCCCAAGATCCAGAAGGTGCTGCAGTCTCAGGCGGCGCTGGGACAGCCAGGCGGCGGCGGGGCGCGCTTTGGCGGGCTGATGGGCGGATTCCTGACGAACCAAAGCGGACGCAGCGACGTGACGGTGGCGCTTTCCGATCTGCGTGCCGCCCTGCGCACGAAGGACACGCCGGACGATGTCATCAAGGCCAAGATGCAGGCGGTGCGCGATGCACGTGTCACGGCAGCGGCGAATCTCGATGCGGCGGAGAAGGACCTCAGGGACGTTCTGACCATGCGGCAGGAGGGCGTGCTGGTGCGGATCGGGATACTGCGCTAATCACTCCCGCAGCGGTCGCGCTTTCACCGCAGCTAAGAAATCTCTTGCATGCTGCGGTTTCCTCGCGAGAATGACGCGTTAAAGCCTGAGCATTCAAGGCGACCCATTCCTCAGCCGGGTTCCGCGCTTTTTACGGGAAACCTTCCGATGCAGCTGCTCCACATCCTGTTTTCTCCCCACGGTCGCATCAATCGTGACGATTTTCAATACGCTGTTCTGCTGATCCTCTCCGTCTTCATCACGTTGCTCGCCGGCGCCAATGCGGTCGGATTTCGAGCAACGATCGTTCTTTATCCACCCCTCTACTGGTCGCTCTTCGTCCTCAGTGCGAAGCGCTACCACGACCTCGGGCGCAGCGCAGGGTGGCTCCTCCTGCTCGTGATTCCCGTCATCGGACCATTGTGGGTTTTCTTCACGCCCGCAATCCGCAAGGGCCAGCAGTTTGAAAACCGGTTCGGCCCTCTTCCCGGCCGCGAAGAACTCGACTACTTCACCGTCAAAAACGAATCCAACCTCGCCATCAACGACATCACGCGCCTGAACCCCACTCCCGTGCGCAGAATTGTTCGGCCGACCACGCTCGAGGAAATCTCCGCCGCTCTCAAGGAATCCAAAGGTCCGGTTTCCATCGGCGGCGGCCATTTCAGCATGGGCGGCCAGACTTCCTGCGCCGACAGCCTCCACATCGACATGCGCTCCTTCAATCAGATCCTCCACTTCTCTCCGTCGGAAGAGTGGATCCGCGTTCAGGCTGGCGCCCGCTGGTGCGACCTCCAGCGCTTTCTGGATCCGCACGAATTGTCCATCAGGATCATGCAGAGCTACGCCAATTTCACCGTCGGGGGCGCGCTCAGCGTCAATTGCCACGGCCGCTATGTGGGCCTGGGGCCAATTGTCCTCTCCGTTCGCGCAATCACCATTCTGCTCGCGGATGGCCGGCGCGTGCGCACGAGCCCCTCCGAAAACAGTGAGCTCTTCTATGCTGCCATCGGGGGGTACGGCGCCATTGGCATCATCGTCGAGGCCGAGCTTGATCTCGCCCACAATGAACGCGTCATGTGCATGACCGAGAAGCTCGCCGTCGGCGATTATCTCCCTTTCTTTCAACGGAACGTGCGCGACAACAAGCAAGCAGTCTTCCATAACGCCGACCTGTATCCTCCCCGCTACACCCGCGCCTTGGCGCAGACCTGGGTCGAGACCGACCGCCCAGTCACCCAGACCAGCCGTCTTATGCCGCTGCGCTCCAGCTTCGCCCTCGAACGTTATGGTTACTGGGCCATCTCCGAGACCCCTCTCGGCAAATGGCGGCGCGAATACGTCTTCGACCCGCTTCTGTTTTTCCGCCGCAAGGTCCACTGGCGCAATTACGAGGCGGGCTACGACGTCGCGGAGCTCGAGCCTGTCTCTCGCGCCAGAAAGACTTACGTGCTGCAGGAATACTTCGTTCCGGTCGCCCGGTTCAACGACTTTGTGCCGCGCATGGCCGAGATTCTCAACCGCCACAATGTCAATGTGCTGAACGTGTCGGTCCGCCACGCTCTGCCCGATCCGGGAACCCTTCTCGCCTGGGCCCGCGAAGAAGTCTTCGCCTTCGTGCTCTACTACAAGCAGGGATGCGACCAACCCGCCAGGGATGCCGTCGCCAAGTGGACGCGCGAGCTGATTGAATGCGTGCTCTCTGCTGGCGGCACCTATTACCTGCCGTACCAACCCCATGCCACGCCTGAACAATTCCACTGCGCCTACCCCCGCGCCCGCGAACTCTTCGCCCTCAAACGAAAACTTGATCCCGATTTCCGATTCCAAAATTCCCTGTGGACCCGTTACTACATGCAAACCCTGGAGGATGTCCATGACCGCCGCAACGACCCCATCGGAATTTCACGCGATCTACAACAACCCCAAGCGCGGTGACGACTTCTACCAGTTCCTCAAGAACATATTTCACCTCTACCCGGAGGATAAGTTCCACGCGCTGATCAAAGACGCCACCGCGCGTTTCGCCAGCGATGAGGAAATCTATAACGCCGTTCTCGCCGGCCTCCCCCAAATAAAGCCCGCGCTGGCCCCCCTCACACACGCTCTCCCCGCCCTCAAGAAACAAAAACGCGAGATGGCCAGACAAACCCTCGAACTCCTTGGTGATCACAAACAAATCAATGGCACCGTCGAGATCGGTTCGACCGGCCGCTACGTCAGCGAACTCCGAAAATCTCTCGATTTTTCCGGCCCCATCTTCCTCACCAACGACATCGCCCCTTCCAACAGCCCCGCCGACATCATGGAGCGCGGCCAACTCGCAAAGCTCGGCACCTTCTTCCTGCTCGATTACAAGCCCCTCGACTCCCACGGCATCGCCCCCGGCTCCATTGACCTCGTCACCGCCTTTATCGGACTCCACCACTGCCCCCCTGATCTCCTCGACGAATTCGTCCGCTCCATCCACCGCATTCTCCGGCCCGGCGGCCTTTTCATCATGCGCGATCACGACGCCCCCACCCCCGAAATGGCCACCTTCTGCTCCCTCGTCCACACCGTCTTCAACGCCGGCCTGAACATTCCGTGGCAGACCAATGCCGGCGAAGTGAAGTCGTTCCGCTCCGCCGACCAGTGGGCAGCCTACGTCGTGCAGCGCGGCTTCACCGATTCGGGCAAACGCCTGCTGCAGGAAAACGACCCCAGCGATAACACGCTGATGGCTTTCGCGAAAGCTGCTTGAGGAGACGCCCATGAAACTCCGCACGCTGTCGATCGCCTCCGTACTTGTATGCATCTGCACGCTTCTGCTGCAGGTCTCCTGCAGTTCAGGCGCTCGTTCCGTACATGCACCGCTTGCAACCCCGGCCTCGCCGCGCACGCCCGCGGAATTCCGTCGCGCCCCCGACGACACCTTTCTCACCTATCCGGAATGGTTTCTCGTCTATAGCCCCCGCGAATACGCCGATTTCATCAGCGAAAATCCACCCAGCGAATTCCCATTCCTGCGGCACATCGGCCAGTTCTGGCAAGGCTACGGTGCCGTCTACGACTCCACGAAAGACACCCGGCGCTTCAATTACGCGTACCATTCGATGATCTGGGTGATCGGCGCCAGCATGACCGGCGAGTACGGCGCCACGCGGGCCTATGAATCTCTCATCGGGCGCGCAACGGAGGCTACGCGCTTCGGGCGCATGACCCCCGAGGACAGACTCGCCGCCGACGTGGCACATGAATACGCCTCCTACCTGGACAAGGAGCCTTTCTACAAATTCGATTACCTTACCCCGTGCAGGCGCGTCTGGACCGACACGCCGCTGCTCAGCGCCAACCCCTTGCGAAGCTGGGAGCGAAAATATTTCCTGACCACCCAGTATCTCTTCAAGGCGGGCTACGGCTGGCTCATCAAACAGGGCAGCGAATCGGCCTACGGCATCGAGTCGAAGTACACCGTCGTCGTGCTCGATCGCGATCCCTCCGCTGCAATGACCGAACTGAAAACGCTCCAGCAGTTCCCCGACGGTGCCTCTCTCGTGCAAATGCCCCGCTACCAGGCTTTCACCCCCGCGGCGATGGCGCTGGCAAAGTCCAACGCGCGATTTCTTGAAATCGCCGGCAACTCCGGCCCGATCCTCATTACCGCCATTGTTCCCAACAATTTTTCCCTCCCCGATTCCACGCTGCTCTTCACCCAGCCGATCATCACCCACCCGGGTCACAAACGAATCGCGTTTACGGTTCCGGTTCCGCACCTGAGCGACGCGCTGCTTCGGCTGAATGATCCCGCCATTCAGCTCGAACACGTTTACGACTTTTGACGTCTTAGGGGTTGAGGCTTTTCCCCGTCTGCTGCAGGTGCTCTTTCAGCAGGGCGTCGAGGATGCCGTTGATGAAGCTGCCGGAATCGGCGGTGGAGAATTCCTTGCCCATGTTGATCGCTTCATCGAGGACGACCTTCGGCGGCGTCTGGGGGTAGTTGATCAGTTCCCAGGTGGCGAGGCGGAGGATGTTGCGGTCGACTGTCGCCATGCGATAGACGGGCCACTTCGCCGCGATCTTTCCCAGCCATTCGTCGGCGGTCGTGCGGAACAGCCAGGCGCTCCTGGCCATGTAGGTGGCGATTTCGCGGATTTTCGGATCGTCCGTCGCTTCGCTCACGAACGCCTGCAGGCCGTCGGTGAGGAACGATTCGCCCTGGACATCCAGTTGGTAAAGGCCCTGCAATGCGACGCGTCTCGCCTGGGCTCTCTCATAATTCATTACGGCAACTCAAAACAAAACGCAAAACATTCCGCCATGGCACCCCTCCATCATCCCATTCCAAAACCATTTTCCAAGCTCATCAGCTTTCCCCGGCTACTCCTCATTCCCCCTACTCTCCTTTGATTTTTCCCAGGACGCTCACGGTCGCAATTGCGGCGGCGGCGGCGTGCCAGCCGATGTTGCCCGCCTTGAGGCCGGCGCGATCGAGGGCCTGTTCGATGGTGTCGGCGGTGATGACGCCGAACATCGTCGGCACACCTGTTTCGGGGCCGATCGCCCCGACGCCGGTAGAGACCTGCCGGGTGACGTGGTCATAGTGATCGGTTTGGCCGCGGATGACGCAGCCGAGGCAAATCACCGCCGCATATTTCCCCGAGGCCGCCAGTGCCTTTGCCACGGTCGGAATCTCAAAGGCCCCCGGGACCTTGACCTGGGTGATCTGGGATTCCTTGCCGCCGTGGCGGAGGATGCATTCGACGGCCCCCTCGGCGAGTTTCGCGGTGATAAAGCTGTTGAACTCGGCGACCACCAGGGCAAACCGCGACCCCGGCCGTACAATAAAGTCTCCGCTCAACGTTTCAACCATGGCTAAATTCACCTTTGTGTATTCTCGCAAAGAGGGGTTTGAACCCGATATAGTGTATCGGTTTCCCGCATGCAGGGCTATCGGTTGGAAATCCCGGCAGGTGATGCCGACGCCCCAGGCCATTAACGTGATTGGGCTTATGTCGACGCAAAAGCACTACATTGTGACCATCGGCTTCCGCGCGAAGGAAGGCAAAGCCGCTGACCTCGAGCGCGAACTCCGCAACCGCGTGCCGATCACCCGGACCGAAGCGGGCGTCCTGGACTACCGCCTCTATCGCTCGCGCACCGACCGCAACCTGTTCTTCGTCTTCTCCCGCTACGCCTCGGAAAAACTTTTCGATGTGCATTTGTATCAACCCTATTCGCTCAGCATGCTTGCGGAATTTGAATCGCTGCTGGATGGGCCGCCGAAGGTCGAAACCTACGAAACCGTCCTCGGCTAACCAATCCTCATCTTCATCTCGTCCGCCGCGCCCATGTCCCCCCAGCCACACCTGCGACGCCGCGGGCCAATGAGCTTCCACCAACACACAAATCGGCCATTTCCAAAATTCGTCCATGCACCCACCAAAACACGCCACCCAAGACACCCCGCTTGGTTCACCCGCCGTCGACCTTGTATAATCAAATTCATGGTCACCCTCAACGCCCACTTCGACGGCAAAACCATTGTGCTGGATGAACCCTTCTCCATCCCGCTCCCCACCGGCACACGTCTGACCGTCCGTATTGAACGAATCGACGCCCCACCCGCATCCCCACCTCTCACGCCACACTTTCAGCCCCTCAACATCCAAATCCCCGCCGAACTCTCCAACCAGATCGCTACTGACCATGAGTTCAACATCGAGGAATCGTAACGATGCCCCTCGACGTTCCCGACGGCACACCATGCTTCGTCGACTCGAACATCTTCTACTACGCATTGGTCCCCACACCTCCCCTCTCTGATCCCTGTATCAACCTCCTGAACCGTGCTCTCTCCGCCCGCCTGTCCCTCTCCGTCAGCATCTCCGTTCTAAGCGACACCCTCCACAAAGTGATGACCTCCGAAGTTGCCCAACTCGCCAAACGCGACCGCGCCGGCATCATCGGATATCTCGGAAAACACCCCGAAATCATCGGCAAACTCGTCGAATACCCCCTCGCAATCGATCGCTTGAAAACCCTCCCGTTGACCATCCTTCCCGTCGATGATCAACTCCTGCGTGACGCTGTAAGTATCGCCGTCACTCATCACCTCCTCACCAACGACGCCCTGATCATCGCCCTCATGCAACGCCACCAACTCACCCACCTCATCACCAACGATGACGATTTCGATCGAGTCCCCGGCCTCACCATCTGGAAACCGCGGCAGCCAAGTTAAGTCCGAAACGCACGCTCGGATTTCCGTCTTCAGGCGGCGTCTTGTGGTCAGGCGGGAGCCGAACTCGCAAAATCAGTTCAACTCCGCGCCCGATACTCCCGCGCCGCCTCCCGAACCTCCTCACTCGAATCGAACAAACACTCCTCCACCATCCACTCAGGAATCACCCCGCGCCCCATCAAAACCCGCACCGCCCCAGTCCTGCAATTCGAACACCTCCCGCGTTCGTAAATCAGCATCATCGTCCCCACCGCCTCCGCTTCAACATTCGCTTCAAAGAGATGCAGTGCCGCATGCCCGCACCAATGGAAATCCTCATCATTGCACTGCGCCGCCAAAAGCTTTTCAATCCGTTGCTCATCCCCACCAACATAATTCAGCACCAACATTTCCACCGCGTCCCCTACTCCGCGTCCTGCGTCCATCATGTCGATCGCCAACGCCCGGACAGATTCATCCTTCACGTGGCGCAACGCGCGGCAACTCGCAATCGCCGCCTCTTCATTCACGCCCTTCGCAAGTTGAATCAAGCGCTCATGGTCGAGGGGATACCGGCGCCGGTCGAAGATTCTCAAGTACGCGACCAGCCGCTTCTCGTCCTCCTCCTTCAACAAGTCCGCCGCTGCTTCTCGTACAGCTTCCTCCGACGCATGTTCGCCCCACCTATATAACCATCCCCGCGGCACATCTTCGGTACCCGCTACAATCCGCTCCCGCAACTCCGCATAACTCCAATTCCGATACTCCGGGAGCCGCCGTCTCCGCCCCGCCTCCGTCTTGTATTTCTCCATCGCCTCCCGATACCGCCGCACATTCACGCTCGCCATTGCCCCCTCCGCCAAAACCCGCTCCCTCCATCCCTCCGCCTCTCCTTTCAACAACGAATCATCCACCCAATACTCTGGATGTCCCTCCATCCACATCCCAATCTGCTCCGCAACCAACAACAACCCCTTTTCCCCATCAACGTTCACAATTTGCTCCCCACCCAGAAAATCCTTCCGCTCCTCATCCCACCCAAACTTCTTCAACATCGCCTCTCGTGCTCCGCCATAGCCCTCCTTTGCAAACAGCGCCGCCATGTCAAACAAATGCTCCACCTCCGAATACTCCCGCGCATTCAACAACCCCTCGGCAACAATCTTGGCAAACCGCTCCGGCTCCCCCGTCAGCCTCACGATCTCATACACATAATCGGCTCTGCTCCCCTCGCACTGAGGATCGTACGCCGTGTTATGCAGGCAAACATTCTCAATCGCTTCCGCATACGGTTCCCATGAATGACTCCGAATATGCAGAACCGCCCGCCCGAGCCCCTGATTGATCGCCTTTCGAAATTCCTCGCTCGTCATGAACCAAATTGTACTTCACGGACAAATTCCGCACATACCTATTCCCCGCTGCCCCTTTGGACCTTTAACCTTTTGACCTTTTACCTCCTTCGCTACTTCCGCCTCCGCGCCCGAAACTCGACCCAACAGTCGAAGCCGCAATGCGCAACGCATTGGCAAACCTCGAAGCTGACAAACGCAAGTAGGCCGACTCGCCCTCACCCCACCTCTGCTCCCTCACCCCATCAAAACCATAACGTTAATAATCGTGCATGTCCATTCCACTCATGCACTTGCAATCTAATACCTATAATTCCTATCGGAATTGAGGGGAGATTGCCAATGACGTACCCGACCTTGGCAATCTCCCCCCCCGGCCCCGCCCGCCTCGCCCCTTTCATCGTTCATCGTTCAAAATTCATCGTTCCCCGCCCCCGTTGCATTCACCTCCCCCCCTCTGTACAATGCTTTGCTCGTTTTTGAAGGGATCACAGCCATGCCATACGAATGCGCTTATACCGGCCGCCGGACACGGATTGGCCGTCAATGCACCTACCGCGGTAAAGCGAAGTACCTGGGCGGGGTGGGTATCAAGATCACCGGGCGGTCGTCTCGGAAGTTCAAGCCGAACCTGCAGAAGGTTCGGGTTGTGATTGATGGGAAGCCGCAGCGGGTGTGGGCGTCGGCGAAGGCGCTTCGCTCGGGTGTGGTGGTGAAGCGGCTGAAGCGGTCGCAGACGTACAAGCACGCCGCGAAGGCGGAAGCCTGAGCGCGTTGACCAACGCCCAAAACTGACGTACAAACGAGGTCTACGGGCCTCGTTTTTTCATGCGCCCGCTTATCCCGGATGAACGGAAAGGAATTCCGTATGGCGAAGACCCCCGAATCGACCGACAAACTCGACGAAGCTCAGGTGAGGCATGTGGCGAAGCTGGCGCGGCTGAAGCTTGCGGATGCGGACATCGGCCGGTACGCGACGCAGTTGACGGGGATACTGGGGTATGTGGCGCAGCTCAAATCGGTGGATGTGTCGGGTCCGCCGCCGGTTGAGCCGATGGCGCATCCGTTGCCGTTGGAAAATGTGTTACGTGCGGATGTGGTGGAGCCGTCGTTGACGATGGAGCAGGTACTGGCGAATGCACCGGCGAAGGATGGGCCGTATTTTGCGGTGCCGAAGGTGCTGGATAACGGGATGGGCGGGGGGTAAAACTCGAAACTCAAAACTCAAAACGCAAAACGCAAAACACAAAACGGGAAACGCAAAACGGGAAACTTAGAGTGGGGAGGTCAGGACTTTTGAAGGGAAGAACATGCGGACGAAGATGCTGGTGCTGATCGCGGCGATCGGGGTGTCGGGTTGCGCGAGCCGGAACTATCTGGACGAGCGGTACAATTTGTCGCGTGCGGATTTGAAGGAAGAGCCGATCGAGGTGACGCATGAGCCGGCGCCGGTGACGGTGGGGGAGACGGTGAATGAGGAGCCGACGGGGCAGGCGCCACCGTCGGTGCCTGGGGTAGTGGATGTGGTGACGGGGGAGTGGGATTTCACGGTACCGCCGACGGTGACGCGAGTGGAGCGGAAGTCGGCGGAGCTGGAGCAGTATTCGCTGTACAGGGGGAGGCCATCGGGGACAGAGAAGCCGTTCGTGGTGATCACGGTTTCTCCGGCAGAATCGGATAAGGGGAGCCTGGCCGAAGCGGACCCGGAGACGTACAAGATTTCGAATACGCGGTCGTATGCCCTCAACGGCAACATCGCGCGTGAATGGACGGGCCGGACGAACGACGGCTCGGCATTCTGCGAGGTGATCATCACGAAGCCGGGGGGCAGGGGCGATCTATGCCACGCCATCGCCGTAGCGAAGGATTCGGAGGAGCGGAAACTCGCCCTCGACATTCTCGGCAGCATCACGTGGAAGCCGACGGGCGCGACCGCCGCGCAGTGAATTTTCAACGCACTTCAATACTAAATGCAGGATCGACATGCTTTCTGACCTTTCCGCCCGCGAAGTTCGAGACCAGATTGCCGCCGGCAAGTTGTCCAGCCGGGAGGCGACGCAGTACACGCTGGAAGCGATCGGGAGGTTGAATCCGGAGCTGCATGCGTTCAACAGCGTATTTGCGGAGCGGGCGTTGAAGCGGGCGGAGGCGTTTGACGGGAAGAAGACGGGGGGGTTGCTGGCGGGGGTGCCGATATCGATCAAGGACAACATGTGCACGGAGTATGGGACGACGACGTGCTCGTCGAAGATGCTGGAGCATTTTCATGCGCCGTATACGGCGACGGCGGTGAAGAAGCTGGAGGCGGCGGGGGCGGTGATTCTGGGGAAGACGAACCTGGATGAGTTTGCGATGGGATCGTCGACGGAGAATTCGGCGTTTGGGCCGAGCAAGAATCCGTGGAATGTGAAGTGTGTGCCGGGGGGGTCGAGCGGTGGGGCGGCGGCGGCGTGTGCGGCGCGGCTGGGGTTTGGCGGGTTGGGGTCGGATACGGGGGGATCGATTCGGCAGCCGGCGTCGCTGTGCGGGATCGTGGGGCTGAAGCCGACGTATGGGTTGGTGTCGCGGTATGGGTTGGTGGCGTTCGCTTCGTCGCTGGATCAGATCGGGCCGATGACGCTGACGGTGGAGGATGCGGCGATTTTTCTGCAGGTGATCGCGGGGCATGATGAGAAGGATTCGACGAGCTGGCCGGAGGCGATTCCGAATTATCTGGAGGATCTGGACAGGCCGATCAAGGGGCTGCGGATCGGGTTGCCGAAGGAGTTCTTTGATGTGGAGGGGATGGAGCCGGAGGTGAAGGGGGCGGTGGAGAAGGCGATTGGGTGGTATAAGGAGCAGGGGGCGACGCTGGTGGATATTTCGTTGCCGTATACGCAGTATGGGATTGCGGCGTATTACATTATTGCGCCGGCGGAGGCGTCGAGTAATTTGGCGCGGTATGACGGGGTGCATTATGGGCATCGGACGGCGCGGCCGGAGGATTTGATCGATTTGTATGCGGCGAGTCGTGGGGAGGGGTTTGGGGCGGAGGTGAAGCGGCGGATCATGCTGGGGACGTATGCGTTGTCGGCGGGGTATGCGGACAAGTTTTATCTGCAGGCACAGAAGGTGCGGGCGTTGATCAAGAAGGATTTCGATCAGGCGTTTGAGAAGTGCGATGTGATTGCGGGGCCGACGAGTCCGACGGTGGCGTTTGAGTTTGGGAGCAAGGGGGATAATCCGCTGGCGATGTATTTGTGCGATGTGTTCACGGTGACGTGCAATATTGCGGGGATACCGGGGCTGAGTTTGCCGTGCGGGGTGTCGTCGAGCGGGCTGCCGATCGGGATGCAGTTGTTGGGGCCGGTGTTCAGTGAGAAGACGCTGTTGAGGACGGCGCGGCAGTATGAGCTTGCGCATGAGTGGGTGAAGAGGAAGCCGGGGGTTTGCGGGTGAGGGGGTTGTTGAGGGGAGAGAGGGGAATTTAGTGGCGGCAATGGGGTGTTTGTAGATATGTTGGTTGATTGGCGCTTGAAAAAGGAGAAGCGACATGAGGGCCAGCAAATCGTTATTAGCGTTGGTGGCGGCGGTGTGCGTTCTTGCGGGCGGCGGGGTTTTGTCCGCCGATGACTCGAGCGCGGGGGAGGTGCAGTGGATGACGGATATGAAGCAGGCGATTGCGACGGCGAACAAGGAGCACAAGGTGATCCTGATGGACTTCACCGGGAGCGACTGGTGCGGGTGGTGCAAGAAGCTGGACAAGGATGTGTATTCGACGCCGGAGTTCAAGAAGCTGGCGAAGGAGAAGCTGGTGCTGCTGCAACTGGATTATCCGAATGCCAAGCCGCAGTCGGATGAGCTGAAGAAGCAGAACAAGGAGTTGAAGGATAAGTTCAAGGTGACGGGGTATCCGACGAATGTGTTTCTGAGTCCGTCGGAGAAGGAACTGGGGCGGATCGACGGGTATGAGCCGAAGGATGACTGGTTCAAGTCGGCGAACGACATTCTGGCGAAGGGTGACGGGAAGTAACGGAAGCGGCGCTCGGGGGGAGGGGCATGCGAGAACGAGCGGCGCTCGGGGTGTTATGCTGCGCCGATGAACATGCCCGCAAGCAGCACAACGATCCCCCCCGAGAACGACATGGATGGCGGCGGACTTTGCTTGCTATACCAAAGACAAATGGAGCGTCCGCCCAACGGCGGCGGCGGCGCGCTGCGCTGTATCGAGCTGCACCTTGTCATTCTTCGGATCAAGCAGCCGATCGAGATGAGCGCGGCTCGTTCGCATGCGTTTAGCCATTTCCGCTTTGGTAATGCCCTGGGCCTTCATGGCCTGTTCCAACTGCCAGGCGAGGACCCGCTTGATCGCGTGAGTGGTCGCCTCGTGATGGATTCCTTCCTCCTTCAGGAAGCTCTCGAAGGTGGAACCGCGATGGGGGTTTTTAGTTTTCATGACTCATTTCCCTCTGTCTTTTCCGAGCGAGTTCCAGATCTGACTGCGGTGTTTTCTGCGTCTTCTTGACGAATCCATGGAGCAGAACCATTTCGCCGCCGTTGACGCAGAAGAAAGTTCTGGCAATCCGTCCACCTGTGATAGTGCTCCGAATCTCCCACAGTCCCTTGCCGAGCGATCGGCAAAGAGGCATTCCAACCGGCCAGCCGAATTCCGCCGTGGCAATGTCGAAACCAATGATGCGGCGGTCCTCCGGGGATAGTTCTTTCAGCCAATCGCGTACCGGTTCGGCGCCTCTCAAGGACCTGTAGAAGATTGCAGGCAACTTTTTGATTGGACTCAACAGCCATAACCTCAATGCAACGGAGTGTACCTTGAAAGGTACATAAAGACAATCTGCAAAATGTCATCTTCGGAACGATCAACCTGCGCCGATGAAGATGCCGGCGAGCAGCACGACGATGCCTCCGATGACGACCTGGATGGCGGCGGAGATCCAGGGGGATTCCATGAAGCGGTGGCGGATCCAGGAGATGGCGGCGAGTTCGAGAGCGACGACGAGGATGGCGGACCAGAAGGCGATTTGGAAGTTGGGGATGAGGAAGGGGAGGGTGTGGCCGATGCCGCCGGCGGTGGTCATGAGGCCGCAGGCGATACCGCGGATGAGGGGTCGTCCGCGGCCTGTGAGTGAGCCGTCGTCGGAGAGGGCTTCGGCGAAGGCCATGGAGATGCCGGCGCCGATGGAGGCGGCGAGTCCGACTTTGAAGGCGGTGAGGTCCGGGTGTCCGGGGCTGGCGTTGTGGGCGGTGATGGCGGCGGCGAAGATGGGGGCGAGGGTGGAGACGGAACCGTCCATGAGGCCGGCGAGGCCGGGTTGGATGATCTGCATGATGAAGAGGCGGCGCTTCGCCTCATCCTCCTGCGCGATCACCTGCTTGCCGACGTGTTCTTCGGTGAGCTGCTCGGCCGTGGCTTCGTGGTGGCGCTCTTCTTCGGCGAGGTCGGTGAGGAGTTGTCGTACGCGGGCATCGGACGTCCTGGCGGCCGATTGCTCGTAGAATCGCCGCGTCTGGAACTCCATGGCCGCGGCGGTTTTGCGGATGCGGTCGAGGCCGAGGTTCTTCGTGAGCCAGACGGGCTGCCGCTTCACGAAGCCTTTCACGTCCTCGGGTCGGATCATGGGGATGTGGTCGCCGAAGCGCTCGCGGTAGACCTCCGTGAGCTTGCGTCGGTGTTCGGTTTCTTCCTTCATCATGCCGCGAAAAAGTTCGGCGGTTCCGGGGTAATTGGCCTGAAGAGATTCCGCGAGGTCGGCATACATGCGTGCATCTTCTTCTTCGAGGGTGATGGCGAGGGCGAGGATTTCGCGTTCAGTGAGTTCTTTGAACGATTTGGCCATGGAATTGCTCCGTGGGGGGGCTGAAGTTCGCAACAGCACGTAAGTACACGTGGGAGTCTAGGCGCTGGGTGGGGACTCGGGCGCGGGCGGGGCAGATTTTTTTCGGGCGGCGATTTCAACGGCCATCTGGATGGCGGATTTCATCGAACCGGGGTCTGCCTTGTTCTTCCCGACGATATCAAACGCCGTGCCATGATCGGGCGAGGTGCGCACAATCGGCAAGCCGAGCGTGAGGTTCACGCTTCCCGCGAAGTCGAGCAGCTTTACGGGGATAAGGCCCTGGTCGTGGTACATCGCCACGACAATGTCGTACTGCCCCTGGACGGCCTTGATGAAGATCGTGTCGGCCGGGAAGGGGCCATTCGCGTCGATTCCGTGCTGCCTGGCCATCATGATGGCCGGCTCGATGATGCGTTTTTCTTCATCGCCGAAGAGTCCGTTCTCCGAGGCGTGCGGATTGAGCCCGCAGACGGCGATGCGTGGTTTTTCGATGCCGAACCATTCGACCAGCGCCTTGTGCGCGAGGTCGATGGGGTCGAACACTGTGCCGATCTTGAACTTGTGCCTCAGCTCAAAAAGGGCTTCGTGAATCGTGCAGAGGACGACGCGGAGGCCTTTGTGAGTGCTGAGTGCTGAGGACTGAGTGCTGAGTGGTTTGGGGGGAGCGGCGAACATCATGGCGTGGCGCTTGGCTTTGGTCTTTTCGGCGAGAAGTTCGGTGTGTCCGGGCCAGCGGTCGAAGCCGGCGAGCTTCCACGATTCCTTGCAGATCGGCGCCGTTACCACCGCATCGATCTTCCGTTTCATCGCCGCCTGGATCGCATCAGTCACAAACTGCATCGAGGCCTGCCCGCCCGCGCGGGAGGCTCCGCGCATGTCCAGGCCGAGGATTGAGAATTCGTCATAATCCAGCACGACCACATCATGCGGGTAGGTGGGGGGGAGCGAAGGAATGCTGGTGCCGTTGGTGACGAAGCGTTCGTGCTGGTCGCGCCACCAGTAGGGCTCAATTTCGGCCAGGTCCGCGGTATAGGCGAGCAGTTCGTTGAGGCCAAAGATGACGAAGCGTGCGAGCTTGCGGATTTCGGGATCTGCGAGTGCTTTGACGATGACTTCCGCGCCGATGCCTCCAGGGTCCCCCATGGTGATGCCGATGGTGGGGCGGGGATCGCTCATGTCATCCCCAGTTCCTGCAGTTTGGCGAGCGTGATCCCTCCCCCGATGCCTGCCGCTCCCTTGGCACCCTTCGCCTGGCCGGCATTCATCTGGGTCAGCCAGTGCACGACCGTGCGCGCGAGGATGTCGGTCTCGACGTTCACCTGATCCCCCGCGTGAAGCCCGCTGAGCGTCGTCTGCTCCAGAGTCGTCGGAATTACAGCAAGGGTGAAGGTGCTGGCCTGGGTGGAGACCTCGGCAATCGTCATGGACGTCCCATCCACCGCGATCGAACCCTTCGGGACAATGTATGGCATCAGATCCGGGGCAACCTGAAAAGTGATGCGCCAATCCCGCGGGTCTTGCTTCACGGCGGCAACGGTCGCGATCCCGTCCACATGCCCCTGCACAAAGTGCCCGCCGACGTAGGAGTCGGGCCGCAGCGAAAGCTCGAGGTTCACGCGGTCCTGGGGTTTCTTTTGGCCGAGGGTGGAGCGGTTGAGGGTTTCGGAGATGACATCGAACTGGAGGTTTCCGTTGGCGATTTTGACGACGGTGAGGCAGACGCCGGAAACGCAGACGGAGTCGCCGGGCTCAATTTTCGAATCGGCCAGCTCCGCAAGAGAGACGGTAAGCCGCTTGCCGGAGGGCGTGTCGGAGGCGGCGAGAACGATGCCGAGAGCTTGGACGAGTCCTGTGAACATGCCGTCTATATTAACGCTCGCCTGTCGTGATGTCTCGACCGCAAGGGCGAATCCGATGTCATTACCGGCCGAGAGAGGGTTAGTTACGCCTCCGAAGAACGATGGCTGCGGGGAGGGGGACAGATTCTCGATTCCTGCGAGGAAGCCGGTTGATTTGCCCTCATGGGCGAAAGCCGGTATGCTATTATGTTTCGACAGTAGGGAAGGCGGAGAAAACGACCCGTCCCAGCGCCTACATTCCAATCCAAAGAGTAGGGAATAGATCGCATGACGCAAGTTGCAGAATCCCCCGCAATGCAGGAAACCACCCGGGATATCGCTCAGGCGAAGCAGCTCTATGATCAGGCCCTCAAAGCGCTGGCCAACGGTCAGATCGAGACGGCCATCGACCGTCTGGATGAAGCGCACGAGCTGGACCACGAAAACGAAGAAGTGATGTTCAAGCTGGCGTATCTGCTGGACCTCCGCGGGGCCGATCAGCGGGCGATCGAGGTATACGAAATCCTCGCGGACCGGCGTCCTGTGCGCGAAGGCGTCCTCCTCAACCTGTCGATTCTTTACGAGGACATCGGCCGCTACGACGATGCCGAGGAATGCCTGACCCGCCTGCTGACGGTCAACCCGAACCACCCCCGGGGCAAGCTCTATCAGCGCGATGTGGATTCCTCGCTCTCGATGACCTTTGACGAGGACAGCGAAAAGCGCAGCGAAAAGCGCAACGCGCTGCTCGAAACTCCGGTCACCGACTTCGAACTTTCGGTTCGGGCCCGCAACTGCCTCAAGAAGATGAACATACGCACGCTGGGTGACCTGCTGAAGATCACCGAGGCGGAACTGCTGGGATACAAGAACTTCGGCGAAACGTCGCTCGAAGAGATCAAGACGATGCTGACGAACAAGGGGCTGCGTCTCGGCCAGGCCCTTGAAGAGCAGCAGTCGCAGGCCCGCAAGGATCTGCTCAAGTCCGTCGCCGCCAATGTGCCGGAGGCGATCCTTAACAAGAATGTCACCGAGCTGGAACTTTCCGTTCGCTCGCGCAAGGCCCTGCAGCGTCTCGGCGTGAGCTCGGTCGGCGAACTGGCCACGCGCACCGAGGCGGAGTTGCTGGGCGTGAAGAATTTTGGTCAGACCTCCCTCCTGGAAATCAAGCAGCGCCTGACGGAAATGGGCCTTGGGCTGCGAAAGCTCGACTGATAGAGGCGGCGATGGTATCGCCGGAATGTGCTCTCGCCTGCAATAGCAGCGAGTCATTTCTGAATAGCAGCGCAGGGAAAAGTTGAATAGACTTTTCCCTGTTTCACTTTTGCTGCGAATATGGATAACTGAATTGCTATTGTGCAAGCAGGAGATGGCCAAGGATGCGCGCACATTGGCAATCTTCCTGGCGATGTTCTCCCCCCCCCCCCGCCCCAAGCCGTTTCCGCACCTCTGGGGGCAAAAGCTGCATCATCCCCCGATCAGGCGATTCCCGGAAGCCCTTCCATCTGCCGAAATTGTGAAGAGTTCGCATAAGCTGAGCCGATAGGCCTCAAAGCGAAAATTGCGCGTTGCGAACCGCAATCTGTTTCCCGGGCAGGACGCCCGAGCTTTCCCAAACCACGGCGGAGCCGGTGGATGACCACAGTGCCAGCAAACAACCTCGGCGGATCAGGCGGCAAAGGCCCGCCCCGGGGGATCGCGCGCGAGCTGGGCGCCGGCGGCTGGAATCGCCTCTGGCAGGTGCCGCTCCTCCTCGCGGGCCTGGCGGCGTTTGGTTTCGGCCTGCGGGCGCTGGTCAAAGTGTTCAAGCCCGTCCCCTTCGAATCCCAGGTGGCGGGATTGAACGGCCTCCTCCAGACGGGCAAGTACACCGAAACCATCGACGAGATCAACAAGCTCGCACTCTACTACAAGAAGAAACCGGAGCAGGCGGAACTGCAACGAATTGCGGGCGACGCCTTCTATCTCGCTCAGAAAGCCCAGTCTGGCTTTGTCCGCGAGAACTATCAGCACGTCGCCGAACATTATGAGATCGCCGTGAAGCTCGGCTACGTGCCGGACGCGACCGTCAACGAGCGTTGGGGCGAAGCGGAACTGGCGCTCGGCGACGCCAACGCGGCGCTTGAAAAACTTCAGGCCGCCATCGCTGCGGACCCCACGAAACTGCAGTCCCACGTTCGCGACCTCGTCTCGGCCCACGTCGGCGCGGGCAACTTCGGGAAGGCGGTCGGGGCGCTCGATGCGCTTCTCAAGCAGAAGCAGTCGATATCGCTTGATGACCGCGTGTGGGCTCTCTGCCGGAAGATCGAGATCGCGATGGAGTCAGGGACGGGAGGCGCGGAACTGGAGCATGCGGTGGAGGACGCCCGCGCGGCATTGCCGGAGGTCGCCGAGCGCGATCCCAACGGCCGGCTGCTTCTGTGGATCGGCCGCGCCGAACACGAAGACGGCAAGCTGAATGAAGCCCAGCGTGATCTGACCAAGGCACGCCAGCAGTTCGTGGCACGCAACCTCGACGATGCCCGGGCTGCGATTCTGCTGGCCAAGATCGCGGAAACGAGAAACGATCTCGACACCGCCGGCACGCTGTTTCAGGATGTGGTGACGCACGACATTGGGACAAGCGTCTGGGCGGCCGCGCGTTTGGGCCGGGCGGAAGTCCTCGCGATGAAGAAGACGCCGGACGATCAGATGCAGACGGACTACCGTTTCGTCATCAGCAGGCTGCAGGAGGCGGGCGGCGCACCGACGATCGACGACCTGTCGGACTCGGGAAATCACCGCGTTCCGGAGATGGTAAGGATCGACCAGGTGCGTGGAAGCCTGGTCGCCGAGTATCAGCGCTACGCGGACGCCGACCGCCTGCGTGATGCGCTGCTCTTTCTGACCTTGCAGAAGGAGATCAACGAGCCCGAAACTGCCGCGACCGCCTATCGCCTCGCCACCACGAAGGAGCGGCTGGCGGCGCAATTGAAGAAAGAAATGAATGCGGCGCCGGATGGGGCAACGCGGGAAGCCAGGAAGCGCGAAGCGACCTCGCTGCTGGTCGAAGCGGCGGACGATTACCTGCGCCACGCGAAGCTCACCACGATGGAGGATTCGACATCAGGCGACAGCCTCTGGCGTGCAGCGCATCTGTACGATGCCGCGGGCGAGACGAACAAGGCGATCGCGGTGTACGAAAAGTTCACGACGGAGCGTCCGCGCGACCCGCGCACGCCGGAAGGATTGCTGGACATGGGGGTGCTGTATCAGTCGGTGGGGAAGCTGAACGAGGCGCTGGATGTGTATCAGCAGAATATTCGGCAGAATCCGCACACGCCGGCGGCATACACTTCGGCGGTGAACACGGCGCGCTGCTATATGACGCTGGGAACCGGTCCGGGGAATGAGGCGAATTTCGAGAAGGCCGAGAAATCGCTTCTCACGCTGGTGCAGGACAACTCGGATCTGTTGCCGACGGCGAGCGAATTCCGCAACAGCCTGTTTACGCTGGGGGAGCTGTATTACCGCAGCGGCCGCTGGGCGGATGCGATCCTTCGGCTCGAGGAAACGGCGCAGCGTTATCCGAATGACCCGGAGATCGGCTCGGCGCTGTTCATGCTGGCGGAAAGTTATCGCAAGAGTGCGGCGGATATTGCCGACGCGATTCGCAAGAATCCGGGCATCGAGCACCGCGAAGCGCTGGAACAGGCGCGGACGGATCGGCTGGCGCGAGCGGCGTTGCTCTTCTCCAGGGTGATCTCGACGCTGGAGAACGGGAGCGATGGAAGCGGGGCGGCGGATGCGTCGCTGACGCCGCTCGAGGAGCAGTATCTCCATTCCAGTTACATGGATCGCGCGGAGACGTATTACGAGCGCGGCGATTATCCGGCGGCGATCAAGCTGTATGACCAGACGGCCACGCGGTTCGCCCAGAAGCGCGTGGCGATCGAGGCGTATGTGCAGATCGTCAACGGCTACCTGACGATGGGGCAGACGCGGCAGGCGGATGCGGCGGCGGAGCGGGCCCAGTGGATTCTGAAACGGATTCCGGATGAAGCGCTGGCCGCCGGGCCGGTGCCTTCGGATCGGCAATACTTCGTGAACTTTTTTAATTTGAATCGGTTGCACCAGGTTTCCGGCGGGGGGTGATCCCCCCCCCCCGACCCCGCGTCTTTTGGAGATGTGCTGATGTTGAAGTTGATGTTGCCGAACTTGAAGAACGAGTCGGCCGGTGGATTGGCGGCGACGCTGGTCAAGGCGTTGTCGGGGCAGAAGGAACTTTACGTGCAGATTCTGACGCTGGCGAAGCAGCAGTCGCAGTATGTGGCGACGGGGGAGTCGGAATCGCTGATGCGAGTCCTGGCGGCGCGGAGCCGGCTGATTGACCAGGTGGGGCCATTGGATCAGGAACTGCGGCCATACAAGGGGCGCTGGCAGGAAGTGCTGGACGGATTGCCGGCGACGGATCGCGAAAGGGTGGGGACGTTGCTGAAGGAAGTGCAGCAGTTGCTGAGCGACATCCTTGCCCAGGATGAAGTGGATAAGCAGGCGCTGATCCGGCAGAAGGAGCAGGTGGGAAGCGAGTTGAAGCGGACGGTGACAGGGGCTCATTTGCATCGGGCCTATGGCGTGAAACGCAATACCGGTTCGGTGATCGGCTGATTTACAGCATCTGCAGCGAGGAACTGTGACGACGAACGCGCAACAACTTGATTCTGTGCAGGAACCGATCCAGCGGGTCGGTGAGAATGCGCCGGTGCCGAAGAATCTGGAGGATCTCTATGAGGTTCTGCAGATGTACAACCAGGTGACGCAGCGGCTGCAGGTGAGTCACGAGCGGCTGCAGGAGGAAGTGATTCGGTTGCGCGAGCAGTTGGAGCAGAAGAACCGGGAACTCGAGCACAAGAAGCGGCTGGCGGCGCTGGGTGAGATGGCGGCGGGGATCGCGCATGAGATTCGGAATCCACTGGGCGGGATTCAGTTGTATGCGAGCACGCTGGCGGGGGAAGTGGTCGATCGGCCGATGGCGGCGGATCTGGTGAAGAAGATTTCGAATGGGGTGAAGGGGCTGAATTCGCTGGTGTGCGACATGCTGGCGTTCACGGGGAATATGAACCTGAATCGGCGGGAGGAGGATCTTGCGGAGATTGTCGCCGGGGCGGTGGAACTGGCGGCGCCGATGCTGCTGCAGCACAAGATTGAAGCGGAGATCGGGGAGGGGATTGAGAATGTGGCGGTGAATGCGGATGGGAAACTGCTGCAGCGCGTGTTGCTGAACCTTGTTCTGAATGCGGCGGATGCGATCGGGGATGCGGGAATTAAAAGCGGGAAGATTCGGATTTCGCTCGAGCGGCTTCCGGAGGGTCGGATCGCGTTGTTGATCGACGACAACGGTCCGGGGATTCCGGAGGATGTGCTGGAGCGGATATTCAATCCGTTCTTCACGACGAAGCATTCGGGAACGGGGCTGGGGCTGGCGATTGTTCATCGGATTATTGAAGCCCACGGCGGGCAGATTACTGCGGAGAACCGCGCGGCGCCGGATCGCGGCGCGCGCTTTCGGATAGTTCTTTGAAATTTTGACACTGAGGTTCACAGAGAGCACAGAGAGGCACAGAGATTTAGAGAAGGAGTGGAATGTGGAAGAGCGGGATTCTCTGACGGAGTTGGTGATTGGGGATGACCTATTTGCGACTGAGCGGCATACGGACGGGTTTGCTGCTCAATTCTCAGGTGCCGATGCTGAAACTGGGAATACGACGTTTTGTGATGTGATGCTCTGTGTAACTCTGTGCTCTCTGTGACCCTCGGTGTCAAAAGTCAGAGAGAACTTGAATCAAGGAAGGTGACATGGCCACTGTCCTCATCGTGGATGACAAGGAAATGATGCGTGATTCGCTGTCGCTGGCCCTGGCGCGTGCCGGGCACAAGGCGGTGACGACGGCGGATCCGACGGAAGCGCCGGCGCTGGTGCGGCAGCATCGGCCGGCGTGCGTCATCACGGATTTGAAGATGCCGAAGATGGATGGGATCGAGCTGCTGCAGAAGATTCGCGCGGAGCATCCGGATGTGCCGGTGGTGCTGATGACGGCGTTTGCGACAATCGGCACGGCGGTGCAGGCGATGCGTCTGGGGGCGTTCGATTACGTGCAGAAGCCGTTCGAGAGCGAAGAGATTCTGGTGGTGGTGGATCGGGCGGTGGAGCACACGAAGCTGGTTGCGGACAACCAGGCGTTTCGTGCGAATGCGGAAGCGACGCCGCCGAAGGTGCTGGTGGGGTCGAGCCGGCAGATGCGGGATGTGCAGGAGCGCATCAGGCAGGTGGCGGCGAGCAACAACGCGACGGTGCTGATCTCCGGCGAGAGCGGGACGGGCAAGGAGAATGTGGCGCAGGTGATTCACTCGCAGAGCGCACGCTCTGGCCGGCCGATGGTCTGTCTGAATTGCGCGGCGTTGCCGGCGAATCTGCTGGAATCGGAATTGTTTGGGCATGAGAAGGGGGCGTTTACGGGGGCGGACAAGCTGCGGAAGGGGCGTTTTGAGCTGGCCGACGGATCGACGCTGCTGCTGGATGAGATTTCGGAAATTGACCTGGGGATTCAGGCGAAGCTGCTGCGCGTGTTGCAGGAGCGGGCGTTTGAACGTGTTGGCGGGAACGTGACGCAGCAGGTGGATGTGCGGGTAATTGCGACAACGAATCGCAATCTTGTGGAGTGGGTGAAGCAGGGGAAGTTCCGCGAGGATTTGTACTATCGGTTGAACGTGGTGCCGATCGCCCTGCCGCCGCTGCGGGAGAGGCTGGAGGATGTGCCGCTGCTGTGCGAGCATTTTCTGCAGCGGATTTCCCAGCGGGATGGGCGTCCGGCGCGGGTGTTCGAACCGAAGGCGATCGATCTTCTGCAGAAGTATCACTGGCCGGGGAACGTTCGCGAATTGGAGAACATCTGCGAACGCGGCGTGGTGCTCGAAATGGGGGAGACGATTCGCGCGAGCACGATCGGCCCGTGGCTGGCGACGATCGGCGTCACCGAAGATGTGACAAACATGGGTGTCGGGAGCGGCATTCTCGAAGAGCTGGAACGGCGGACGATTCTCAAGGTGCTGGAGAAGCACAATGGACATCGGCTGCGCACGGCGAAGGAACTGGGCATCGGGCTTCGGACGCTGGGCATGAAGCTCAAGAAGCTGAAGGACGATGGGATTCTGGTGGAGTCGTGATGCAGCGATGCGCAGGGAATGCGCTCTGATGCGCAACACCTGCGCTACCCTGTCTGGGGAAATCGTGCGGTTTCCCCGGAGATTTCGCGAACTCCTCCCATGGCACGATGGTTGCAATAGTACAGGCGTCCTAACTGCGGATTCGGCATGATCGATTCACTGGTTTCAAGTCCCACCATTCGGATGCTCGAGCAAACGCTCGACTTCACGGAACAGCGGCACAATGTGCTGCTGGAGGACATTGCGAACGTGTCGACGCCCGGTTTTGTGCAGAAGGATGTCTCGGTCGCGGAGTTTCAGAAGTCGCTGCAGGATGCGATCGCGAAGAACTGGACCTCGAACAACAACAGCTACCACCCGGAATCGAACGAGGCGGCCGATTTTTCGCCGGTCAGCTCGCAGGTGCAGGTGAAGCCGGCGGAAGTCGGCAACACGATGGCGTTTCACGACCGCGGCGTGCGGAGCATGGAATACCTGATGGGGCAGATGGCGGACAACGCGATGGCGCACAACGCGGTCTCACAACTGCTCAAGAGCCGGTATGACATGACCACCAGGGCGATCAAGCTGCAGGCTTGATCCAGGCAAGGATTGACGAATGTTTGGTGCTTTTGACATTTCAACGAGCGCACTTTCGGCCCAGCGGGTTCGGCTGGATACGATCGCCTCGAATATCGCGAACGTGGATTCGGTCATCGGGCCGGACGGGAAGCCGGCGCCGTATCGGCGGATTTTTCCGATCTTTCAGGCGCAGCGCACGGCCGACGGCGGCGCGGGCGTCAGCGTGAAGTCGATTGAGCAGGACCAGAGCCCATTCCAAAAGAGGTATGAGCCCGGCAGTCCGGCGGCGGATCAAAGCGGGTGGGTGAGCTATCCGAATGTGGACCTTTCCACAGAATATGTGAATGCCCTCGAAACGACGCGGGCCTATGAGGCAAACATTACGGCGGTGGAGACGACCAAGTCGATGATGAATTCGACGCTGCATCTCCTGGCGTAATGGGCGGTATACTGAAATCGTGGCGATTCGGTCCCTGGGACCAATTGAGGAAATAGAACGTGAACGCACTCAACACTCTTCGCAATCTGCAGGTCGGTCAATCGACCACCGGCAGCACCCCCGCCGCCACGCAGACGAGCGCGACGCCGGCCGACGGCGCGAGCTTCAAAGACGTCCTGATGAAGAACCTCAACGAGGTGAATCAGTTGCAGCAGGATGCGGACAAGACTCTGGACAATTACGTGACGGGGAAATCGCAGAACATGGCGGAGGTGATTTCCGCAAGCCAGAAGGCGACGATGGCGTTCAGCATGCTTACCCAGATTCGCAACAAGCTGCAGGATGCGTACGATGAGGTGAAGAATCTCCGCATCTGACGAGGTGGGGGAGGAGTGGGGCATTGCTGAGAAACTCGCCTGAAAGAGCAGGATTTGCGCGTCGCGCAAGTTGTGCATCTCAAATGCAAAATTCCCCTGATGAGACGTTCATCCTCTGACCGATGAAAACGATACGACTGCGGAGCGGTCGATTTTCGCCCATCCATAGTGGTAGCGGCGGAAATCCGGACGGTGTTGTTACGGTCCCACGAGGCATGGATGCCATGGAATTTCTCCGAAAATATCTTGCCACGATTCGAGCGCAGCTTGCCGGTTTGACGGTCAGCCAGAAGTTGTTGATTACACTTCTGGTGGTCTTCATGGTGGCGACGATTTTCTTCACGGTCGTGCTTTCCGCGAAGCCCGACATGGTGGTGCTGATGCCGCAGTCGATGTCGGCGGAGGAAATCAACCGCGCGGAAATGAGTCTGAAGGGCAAGTACGAGTACCAGGTGCAGGGGGACAAGATTCTCGTGCCGGCGGACAAGGCCTACGAGATTCGCGGCGAACTCTTCGCGGAACAGGCGCTTCCCAAAGACACGACGACCGCCTTCAGCAGTTGGATCAAAGACAATAATCTGCTGGAAACGGATGGGATGTCGGCCCGCAAATGGAATGTCGCCCTGGGCACCACGCTCGCGACGACCCTCGAAAGCTTCCCCTACATCCAGCAGGCGACGGTGATCATTGGGATGGGGGAGCGGCCGAGCCTTGGTCGCGACCAGATTCCATCGAGCGCGACCGTGACGCTCAAGACGCGCGGCGGGGAGGAATTGAGCGAACAGAAGGTGAAGTCCATCGTCGACATGGTGTGCGGCGCGGTGGCGGGAATGAAGCCGGAGAACGTGCGGGTGACGGACGGAATGCGGAGTTATCGCGCCCCGTCGGATGATTCGCCGATGCCTTCGGACCTCCTGGCGTTCAAGAAGTCGATTGAGGATAGCCTTGCGGCGAAGCTGTACACGATGTTCGGGGACATTCCGGAAGTGAAGATCGCGGTGAACGCGGTGCCGGACCTTTCGATCCGGAAGCAGGAGACGGATACGTACGATCCGAAGGGGATCGTGAAGGCGATCAGGAGCACGACCTCGAAGGACACGTCGAGCAGCGAGGGGTCGGGGGCGGGCGAGCCGGGGGTGAAACCGAACGTCTCGGCGGTGGCGGCGGACAACAGCGGCGGGCACAAGACGTCGATGACATCGAACGACAGCACCACGGACAACGAAGTGCATTTCAGCCACACGGTGGAGAATGCGGTGCTTCCGGCGGGGACGAATCTGAAGGATCTGACGGCGAGCATCAGCATTCCGCGCAGCTATTTTGTGTCGATCTATCACCGGGCGAATCCGGACAAGGACAAGACGGCCGATCCGAAGGATGACGACCTGAAGGACACGATCGACCAGCAGAGCAAACTCGCGAAGATGCGGGCGAAGAATGCGATCGGTGCGAAGAACGAAGACCAGATCAACGTGGACTGGTTCGATGACACGATCATGCTGCAGAAGGTGCAGGTGGCGCAGGCGGGGATGATGAGCGGTACGATCGCGAGCGGCGTAACGCAGTATGCCAAACCGATCGGGCTTATGCTGTTCGCGACGATTTTTCTGGGATCAATGCTCATGATGGTCCGGAAGGCGGCGCCCGGGTCGGCGGGCGGGGAAGTGGACCCGAGCGTCTTCTTCGGCGGCGGGTCCGGCGGAGGCGGCAAGGCGAAACGCAAACCGGGCGATCCCGAGCAGTTGGACGCGGGCGATGATGTGTTCGGCGAGGCCAACGAAGGCGAAGCGGTCCTGACGGGCATTGAACTCGACGACGAGACGATTCAGAGCCGGAAGATGGTGGATGAAGTCTCGAACATGATCAAGGAAAACCCGGAGAATGCCACCGCGCTGGTGAAGCGCTGGATGAGCAAGGGCAAGTAAGATCGGAGTACCGTGCCCATGGCACATGATCCAGGCGAGCTCAGCGGGGTGCGGAAGGCGGCGATCCTGATCCTCACGCTGGAACAGGGAATCGCGTCGGAGATCCTCAAGAAGCTCGATGAGAGTGAGATCGAGGAGATTTCCCGCGAAATTGCCGGCCTTGGCCCGGTGAACCAGGGCATGCGCGATGAGGTGGTCAGCGAGTTTTACCAGCTCGCGCTTGCACGGACCTATGTGGACGAAGGCGGATGGGACTATGCGAAGACTCTGCTTGCCAAGAGCCTGCCACCGGACTCGGCGAAAAAGATCATCGACCAGGTGAACCAGACGATTCAGAGCGCCCCCTTCTCGTTCCTGCAGAAAGCCGAGAGCGAGAACCTGCTGACGTTTATCCAGGATGAGCATCCGCAGACGATCGCACTGATTCTCGCCCATTTGAAGCCGGCGCAGGCGTCGGAAGTGCTTGTCGGTCTCGCCGGGCAGAAGCAGGTGGAGGTGGTGAAGCGCATCGCCAACATGGAGCAGACGAACCCGGAGGTGATCAAGGAAGTGGAGCGCGGGCTGGAGCATCGTCTCTCGGCGATGATCACGCAGACGTTCGAGAAGGCCGGCGGCGTCGATACGGTGGCGGAGATGCTGAACCTCGCGGACCGGGCGACGGAAAAGTCGATCATGGAGGGGCTGGAGGCGGAGGATCCGGATCTCGTCGAGCAGATTCGCCGCCTGATGTTCGTCTTCGAAGACATCATGATGGTCAACGACAAGGGCATTCAGTCGATGTTGAAGGAAGTGGACAACGACGATCTGTCGCTGGCGCTCAAGACGGCCTCGCAGGATCTGAAGGACAAGATTTTCAAGAACATGTCGGAACGTGCCGCGCAGCTCATCAAGGAAGACATGGAGTACATGGGCCCGGTGCGCGTGAGCGATGTGGAAGCGGCGCAGCAGAAAATCGTGGATGTCGTGCGGCGACTCGAGGAATCGGGCGAGATCATCATCGGCGGCCGCGGCGGCGAGAAGGATCTCATCGTGTGATCCTGCGGCCGCAGCGTTCCTGTCGTTCAACTGAGTGTGTCGTATGCCCCTGATGAAAGCACAATCCGCTCCAAGCACCTCGCAGACGGCGATCGTGATGGATCTCTCCGATCTCGAGCAGGAAGCCAGGCGAATTGTTTCGCGGGCGCACACGGAGGCGGCGCGGATCATTTCCGAGGCACGGTCGAATGCGGAACGAGAAGCGTTGCACATCCGCGATGAGGCCCGCAGCGCCGGACGCCAGGAGGGTTTTTCCGCCGGGATGGAAGAGGGCCAGAAGGTGGGGCACGACGAGGCGCTCGGAATTTATTCCCAGGCGTTCAAGGATCTCGCGGCGCGCTGGACGCAGACGCTCGACATCCTGCACCAGAACATGCCGGCCCACGTGGCGGATGCAAAGGTCGATCTGATCCGCCTCGCGATCGGCATTGCCGAACGGGTGACGCACCAGGAGGCGCTGCAGAACCGCGGCGTTGCGGAGTCGACCGTCACCGAAACGCTGAAAATGGTCGGCGAAGCGCGCACCGTCGTGCTGCTGGTGAGTCCGGATGAAGTGGAAGCGATCGAAACGTATTTGCCGGACGTGCTGGCGAAGATTCGCTCGATTGACTCGGTGGAGCTGACGCCGGATGAGTCCATTTCTCCGGGCGGATGCGTCGTGAAATTCGGAGCAGGCGAAATCGACGCACGCATTGAAACGCAGTTGAAACGCATCGCCGACGAACTGCTCGCGACGGAATAGAAACGCAATACTCGCTCAACGGTGGAACCGTTATATGACGCTTTTGGATGGATACATCAACCAGCTCGCCACGATTGAGCCGCGATGCGTGCGCGGCGAGGTGGAATCGGTGCGCGGGTTGACGGTGCGGGTGATCGATCTTGCGGTGGCCGTCGATTCCTCGGTGGAAATTGAAACGGATCGGGGTGAAAAAATTCCGGGGCAGGTGGTGGGTTTTGAGAATCGACATGCGATGGTGATGCCGCTGGGGCCGCTGCAGGGGGTGGCAAGGGGAAATGCGGTGCGGGCGAAATCGATGTCGCAGCGGGCGATCTGCAGCCCGATGCTCATCGGCCGGGTGATCAACGCGCTCGGGCAGCCGATGGACGGGAAGGGGCCGATCAAACTGCCGGAGTATCGGCCGGTGAATGTGCGGTCGGTGGACTGCATGAAGCGCGTGCCGATCGATCAGCCCATCGGGACGGGGATTCGCGCCGTGGACGGATTGCTCTCGTGCGGCCTCGGACAGCGCATGGGAATCTTCGCGGGCCCGGGCGTGGGGAAGTCGACGCTGATGTCGATGATCGCCAGGAACACATCGGCGCAAGTCTCGGTGATTGCGCTGATCGGCGAGCGCGGCCGCGAAGTGCAGGACTTCCTGCAGCATTCACTGGGCGAGGAGGGGATGAAGCGGGCCATCGTTGTCGTGTCGACCGCCGATGATCCGCCGATTCTGCGCGTGCGCGCGGCGAGGGTCGCCTGCACGATTTCGGAATACTTCCGCGATGAAGGGCTCAACGTTCTGCTGCTGCTCGATTCGCTGACCCGCATGGCGCAGGCGCAGCGGCAGATCGGCCTCTCGGTAGGGGAGCCGCCGGCGACGAAAGGGTACACGCCGTCGGTCTTTTCGATGCTGCCGGAGGTCCTCGAGCGCGCGGGACGCACACAAACGGGCTCCATCACCGGGTTTTACACGGTTCTCGTGGAAGGGGATGATTTCAATGAGCCCATCGCGGATGCGGTGAAGGGGATCACCGACGGGCACCTGTGGCTGGATCGCAATCTGGCCAATCGCGGGCATTTTCCGGCGATCGGCGTGCTGCAGTCGATTTCGCGCGTCCGTCCGGAGGTAACGGATTCGGAACACCAGAAGATGGCCCGGCGCGTCAACCAGCTCCTCGCCACCTACGCCGATCTCGAGGATCTCGTGAACATCGGCGCCTACACCCCCGGCGCGAATCCGCTGAACGATCTTTCCGTGCGAATGAATCCCCGCATCATCGATTTTCTGCAGCAGCGCACCGATGCGCCGACGACCTTCGCGCAGGCCAAGGCGCAACTGCTGGAACTCTACAACCTGATCGAAAAGGAAGCCCGGCTCATCGAGCAGGGCCGCCCGTCCATGCAGCAGCCACCGGCGAAGAAACGTTGACCGCTAACCCGGGGATCTTATGGCGCAGCCGAAATTCATCTTCCGCCTGGAATCGCTTCTCGAACATCGGAAGCAGGTGGAGAAGGAGCATCAGCGGCGCGTCGCGGAGATCCAGCAGCAGATACAAAAACTGATGCTCGACATCCAGGAAACCGAATCTCGCATTTCATCGGAAAACCGCGCCCTCGCCGCCGAGAAGCTCGTCGGCACGCTGGACATGCAGTACATCACGCACGAAAAGCGATTCGTCGGGAACCTGCACATGAAGATCGTGCTCACGATGCAGCAGATCGCGAAAATTGAACAGACGCTCGCCGCCGCCCGCGCTGAATTGCTCGTCGCAGCGCGCGCACGCAAAGTCATCGAGAAATTGCGCGAAAAGCAATATCGCCGATGGCGCGAAGAGCAGGATCGAAAAGATGCCGCCCTTATGGATGAGATCGGCACTCAGGCGGCGATCCGAGGCAATATGAATTCCCGAGAAATTCTCCCCCGGGCAGGTGAACGATGAAAAAAATTGGAACGCTTTTCACACTTCTGTGCGTCATGAACTTCCTCGCGATCGTCGGGCTGGTCGCTTACCTCTTCGGTACAGGCCGGCTGGATAAACAGAAGTTCGGCGCAATCGTCACCCTCGTCCGGCATCAGGGAGAACCGGAGAAGTTCAACGAAAAGCTCTACGACATTCTCGAACCGGCGCCCGCCACGGCCAGCGCGACGGCTCCGGCTTCACAGCCCGCCATGGCGGACCTCTCGCTTGGAATAAGCTCCCAGGATCGCCTCGCCATTGCGTCGGAGACCATGCAGCGTGAGCGGACCCGCCTCGACAGCCTCGCGCAGGAGTTGCGTCATCGGCAGGAATTGCTCGCAAAATTGCAGGAGGATGTCGACGCCAGATTGAAGAAAATCGATACCCAGAAAAAGGCATTCGAAGCCCAGGTCGCCGCCGCGCAGAAAAAATCAGTGGACGACGATTTCCAGAAAACTCTGGACCTCTACAACGAACTTAAAGCCAAGCAGGTCAAGGACCTGTTCCTCGGATTGAAGCCCGAACTGGCGGCCTCTTACCTGCAGTCCATGGACGCTTCGCGGGCGGGGGAGATCATCGGTGAATTCAAATCGCCGGCGGAAACGGCGTTCATCCAGGATGTGCTCGAGCGGATCCGCACCGCTGGCACGAGCGCTGCATCAGGAGACCTCGCGGCCGGGAAGTAGTACCGCCGCACCACGCTCCTGATTCAGGGATACGCAATGCCGTTAGTTGCCAATTTGTTTGTGCAATCCAGCGCGGCCCGATACGCCGACAGCCGGAATGCGACCCCCACCACTCAACCTGACGATTCTTCTCCTTCCTTTGATGATGTTCTCGAAGCAGCGCGACAGCCGCAGCAGACTTCGACGCCCGATCGAGCCGCGACGACAACGCCCCGCCACGATCCCTCGGCCGCACGTTCTGAGAAAAGGCCACGAGATACCGACGCCACGGACACCGATTCGCCCGATGATGCGCAGGCGTCGAGCGATGCGCGGGATCAGTCTTCTGCGTCCGCACAGGATCCCACGAAATCGGGCGACACTTCCACTACTGATTCAACCCCGGCGGGGCGATCCCAAAAAAACAAGGATGCTGATGCCAACGGATCTTCCAGCAATCCCGCGGATGATGCTGCCGCGCAATCCGCGGCAGTCGCGCAAACGCTGGCCAATCCGCAAACCCCGGGACTCACGCCGGCTCCCACCGCCGGCGACAAAGCCGCGCTGGCAGGTCGGGTGATCGCAACGAGCGACTCCCCTGGTTCCATCGCCAACACGCAAACCGCCCCGGGCAATGGCTCAAAGACTGCACCTCTCCCCGAAATTGCCGGCGATCAGTCTCCCCCTTCCGGTGCCGCGCAGAAGGCGGGCGCAACAAAATCCGCGCTCAATTCTGAAGACAAGGCCGATGCCAAGGGCTCGCAGGCAACGCCAATCCCCCCGTCCGCTTCATCCGCAGCAAACGCCAATCGCCCAACAAGCGACGCCAATATTGGCAGTTCCCAATCCGACCCGACAGCAATCGCGAAGCCGAACGCGTCGCCCCTGGCGGCCCATTCGTCTGCGAAAGCCGGCAACGCTTCGCACAACACCGCGGATTCCGCTGATCCTTCTCAAACGCCCTCCTCCGGTTCGACGACGCCCTCCGCTCAGACTGCGGCAGACGATTCCGTCCTGGCCAGCGCCACCGTGAAAACGTCCGCGAACATCAACGCTCCCCAGGAATCTTCAACCCCGGAATCCAATTCCTCCGCAACCCCCACGCTGACCGCTTCCGTCAGCACGCCCCACGCGGTCGACAATCGCGCGAATTCCGCCGCTCCCGCGCAAGATTCGCCCCGTGCCGAACCGGATCAAACCTTCGAGCAAATCGTGCTCGGCCTCCGCACGAAAGTCGACGCGACCCACAGCAAGGCCGAAATCAGCCTGAATCCGCCGAATTTAGGCACTTTGCACGTCTCCGTCTCCCTGCAAAACGGTTCCCTCACCGCCCAATTCCAAAGCTCATCCGACGTGGTACGCGAATTGCTAAAAGGGAACATGGACAAGCTCAAGAGCGTTCTGGAGTCGCAGGGCGTCACCGTCGACAAACTTGCCGTCGGCGCGCCGCAGGACAAAACCGAACTCTCCACGGCCTCTCCCGGCACGGCGCAGACCAATCAGTCCGCCAACGATGGTCGAAGCGCCGGCCAGTACAACCAGCAGCCGCCGAACCAGAAACGCTCCCAGGACCCCGGCTCCTTTGCAAAAGCCTGGCAGCAGGCAGGCGACAAGGCGCCGATCGACCTTGTCGCCTGAACAGAAAAGTACCAACGCCCTAAACGGGTGATTTCAACGAAGGTGGTTTATGTCGACGATCAACACGAACAATCTGAACTCCGCAACGCTCAGCAACGCCACGAACTCTGCCTCCTCTGGCCTCAATACCCTCTCCTCCGCTGACTTCATGAAACTCATGATCACGCAGCTCTCCAACCAGGACCCGCTCAACCCCACCGATTCCAACCAGATGCTCGGCCAGATCTCGCAGATCAGCACGCTGCAATCCAACACCCAGATGACGCAGAGCCTCGCCTCCCTCACCCTCCAGCAGTCGATCGGCGCCGGCGGAAACCTCGTCGGAAAAACCGTCACCGGCATCAGCACCGATGGCACCTCCGTCACCGGCACCGTTTCCGGCGTGCAGGTCAGCAGCGGCAGCGTCTATCTCGGCGTCGTCGACACCGCCGGCAATACTTCGACCGTCCCGATGTCCAACGTCACTCAGATCGTAGACACCAACTCCACAACCTCCCTCATGCAGCAAGGCCTGACGTCCATGGTCATGCAGCAATCCCTCGGCAACAGCAGCAGCATGGTCGGCAAGTACGTCACCGCCACCGGCACCGGCAACACCACGATCTCCGGCACCGTCACCGGCGTCCAACTCAAAAACTCCGCGATCTACCTCAATCTCGACAACGGTCAAAGCATCCCGGCTTCCTCCGTCACCGGCTTCAGCGCGACGCCCCCGGTCACCACCGCCAATGCCGGCGACGTCGTCAGCAATGCCATCAGCGCCCTCAGCGATACCCTCGCCAAGGTCGCCTGATATCAACCCGCGTTTCACAGGTCGCCGGAGGCGACTTCCCAATCTCGTGCGCGGCGTGATTCATCGGAGTGGCGGAGTCCACTCCATCACGTCGTGTTTATCTTCACCGCGCGTTCCGGGTCCATCCGCTCGCGCTTGCGATAATCATGGAGGTCCTCATGGCCGGCATCACCTCTTCCCTCAACACCGCTCTCAGTGGCCTCTCCACCAGCCAGGAACAGATCGGCGTCGTCGGTAACAACATCGCCAACGTCAACACCGTCGGCTTCAAGGCCTCCTCCCTCGATTTCAAAACCCAGTTCCTCCAGAACTTCACCTTCGGTTCCGCCCCAAACGGTAATCTCGGCGGCACCAATCCCCTCCAGATCGGTCTCGGTGCCACTTCCGGCGCCATCACCAAAAATTTCGCCGACGGCTCCTTGGAAGCCACCGGCGTCGATACCAACCTCGCCATCCAGGGCAACGGCTTCTTCATCCTCCGACAGGGCACTCAGCAGGTCTACACCCGCGACGGTTCCTTCCAGCTTAACGGCGAAAACCAGCTCGTCAGCGGCACTGGACAGCTCGTCCAGGGATATGCGGTCGATAGCAACTACAACATCATCCCCGGAACTCTCACCAACCTCACCATTCCCGTCGGCGCTGCCAGCGTTGCACAGGCCACCACCAAGGTCAACATCTCCGGACAGCTCGACGCCAACGGATCCCTGCCCACAACCCCCGCACAGCTCTCCACGACCTATTACCTCACTAACGGCGCCGGCGGTACCGCCGCCGCAGGGCCGGCCGGCACTGATCTCCTCACCAACCTGACCGATTCCTCCGGAAATCTGCTCTACCAGAACAACGACGTCATCCAACTCACCGCCACAGAAGGCACCGCCCCCTCCAACGCCGCCAGCGCCACCACTCGCACCATCACTGAAAGCTTCACCGTAACTTCCACCTCCACGCTCAGCGATCTCACCTCATTCCTCCAGGGCGCTCTCGGCATCAACACCTCCACCACGCCCGCCGCAAACGGCGCGATTGTTCCGGCGCCAGGCGTCGGGCTTTCCACCGCTGGCGCCGTCACCACCGTCAACGTCGTCGGCAACCTCGGCACCGGCAGCGACATCACCCTCGACCAGAACTCCCTCATCGTCAAACGCGCGGGAAACACGATCAACCAAACCCAGAACTGGACCAAAACCTCCAACGCCGACGGCGAATCCGTCTACACCACCACCAACGTCTTCGACTCCCTCGGCAACACCCTCAACCTCAACGTCGTCGCATCACTCGTCAGCAAAACCTCCACCGGCACCACCTGGCAGGTCTACGCTACCTCCCCCGACGGCACCCCCACCGGCGCCAGCCTCAACAACGTCATCGGACTCGGCACCCTCACCTTCGACGGCAACGGCAACCTCCTCAGCTCCTCCACTCCCACCGTCAAAATCGACCGCTCCAATACCGGCGCCATCCCCAATCTCCAATTCGCCATCAATTTCAGCGGCGTCCAGGCACAAGGCCCCACCAACGGCGTCACCCAGGACAACAGCGCACTCAACGCCACCGCCGACGGTGCCATCCCCGGCGTCCTCAAAACATTCTCCATCGGACCCGACGGCATGATCACCGGCGCCTTCTCCAACGGCCTCAACCGCACCGTCGGTCAGGTCGCCCTCGCCACCTTCCAGAACAACGAAGGCCTCGTCGATGAAGGCGGAAACACTTACATCGCCGGCCCCAACTCCGGAAACGCCATCGTCACCACCCCCGGCTCCCTCTCCGCCGGCAAAATCACCGCCGGTTCCCTCGAAGGCTCCAACGTTGACCTCTCCACCGAGTTCGTCAAACTCATCGCCGCCTCCACCGCCTTCTCCGCAAGCTCCCGCGTCATTACCAGCTCCAACCAGCTCCTCCAGGACCTCCTCTCCGCCGCCCGCTAATCAATAACGCCGGCGATGCCATCGCCGGAATGTGACCGCATCTCCTCGCACGCGCTCGATCGAGAACTTCCCTCATGATCCCGTTGACCAAACTCTCCAATCAACCCTTCGTCCTCAACGCCGAACTCATCAAGTTCATCGAATCCACCCCCGACACCATGATCACACTCACCACCGGCGACCGCATGATCGTCAAGGAATCCACCGACGAAGTCATCCGCCGCGTCATCGATTACGGCCGGCTGCTCCGGCGGTTGATCGAGCCGAGCTGACTTCGGAATCACTCCCCCTTCATTTCCGCCGGCACCTCCGGCAACCCCCGCAAAAACGCCTCCCCCGCGCCGCTCAAATACAGAAATCCCCCCTCGATCCGCCGGCACGCCATCGTCCGCGTCCGCAGCACGAACACAAACAGCGACAGAATCATCATCCCGAACCCCGCCATCAGCCACGCGATCCCCGTCCCCGTCCATCGCGGCACATCGGAATTCTCGCTCACCGCCGCCAGCCCCGCACCGCCCATCATGACCAGCGCACTGACAATCATCCCCCCGATTCCGACTGCTCTTCCCATCGCCCACGCTCGATAATGGGCTGCGCACAAATGCGCACGCACCTTCCCGGACTTCCGCAGCTCCAGCGTCGACCGATGCGGCGAAACCTGAAACGAGTGATCCCACGTGAACGTCAGCAACGCGCTCTTCTCCGCCTCGTCCGCTCCGCACAAAATGCACCGCTCCGGCAATTCCCACCCATCCCGCACCACCAACTGGTTCCCCTCGCGAAACAACCACCCCACCTCCGCCAGCGGCGACGGCGTCGCATACGCCAGCAGAGGCAACTGATCCGGTCTGTTTGCTTCGTCTGCCATCCGACGGAAAGTCTAGCACAAGGTCCGCGCCGAATGTACGGCAGCGCGTGAAATCCCGCGGCCAAAACCATACGCTCCAAAGAAAATGAGCCGGCGCTTCCGCCGGCTCATTCAATTTGCACTCAATTCATTCCGTTGCGGAAACTCACCGCATCTGCGGCAGCGCCCGCTTCACCGGTGTTGCCTCTGCGGGAATCATCCGCGCTTCGTCGATCGCGCCGCGCACACTCCGCGCGATTCCGACTGCATCCAATCCGACTTCCTTCAACTGCTCGGAACGCGATGCCTGCCGAATGAACCGGTCCGGCAACCCAAGCCGCGTTACCAGCCGCGCGTCGTACCGGTTTTCCTGGGCATGTTCAATGACCGCCGTGCCGAACCCGTTGATCACCGCGTGATCTTCCACCGTGATGATCGGCGTGCCCTGCGCAAAGACCCGGGCCAGCATCTCGCTATCCAGAGGCTTGCAGAACCGCGCATCCACCACTCCCACCGACAGCCCCTCATTCTCCAGCAGTTTCGCCGCTTCCAGCGACTGCCACGCCGTCGATCCGTACGCAATTATCGTCGCATCCGTCCCCTCTCGCAGCGTGCGCGACACGCCGCCGCTCTTCAAAATGCCCCACGGCGTATCCTCGCCCAACGGCTCCGGCGGACAGTTGTCTCGCGGATAGCGAATTTCGTTTGGCGAATCCAGCGTCAACGCCAGGTCCATCGCCCGCACCAGTTCCCGCTCGTCGGACGGCGACATCAGCACCATCCCCGGCTGGCTCTTCAAAAACGCCAGGTCGCAGAACCCGTGGTGCACCGCCCCGTCGTCCCCTACCAATCCCGCACGGTCAACGCAGAATGTCACCGGCAATCCCTGCAGACACACTTCCTGGAATATCTGGTCGAACGCCCGCTGCAGGAACGTCGAATAAATCGCCACAATGGGCCGAATCCCCGCCTTGCACATCCCCGCAGCCATCGCGGTCGCGTGGCTTTCGCAAATGCCGGTATCGAAATACCGATCCGGAATAGCCGGCTTGAGTTTGATCATCCCCGTCCCGTCGGGCATCGCCGCCGTGATCCCGATCACGCGGTCATTCTTCTTCGCTGCCGCGACCATCGCATCCGCAAATGCCGCCGTCCACGAACGCCCGCTCCCCTTCTCCAGCACCACCCGGCATCCCTCGACCCGGTACGGCTTCGGCGAATGGAACGTCGTCGGATCCTCGCACGCCCATTCATACCCCTTCCCCTTCACCGTCTTGATATGCAGAACGGCTGGGGCGTCCAGGTCCTTCAATTCATTCAGCTTCTCAATCAGCCCCGGAAGATCATGACCATCCACCGGCCCGAAATACTTCAATCCGAGGTCTTCAAAAATATGCCCCGGCGCCAGCGTGTTCTTGATCCCCTGCTTCACGTGGTACGCCACGTCGCCAATCTGCTGCCCATACGGAATCTGCTCCAGCAGATGCTGGATTCGCTTTTTCACTTCCCCATAAGTTGTGGTGACCCGCAGGTGTTCGAGGTAATTCGCGAACGCCCCCTGCGGCTCCGAAATGCTCATCGAGTTGTCGTTCAGAATAATCAATAATTGCCGCTTCAGTGTGCCGGCATTATTCAGCCCTTCGAATGCCAGCCCGTTGACCACCGAGGCATCACCCACAAGGGTGACCACCTTGGTGTCCCGCTTCTGCAGTTGGTCGCCCCGGGCCATGCCCACCGCCGTCGAGATACCCGTCCCCGCATGCCCTACGGAGAAGAGGTCATACGACGATTCCAGCGGTTCCGGGAAACCGGAGATGCCCCCTTTTTTCCGCAGGCTCGAAAACCTCTTGTATCGGCCCGTCACCAGCTTATGCGTATAGCACTGGTGCCCGACATCCCACAGAAGGCGATCCTTGGCGAAGTCGAACACAATGTTCATGGCCAACGCGATTTCCACCGTCCCCAGGTTCGGGGCCAGGTGGCCGCCGTTGGTCCCGACAGTGTTCATGATGAGTTCGCGGATTTCGGCGGAAAGCTGGGGCAACTGATCCAACGGAATCTTCTTCAGGTCCGCCGGTGAATCGATCGTCTCAAGCAACTTGGTCATGTACGGAATCTCTCTGCGTATACGCACTTGTGGCAATCATCATACGCGGAATCTTTAGGAATTGTAAGCGCCAATCGCTGTTGATTCGTGTTTGGGAAGCTTCGTCATAAGGGGCTTTTACCTACAGCACTTCGGTGCCGAGTCTTAAACGCCACTCACCGCGACGGAGGCCCTGAAAAAGCGGCAGCCTGGGCTTTTCCATATTCTGCGTATTCCAGTTGACGAGAGGCCGATCGTTCAGACGCGCGGCGATGATGGTGGCCGCGAGGCCGGCAGAGGCCCAGAGCGGGACGTTCACCATCAGCGCGAGTTCCCGTCCGTTTCGACCAAATAGGACCTTCGCAAGATCGGATGTCAGCAGCATCATCCCCGCCGCAAGCCAGAGGCTCCACGTCGCAACCCTCCCGATCCCCGCCGTACGCACCCTTCCGCTGGCCAACATTCCGACCGCCGTCAGCGGCAGCAGAAGGGTGACGTAGTGGGCGACCCAGGTGCGCTCGGAGGCCCAGAGCATCATGATGGCGACCGCCCCGACTTCGCCGACGTAGCGCTGGCAGCGGAGCGTGAGAAGCGGACGACGCATCCACAGCAGCCCGACGACGGCCAGGACGCCCAGGACGCCACGAATGATCCACCCGACGGTGTCGGCCGAGAGGTCGACGAAGTTGGCGTAGAAGACCGGAGCGCCGGGGCCGAACGCGGGGACGTGACGGAGGAAGCGGGTCAGCATGCTGGGGAGAGATTCGCCGGTGGCATAGACGATCTGCGCTTGCAGCACGTACGGAAGGATCATGACGCGGGTCCAGCCGATGAGCCATTGGGTGTTCTGCAGCGGCCCGAAGATGGCGCTGGGGAGGATGACGAGGCACAGGGCGATGCTGCAGAGCGCGGCGAGGACGATTCGCCAGCGGCGTCGCCATCCGAAATAGAGGAGGAAGATCACGGGAGTGACCTTGATGCTGACGGCGAGGCCGATGAGGAGGCCGGCGATCCAGTTCGATTCGGGGTCTTCGCGCTGGGCGATCCACAGGCCCAGCGCCAGGGGCGTGAGCATCAGGAGGTTGGTCTGCCCTTCCTGGACATCCCCTATGACCGGCCAGAACCAGGCGGCGAGGATGAGCGCGATGGCGGTCGCGGTGAGCCGGACGCCGGCGCCTTCCGCCATTTTCATGCAGCAGAAAAAGATGATGGAGGCCAAGAGCGGTTTGACGCATGCCCAGACGAATTCAGCGTGCGCGGGGGAGACACGGGTGAAGGGTTCGAAGAGGGCGATCGTGATCGGAGGGGTGGGGAAGCGGTCGTTGACGTAATCGCTCCGGCCGTCGAGGAACTCCGGGACCATCCACATCCAGCGGTCGAAGTCGTTGGCTTCGGATGTGGAATGCGCTGCGAGGCGGCGGGTCACGCGGTTTTCCGCCTGCCGTGCCGCAATGAGGGTGATGATCAGGACAACAAAGAGTCCGGCGGCCAGAAACAGAGACCGCCGGACTCTGGGCAGAAAACTCACATTCAACATCAACAGTCGTCCGGGTATTGCGTGCAACAACAGCGGCCACACCGGAGGGCTGCTGGTGCCAGCGTCAGCAGTTCGGCGGAGCCTCAATACCCGGGAGAATACGCGATGGAAGATGATGTGGAGATGATGGTTATATGAAATAGATGAGGAAGAGTATCAACCCGTTTTTGGGGGAACGGGAGCCGCTGCGGTGATGGATAGGGCGCCGGCGATTGCACTCCGGGATCACGGAATCTCGACGGTGGCTTCGGGCCCACCGGGCGGAGACGAAAGCGCGGTGGTCAAATCCGCCGGCTTACCTGCGGCATCGGAACGGTGACGCCTTGCGATTCTGTTTGCGCCGCGACGCGGGGGAAGAGGACGCGCATTTCGAAACGGTCGTCGGGCGTGAGGCTCGCTTGAAGCTGGATGTTGAGAATCTGGGCGTATTCCGAGGCGACCGCCAGGCCGAGCCCGGAGTGGTCCGTGCCCGTGCGCGATCGGTCTTTTCGCCAGAAGGGTTCGAAAATGTGGGTGATGTCCGCGGCGTCGAGATCGAGCGCGCCGTTGAGCACGCGGAGTTCCACCCCTTCCGCTGTGGTTTGGGCCTTGCATTCGATCTCGCGGCCCGGCGGCGAGTACTCGGCGGCGTTGGAGAGGATGTTGCGCAGGATGGGCATCAGCAGGGCGCGGTCGGTCTGGACTTGCAGGTCTTCGGCGATTTCCCACTTGATGTTCAACCCGCGCTTGATGGCTCTGCTCTCGCAGCCGCGCCACGCTTCCCAGAGCAGCGGCGCCAGACGCTCAAGCTGAGTCTCGACCTGCTGCTGGCGGTTGGCGCACCGGCCCATCGCGAGCAGGGATTCGACGAGACGCTCCATCTGCCGGGCAATCGTGAGAACTTCCGTGAATTCGCGGCGCGCGTCTCCCCGATCGCGCGGCCACTTGATGATCACCTCGGCCAGGGAACGCAGTTCGGCAATGGGAGTGCGGAGTTCGTGCGCGGCGTCTGCCGTGAAGCGACGTTCGCGGTCGAACGCACCCTCGATGCGCTGAAGCAGTGCGTTCAGGCGTTCCACGATGGGGGAAAGCTCGGCGGGAAGATTTTCGGTCGAGAAACGCGAGTGGAGCGATTCGGAGTGGAAGCGTTCCGCTTCGTCGCTGAGCTGTTCGAGGGGGCGCAGGCCGCGGCGGACCGTCACGGCGAGGACGGCGGCCGTGAGCAGCGTCATGGAGCCCCAGACCACGATGAGCCCTTCGGAGAGATGGGCCAGACCGCGATCGATTTCCACCCGATCCGTGGCGAATTTGAGCGTGAGGGGGCCGGGGTCGTGCGGCACGGCGTGGGCCGCGGCGCCGCTTTCCTGCGGTTCGTCCGCTTCGCTGTGGGGGATGAAGCTCGTCGTGACCACGCGGCCAATGCGGCCGTCGGGCAGCACGAGGTTTTCGCAGACGTCGACCCCCGGTTTGGTGGCGGTGAACGGGAGATCGCCCCCCTTGAGCGAGTCGGCCTTGGCGAAAACCTTGCCGTTCGGGAGCCAGACTTCGAAGTAGTCCGGGCGGGTGGAATGGCGGAACTCGGCCAGCTCGTCCTGGGGAATTTCCAGCATGAGTTTGCCTTCGATGCTCCACGCGACAAGGCGGGTCATCGCCAGTGCCTTCGCCCGGAGGCCGTCGTCGAACTGCCGCTTGAGGGCGTGCCGGACGTAGAGGTACGTGCCGACGCCGCCGGTCAGGGAGACCGCCGCCATCAGGACGAGCAGTTGCCAGGTCAGTTGCTGGCGAATGGATTTCATTCCGGAACTCCCTTCACCACATAGCCCATCCCCCGACGCGTTTCGATGAGCGACGGTTCGCCGGGGGTGTCGATTTTTTTCCGGAGCGCATAGACCGCGGCATCAACGACGTTACTCATGGGTTCCACATGCGCATCATAAATATGTTCTTCAATCTCCGTGCGGGAGACGACCGTTCCCTGGCGGAGGGCCAGGTACTCGAGCAGGGCGTAGTCGCGCGGCGTCAGATCGATAGGGGCGCCTTGCCGCAAGACGCGGCGCCCCGCGGTGTCGATGTCAATGGGGCCGATGTGCAGGATGGGGTTCTTCCTCCCCGCAGCGCGGCGGGTGAGTGCCTGGACACGCGCCAGGAGTTCGTCGAAGGCGAACGGCTTGACGAGATAATCGTCGGCGCCCGTGCGCAGGCCCAGCACGCGGTCTTCGACCGCATCGCGGGAGGTGAGGATGAGAACGTGCGTATTGTTTCCGGTGGTCCGCAGGGATTTGAGAAGCTCGATGCCGGAGAGGCCGGGGAGCATCAGATCCAGGATGATCGTGTCGTAGGGGTGGGAATTGGCGAGATAGAGGCCTTCGCGGCCGTCGCCGGTGATGTCGACCGCGTAACCGGCGTGACGCAGGCCTTCTCCGACGGAGCGCTGGAGTCGCTCGGAGTCTTCGATCAGCAGCAGGCGCATGGGTGATCCTTTCGAAAAGGATTATCGCATGCGGGGCGTGGTGCGGGTAGGGAATGAGCGGGTTTGGATTTTTCTGCGGCATCATGATTTCATCATGTTTTTCCGCGTTTAATACGAGGTTGCGCTCCCCGGACCGAGGGCCGGCGCTAAACGTGGGGGTGGGGTGGGGGGCTTGAGGGGCTGCGGATGGTTGTGCTGGGTTTATCGAACGTAGATCTGAAGGGTTTGGCTGACGAGAGTTCCGTCGGTGACGATCATGCTGTAGTAGCCCGGTTTGAGCCCGAGGCTGGCGGGGGTATTGGTGGTGTTGGAACTGGAGGTCGTGCCGGAGGTGGTGCCGGAGGTGCCGGTGAGGTTGACGGTGGCCACGCCGTTGATGGTGGTGGCGGAGCCGGAGGCGACCTGGGAGACGGTGCCCGGAACGGTGGCGGTGTTGAGCGTGGTGTTGAGGACAACGTTGACGGTGGAGCTGTTGGTGGTGCCGAAGGTGGGGGTTCCGGAGGGGGTGAGGGTGGCCTTGGAAGTGTTCCCGGTCACGACGTCGGTGACATCGAAGACGCCGCCCAGGACGTTCACCGAGACGGAGCCGTTGACGCCGGTGGCGACGGCCGTGACGACGCCGGTAGCGCCCGAGTTGGCCTGCGTAACGGTTTCGCCGACAACGAACGTTCCGGCCGCGACCCAGCCATTGCTGCCGCTGGACGACGAGACGGTATTGAACTTGAGTGTGGTCGCAGTATTGACGATATTGCCGCCCCAATCGACGACATCAACGACCACCGGGCCGACGGCGCCGGAGGGGACTTTCTGGGCGTTGGTCGGGAACGTGGAGTAGATTTTGACTTTGGCGGCGGGGCCCAGGGCCACGTTGACGGCCTGGGTGCTGGGGGAGGAGATGTTGCCGTCCACGGCTTTGAGCTTGTACGTGCCGATCTTCCCGAAGGAGAAGGCATTGAACGTGGCGACGCCGTTGACGGCGTTGACCGTGAGCGTGCCGAAGAGGTTCCCGCTTGAGGGGCCCGTGACGATCTGCAGGGAGACTTTGTCTTTGGCGGAGGTGACGACGTTGCCGGAACTGTCTTCGAGTTTGATGGTCATGAGGGCAATGGCGCCGGCCTTGATGTTGGATTTGGGTTGCTGGGTGATGACGATCTTGGAGACGGTGGGGGGGGTGGGGGGGGCCTGCTTCGGTTTCGCGCGAGGCGTGACGACCGAGAGAAGAACACGCGATTCCAGCGATTCGAGGAGCTCAATCTGTTTCCGTTCCCGCCGACTCTTCATGAAACTGCTCCGCGTATGGTCAATGAGGTAATGCCAGCACTATTGTACCGTCATCCTGCAAACAGGGCCCTCAAGCCGTTTGTTGCATTGCCGAGGCAAAAACTTCCCGAAATCAAAAAAAAGCTCAATTGGAGAAAAAACGTGAGGAAGAGGCCGAAAACGGGAGGTTACCACCCGGAATCTTCTTCTTTTGACAAGATTGATGAGACCCAAGTCCCCAACATCCGCGTTCATCCGTGTTTATCCGCGGTTCCACTTCGTCCTCGCGTCGTCGTGCCGTGTTTGGGTTGCGTCTCTTCCGCGCCAAGTTCATTTGTGTTCATTTGTGTTCATTTGTGGACAATTTACGTCGGTCGTGGGGCGGGGGGGGGGGGGGGCGGAAAACAGTGACGATGATTTGTCCGTCGTACGGCCGGTTTGCAGGATTTTCTCTGATGCAACTTCGGAATATCGGTGTATATACATAGTAATCCCCGGGCGTTGCCGTCCGTGATCGGGTGGGACGCTTTCGGGACGCGATTCCGGAGAATAAGCCATGAAAAAAAGCTACCCTCGCGCTGCTGCCATTTCAGCCGCCATCGCCGCCGCAGGTTTTTATCTGAACACCGCCCGCGCCGCCACCAGCACCTGGATCAACCCCAACGACCCCACCGGCATCGGCAACGACCCCAACGCCGCCACCCACCTCAACGGTCTCTTCAACGACGCCGCCCACTGGAGCTCCGGCGTCCCCTCCTCCACCGACAACGCCAACTTCAGCGCCCCCGGATACCCCTTCATTCCCTACACTGTCACCTTCTCGCAGGACACCAACGTCAACGAAATCGTCGTCGTCAATGATCCCGTCACCTTCAACCTTGCCAACTTCATCCTCTTCGCCAATCAGGTCCCCGCAAATTTCAACGACTCCTCCCTTTTCATCGGCGATCGCAGCTCCCTCACCGTCTCCAACGGCACCCTCGTCGCTCAGAGCCTCCAGATCGGCTCCTCCACCAGCAACCCCGGCACCGCCTCCCTCGCCATCGACGGCTCCGCTGGACCCGCCTACGTCTACACCGGCGACACCAGCACCGTCGCCAATTACCAGCAAATCGACATCAAGGCCGGCGGCGCTCTCGTCCTCGCCAACAACACCTTCGTCAATCAGGCCCCAGACCTCGCCACCGGCGGAACCAATACCGGCCAGATCGTCCTCACCGGTCCCTCCAGCGGCCTTTTCCTCGGCGATGCCGCCACCATCAGCGGCGGCGAACTCCACGTCAACGACGGATTCGTCGCACCCACCGGCAACTCCGTCACCTACGACTCTCTCCTCTACGACGGCGAACTCTTCGTCAATCTCGCCAACCTCACCGTCAACCTCACCAGCAGCTTCACCGCCACCACCATCACCCAGGACATCAACGCCTCTCAGGGCTTCCTCAACATCTCCGGCGCCACCGTCCGGATCACACCCGACAACGGCACCACCTGGAACCCCTTCCTCACCGCCGGCACCGTCCAAACCACCATTCAGGACGCCCTTCTCACCACCGGCAACATGTATCTCGACGGCGACCCCGCCCCCGCCGCCGGATCCACCACCACCATCGATCCCTCCCTCGTCCTCGTCCACGGAGACCTCATCGTCGGCAACTTCGGCGTCGCCTCCCTCAACGTCAACAGCGGCGCCAACATCATCAGCGTTGACGGGGCACTCATCGTCGGCAGCAGGCCCCAAGGCAACGGAACCCTCGTGATCGACGGCCAGGCCACCATCTCCACCAGCGCCAATATCACCAACTCCACCTACGGCTTCGGCGAACTCATCGTCGGCAAACAGGGCACCGGAAACATGACCCTCTCCGGCGGCGCTCACGCCCTCGTCGGTGGCAATTACGCCGCTTGGATCGGTCAAAACGATAACGGCAACGGCACCGGCGGCACCGGCATCCTCACCGTCACCGGCGCCGCCATCGACACCTCCAACACAACCGTCCCCTCCGCCCTCACCGTCACCGCCGGCGACCTCTACGTCGGCGCCGACCATCACACCACCGGCACACTCAACATCACCGCCGGCGGACACGTCTCCGATATCGTCGGTCACATCGCCGACAACACACTCTCCTCCGGTACCGTCATCGTCGACGGCTCCTTCCACAATCCCATCTCCAACACCAACACTCCCTCCACCTGGTCCAACTCCGACTACCTCGTCGTCGGCAACGACGGCACCGGCTCACTCACCATCCGCAACGGCGCCCTCGTCACCAACACCATCGGTTACATCGCCGCCGTCGCCGGCTCCAAGGGCACCGTCCTCCTCGACAACGCCACCTGGAACAACTCCTCCTTCTTCGAAATCGGCGATGCCGGCAACGCCACACTCACCGTCCAGAACAACGCCACCCTCACCAACACCTCCGTCAACCTCTCCTATTACGCCTCCGGCAACAGCCTCGTCACCATCGATCACTCCACCTGGACCAATTCCGATTTCATCTCCGTCGGCGGCTCCGGCAACGCCACCCTCGTCATCCAAAACGCCGCCAACGTCTCCACCGCCTCCAGCCTCACCATCGGCGACGCCATCGGCAGCCACGGCTCCCTCCTCGTCGACGGCAACGGCACCCATCTCTCCTCCGCCAGCTTCATGACCCTCGGCAACGGCGGCATCGGCAACCTCACCATCCAAAACGCCGCCAACGTCACCGACTCCGGCAACGCCGGCTTCGGCGTCTCCGGCGGCAGCGCCGGCTCGGCACTCGTCACCGGTAACAACTCCCTCTGGACCATCATGAACGGCATGACCATCGGATACACGGCCAACGCCACCGGCAATCTCACCGTCCAAAACCATGCCGTCGTCGCCGTCTCCGGCGCGCCCTCTTTCCTCGCCTCAGCCGCCAATTCCACCGCCTCCGTCCTCGTCACCGGCGCCGGTTCCCGCTTCACCAACTCCGCCCAGCTCATCATCGGCGCCGATGGCTCCGCCACCATGAACGTCTCCAACGGCGCCGTCGTCACCTGCGCTCCCGCCGCTTCCCTCTCCGGTACCGCTGCCGCCGTCGGCGAAGAAGGCATTGGCTCCGGCATCCTCAACCTCTCCGACCCCGGCACTCAATTCCTCGCCTCCGGACACGTCAACGTCGGCTCCGGAAACAACGGCGCCGGAACCACCAACGGCGGCTCCGGCACCCTCTCTCTCCTCAACGGCGCGCTCCTCTCCGATCTCAACGGCTACGTCGGCCGATGGGCCGGCTCCGTCGGAAACGCCACCCTCTCCGGCGCTAACTCCACCTGGCAAAACTCCGGCAGCTTCTTCATCGCCGCCAACGATCTCGCCAACAACCCCAACCACGCCAACCTCTCCGCCGGTTCCGGAAACGTCACCCTCAACACCGGCGCCTCCATCTCCGCCACCTCCGCCCTCATCGGTGCCAACGGCACACTCACTCTCGCCAGCGGTACCTTCATCTCCCCAACCACCTCCAACAACGGTCTCCTCAAAGGCAACGGCACCATCACCGGAAACCTCACCAACAACGCAACCCTCTCCATCACCACCCCCGGCACCATCAACCTCTCCGGCACCTACACCCAATCCGCCAACGCCTCCCTCTCCGGAAACGGAACCCTCATCGCTCAAGCACTCTTCGGTCAGCTCGCCACCGTCGCCGGCTCCGTCCAGGTCCGCTCCAACGGCACCTCCGCCGCCACCAGCAATCTCACCCTCCTCACCCTCGCCGGTTCCTCCAACAACTGGTCCGGCAAACTCGACCTCACCAACAACAAGCTCATCGTCGAACCCGCCTCCTCCCACGCAACCGTCCTCGCCACACTCCAAAACCAGGCCGCCTATGGCCACACCCATCCCGCCGGCATCCTCTCCTCCACCCTCCCCGCCAACTTCGCCATCGCCGTTCTCGATAACGCCGTCCTCAACAAACCCACCTTCGGCGGCCTCCCCGTCGACAACAACGCCATCCTCATCGCCCCCGAACTCCTCGGCGACGCCAACGCCGACGGTCACGTCGACCTCACCGACCTCTCCACCGTCCTCAACAACTTCGGCACCGCCACCCCCAACTGGACCAGCGGAAACTTCGACTACGGCCCCACCATCGACCTCACCGACCTCTCCGCCGTCCTCAACAACTTCGGCCTCACCAACCCCAACCCCTCGTCTCAAGACTCAGGACTCAAGACTCAAGACTCCGCCACCCCCACCCCCGAACCCACCTCCCTCACCCTCCTCTCCACCGCCTCCCTCTTCCTCTTCCGCAGAATCCGCCACCCCTCCCCTCGCCCACATCTTTGGCACCGCGACCGTTAGGGAGCGCTTATCTCGATCTCTGACAGAGCATACGTTTCTTTCTTGTCGAAAACCGCCTCCCCACCCCTTCAACGCCCCCGGAGCACCGCATGGCAATGCGGTGGTTGACGCCCCACCCGCACAATCGCCCTCCCCATCCACCCCACCCCCAAGCCCAGGGATTGCAATCCCTGCGGCCCTCTCCCACCACCGATTCCCCTTCCCCCAACCCCTTCCTCCCGCTAATCTACCCCCCATGCCCAGCCCACAAAACGAAGCCTTCGCTCGCATCAAGATCGACTCCGCGCTCACCGACAGCGGCTGGAACCTCCTCGATCCCCAAAAAGTGCGCCTCGAACTCTCCAGTAATTCCGGCCGCTCCGACTACCTCCTCCTCGGTCCCCACGGCCCGCTCTGCGTCCTCGAAGCCAAACGCCAGGACGAAGACCCCTACGACCACAAAGAACAAGCCCGCGGATACGCCCAGAACCTCCACGCCCCCTTCGTCATAATCTCCAACGGCACCGTCCACCTCTTCTGGAACCTCCAACGCGCCGACCACGAAGACGCTCACCGCATCGAACGCCTCCCCTCTCCCTCTGACCTCGATTACCTCCGCCTCAAAAACCTCAACCCCCCGCGCCCCCTCCTCACCGAACCCCTCGGCCCGGACTACCTCCGTAAATTCCGCCCCGACCTTACCGTCCGCAACTATCAGATTCGCGCCATCGATGCCGTCTCCACCCAATTCGACAACCAATCCAAACGCAAGTTCCTCCTCGAAATGGCTACCGGCACCGGCAAAACACTCCTCTGCGCCGCCATGATCCGCCGCTTCCTCGCCACCCGCAACGCCACCCGCGTACTCTTCATTGTCGATCGCACTGAACTCATCAACCAGACGATGGAAGACTTCCAGACAATCCTCGCCGAATACAGCCCCGTCATCTTTAAAACCGCGCGCCGCAAGGCCGGCGGTCTTCTCGGCTCCTCCGTCGTGGTCGCCACCATTCAGTCCCTCATGATCGACCGCCGTTACCGCACCGAATTCACCCCCTTCCATTTCGATCTCGTCATCAATGATGAAGCCCACCGCTCCATCTACGGCGACGCTCGCGAGTGCGTCGAATTCTTCCAGGCCACCCGCATCGGCCTCACCGCCACCCCCAAGGCCTACCTCAAAAACATCAACATCGCCCAACTCGGCGCTGAAAACCCCAAGGCCCTCGAAGCCCGCGAACTCCGCGACACCTATAACTACTTCGGCTGCGAACCCGGCCTCCCCACCTTCCGCTACGACATCATCGACGCCGTCCGCGACCCCGAAGGCCCCTTCCTCTGCATGCCCAAAATCTTCGACATCCGCTCCGACATCACCACCAAGGCCCTCGAAGAAAACGGCTGGGCCGTCACCATCGACGAACAGGACGAAAACTTCAAAATCCGCGACCTCGAACGCCGCATCTTCACCCCCGCCCGCAATCGCCTCATGTGCGAGTCCTTCCTCAAACATGCTCAGACAAAACCCGACAACACCCTCGGCAAATCCATCATCTTCGCCGTCAACCAGCGCCACGCCACCGCCATCACCAAAATCCTCAATGACCTCCACCCCGAACTCGCCATCACCATCACCTCCCGAATCCCGGACGCCGCCACCATCGCCAAGGAATTCCGCGACGGCAAACGAAAAGAAAAAGTCGCCGTCTCCGTCGACATGCTCTCCACCGGCTACAACTGCCGCGACCTCCTCAACGTCGTCCTCATGCGACCCATCTTCTCCCCAACCGAATACATCCAGATCAAAGGCCGCGGCACCCGCCTCTTCACCTTCAACATCGGCCACACCGAATACAAAAAGGAATACTTCTTCCTCCTCGACTTCTGCGCCGTCGCCGAATACTTCGAAGAAAAATACGACTACACCCAGCCCCTCCCCATCCCCAAAGAAGGCGACGACGGCCGCGACCCAACCCCACCCGACAATGGCGACGGCGGCGAAGGCGGCACCGGCGGTGGCGATGGCCCCGGCCCCGGTGGGGGGGGCGGTATCCCCGTCTGGAAAGGCACCGACTCCGTCATCTCCGAAGAAGTCCGCATCGTCGGCCCCAACGGCGAAAAAGTGGATGTCCTCACCTTCCGCGGCTCCTTCGAACGCGACATCAACGAGCACTACAAAGCCGACCCCGATTTCCACCAGGCCGTTGATGATGAAGACGACGACCTCATCGACGAAATCCTCAGCGAACGCGTCATGAACAAACCCGACATGTACTACACCCCAAAAAAACTCGTCACCTCCTACGGCATCCCCGCTCCAACACCCGCCTTCGTCTACAACGCCCTCGGCATCAAACCCCTCCCCTCAAAAGACCAGCTCATCGGCGACACCGTCGACTCTCTCGCCGCACGCTTCAATCTCCGCTACTCCGAACAAAAATGGCTCTCCGCCACCGCCCAGCTCATCGTCGATGACCCCAACGCCCTCAAACAATTCATCGAAGGCGACGTCAACCTCTTCGACCGCCCCCAGTTCGCCCAACTCGGCGGCATCGCCGCCCTCGCCACCTTCGACCAACGCGACGCCGTCTTCAACACCCTCCGCCAAAATGTTATAGTCCGCCAATCTCTACAAACGTAACGCGGGCATCCTGCCCGCTCCCCCGTTTAGCCGTCGATCGCAGATCGACGCGTTTCCCCCGGAGCCCCAATGACCACCGCCACCGCCCCTTCCCCCTCCCCCACAAACTTCTTCTCCTCCGGCCTCTGCCAAAAAGTCGACCAGCTCATGGACATCCTCTGGTCCGGCGGCGTCAACAACCCCGCCACCTCCATCGAACAAATCTCCTACCTCCTCTTCCTCCGACTTCTCACAGAACGCGATGAACAAAAAGCCCGCATCGCCGGCAAATCCTACAAACGCATCTTCTCCGGTAAATGGGCCCGCTTCTCCTGGAACAACTTCGTCACCCTCACCGGCAACCAACTCTTCACCGCCGTCCGCGAAGCCATCGAATCCCTCCACGAACTCCCCGACCTCACCGACACCGGCAAACTCCTCTTCCAACGCGCCACCCTCAAAATCTTCGATATCCCCTCCCTCAAAGCCGTCATCAACACCATCCACTCCCTCGATCTCGCCGAGCACGACGGCCTCGACCTCAAAGGCGACATGTACGAATACCTCCTCTCCCGCCTCGCCGTCTCCGGCACCAACGGCCAGTTCCGCACCCCACGCCACATCATCGACATGATCGTCAAACTCGTTGACCCCCAACCCCACCACCGCATCTGCGACCCCGCCTGCGGCACCGCAGGATTCTTGATTTCCGCCTACACCCATATCCTCAAAAAAACACACGGAACCGGGCGTAAAAATTTCCCGGGGGGAAATCTTACCCCCAAGCAATGGGAGTTTTTACACGACGAATCCTTCACCGGCTACGACAACGACGCCGACATGGTCAAGATCGCCATCATGAACCTCTACCTCCACCGCCTCGAAAAAGCCAAAGTCGACCACTTCAACCCCCTCACCACCTCCTTTGCCCAACTCGGCGGCTCCGGACAATACCCCGGCCAAACCTACGACATCATCCTCGCCAATCCCCCTTTCTCCGGCTCCATCCAGAAAGAATCCATCCTCGCCGACATCAACCTCCCCACCCGCGACACTGAACTCCTCTTCATGAAATGGTTCATCGATCACCTCAACCCCGGCGGCAAGGCCGGCGTCATCGTCCCCGCCGGCGTCCTCTTCGGCTCCACCAAAGGCGCCAAAAAAGTCCGCGAACTCCTCCTCACCGAATGCCAGCTCCACGCCGTCATCGCCATGCCCTCCGGAATCTTCAAACCCTACTCCGGCGTCTCCACCGCCGCCCTAATCTTCCAAAAGCGCACAGCAGTGGTGCCGACGCCCTCGTCGGCTGACTCCGTATGGTTCTACGAAATGACCGCCGACGGCTTCTCCCTCGACGACAAACGCAACGAGATCCCCGCCAACGACATCCCCGACATCCTTGCCCGCTCCCCCGACCACGAAGAGTCCCCCAACTCCTGGCGCGTCCCCTTTTCAAAGATTATCGAAAACGATTACGCCCTCGCTGCAGGGCGTTACAAGCCGACCACGGTCGAAGCGGTAAGTCACGATAAACCCGCCAATATTTTGAGCGAAGTTCTCAAGCTAGAAAACGAGATTGCAATTCAGGCCCGAAATCTTTTGGGAGAAATCGCGAAGTGAATCGCTGGCCGATCACACCACTTGGTGAACTTGCGGAATTCGTAATGGGCCAAGCGCCGCCTGGCGAAGAATGCAATTTCGTGGGCAACGGTACACCCTTTGTCAAGGCCGGAGAGTTCGGCTCGCTGCGTCCTATTATTCGAGAATGGACTACGCGGCCACTCAGGCTGGCAAGAGCCTCGGATGTCTTTGTATGTGTAGTCGGCGCCACATGTGGGAAACTTAACCTTGGCGCAGATTGTGCAATCGGGCGCTCAGTTGCAGCAATTCGTCCAAATGAGGGACAACTAGATCAACGCTTCCTTTATGCTTTTCTCCAGGGATGGACGATGCGTCTTCGATCTGGTTCGCAAGGCAGCGCACAGGGCGTAATCTCGCGTGAGATGCTCGAACGTTTACCGGTTCCAACGTTTTCCCTCCCAGAGCAACGCCGCATCGTCGCCATCCTCGACCAAGCCGAAAACCTCCGCACCCTCCGCGAACAAGCCGACCACCGCACCGCCGACCTCATCCCCGCCCTCTTCCACGAAATGTTCGGCGACCCAGGAACCAATTCAAAATTGTGGCCCGTAAATCCCGTTCAACAATTACTGACAATCCCGCCGCGAAATGGTATCTCGCCCTCCAAGCAGGGTCGCTATGTAGCCAAGGTCCTAACCTTATCAGCCATAACTGGAGACGGATTTGATGCGGCCGAAGTGAAGGAATCCACCTTCGCCGCAATTCATCGCGATATCCACCGTGTGAACACAAACGACTTACTGACGTGCCGCGGGAACGGCAACCGTGAGCTCGTCGGCTCAGGCCATTTCCCCAAACATTCGATGCCCGACGTTGCCTTTCCAGATACAATGATCGCACTCCGGTTTGACCAAAATCAAATTGATCGAGATTACGCGGAAACCGTTTGGAACGATCGATCCACGCGGGCTCAAATCACTCGTCACGCACGAACGACTAACGGCACGTTTAAGGTGAACCACGAAATTCTAAATTCGATCACATTACCCGTTCCCCCTCTCCCCCTCCAAAAACAATTCGCGGCCGCCGTCGCCGACATCCGCGACATGCAGCAAAAACAAGCCGCCTCCAAAAAACGCCTCGACGACCTCTTCCACTCCCTCCTCCACCGCGCCTTCCGCGGCGAACTCTGAATCCCTCCTCTCTACTGACGCCCCCACCATCGACCTCACCGACCTCTCCTACACCCTCAACAACTTCGGCCTCGTAAACATAAACCCCAACGCCTTCTCCGAATTACCAATTACAAATTACCAGTTACCCACTCCCACCCCCGAACCCACCTCCCTCGCGCTCTTGGCGAGCGCCGCACTCCTTCTCCATCATCGCCAAAGAGCGGCCCGAAATGACTCTCAGGTAGGGGGGGAACGAGGCAGAACGGCGGCATAACGAGGGATGACGGAGGGATAAAACGGGATTACGTGGGATGAAACGGGTATCTTGTGAGCAAAACAACGCTCAAAACAGGAGCCCGCGCATGCCCACCGACCCCACGCCAACCCCCTCCGACCACACCGCCACCCTCGAATCACTTAAGCAACTCATGCGCGATTTCATCACCGAGCGCCATTGGGAAAAATATCACACACCCAAAAACCTCGCCGCCGCCGCCGCCGTCGAAGCCGCCGAGCTCCTCGAACTTTTCCAATGGCTCACCCCCGAAGAGTCCGCCCATAAACCCATTCACGACCAGCGCTTCCGCCAGGCCGTCGGCGAAGAAATCGCCGATGTCCTCATGTATCTCATTTCCCTCGCCAACTCCCTCGACCTCGACGTCGCCTCCACCATCAGCGCCAAAATGACCAAAAACCGCCTCAAATACCCCCCCGAACGCTTCCACGGCCACTACGAAAGACCCCTGGATTGAGAAGACTTCCCACAAACGAGAATTTCATAAGTGTTCTCCAGCACTGCAGCTTAGGAAGAATCCTTAATCTTTCATAAGTCCTCGTGAAAAAGAGAACAATACTCTTGATCGGTCTTGTGAAGAAAAGTACAATTCATGCAGAAGGATCGACCATGGCTGAGCCGGATAAAAACGACCCCGCCCCTTCGAATAAACCCAACTGGATCAACAGTTTAGCCCAACGCTCCACCGGCCTCCCCACCCCTCAGTCGCCCGAGCCTTCGACGAAGCCCGAGCCCGGTGATGCCTCTCTCTGGTCGCTCGCCGGTCTCGGACTCCAATTCGCCGCCACCGTCGGTCTCCTCGCCTTCCTGGGAATCGGGATCGACCGACGATACGGCACCGGCCCTTGGGCCGTCGTCACCCTGTCCTCAGTCGCCTTCATCGGCAACGTGTACCTGCTGATCAAGACGGCGATAAAACGTGATAAAGAGCCCAAAGACAAGGGCTTAAAACCGCCGAAAGGCGGGACCTAGCAGCGCAGGTGACTTATGACCGCTCTCACAAACCAGTCTCCCATCGCACAGGCCGTCCGGACGGCCCATACCCCCGCGATCGACTCGCGTCCGGTCCTCGGGAAATCCGTCACGATCCAGATAGGCCTGACCCCCGGCAACGTCACCCTGTTCGCCGCCCCGGTGACGGTTTTGGCGACAATGGCCGTCGGTTACATCCTGCTGACTTCCCTCGGCATCCCACTGTATGCCCACGAAATGCTGGCGGGCGCCATCGTTTCCGCCATCGGCGGCATGCTGGCGGCCATCCCGCTTTTCCTCTTTATGAACAAAGGCGCCCAAGCCATAGCCCAGTCCGGGATCCTTTCCATTGCCGTCCGCTGCGGCATGATCCTCATGGGAATGATCCTGGCGCTCTCGCCGGCGTGGGGTCTCGCGAAGATGCCGTTCGTCTACTGGGTCCTGGGCTACTATTTCCCGATGTTGATCGTCGAAACGGCGATCGTCGCCTGGTTGAGCATGAAGGCCAAGTTCTAAATTAAGGATTCTCCCTACGGAATCGCTTGACGGAATGGCGGGCCAGCAGAGAATAATGGCCCCTTACACGTCGGAGCGAAATACGCATGATGAACCTGATGTCCAACATTCTCGCCGCTGATTCCACGGCCGATTTGCTGATGCACGTGTTGCCGCACCGCTTCAATAGTCTGCGGATCGGCAACTGGCCGGTGAACAATCACGTGATCATGATGGTGATCGCGGCGGTGCTGGTGTTCCTCCTGTTCACGTACGTCGGGCAGCGAGCTAAGAAGAGCGTCGTTCCGACCGGCGTGTACAACTTCGCCGAGGCGATGCTGAGCTTCCTCCGGACCGAAGTCATTCGCCCGGCTCTCGGTGAAAACGCAGACAGGTTCACGCCGTTCATCTGGTCGGTCTTCTTCTTCATTCTGTTCTGCAATCTTCTGGGCATGATTCCCGGATCGGAGATCATAGAGATCATCAGCGGGGGCAAGCACCAGCACGCGTGGGGCACCGCGACGGCCAACATTATGGTCACGCTCGGCCTTGCGATCGTCGCCTTCCTGATGATCCATGTTTCGGGCATCACGCAGGCGATCCGGATCAAGATGGATCCATCGCTGGACCCGCACCATCACGACTCTGCGCATGGACCGTCGCATGGCCACGACAGCGCGGCGGCGATTCGTGGGCAGCCGTTCGCGGTGGCGTTTTTTACGGGGATCGGGACGTATATCTGGAATTTCGCGCCGCATCCGGAAATCGGCTGGAAGCCGCTGGATCTGGGGATGTGGTTCCTGCTGCTGATCCTTGAAACGCTGGGCGCGTTTATCAAGCCGTTTTCGCTCTGCATTCGTCTCTTTGCCAACATGCTGGCCGGGCACCTGGTTCTTGCGGCGCTGATCGGGATGATCCTGCTTGCCAGCAGCGTTTTCGCACGAGGGAGCGTTGGAGTGATCGTGATTCTGGGCTGCACCGCACTGGATTTGCTCGAACTGTTTGTGGCGTTCCTTCAGGCGTACATTTTTACGTTTCTGACGACGCTGTTTATTTCTGCGGCGGTGGCGCCGGAGCATTGAGAGGAAATTTCGCGGGCATCGTCCCCCCCCCCTCATGGCCTGCGGGCCATCATCGGCGAGACGCCGATGCCACGGGAATGGCCTGCGGGCCATCATCGGCGGGACGCCGATGCCACGACACGATCTTGGGCTGGTAGCCGACGCCGAAGCCCCCTGTTTAATGTCGGAATTTAATTTCTGGGCCAGAGTCATTACTAATACCCGGCCCGCAATGGCCTCTCTGAGGCAGGAGTTTCACATGTTCCACGTTCTTCTCGCTCAGCTTCCCATGCTCGCGCAGGCAGCGCAGACCGCCAGCAACACGGTTGTTGGCAACCTCGGTGTGGGTGTCGGCGCCGCCGGCATCATGATCGGTGCGGGTGTCGGCATCGCCGGCGCGGCCCGCGGGATCGGCAACATCGGCGGCTCGGCCGTCGAAGCGATTGCCCGTCAGCCGGAAGCCAAGGGCTCGATCGGCACCAACATGATCATTGCGGCGGCACTGATCGAAGGGTTCACCTTCTTCGCGCTGGTCATCGGCCTGATCCTCATGGGCAAGCTGGTCTAATCAATCCAAGTGCAAGCGGGGGTTCCGGGCGAAAGTTCGGAACCCCCTTTTTTTTCTTCACACGGTGGGGACACGTGATTTCGAGCAGATTACGTGAACCGGCAGATTGCCGAAAGCGGCATTCTGCATTAGCATCAGAGTTTCACCTGTTCTGCATGGACCGCGTTATCAGCGGGAGCAATATGCGTCTGAAAAATCTCGGATTGTCGACCCTCGTCGCCCTGGCCCTTCTGACAGGCGCAGCCGCTTCGTACGCTGCGTCGGAGGGAAATGGGGAAGCAGCGAAAGTCACGGAGACTGCGGCGCACGGCGAGACCGCCGGGCACGCGGAAGGGCCGGTCGATCCGGTGAAGGAAGAGCTCGACTACGGCACGCTTCTGGTGACGATAGCGATCTTCGTCTGCATGGTGATCGTGCTGCGGTTCACCGCATGGAAGCCGATACTGAGCGGCCTGCAGGCGCGCGAGACGGCGATTCGGGATTCCGTGGAGGCCGCCCAGCGTGCGAGGGAAGAGGCGGATCGCACGACGAAAGATCTGGAAGCGAAGATGGCGGAGGTTCAGCGTCAGGCGGCCCAGCAACTGCTGCAGGCGAAGGCGGACGCGCAGAAACTGGCGGACACGATTCGCCAGCAGGCGGAGACAGAGGCGGCGGCGATCAAGGACCGGACGCTGCGGGAAATCGACGGCGCCAAGCAGGAAGCACTGTCGGCGATCAACGGCTACGCGGCGGAACTCGGCACGGCCGTGGCGTCGAAGATCCTGCAGCGCAACGTGACGACCGACGATCAGCAACGCCTGGTGGACGAGTCGCTCGCCGAGCTGGCGAGGAAGAACTAAAGGAGGTATTGGTAACTGGTAATTAGTAAGTGGTAATGACTGTCGCTGGTTGGCAGCCCGCAATTACCAATTACCCATTACTGACTACCAATTACTAGGACATGGCTGACAACGAATTCCAGGTTGAATCGATCGGCGCGGTGTATGCGCAAGCCCTGATCAACGAGGGGCAGAAGCAGAACGCCCTGGCTGAAATCACGGACGACGTGCGCGGCATCGGGCAGCTGCTGAAGGAAGACGAGGCCTTCTTCGCATTCACCCAGGCCCTGACGATCGGCGAAGATGAGCGTCTCAACTCGCTGAAAAAGATCTTCGAAGGCCGGGTTCACCCGCTCACGCTCAACGTTCTGCAATCCCTCGCCCGGCGCGATCGCCTCATGTTTCTTCGGGGCCTTGTCGAAGCATTCGAGACGATTCTCAAAGAGATGTCGGGCCACGTCGATGTCGAACTTATCTGCGCCTCGGAGCTGAACCCCGGCACTCTCGAGCGCATCAAGCAATCCCTCATCCAGAAGGCCGGCGCGGCGGAGGGCAAGGCCGTCGACTTGAAGATCAAGATTGACCCATCTCTGATCGGCGGCATAACCCTCCGCATCGATGACACGCTCATCGACGGCTCGGTCGCCACGCAACTCGCGAAGATGGAAGAACAGCTCAAAAGCCGCGGCATCGGCCAGCTCCAGGGCAGACTCAACTCCGTCGTCGTCGCTTAACCAAAGAGGCAATACGCGAACCGGATTCGCTCCGCATAACAGAGGAAGCCAATGAAATTCAAGATGGACGAAATCACCTCGGTCATCCAGCAGGAAATCTCGCAGTACAAGAATCAGCTCGATGTCGCGCAGGTCGGCAAGGTCATCGAAGTGGGCGACGGGATCGCCCGCATCTATGGCCTCCGGGACGCGATGGCGGGCGAAATGCTCGAGTTTCCGAATGGGGTGTTCGGGCAGGTGTTCAACCTGGAAGAGGAAACGGTGGGCGCCGTCATTTTCGGCGACTACAAGAAGATCAGTGAAGGTGACACGGTTCGCACGACGGGCGAGCTGCTGTCGGTTCCGGTGGGCGAAGCGTTGCTTGGGCGCGTGGTGAACCCGCTCGGCCAGCCGATCGACGGCGGTCCGGCGATTCAGACGACGGAACGGCGCAAGGTAGACATCATCGCTCCGGGGATCGCGGACCGTCAGCCGGTGAAGCAGCCGCTGCAGACGGGGATCAAGGCGATCGACGCGATGATTCCGATCGGACGGGGTCAGCGCGAACTGATCATCGGGGACCGGAAGACTGGGAAGACGGCGATAGCGATCGACACGATCATCAACCAGAAGAAATACTGGAACACGCCGGATGCGGTGATCTGCATTTACGTGGCGGTGGGCACGAAGGAATCGACGGTAGCGGGGGTTGTGGACTCGCTGCGGCGGCACGGCGCGATGGAGTACACGATCGTGGTGACGGCGTCGGCGTCGGAGCCAGCGCCGCTGCAGTACATTGCCCCCTACGCGGGGTGTGCGATGGGGGAATACTTCATGTGGAAGGGGAAGCACGTTCTGTGCGTGTATGACGACCTTTCGAAACAGGCCCAGGCGTATCGGCAGCTCTCGCTGCTTTTGCGTCGTCCGCCGGGCCGCGAGGCGTATCCCGGGGACGTGTTCTATCTGCACTCCCGCCTGCTGGAGCGCGCGTGCAAACTATCGGATGCAGACGGCGCCGGCTCGCTGACGGCACTGCCGGTGATCGAAACGCAGGAAGGTGAAGTGTCGGCGTACATTCCGACGAACGTGATTTCGATCACGGACGGGCAGATCTATCTGGAGCCGGACCTATTTGCCGCGGGCATTCGTCCCGCGATCAACGTGGGCATTTCGGTGAGCCGGGTCGGTGGTTCGGCGCAGATCAAGGCGATGAAGAACAAGAAGGTGGCGGCGTCGCTGCGACTGGACCTTGCAGCGTATCGCGAGCTGGAAGCATTCGCGCAGCTCGGGACCGAGCTGGATCCGGCGACGCAGCGGCAGCTCGATCGCGGGGCGCGGATGGTGGAACTGCTCAAGCAGCCGCAGTACGTGCCGATGGATGTGATCGATCAGGTGATGGTGATCTACGCGGGCTCGCAGGGTTTCCTGGACACACTGCCGAGGAACCTGGTACTGGACTGGGAAAAGGAATTTCTGGAATACGTGCGTACGACGGCGCCGGAGCTGGTGAAGGAACTGACGGCGAAGAAGGACCTCACGGCGGAGATCGAGGCGAAGCTGCAGGAAGTGATCAAGAAGTTCGCCAGCGTCACGACGGTGGGGAAGAAGGGCCCGACGCAGTACAACGTGCCCGCGGATGAGGACAAGAAGCTGAAGGAACAGATGCAGGCTGCAAAGCCGGCCGGAGCCCACTGACAAGGTTTTGAGTTTTGAGTTTTGCGATTTGAGTTTTAACGACCATGGCCAAAGCCCGAATCATCGTCAAGCGCCGGAAAGCGGTGCGGAACATCCGCAAGATCACGAAGGTGATGCAGATGATTTCGACGTCGCGGTATCAGAAGGCGTATAAGCGTGCGGTTGGCACGAAGCCTTACGTCAAGAAGATCGGCGAGCTAGTTGCGAGCGCGGTGCAGGCGGTGAAGTCGTCCGGCGCGCCGATCGATCATCCGCTGCTGAAGGAAGCCCCGCCCGGCAGCGCCATCGGCAAAGTGGCGGTGCTGGTGATCACGTCGAACCGGGGCCTCTGCGGAGGCTACAACGGGAATCTCCTGCGTCTGGCGAATGCGACGATCAAGGAAATTGAAGCGACAGGGCAACCGGTGGAACTGCACGTCGCCGGTAAAAAGGGCGCCGCGTACTTCAAATTCAATCGCCGGGAGATTACGAAGAACTACGGGCTTATCGGAGAAACGCCGAAGTACGCCGAAATCGAAAAAGTCGCCGAGGACTTCATGAAGTCCTATACCGAAGGCGTGATCACGCGGCTGAAGATTGTCTACATGCGATTCCTGAGCGCCGGGCAGCAGCGTTCGGAGGTGATGGATATTCTACCGCTTTCCGGACTCGCGGGCGTGGAGGAAACCGCTCCCTCCGGCGAACCCGCTTCGCCGGCCGCGGCGTTCGACTTCATGCCAGCCCCTCATGAACTGTTGAAGGAACTCATTCCGACGACGGTGAAGATCATCATTTTCCAGGCGTTCATCGAGGCGGCTGTGAGCGAGCAGATCGCGCGCATGGTCGCGATGAAAGCCGCGACGGATAGCGCGGACAAGATCGGCAAGAAGCTCACGCAGGAATACAACCGCGCCCGGCAATCGCAGATCACGAGCGAGCTGAGCGAACTCATGGGCGGCGTCGAGGCGATGAAATAAACGATGAACGTAGAACGATGAACGATGAAAGGAGCCGGCCGGTATTCGATATTGATGAGAGGGCAATTGCCTATGCGGTGCGTGCTGTAAAGCTTGTTCGATTCCTTGAAACCAAGCGGGACAGTGCATCACTGATTGTTGGTCGCCAACTTCTGCGATCGGCAATGTCCATCGGGGCCAATCTCTCGGAAGCCCGGTCAGGTGAAACAAGGCGCGATTTTGTACACAAATGTACGATCGCACTGAAAGAATCAAGAGAATGTTTGTATTGGCTGCGGCTGCTAGTCGCCGCAGAAATGATTACGGAGAAACGACTGGCAGCCTTTTTGAATGAAACGGATGAACTGATAGCGATCCTGACCACGATCATCAAGCGCGCCAAACGTTCGATCTCGTAGGACCCGTTCATCGTTCATCGTTCATAATTCATCGTTCAGGAGCAATTTCATGGCCACGACAGGCACCATCTCGCAAGTCATCGGCTCCACGTTCGACGCCGAATTCCCGGAAGACCAGCTTCCCGCCATCTACAACGCCGTCAAAGTCAACGCCGAAGCGCGCGGCATGACCGTCAACCTGACCGGCGAAGTTCAGCAGCACCTCGGCGGCGGCCGCGTTCGTGCCATCGCTCTGGGTTCCACGGACGGCCTTGCCCGGGGCATGACGGTTACGGACACGGGCGCACCGGTCACGGTTCCCGTGGGGCCCGAGACACTTGGGCGCGTGTTCAATCTTCTGGGCGAACCGATCGACAAGAAGGGCCCGGTCAACGCGAAGGCGACGCGTTCGATCCACCAGCCGCCCCCTGAGTTCAAGAACCTGGAACCGAAAACCAAGATATTCGAGACCGGCATCAAGGTGATCGACCTGCTCGCTCCGTACGTCCGCGGCGGCAAGACGGGCCTGTTCGGCGGTGCGGGCGTCGGGAAGACCGTCATCATCCAGGAACTCATCGCGCGTCTCGCGCGGTTCCACTCCGGCTTCTCGTGCTTCGCCGGCGTCGGTGAACGCACCCGCGAAGGGAACGACCTCTGGCTCGAAATGCAGGAGGCAAAGATCGGCGACACGGGCAAGCACGTCATCGACCAGACGGTGATGGTCTTCGGGCAGATGAACGAACCGCCCGGCTCGCGTCTCCGCGTCGCGCTCTCGGCCCTCACGATGGCGGAATACTTCCGCGACCAGACGGGCGCCGACGTGCTGCTCTTCATCGACAACATCTTCCGCTTCACGCAGGCGGGGTCCGAAGTGTCGGCGTTGCTCGGTCGCATGCCCTCGGCCGTCGGTTACCAGCCGACGCTGGGCACGGAGATGGGCGAGCTGCAGGAACGGATCACGTCGACGACGAAGGGCGCGGTCACCTCCGTGCAGGCGATTTACGTGCCTGCCGACGACCTCACCGACCCCGCTCCGGCGACGGCCTTCACGCACCTGGATGCGTTTACGGTGCTTTCGCGCGGCATCGCAGAAAAGGGCATTTATCCGGCGGTCGATCCGCTCGAATCCTCGTCGCGCATCATGGATCCCAACTACGTCGGCAAGGAACACTACGACGTCGCACAGAAGGTCAAGCGCACGCTGCAGCGGTACAAGGATCTGCAGGACATCATCGCCATTCTCGGCGTCGACGAACTCTCCGAAGAGGACAAGCTGCTCGTTTCTCGCGCCCGCAAGCTCGAACGCTTCTTCTCGCAGCCGTTCTATGTCGCGGAAGTCTTCACGGGCATCTCCGGCTCGAACGTGAAGCTCGCGGACACGATTCGTTCGTGCAACGAAATCTCCGACGGCAAGTGGGACCATCTGCCGGAAGGCGCCTTCATGTACGTCGGCACGGTGGAAGAAGCCGCCGAAAAGCACGAGAAGTCGAAGAAGTAACGCGGGCATCCAGTCCGCAGATTCCCCGCAGGGTATTCCGATCAACAGAAAAGGCGTCGATTCGAAAGGATCGACGCCTTTTTTTCAGGAGATGCACATCACCGCGCGGCCGCGGTAGGGGGGGGCAGCGATCCTTGCGCTCAAATTCACCAGATTATCATTGTGAATATTTCTTGAAAAAAGTTTTGCATCCGAAAGAGGCCGGTGTAGAGTTTGGTCGCATTTATCCACGAAGGGTAAGCTGCGCATCAAGTCCCGCACATTGGGATAAGGTTCTGTCATGTCTTGATGCGCCCTTACCTGCGCGGCATCTTCCGCGGAAGCAATTTGAACCGGCAGCATGGAAGGTTCGGGAAATCCACCGCACTTGTTGCTGTTCGTTTTTGTTCAGATGAATCATGCTGATTCATCTGCAGCAGGAGGTCACTGTGAATAGACCGCTCTCGATGTTCATCGCATTCCTCGTGCTTGCCGCTTCCCACGCCACCGTCTCGGCCAGCACTCTCGTCGTCGATGGCTTCGGCGTTGGCGGCTGGAGTTCCTGGGAAACCCGCAGCAAGATAGGCACGCTCCTCATCGGCACCAACGATTCCAATCCCTACGCCGCGACATACTTCGGCGTCCCCGCCAGCGCAGCCAACGACACCGCCATCGAAAAGCAAATCAACTTCATGAGCGAAGGCGAAACCATCAAGGCCGTCGGCGGCGAAAACCTCCCCGCAAGCCCCGCCGGCTCGCTCAACGGTGGGGGCTACGTTCGTCTCGACGGCACCGACGGCAACAGCTCGGGAAAGAGCGATATCAGCTACGTCGATTCCAACGGCATCGCCGCCGCCAGCGCACTCACCGACGCCGGGTTCAGTCTCAGTTATCGCTATTATATTCAACCGTACTCCACCTCGGCTCGCGCGCTTTACTTGAATTTCGGCGTTGTCGGCACGGACGGCGCAAACTATACATTCGCCTCGATTCAATCCGGTTCAGCCGCCGGATGGAACTCCGCTTCCGTCAGCGGCACCTCCGGCATCTTCGCGGTCTACAAAAACGGCAGCAGCACATCGCTCGGCACTGCAAAGTCGCTGCAGGGGTGGTCGAACGACTCCGTCTACGGTTCGGTCCTCTTCGGCTCCACGTCGGAGATTATCCGAGTCGGCTTCAACGTCGGTAACTCACAACCCAACGCGGTCGACTACCTCGATTCCGTGCAAACCACCCTCCTCAACGGCGGTGATCTCATCGACTTCCAGGCCCCCTCCGCGTCCCAACTCGTTACCGCCGTCCCGCTCCCCTCCGCCGCCGCGATGGGCTTGGCGACGTTGGCCACGCTCGCTGCCGCTGCTCAGGTTCGCAAAAAGATTGCGGCGTCCTGAATCCTTCATTCCTGAAGCAAGCAGGTGCGATGGCCTGTGCCTCCACGTCATTGATGGCGGTCGCGTCGAAATCCAGCGGCTCGGCAACCGATTCAACTTCGAAAAGAATCTCGACACGCACCACCCTCCCACCGTACCATTCCGACTCATGAACACTCCCCCGATCGTTCGCGGCGACATCGACGGCTTCTTTGGCCTCTTTGTCGATAACCTTCTCCAGCTCATGCTCATCATCCTCCTCGGCCCGCTCTGCGGTCTCTCGGCGGAATTCACGACCGGCACGATCCTCCCCGGCGCCGCCGTCTCGCTCCTCGTCGGGAACCTCTTCTATGCGTGGCAGGCCCGCCAACTCGCCAAGCAGACTGGCCGCGCCGACATCACCGCACTGCCCTACGGCATCAACACGGTCTCGCTCATCGCGTTCGTCTTTCTTATCATGGCCCCGGTTTACCGGGAGAACGTCGCCGCGCTTGGCGAAAAAGCCGCCGGCCACCTCGCCTGGCAGGTCGGGCTCTACGCCACGCTTTTCTGCGCTGTGATGGAAATCATCGGCGCCTTCCTCGCCGACTTCGTCCGCCGCAACACCCCGCGTGCCGCGCTCCTCTCCGCCCTCGCCGGCATCGCCATCACGTTCATCGCCATGGGCTTCATCTTCCGGCTCTTCGCGAATCCGCTCCTCGCCATCGTTCCGCTCTTCATCATCCTGATCTCGTACGCCGGCCGCATGAAACTTCCGTTTGGTCTTCCGGCGGGCCTCGTCGCGGTTATCGTCGGCACGCTCATCGCGTGGATGGCGCATCTCTTCGGCCACGACCTCTTCGCCCCGCCGCCGATCTGCGCCACGGTCGGCCTCCATCTCCCCAAGCCCGCGATCACCGATGCCTTCGCGCTGATCCTCTCTCCCCTCGGCCTCAAATACATGGCGATCATTTTTCCCATGGGCCTCTTCAACATCATTGGTTCGCTGCAGAATCTCGAATCCGCAGAAGCGGCGGGCGACCGTTTTCCGACCAAGCCGTCGCTGCTCGTCAACGGCCTGGGCTCGCTCGCGGCCGCCTGCTTCGGCTCGCCGTTCCCCACGACCATCTACATCGGCCACCCGGGATGGAAGGCCATGGGCGCACGCTCGGCGTATTCCACGCTCAACGGGCTGGCGATCACCGCGCTGTGCCTCTCCGGCGGGATTGGAATGGTTCTGCACATCATCCCCATCGACGTGACGCTCGGCATCCTGCTCTGGATCGGGATCATCATCACGGCGCAGGCGTTCCAGGAAGTCCCGAAATCCCACGCGCTCGCCGTGGCCGTCGGCCTCATCCCCGCCCTCGCCGCGTGGGCGTTGTATCTGATGGAATCCACGGCGAGAGCGTCCGGCGGCAACCTCTACGCCCCCGCCACGCTCTCCGCCCTCACCGCCGACGACCTGTACATCCACGGCATCCTCACGCTCTCGCAAGGCTACATCCTCACGAGCATCCTGCTCGCCGCGTCAGTGGTGCACATCATCGAACGGCACTTCCAGAGAGCCGCCGGCTGGCTTCTCCTCGCCGCGCTCTTCTCCTTCGTCGGATTGATCCACAGCTACACGCTGACCCCCAACGGCCCCGCCCCCAACTTTACCCCACCTGCGGCGTGGCAATTCGCCCTCACCTACGCCATCGTCGCGGTCATCATGCTGCTGTTGCACTTCACCAGAGATAAGCTTGACACCACCACCCATTAAGGAGGCAGCCCATTGCCCTCAAGATCACTCCAACGATGGCAAACCGAAAGCAGTGCTGCCCTAGACCAAATCGAAAACGCACATGCAGCAGTCGGAGGCAATCTACGCGGACGCCGTTACGCTACGTTGCAGATCAACCACGCCTATCTCGTCATGGTTTCCAGTCATTTCCAGCGTTTTTGTCGCGATCTGCACACCGAAGCAATTGATCACCTCTGTGCGCAATCCGTGCCGCCCGATCCAAGACGCGATATTCTTCGTATGGCGCTTACGCTGAGCCGCCAACTGGATTCTAAAAACCCATCTCCCGGTGCTATCGGCTCAGATTTCAACCGCTTCAACATCCGATTCTGGGACGTGGTCAAACGGCATGCGCCCGCATTGAATGAGCGCCGGCAAACATTGCTGGAAGATCTCAATAAATGGCGTAACGCCATCGCCCACCAGGATTTCATCGCGGCAGGGTTGGATCCCGCTCGTTTGTCGCTTTCAAACGTGAACAGGTTTCGAACGGCCTGCAACAATCTCGCACAACGATTTGATGTCATTCTTGGCCACCATCTTGCTACAATATCCGGTGTTCGCCCCTGGTGAGGAATAAAACATGCCCACGCTTCCCAAAAATAAACTTCGGATTGGAAAACGCGTGAAGGTGCGTCTCGGCGGCACTACGTGGCGGGCTCGCATTATCGAGGATCGCGGACCCATCGGCCTCAACGGTCGGCAGCTCGTTCGCGTCGAACTCCTCGACGACGAGCAAACGGATGAAGCGAAAGTGGCTCACCAATTTGTGGAAGTGCCTTTAGACGATATTCATACGGCTCCATAGACGGTCTCTGTGCCCTCTGTGACACTGTGGTTTCTACCCTCTCCCCACAACCGTGCCCCACGTCGCCCAAAACGACGCAAATCAAACCAGCCCGCATTTAGCATTCCGCACTATTCTCACCCCCTCACCCGCCTCCTCCGCCCCGCCAATCCCCCGCCCAACCCTGCCGCAATCAGCGCCTCCGCCGGAATGCCCAACCCCGCATGCAACCGGCGAATCATCGGCAACGTCAACCGCCGCTTATGATTCAACACCTCCGCCACGCGCGCCCGGCTCCCAATGAACGCCTCCAAATCGCGCCGGCTCAACCCCCGCTGCTCCATCACAAACTCAATCGCCGCCACCGGGTCCGGCGCCTCGATCGCGTGGTGCTTCGCCTCCCACGCATCCACGAGCGTTGCCAGCACATCAAGCCGATCCCCTTCCGGAGTATTGGCGCGAGCATCCATCAAACCCTCAATCTCCTTGAGCGCTCGTTGATAGTCCCGCTCGTTCTTGACCGGCTTCAGTTTCATGGTCCACATCTTCGCCAAAATCGCTTACGCCTGCCAGGCGCGAGTTGCGGCCGAAATACTCTCATTGGTTGTCGGTGGCTTGCTGATGTCTCGCTTCGCATCGGCGGACTCCCCGGCCCAAAGGCCGGGGCTAAACGAATGTGGGAATCGGGAGGGTGAAGATCGACAAATCCCTGAACGCTTTCTCACCCCTCCTCCCACACCCCCACCCAATTCCCCCCTCTCCCCGCGGATCCCGCACCGCCGCCACGCACAAATTCTCCTCCCGATAAACCCCCTTGACCGCTTCCCACCGCCCGTTCCACCAACCTCTCAGTTCCCACGGCCGCGGCAACACCACGTCCCTTTCCCAACGACATCCCCCCGCACCCCCGCGCTCCATCACCCCTCACGCGCTCACGCGTTTCCGCCGTCCAATCCCAGCCGCCGCCCCGCTCAACCCGATCGCCAGCATCAACACACTCGCGGGTTCGGGAACACTTTGACCCACAACGAGGTTCCCGGTGGATGAGCCGCTGATGGTGAGATTGCTGGTCGCTCCCAGAATCGAGGTTCGCATGTTGAATACGCCTTGCGTCCCGGGGCCGAGATTTCCGAAGAACTCGTTCAAATACTGCGAATTCAGTCCGGCCTGCTGCGACGGAAAGAGGAGCGTTGCCTGCAGCAAAGAGTCGGAGCCGGCAACAGAATGGTCCGGGATCAGCAACGCGTTGGAAAGCGTTGCATCCAGGAAGACGGTCGACCCGTTGGTAATGGACAGAATGCAGTCGCCCAAATCGAAATTGCCATTGGAATCGGGGGTGCTCGAGAGAAGCTGGAATCCTGAGAGGGAAATCTGCGATCCGATGATGGTTTCGTTGGCGGTGTTGGATGTGACGGTGGTTCCGTCGTTATAGGTGGCGAAGGCGTCGGAAGAGGTGGTGATGGAGAGGGTTGACGTGTTGCTGTTGTAGTTCATTCCGGTGCTGGTGCCGGTCTTGGTGCCGGTCGGAGCCATCTTAGGCGGTGGCGGTGGCGGTGGCGGGACCTGCGGCGTTGCATACCCCTTGTAGGCGCCGGTGCCGCCGAAGTTTGCGCTCAGGGGGATTTGCGACCAGATGAAATCGCCTTTTGCAATGTTGCCGCCGGTAAAGTCAATCGTCTTGCCGCCGTTGGAAATCGTGGTGGTGGGAAACGCGGCGCCGCCGGTCGAGGCCGGATCAAACGTGTCGCCGCTGGTAAGTTCAAGGTGGAGGTCGGTGATGGCGACGGATGTCGAATTTTTAATGAGCGATCCGCCCGCAAATCCGCGGGAGGTGAACACCTGGGCATCGCCTCGATTGGCATCGCCGATCGCCCCCAGGCCACCGGCCCCGTTGTGTTTCCCGCCGGCATTGTCGTCGAACTGAACTTTGATCTGAGCCGCAGCCGCATACGCCGTGCAGAGAAACAAGGCCAGCGCCGCCATCCCAAACCGAGCCGCACTCTTTACCGAGTTCACTGCAAGCTTCGTTTTCATGACCGCTCCTGAAGGGATATTGTTAGCAGTTTGTCCCAATAACGACCCCGCGCGCCAGACCCGAACCATGGCGCAGGGCACAGTCAAAAATGGGCACAACACGAACTACAACGTGACAAAATGAAATGAATCCACCGAACTTTACATCGAAAAGAGACCATGTCAAATAAAATCGGTTTCTTCACGAAGCAAACAAACGACAAATGCGCAAAACTAGATCATGCCATATAATGCGAGGCATCGCTCATTCGACGCGCCGGAATCAAAGCTCCCAGCCGCATCATCAGCAGCGGATTTCGGTTCTGCGATTTCGATTGCCCTCATCTCTCCTCCCACGCTCCAACCCAATTCCCCCCCCTCGTATCTCTGACCACCGCCGCGACTGACGTGAAGAAATGCGAAACGACGGTCGTCGGGAAGGCCAAGGAACTCACGAAAGCCCAGGCCCGGGTCAAGGCCGGCAAGTAACGGTCAACCCACGTGCAGGGCGCGCTACCGCGCGTCCTGCACTCTCATCTCGAAGCTTCCCCCCCCAAAAACCCGGCGGCATCCGCAGCACAATCACACCCGGCATCCCCCATTTTCGGATTTATTGAAAAATCTAAATGCGTTTGACGTATACTTTGCCTGTTGCAACCGAGCGCCATTCAACCCGCAATCCCTCGCCTCCGCGTCGAGGCCCGTTGCCCCGCCGATCCGGAGGCGTGCATCACTTCGCCGAAAGGCAAAGGAGCACACAATGGACGACGTACCGATTTGCCCCGACTGGTGGCCCGCAGTCCTTTGGCGCCTCCACTTCCCCGTCCCCGGCGTCCACGGCCCCAAAGGCGGACCGGGCGGACCCGTGAACTATCCGCCCATCCTCAACGAGATTTTCGCCGGCCTCAGCATGCACACCTTCAGCTATCTTCTCAGTGATCAGAAAGCCGCCCAGCAAATGCGCGACAGCCTCGAAACCCAGATCGCCTCCCAGATCAAGCAGCTTAGCGTCGCCCACAACAAGGGCAACCGCTGATCCTTCCTTCCACCGGCGAGGTGGCTACACCACCTCGCCTTTCCCGAGAAATTCCCGCACCCCCGCCCCAGCCCATCGTATAATACTCCCATCATCTTCCGGCCACTTCCGTTCGGCCGAAACCAACCGCAGACGTGCCGTACCTCATTCAGAACTCTCTTCTTTGGAGGCCCACCATGTGCACACGTGTCGCGATCGCATCCGCTCTCCTCTCCGCAACGCTGCTCGCCACGCCCACCTTCGCCGATCCCCCCAAGACCATCAGCCTCTCCAACGCCACGATCATCACCCTCCCCTCCGTCTCCGAAGGCAACGTCGCCTCCTTCACCACTCCCGACGGCCATTCCGGCTGGGTCCGCAAACTCTCCAACGACGCCATCCCGACCCCCGCCTTCGCCAACGGCAAAATCTTCACCGGCGCCGGCATGACCACCGCCAACTTCCTCGCTCTCGACGCCGCCACCGGCAACATCCTCTGGCAAAAACCCACCACCGACTCTGGCCCCACGTCGCCCGTCATCCAGGGCCGCTTCGTCGCCTACAACACTGAATCCTGCGACACCGAAACCCGCGATGAAGACTCCGGAGAACTCGTCTGGCACGAGACCACCGGCGGCTCGCTCCTCACGCAGCCCGTCATCGCCCCCGCCCCGGACAACATGCTCATCATTCCCCACCCCACCATGCAGCGCAAAGCCCAGATGTCCGACGATTCCTTCAAAATGCTCAGCGTCGACCTCCAGACCGGCAAGCACCACTGGGAGGCCGACATGACCGCCGACGTCCTCGCCGCCCCCGTCGCCTCCAACGGCCGCGTCTTCTTCACCTGCACCGACGGCCGCCTCTTCTGCATCACCACCAACTACGGCGGCAGCGGCTGGCACATCCTCGCGCACGCCACCTCTGCACCCGTCGTCGTCGGCGATGTCCTCGCCGTCACCACCGAAGAACCCCGCACCTTCGGCGGCGCCACCGTCTCCGTTCGCCGCTACAACACCGCCACCGGCGAATCCCTCGACGACAAACCCCTCGCTCCCACCACCGTCGGCAAAGCGTTCCTCGCCCCGCACCAGCGCGCCGAATGGGACTACCAGGGCCCCAAAATCGCCGCCAACGGCCAAACGAAAACCCTCTTCGTCGCCCCCGGAAACACCATCAACGCCATCGACCTCGACTCCGGCAAAACCCTCTGGCACACCACCATCTCCGCCTGGGGCCTCTCCAACGCCGCCAACTCCCTCACCCCGCCCGCCCTCGGCAAAACCAACCTCTACCTCGGCACCGCCCGCGGCCAACTCCTCGCCCTCAAACAATCCGACGCTTCCCTCGCCTTCGCCTACAACCTCAGCCAACCCCTCGCCTCCCAACCCATCCTCGCCGACGGCAACCTCTACCTCGGCACCACCAACGGCTACCTCATCTGCCTGAAACTCAACAACCCCGACGCCAGCAACTGGACCGCCTGGGGCGGCGATGCCCAGCACAACAAAGTCGAATAGGAAATCGCATATACGCATGGATCAACGCTGCGCCATGCGGTTGCATCCACGAACTCACCCCGGCTTCGTCGCAGCGCCCCCCGCCACCAGCGCATTATATTTCGCCGCCAGATCGTTGTACTTCGCAACGAGATCATTCCGCTGCGCAATCAACGCCTGGATCGTCTCCGCCGCCTTCTTCACCTCCGCCCCCGCCGCATTGTATTGCTCCGCCAGCTTGTTAAACCGCTCGACCGCATCATTCCGATCCTTCGCGAGCTGCTGCGCCAGCGCCCCCGCCTTCTTCAGCGACTCATCCCGCTCCGCAACCGCCGCCATCCACTTATCGAGCGCCCCCTTCACATTGTCGTACGCCTGCTGAATCTGATCCCGCTCCGCCGCGACCTGCGCCTTTTCCGCCGTCAGTGACTTATTCTTCGCTTCGCCCGCGCTCGCCGCGTTCTCCGCCGCAGTCAGCCGCGTACGCAAATCCTCCAGATCTGCCCGCTGATCCCGTATGGTCCCCTCATCCGATTTGATCTGCCCCGCCTGCTGCGCAATCACACCTGCCTCCGACTCCACCCGCAGATGCAGCGCCCGGTTCCCCAGCCACTGCAGCGCGCAAAGTGCGATCAACAACAGCACCCCGAAGAAATTAACGATCTGAAAATTCCGGTTCACGGCCGTTCCTTGCTCGCCGCCGCCGGCGCGATTTCAAATCCAACCTTGTCGATCCCCGCCGAACGAACCGCATCCAGCGCCGCCATCACCGCTCCGTGCCGCGCATCCTGGTCCGCCGAAATGAACACCCGCACATTCGGATTCCCATTATGCGCCGCAATCAGCGCGTTCCGCAGTTCATTCGGCGCCATCGGCTTCTTGTCCAGAAACGCCCCGCCCGACTTGTCCACCGACACATCCAGAAAATCCTTCCGTGCCTCCGGCGTCGCTGTCGTCGCCGTCGGCAAATTCACCTTCACGCTCTTCAGGTTCACCATCGACAGGCTCACCAGCATGAACGACGCCAGCAGAAAAAACATGATGTCAATCAGCGGCACGATCTCGATCCGCGCCTCCGCGGATTCCGGCAGAAGTTTCGACCCTAATTTCACTGGCATGCAATCACCCCGATCAGCTCAAACAAGAAAACGACGCTCACGAAACCGACACCGCCGCCGCAGTTCCCCGTGATCCGATTGCTCTCTGTCGTGCGAATTCTTCGAGGTCGTGACCGTGGTGTTTGGCGGAAGCGGCGAGGAGTTCGACGTGGTTGATGGTGTATTCGAGCTGGGCGCGAAAGCGGGCGAGGCGGCGGTTGAAGTAGTTGTAGGGGGCGAGGCACATGATGGCGATGCCGAGGCCGCAGGCGGTGGCGATGAGCGCCTCGGCGATACCGCCGGAGACTTTGGTGGGGGCGAGTTGTTCGTCGCCGACGAAGTTAAAGGATCGCATGATGCCGGTGATGGTGCCGAGGAGACCGAGGAGGGGTGCCATGGTGATGAGTGTGCCGAGGACCCATTGGAAGCGTTCTCCGGCTTCGAGTTCCTTTGACGCGCGGATTTGCATAGCGCCGAGGAGTGAGGAGTGCGCGTGGAGGAGGCCTTCATGGACGGTGCAGAGGAAAGGGTCGTTGGTGTTTTCGCCGCGGGCGGAGAGTTCGATGGCACGCGAGAAATTCCCGTCGGCGATCGCGTCGAAGGTCTGCTGGAGGGTGTTGGAATCGCTGCGGCGGGACAGGGAGTACCACCAGAGGGAGCGCTCGGTGATGACCACCAGGGCGGCGACGAGCGCGAGCAGGATGGGGACCATGATCGGTCCACCCTTGATGGCGTAGTCGACGATGATATTGGCGAGAGCAAAGTGCATGGTATTTCGGCCTTCAAAACAGGTTCTAGTGATTCAGTTGGAATTCAATCGGGACTTCGTATTCGCGCGGGGGGCCGGGAGTGAAGTGCCAGGTGTCCTTGATGGCGGCGGTGGCGGCGCGGTTGAGTAGCGGCCAGTGGCTGGGTTGGCTGACGGTGGTGGAGGTGACGTGGCCGGCGGCGTCGACGGTGAAGCGGACCGTGACGGTGCCTTCCTGGCCGGCGAGTGCGGCTTCGCGGGGGTATTCGGGCGGCGGTTGTTTGCCTTCGCCTTCGCCCAGAGTGAGGCGGGTGACTGTGGGCGCTGCGACGCCGGAGCCGGTACCGCCGGGCACGCCGCCTGGGCCGGTATTGGCGGACGAGTTCTGCGGCGCCGCGCTGCGACGGAGCGGGCCACTGTGAGCGGCTTGATTGGCGTCGACGAGTGTGGTGAGGCCTTCGACGGGGACGGCGAAAGAGATCGATGGTGAAGGGGATGCGACGGCGATAGCGGTGGTTTCCGGAACGGAAATGGCTTGCGGCGCGGCGGGGGCCGCGATGTCGGGGGAGGGATTTCCCATTTTTGGCGGGGGCATCTCTTCAGGAGGCGGCGTGGGTTGCTTATCGAGTTGGACGTTGACGAGTTGCGTTTGAACGGGGGCTGTCGCGGGCGCTGCGACGTTGAGTGCGGGATAATGGAGCAGCAATCCGAGCAGCCCAACGAGGAAGCAGAGGGACCAGAGCACCAGCGTGACGATGGGAAGTATGGGGGCGTCTTGCGGCGCGCGCAGCACCCCGTCGCGCGGCAGTGGAGACGCCGGCAGGGGGGCTGCGATCCCGTTTTTTACGGGGTGCGGTTTGCTAAGAACTTCCGCGGGGATGAACGATCCTCCTTACGTGGATCAGAAATCGTAGGCAAGGCCGACGAAGAATCCACGTCGGGCTCCGAATTGCGGAGCGCCCACGCCGATGCCACTACCGTCGCGGAGCTGATAGCTTTCGTCGAAGACGTTCACGATGTCGAAGCGGAGTTTGATGGCCTGGCGGCCATTGTCGCCGTCGAGTTTGAATATGTGCTGACACCCGATGTTGACCGGGTAGTACTCAGGTTCCTTGGCCGTGTTGGCGAACCCGCGGCGGAGACCGTTGCCGTAGAGCCAATCGACGTAGACCATGTCTTTGTTTTTGTTGAAGGTATATGAGGCGCCGGCGGAGACGGTGAATTCGCCTTCGTGGTCGAGGTGGATGTCGTGGTTCTTGATGTAGGCGTATTCGTCGGGCTCGATGAGGTATTGCTGGGAATCGATGTCGTGGGCCTCGGTGACGACCCAGGAACCGTTGCCGAACAGGGAGAGACCGTTCTGGGTGTAGGTGCTGCTGAGTTCGGCACCGTAGACGCGGCCGGTGTGATAGTTGAAGGGGGATTCGATGACGGGAGCGCCGAACTGGCCTTCATCGATAAGATTGTGGGCCTGCTTGAAAAAACCGTCGAGGGTAACGGACCAGGGTTGGATGATCTGGTGGGAGATGCCGGCGTCGAAATAGTTGGAGCGCTCGGCTTTTCCTCCGTCTGCAAGAAGAGTTCCGCCGGGGCCGTTGGCGTTCCCCGCGTTGGTGGTGTTGTTGAACGGGGCGACCTGGGCGACGCCGAGGTTCTGCGGCGGGGGGGTGACAAAGTAGCGGGAATAGCCGATGTGGGCGGTGGTGGCTTTGTCGATCGTCCAGACAAGATTGATGCGGGGGCTGAGCTGGCCTTCGTTGTCGAAGCTGGAGTGGAAGTAGTCGTAGCGCAGGCCGTAGTTGAGGGTGAACGGGTCGCTCATTTTCCATTCGTCCTGAATGTAAGCGCCGTCTTCGGAGGCGTAATTTCCGGAATTGTCGGCGATGTTGAACGGGACGTCGGAGGTGGGATTGCCGCTGCTGTCAGTGTGGAAAACGTAGGTATTCGTGTTGAGGTTTTCGTTGATGTAATCGAGGGTGAACCCGGCCCGGAGCGTGTGCTGCTCGTTGATCATGTAGGCGCTGTCGAACTGGAGGCCGTTGGTAACGGCGTTGTTGTAGACGTTGCCGGCGACGCCCTGGAACATGAGGTCGTTGGGGATGTCGGGCTGGAAGTGGATCTGGTCGTAGGTGCTGAAGGCGGAGATTTGGAAGTTGAAGCGTTCGAAGGATTTCTGGTAGGCGATGACGTTGTAGTACTTTTGCTCGTTTTGGGTTTCATCGATGGTGCGGGAATTCGCCGTGGTGTAGTCGTGGCCGGCAAGGGGGAACGTGGCGGGGATTCCGCCGGAGTTGGGAATTTCGAAATCGCCGTTGGCGGCGTTGAAGAGGAAGCTGACGCGGCTGGTGTCGTCGATGGTGTAGTTGAAGTAGCCGAAGAGGCGTTGCTGGTTGGTGATGTCGTGGATGGCTTCGTGGCCGGAGGTGGGATTTTCGATGCCGAGGTCGTTGTAGTTGGTGCTGGCGTTGATGAAATAGTCGAGCTGGCCGGCGGTGCCGCCGGCGACGAGGTTGGATTGGAGGGTTTGGTGCGAGCCGCCGTAGAGGGAGAGTTCGTTGGTCTTGAGAGTGGCGCCGGATTTGGTGGTGACGTCGACGATGCCGGCAGTGTGGAAGCCGAACTGGGCGGGAAGGCTGCCGGTGATCAGGGTGACGGATTGGATGAGGTGGGTGTCGATTTCCTGTCCGAAGCCGGAGAGGGGCTGAGGGAGGAGGACGCCGTTGACGCGGTACATGACGTTGCCGTGCTCGCCGCGGACGTGGATCTGGCCGAAGGAGTCTTCGACGACGCCGGGGGCGCGGAGGAGAACCTGCTGGAACGAGGCGTTTTCGCCACCGGGAATGGCTTGGATTTGTTGGGGCGTAATGGTGTAGGTGACAGCACCAAGAGCAGGGGCAATCTGTTCGCGGGCGACGTCGAGGCTGGACGAGACGACAACTTTGTTGAGGGCGATGGCGGGTTGAGAAGAGGGGGTTATTTGGGTGGTGGGTACCGTCGTGGGCGCGGTCGAGGGTTGGGTGCTGGCGAGGGGAGTGAGCTCGGGATTCGAAATCTCTGACGGAAGCGAGGAAGGCGGGGCGGTGCTCGAGGGTGCGGTCGCGGAGGCGGTCGGGATTTCCGCGGAGGCGGCTGGGGCGAGCGCGAATATGGAGGCGCTCATGACGGCCAGCGAGAGCCAGTGCACTTTGGTTTTCAAACGACGTGTGCCGATCGACCGGACATCAGGGTACTTCGCCATATGCATCCCACTCAATTATGCAGGTTACAAATTAATGCATCCAAGATGCTTATGCAACTTGATTGCATATATAAGATACTTGCCAGAATTGGGCTGTCAATGGCACATCCTGAATTCCCCCGAATCCCTACAATTCCTATCGAAGATGGGGGGAGATTGCCAATGACGTACCCACCCTTGGCAATCTCCCCCCCCCAGCCCCCGCACAAGGTTTTGTGTTTCGCGTTTTGCGTTTTGCGTTTCACGCGGCTACCGTTCCCCCATGCCCATCATCACCGTCGAGAACCTCGCCAAGTCCTTCCGTGTCTCCGCCACCGAGCCCGGCTTCCTCAACACCTTCAAACACTTCTTCAAACGCAAGTACCGCCTCGTCGAAGCCGTCAAACCGCTCTCCTTCTCCATCGACCCCGGCGAAATCGTCGGCTTCCTGGGCCCCAACGGCGCCGGCAAAACCACCACCCTCAAAATGCTCACCGGCCTCATCCACCCCTCCGCCGGAAAAGTAGCCGTCGCCGACCACATCCCGTTCCGCCGGCAAAAACCCTTCCTCCGCCAGATCACCCTTGTCATGGGCAACAAGCAGCAGCTCATCTGGGACCTCCCCGCCCTCGAATCCTTCCGCATCAACGGCGCCATCTACGACATCCCCGACCCCGAACTCAAATCCCGCGTCGACGAACTCGCCGCCATGCTCGCCCTCGACAAGCAGCTCACCCAGCCCGTCCGCAAACTCTCCCTCGGCGAACGCATGAAATGCGAACTCCTCGCCTCTCTCCTCCACCGCCCCGCCGTCCTCTTCCTCGACGAACCCACCCTCGGCCTGGACGTCAACGCGCAAACCGCCGTCCGCACTTTCCTCCGCGAGTACAACAAAAAATACAACGCCACGATCCTCCTGACCTCGCACTACATGGCCGACATCACCGCGCTGTGCAAGCGCGTCCTGCTGATCCACCAGGGGCGTCTTTTTTACGACGGCGCCCTCGCCGCGATCATCGACCGCTTTGCGCCCTACCGCGAAGTCAAACTCGATTTCACGGCGGATGTGGCGAAAGAGTCGCTGGCGATTTTTGGTGAGGTGGAATCCGCTGAAGGGCGCAGCGCGAGCCTCATCATCCGCCGCGAAGCGCTGACGCAAACGGTTGAAAAGCTGCTGGCGACATTCCCCATCGCCGACCTCACCATCGCCGACCCGCCCATCGAAAGCATCATTGGCGACCTCTTCAAGGAAGGGGTCGTCAAATGATGCTCAAGAAAATGCGCACGCTCGTTAGTGCCCAATACGCCCTGATGCTTGCCTACCGCGCCGAAATCTACCTCTGGGTCATCGCCATGATTTTGCCGTTCATCATGATGGCCATCTGGGCGACGGCGTCAGAAAAGATGGGCGGCGCCAACTTCGCCATGTCCTCCGTCGATTACGTCCGCTACTTCTTCGCCGTCTGGACTGTCCGCCAGTTCACCGTCGTCTGGATGATCTACGACTTCGAGTACCAGGTAAACGAAGGCAAACTCTCCCCGCTGCTGCTCCGCCCGATACACGCCGTGTGGAATTTCGTCGCCGGCCATCTCGGCGAGCAGATGGCCCGCGTTCCATTCGCGATCATCATTGGCATCGTCTTCTTCCTCCTCTACCCCAAGGCATTCTGGATTCCCTCTCTCGCCTCCATTCCCGTCGCCATCATCGTCATCTACTTCGCATTCGCCCTCCGCTTCGCCATGCAGTTCTGCCTCGCCTGTGGCACTTTCTGGTTCGAGCGAGCCAGCGCCATCGACCAGCTCACGATGATTCCGTACTTCTTCCTCTCCGGCTTCGTGATCCCGCTCAAAGACATGCCGCCCGCCGTCGCCACTTTCGCCCGCTGCACGCCGTTCCCCTACGTCGTTGAATTCCCCGCGCGCCTCCTCACGGGCGATCTCCCGTTGAACTCCCTGGAACTCCCCGCGGGCCTCGCCATCATGAGCGCCTGGTTCCTCGCCTTCCTTGCCCTCGGCAGCTTCCTGTGGAAGCGCGGCCTCCTCCAATACTCCGGCCACGGCGCATAATCAGATCAACCTGGCCTCTAGGGCAATTGCATATTCCGCAAGTTCATCCGGTAATGACCTTTAGCAAATAATCGTTTTCCCAACCGCAGCCCAGGCGCTTGGTTTTGATGCCGCACTTGGCGGTTTTCTCGTTTTTCAGCAGGTTCAGCGCGATCCGG
>DATKPA010000094.1:0-25422 GCA_035524355.1 Phycisphaerae bacterium | reverse complement strand
CCCCACCCCAATTCCCCCGCTTTCCCCTACGCCCACCTCCCGTTATGCCACCCCCGCTTTCCCCTATACTCGACCCCTCACCCGCCCCGCAGGGGCGCGACAACCAAACCCACATTTCCGGAGCACTCGGATGTTTGACATTCTTGTAGCTGACTCTCTCGCCGCCGAAGGCCTCGCCATCCTCAAGGATCAACCCGACGTCAAACTCACCGTCCAGGAAAAGTGGAAGCCCGGCGAACTCGCTGGCGTCCTCGGCAACTACGACGGCGTCATCATCCGCTCCGGCGTTCAGATCCGCGGCCCCGAACTCGCCGGCAACGGGGGGGGGCCCGGCAAACTCAAGGCCATCGCCCGCGCCGGCGTCGGCGTCGACAACGTCGATGTCGATGCCGCCACCAAGGCCGGCGTCCTCGTCATGAACACCCCCGACGCCAACACCATCACCACCGCAGAACATGCCGTCGCGCTCATGATGGCCCTCTCCCGCAAAATCCCCGCCGCCGACGCCTCCCTCCGCGCCGGAAAGTGGGACCGCAAAACCTTCATGGGCAAGCAGCTCGCCGGAAAAACCATCGGCATCATCGGCTTCGGCCGCATCGGCCGCGCTGTCGCCAAACGCGCCCTCGGCCTCGAAATGAAGGTCGTCGCCTTCGATAAGTTCTACTTCGCAGAAACCGCCATCGACGGCCAGGTCAAAATGATCAAGGACTTCGACGCCCTTCTCCCCCTCTGCGACTACATCACCCTCCACACCCCCGGCGGCGAAACCCTCCTCGGCGCCGAACAAATCGCCAAGTGCAAAAAAGGCGTCCGCTTCATCAACGCCGCCCGCGGCGGCCTCATCGATGAAGTCGCTCTCGCCGCCGCCATCAACTCCGGACACGTCGCCGGCGCCGCCATCGACGTCTACGAGCCCGAACCCCCCGCCATGGACAAGGAAATCTTCAAGCTCGGCGACAAAACCGTCGTCACCCCCCACCTCGGCGCCAGCACCACCGAAGCCCAGACGGCAGCCTCCACCGACGTCGTCGCCGGCATCCTTACCTACCTCCGCGGCGAGGGCCTCGTCGGCGCCGTCAACGCCGGCGGCGTCGAAGTCAACCTCTCCCCACAGGAAAAAGCCTACGCCGACCTCGCCCAGCGCATGGGCACCATCCTCGCCGGTATCGCCGAAAAAGGCTTCGACTCCATCACCCTCCGCACCAACGGCGAACTCCCCAAGCGCATCGCCAACACCCTCCAGCGCCTGGCCGTCATGAACCTCCTCAAGCCCTTCCTCAGCGAAAACCTCAACGTCGTCAACGCCTTCAGCCTCGCCGAAGCCCGCGGCATCAACATCCGCTCCGAAACCATGGGCCAGGCCGTCCAGCGCGCCATTCAGCACTCCATCGAACTCGAAATCACCGAAAAAGTGAACGGCGAAACCCACACCCACACCATCATCGGCACCGTCTTCGCCGACAACCTCCCCCGCGTCCTCGGCATCAAGGGCTACTGGATGGACATGATCCCCGCCGGCAACATGGTCCTCATCGTCAACAAGGACAAGCCCGGCGTCATCGGTCTCGTCGGCAATACCTTCGGCAAACTCAACATCAACATCGCCGACATGACCATCAGCCGCAAAGGCGACAAGGCCCTCATGCTCCTCAAGGTCGACACCGAACCGACCCCCGACGCCCTCGCCACCCTCCGCGCCGAACCTTCTCTCGAAGTCGTCAAAGCCATCAAACTCCCCGCATTGGATACCACACTCTGATGGCCAGAACAGCAGTAAAAACATCCCGGCGCCGCGCGTCAGTCCGTGGTTCCCGCAACTCGCACGAAGACCGCTTCGCCAAAGTCTTCGCCGCCCTCGGCGAACCGACGCGCCTCCGCATCATGCAGATCCTTCCGCGCGAACCGATCTGTGACCAGATGTACAACGTCATTGAACTCGCCGACGAACTCGGCCTGACCCAACCGACCGTCTCGCATCACCTGAAGATCCTCTCCAAAGCGGGCGTCGTTCAGTGCCGCCGGCAGTGCAACAGTTTGTACTTTTACGTCGATCAGGATGCCGTGATCGGGTGGCTGAAGGAAACGAAGGCCAAATTCGGCTGCGAGAACTGCAAGGAATGAAAAAGCCCCGCGATTTCTCGCGGGGCTCGTGATCGACAGGGGGGTGGAATGTTCAATCGCTTTACGAATTGGGTGGCGTATCAGGCGCGGGTGGCGCCGGCGGCTGCTGCTCCGCGCTCGGTGGCGGCGGCGGTGGCGGTTGCTGCGCGGGCGGCTGATTCTGCGGCTGTGGCGGACGGAAGCCCTGCGGCTTGCCGCCTCCACGCGGCGGCTGAAATCTTTGCCCGCCCCCGCCTCCCTGCTGCGGCGGACGATTGCCCTGCGGCTTGGGGTTCAGCGGCCGAATCTTCATCGGTGGGCGCTGCTGCGGAGGTTGCTGCGGCGGGCGTTGAGGGGGTGGCGGCGTGGCGGCGCGCGGATCGAACTGATCCTGCCCGGGACCAGCGCCGGGCTGTGCGTTGTCCATCGCGTCGGCGATCAGGTCGTCGATTTCATCCGGCTGGGCGCTCAAATCGCCGCCGGTTGGACCGCTGGTTGCCAGCGGATCGCCCGCGGGTGCTTGAGCGGGCGCCCCGGGTTTCGGACGCTGCATCGGCGGACGCGGACCGCGCGGCGGGCGTCCACCCGGGCCATGCCCGTTCGGGCCGTTCATCATTTCCATCGGCGGGCGATCATTCGGTGTCTGCATCACGCGGCCATCAGCCATCACCGGCTTGGGCTGGTCGAAGGCGACGATCTTTTCCATCGGCACCGCTTCGCGCTTGCCGTCATCGTACTGGCAGAGGACGAGCTGCGTCAGGATCTGGCCATCGATCACCCACGCGTCGCCGTTTTCAGTCTTCACGCGGGTGTTGCGTTTCGGCAGCTTCTTGCGGAGTTCTTCGTAAGTCTCGTCTTCGTAGCGGAGGCAGCACATCAGTCGCCCGCATCGGCCGGAGATTTTTGTCGGGTCGAGCGTCGCCTTCTGCACCTTGGCCGAGCGCATCGAGATCGGCGTCAGCACTTTCAGGAACTGTTTGCAGCAGCAGTGCTGGCCGCACTTTTCGTAGTCGGCGGTCAGTCGCGCCTCATCGCGGGCGCCGACCTGGCGAAGTTCGATGCGCGTGTGCAGCTCGTGAGCGAGATCGCGGACGAGCGAGCGGAAGTCGATGCGTTGTTCGGAGGTGAAATAGAAGAGGATGCGTTCGCCGCCGAGAACGTGCTCGACTTCGACGATCTTCATCTGCAGGTTGTGGCGGCGGACATAGTCGCGGCCGAGATCGATGTGCTTCTTGCGGTTTTCGTCCAGCTTGGCCTGCTCGGCGAGATCCTGGACGGTGGCGACGCGGAGCACGCGGCCGCTCTCGGAGAAGGGGTAATCCTTGCCGCCGGACTTCTCGATGTAGTCGAGCATTTTTTCGCGGGTGATGGATTTATTGCATCCGCCGTTGCCGCAGACGGTGGTGAGCATCTCGCCGATCTCGGTGCCGCGGTCGGTGCGGATGATGAGCTTGGAGCCGCAGCCGACCTTGGAGGTGAGGTCGGAGGGGAACTCGCCGATCTCTTTGAGGTAGCCGTAGCGGACGACGATGGTTTTGGGTGGGGGGGTGTCCGGAAGCTTTTCTTCCAGGGGCATCAGTTCAAGGGAAAGGGGCATAACACAAATTCCTCTTCTCGCACCAGGGCAAATTCAGCGCGCAACAGGCGCGCGTGCGTTGCCTACCATCGCCTTCCGCGGCGGTCGCCGCCGGTCGGAGTGCGATGGTCAATCAACAAACGCGAGAAGGGAAAAGCAAACTTCTGAGCCCGAACGGGCACAGGCAGGGGCGTGCGGCCGGTGACGCGCTGCCAGAGGCGACGCAGGGTTTCGAGGAGGGTTGCGGCCAAATTGATGAGCCAGTCGATCATTGAGCGTATTTTAGGGATCGGTGGGCGTGATTGGAAGGGGAAACCCTCACTCAAACGAGGGGGTGGGTCAACCGGCTGAAGGCGGAACTCCAGGGGGCCTGGCGAGATCGACGAGGGTGCGGTTTTTGGCCCAGGTGGATTCGAGTTGTTCGAGTTCTTTGAGGGCCGGGGAGACGGGGTAAGAGCTGGCGGCGGGGAGATCGTCCGTGATCTCGGGAGGCGCAAGGCAGACGGCGCGGGCGGCGAGGAGGAGTTCATGGGCGGAGATGCTTTCAGGGGGGCGGGCCAGGGCGTACTGGAGGTGCCTGGTGGTATGGACGATGCCGGCAAGTTGCAGGCCTTCGAGGAGTTGCCCGGCGGTTTCGTTGGGGATCATGAGGGATTCGGCGGCTTCGTTTGGATGAAGTGCTTTGCCGGCGACAAAGCGCTGGTGAAGAAGAATGCCGAGGGCGAGGATCCAGTGGACGTCGGAGATCATGGTGGCGCCGAGCCGGCTGAAAAGGAAGCGGCGGCGGAGGAGGGGGAAGAACTGGTGGACATAGGCGGCCTGAAGGCCAAGGAGAATGGCGCACCAGGTGAGGTAGATCCAGAGCATGAAGAGAGGGATCAAGGCAAGGGAGCCGTACCAGGAGTGGGTGAGTGTGTAGCGGACGTAGAGGCCGAAGCCCCATTTGCCGAACTCCCAGAGAACGGCGGCGACAAAAGACCCGAAGAGACAGGATCGCCAGTTGACGCGGGTGTCGGGGATGAGCTTGTACATGGTGAAGACGAGGGCCCAGGAGAGGAAGAAGCCGGCGATGATGTTGAGGGGGAGAAGGAGCCAGTGGCCGGCGATGCTGGAGGCGGTCTGGTAGGCGGATCGGCCGAGGACGATGGAGGCGGCGACACCGATAGGACCGAGGGTGAGGACGCACCAGTAAAGCATGATGCGTCGGGGCCAGCTTCGCGGTTTGACGGCGCCGTAGATGAGATTGAAGCTGCCCTCGATGACGATCATGAGGGAGATGGAGCCGTAGAGAAGGATGGCGAAGGCGATGAGGCCGGTGGCGGGATTGGTGACGGCTTCCCTGGTGCTTTTGATGACGGGAGCGACGAGTGCCTGCGCGGAAACTTCCGGGCCGGTGTCCTCATCATCGGAATCCGGGCTGTAGGCGGTCGCGGGATTTTCGGCGCGGGTGATCTGCAGCTTGTCGAGAGAGAATTGTCTGAAGAAGAACCTTTCGAGGGTGGCGTCGAGGGCGGTGCCGCCGCCGGCGGAGGAGATGGTCGAGAGGAGCAGCAGCGAGAGAACGAAGATGGGGAGGAGAGAAAAAAGAGTCTTGTAGGTAAGCGCGGCGGCCTGGCTGAAAGTGCGGATGTGGGAAACTTCATTGAAAAGGATTCCCGCGAGAAGTCGGGTGCGCGGCCACCGGGATTGCGCGTCGAGCCGGCGTTCTCGCTGGGATTGCTTGTGGAGGTTGTCGGAAAGGGATTCCGGGGAGGTAGTCGACATGCAGAGGATTATACCGGGCGGCGGCTTATTGGGTGGGGACGGTCACGACGGGAGCGTCCAATGTGCCGGTGATAGGAATTTCAGCGGTGACCGCGCCGAGGGAGCTGTCACCCCATCCGGAGTCGGCGGGCACGGTGGCCATGAGACTGGCGCGGCCGTTGAAGTGGACCATGCCGCGGAAGGTGATGCGCCGGCGGTGGAGAAAGGTGAGGGTGAGGTTGTCATATTCAGCGGCGCCGTCGAGCAGTCGGAGGCGGAAGGGTTCGACAGAGACAGGCAGAGTGGGTGAGGAGACCTGGTTGACGGAGGCGAGATTGAGGAGCTTGGCGGTGAGCCCGGCGCGGCGGAAAGTCATGGGCGGGAAGTTGAAGCGGGCGGAGAGCTGGATGGCTCTCGAGTTGGCGGAGTTGAGGCTGAGGTCGGAAAGAGAGACGGTCAGCGGGCCGGTGCCGGAATCGAGATCGGAAAAGAGGGGATTGACGTGGCGGAGCAATTGCGCGAGGGGGGAGGATATGGCGAGAGAAGCGTCGAAATGCTGGAGGGCGGGATTGGGCATTGCGAGGGTGGCGGGGGAACGCATGTTGGCGGCGCGGGCGGCGAGATCGGCATCAATGAACCCATTGGAACCGCGGATTTGAATAGAGAGATTTCTGGCATCGCTCGGTGGGGCGGCGTGGTTGGAAAGCGAGATCTCCGAGAACGTGGGTCCGAAGGAGTCCTGCCATCGTGGATCAAGACCGGACCAGTCGCAGAAGAGCGCGGTGGGGAGATTGGTGGCGGAGCATTCGAAGTCCGACATGGCGAGGGCTTGCGGCCAGTTGCTGGCGTTCCAGTTGCGGATCGGCTGCAGGGAAACGGCGAGAGAGATGGTGCGATCGGGAGCAATGCCTTCGAACTGGATGTGGCAGGGGGCATCGGGGGAAGCGATCGTGAAGGCGGCCTTTACGTTGGTATAGGTGATGGATTGACGCGTGTTGAGGGAGTTGAACGTGACAGTGCCGTTGGAGAATTGGATAGCGCCGCGGAGGGTGTTCAGGATTTTGCGGAGGGAGGCGCCTGGGTTGAGGGCGGTGAGGGCGTCGAAGGAGGTGGTGCCATCGGGGTAGCGGGTGCAGGTGAATTGCGGGGTGTCGAGCGTGGTCGTGCCGAAATCGTAGTTCCCCCAAAAAAGGGACCAGAGGGTGAGCTCGGAGCGGACGTGCGGGGAGGCGAAGGCGATGGTGCCGTCGGGGAGGGTGAGGGTGACATTGTGGAGTTCGGCGGCGTGAAACCACCTGAGGGTCCAGTCGCCGACGGAAAGGTTGGCCCCCCCCCCGCGCATGCGTTTGTTGAGTTGCTGGAGGATGTAGATTCGGCCCTGGTCGTTGGAGATCCACTGGGGGAGGAGGAAGAAGACGACGAGGAGAATGGCGAAAAGGCCGGCAAGGCCAAAACCGAGGCGCTTGAAGAAGCGTCGCCAGGTTTTTTTGACCGGCTTAGGCGGGGAGGTCGGAATGGGTGTCAGTGATGGGGTAGGCATGCGGCTTCCGTTGAGTGCTTCCGATGATACGAAGAAAGAGGCAGCGATGCATCCTTCAGTGGATCGGGGGAATGAATTTTTGAATTCTCGCTTGAGAGAAAGGGGCAGTGAATCCGCGGAAAAACTGCATTATCTGTATTGTTAAGAAGGTTTTTGCGTAGGAAATGTTCAAGAAATAGGCCGAGCTCTTCCGATGAGAAGCCGGAAGAAATGACGAGCTTTTTCCGGATGCGCCATTCGCCGCGCGGAAGTGATGACTGCGGCAGATCAAAATGCCCACGGAAGGGGGTCAAGCAGGACGCTTGGCCGACAGCACCGGAGTTATATCCGCCAAGATGCAAGGATGCATAGGCATGCGTATTATCGCGCTCATTAACCAAAAGGGTGGCTGCGGGAAAACGACGTCGTCGATCAATCTGGCGGCGTGTCTGGCGTACATGGGGCAGCGGACGTTGCTTGTGGACATGGATCCGCAGGGGCACTGTTCGGTGGGGCTGGCGGTGCCGGACCAGCAGATCGAGAAGTCGATTTACGACATTCTGCGGGCGCCCGGTTCCACGGCGACGATCAAGGACATCACGTGGCAGATTGCGGCGAACTTTGATCTGGCGCCGGCGACGATATGCCTGGCGGCGCTGGAGGCGGAGTTGCATGGCGTTCCCGGGCGGCAGGACCGGCTGGCGGATGCGCTCTCTCGCGCCTCTTCGGAGTATGACTTCTGCATTATTGACTGCCCGCCGAACGTGGGGCTTCTTACGTTCAACGCGATGCGTGCCTGCTCGGAAGTGATCATTCCGGTGGAGACGGGTTACTTTTCGCTGCATGGGTTGTCCAAGCAACTGGAACTGCTGGAGCAGTTGAGGAAGCAGTGCCGGCAGGAGATCCGGATTCGCATCCTGGCGACGCTGTACGACATCCGCACGAAGCTGGCGCGGGAAGTGCTGGCGGAGCTGCGGGATCAGTTCGGCAGCATGCTGATGGAAGCGACGATCAACTTCAATACGAAGCTGAAGGAAGCGGCGTCGTTTGGGCAGCCGATCACGGAATATGACCCGGCGTCGAAGGGGTTCAAGGATTTTCAGAAGCTGGCGCGTGAACTGATGGGGCCGGCGCCGCGGTTGACGCTGGATCTTGGCCGGGCGGTGGAATCGGCGATTACGGCGGACGACTCGATGGAGACGGCGGTGACGCGGGCGCAGGATGCGGTCGAGGAGACGCTGGAGACGATTCGCGAAGGGATCGAGCTATCGAATCCCGTGTCGTATGCACCGGAGCAGCCGGTTCGCCGGAGCCATCGGTCGATCGCGGAGGAAATGAAAACACAGGCAGAGTCACTGGCCCGCAAAGCGGACGAGGTTCTTGCGGCGGCAGCTTCGCGCGGAATTGCCCCCGTGGCGGAGAACCGGTCCGCCACGACGGCCCAGAAGCTGGAAGAATTTTACGGTGTGCGGCAGTTGCCGGAAGGGTTGCTGTTTGTGGCGCATTTCCCGAACGCCCAGTACGTCGGCGTGGCGGGGGACTTCAACAATTGGAGTCCGCAGCGGATGTCGGGCGATGGGGCGGGGAGTGATACGTTCCGTGCGCTGGTGCCGCTGAAGCCGGGGAAGTACCGGTATCGGCTGGTGATTGACGGTCGCTGGCATGCGGATCCGCACAATTTGTATGCGGAGCCGAATCCGTTTGGCGAACTCGACAGCGTCGTCGAGGTCGTCTGATGGGCCTACGAGCGGCGGGCAGGCGGGAGTGAGAGAAGTATTGCGGGCGAGCTGAAGGGCTCGCCCGCTGACTACGGAGATCAAAGGATGAGCGAATCCGAGCATGACCATCCGGCCCGCACCATGGCGGACATAGCGCGGCTTTTTCTGGATGGAGCACGCGGCGGCACCGGCAGTGTGCCGAAACGTGTGGGTCCTGCGGAGCGATCGGCGATAGAGCGTGAGCGCCTGGCTGCGCCGCGTCCGGCGGCGGCACCGCCCGCAGGCACGTGGGAATTGGCGCCGATGATGCTTGGGATCTCCGGAACATCGGGGAGTGAGGGGTGGCGCCTGCTGTCGGCGATGGCGAGCGGGATGGCCCATGAACATTCGACGGTGGTTTGTCTGCTGGGGATGCAGGGCGATCAATTTGTGCTGGAAATCGCGGGGGCCGAGTCGCCGGAAGATCTGCCGCGGGTGCCGGTGGGAGCGGGGAGCGCCGACATGCAGTTGGCGCGGGTGCTTTTCACGCTGCGGGAATCGGTTGGGCATTGGATGATCGCTGCGCCGGGTGCAGAGTGTGCGGCGTTTGCGAGGCTGGGGGCGGCGGTGAGCCAGTGGGTGCTGGCATGTGACGCGAACAACAAGGGGGTGGTGGCGGCTTATCAGCAATTGAAACATGCGGTGAGGCGCGCTACGCCGGTGCTGCCGCCGCGGTGTTTCATGGTATCAGACGATTACGCGGAAGCATCGCTGGTGCACGGGCGCCTGCGGACAGCGGCTGCGGAGTTTTTGCGACAGGAATTGCCGCTGGCGGGTGTTGGGGGGCGAGAGGGCGAATGCTGCCGGATCGCGAAAATTCGGGTGAGTGACGATGCGGGTGAGCGGGACCGCGTGTGGACGGCAGTGATTGACGAACTTTGCGGCGCAACGGTGGTTGATGATGAAGTGGAGATGGGGGAATCGGTGGAGGCATCGACTTCTGCGCGGCCGACCGATATCGAAGCGGCCCTGGAGCAGGTGACGCTGGCGACGGAAGCGGTGAGCGTGCAGCAGCAGGAGGCGGCGGCCGCGTTTGATCAGTTGGCGCATGTGCTGGACCCGGAAGAGCGAGAGGCGTTGGGGACGGTGATGGAGGACGCGGAATTCGGCTCGGATGGGGCCGATGCGCAGGTGAGTTCGCATCCTGGCGTCAGCGGACAGGTGATTCCAGACGTTCGTCCGCGGGCGATTCCACCGGTGGCGGAGCCCGGGCCAAAGGCGGAGATGGAGGAGCGGGATAGGGGCTTAACGCTTCGGGCCTTTGACCTGTCGGATGAGGAAGAGAGCGATCGGGCAGCGCAGTGGCTTGCTGTGGAGCGATCGATACGGGATCTGGTCGGGGGCTCAATCGTCCTGGAAGCGCGGCCGCCGATGTCATGGGCGTCGGAGTGCTGCGTGGCGATTGATGCGGCAGGGGGGTTGCATGTGTGGACGCTGTATAAGGATGGAGTGAGCTGGTACGCATTGCGTGAATGGGCGTCGGAGCATCGGCAGTTGCTGGCGTTGACGCGGCGGGATCTGGCGATGGCGAGGGAGGGAGAGGTGGTGGTGCACATGGTGTTGCCGCTGGAGACGGGGGCGGCGGGTGGCAAATCGGGGCCGGACGTGAAGGCGTTGATGCGGGCACCGAGCAGGAATGTGCTGATCTATCGATTGCGTTCGGTGCAGTGGAACGGGAGGCGGGGGATACTGGTGGTTCCGATTGCGTGAAGGAATTGGAGAATTGGAAAATCGGTCTTCGGTTAAATTGACCGGTGCGGGCTGAATCCATTAAAATCTGGGACTCGCTCGATCGAGCAAACCACGGAGAGGTGTCCGAGCGGCTGAAGGAACACGACTGGAAATCGTGTGTGGGTGATGAATCCACCGAGGGTTCGAATCCCTCTCTCTCCGCATAAAACCCCTGTTTTGTCAGGGGTTTTTCCTTTTTTGCTGAGGACGCTGAGTTGTCTACTGTTGTCTCACAAAGGCACTGTTTTGGCCCTGCGCGCCCCTGATTCCGCCCCTGATTTTTTGGTTCATCTCCCAATTCCGGGGAGCACTCCGAAGGCGCCGGCGGCGGCCACGCCCCCGACCTCGTCTGCGTCTGCTCGGTCCCCAACGTCCTCCCCAGCTCCACCAGCCCCACGAATCCCTATACGGCTTGGGCAAGAAGGACATGAAACTCAACGACGCCCTCCCCAAAATCACCGTCGATCCCAAAACCTACGCCGTTTCGGCCGACGGCGAACTCATCGCCTGCAAACCCGCCTCCACCCTCCCCCCCACCCAACGCTATTACATGTTCTGACCGCTACGCGACCACTTGGGGATGTCGCGGGTCTGACACGATCTCGGTGTCAGACCCGTTCCACATGTGCGTTGATTTTCAAATTGCATTCATCCGTCCCCAACCCCACATGACTCCGTGTTCCGCTTCTCCCGTCGTCACTGCACCTGCGACTGACTCGTCACCGGAACCTCCGGCCGCACTTCAAAAAACGTGTGGTACATCCCATCATCCACCCCATTCAATCGCGTCTGCGCCGAATCGATGTACTCATGCAACCCCGTCTTGAAAATCTCCGCCGCCTGCGCATAGTGCAATTCCGCCAGCAACCGCCCCAGCCGATGTTCCGCGGGATTTGAAAACGTATCCGGCCGCGACCCCGTAATAAAGCGCAGGCTATCCTGCGCCTTGGTCACGCAGAACAGGAGCGACCGCGGGAATTCCCGGTCCAGCAGCAGAAACTCCGACACCCGCCGCGGTGTGATCGAGTTGAACTTCTTTAAATACATCTCCAGCGCCGACGCCGACTTCAACAGCGCCGCCCACTGCAGCGTGTCAATCGGCATCCCCACCTCCTCCACGTTCGGCAGCAGAATGTAATACTTCACATCCAAAATGCGCGACGTCTTGTCCGCCCGCTCTAACAGCCGCCCCATCCGGCCGAAGTGCCACCCTTCCCCGTGCGACATCGTCCCCATCGTCTCCCCGACGAAAAGGGCCGACGCGGTCTTCACATCGCTGTAAAATGTATACGGATCGGCTTCCGCCCGCTCGGGCGCTGCCGCCTCATGCATCATCAGGTAGAACCGGTTCAGCGTGATCCACATCTCCGACGAGATCGCCTCGCGCACCGACCTGGCGTTCTCCCGCGCCAGGCGAATGCACGACCGAATCGAATTCGGATTCTCATCATCGAACGTCAGAAACTGAACCACATTCTCCCGGCTGAAATCCGGATACCGCGACGCAAACAGCTTCTCGTCCCCCGTTGTCCAGATCAGCGGCTGCCACTGCCCCACCCCGCTTCCACCCGTTCCATTCCCCGATGTGGCCGGCATATCCAGCTCAAGATTCAAATTGACGTCAATGAAACGCGCCACATTCTCCGCACGCTCCACATACCGATTCATCCAGTAGATCGATTCCGCAACCCGACTGAGCATATGATTTCCGCCCAAACCTCTCGCCGTCCACTACCGGCTCAAAACCCACGTATCCTTAGATCCACCTCCCTGAGAACTGTTCACCACCACCGACCCCTTCTTCAACGCCACCCGCGTCAAGCCGCCCGGCAGCACATAGATCTCCTTCCCGTACAGAATATACGGCCGCAAGTCCACATGCCTCCCCTCAAAATGATCATCCACAATCACCGGTGCCCGGCTCAATGCCACCATCGGCTGCGCAATGTAATTCCGCGGATTCTCCGCCACCTTGATCTTGAACTCCTCGCACTGCTGCTTCGTCGCGTGCGGCCCCACCAGCATCCCATACCCGCCCGATTCATTCGCCGCTTTCACCACCATCTTCTCGATGTTCTCCAGCACATGCTTCCGCTCCTTGTCGTCGGAACACACATACGTCGGCACGTTCGGCAGAATCGCCTCCTCCCCCAGGTAATACTTGATGATCTTCGGCACATATGCGTAGATCACTTTGTCATCCGCTATCCCCGACCCCGGCGCGTTCGCCAGCGCCACACGCCCGGCCTTGTACACCTCCATGATCCCCGGTACGCCCAGGACGGAGTCCGCCCGGAACACCTTCGGATCCAGGAAATCATCATCGACTCGCCGGTAAATCACGTCCGCACGCTCATACCCCTTGGTCGTGCGCATCATCACGTATCCGTCTTGCACAACGAGATCGCGCCCTTCCACGAGCGGCACCCCCATGTGCCGCGCGAGGAACGAATGCTCAAAATACGCCGAGTTGTAAACCCCCGGCGTCATGGTGACGACTTGTGGATTATCCAGCGATTCCGGCGCCAGATACCGGAACGTGTCCAGCAGCCGCGATGGATATTCATCCACCGGCCGCACCTTGCTTGCCTCAAATGCATGCGGAAACGTGCGCTTCAAAAGCTGCCGGTTCTCCAGCACATACGACACGCCCGACGGACACCGCATGTTGTCCTCGAGCACATAAAATTGCCCATCCTTGTCCCGCACCAGATCCGTCCCTGTCACGTGCGCCCACACCCCCCGCGGCGGCGTGAACCCGACCAACTGATGCCGGAACGATTTCGCCGTCTTGATCAGCCCCTCCGGAACCACCTTGTCCTTCAGGATTTTCCCGTCGTTGTAGACATCCGTGATAAACAGATTCAGCGCCATCGTGCGCTGCTTCAACCCCCGCTCCAGATACTCCCAGTCCTCCGCTTCCACGATGCGCGGCACAATGTCGAACGGAAAAATCTTCTCCGTACCCGACTTGTCCCCATACACCGCAAACGTAATCCCCATCTGCAATAGCGCCGCTTCCGCCGCCTTCTGCCGCTGAATCAAGTCCGACGTCGCCATGTCCGACATCCGCTGCGCCAGATGCGCCGCCCCCCCTCGCGGCTTGCCCGGACACTCAAACAACTCGTCGTAAAACCCATCCGTCTGGTAGTCCGAGAAGTCCACCTTCTGAACTCCGTTCAAATTCCGAGACTGCTCAATGAGATAGCTATTGCGAGCGATCATGGCTGGGCAGAGATGCAAACGCAGTACCGCACCCCGCTGCCGTTTTTAACGCGCCAACGCGGACTCCCACACTACGCGATGCTCAGAAGTTAGGCAACTGCGGGTTCCCGTTGCATTCCGCATCCACCGGCGCGACATCAACACTCACCTCAATTTGATGCCGCCCGCCCCCCAGAATTACGCCCCGCAATGGCGACACATCCCCAAAGTCCCGACCAAACCCCACCGTAATGTGCTTATCCGATGGCACAAGATTATTCGTCGGATCCACATCCAGCCACCCCTCCCCCGGCACCCATACCGACGCCCACGCATGTGATGCATCCGCCCCCACGAGCCGCGGCTTCCCCGGTGGGGGGGACGTCAGCAAATACCCCGAAACGTACCTCGCCGCCAACCCCATCGCCCGCAGGCACCCGATCTGCAGATGCGCAAAATCCTGGCACACCCCAGACCGCGCCTTCATCACCTCCGGCAGCGTCGTCGACACCGTCGTCGTCTTCGTGTCATAAGCAAAATCCCGATGAATCCGCGCCGTCAGATCCAGCACCGCCTCCACCAGCGGCCGCCCCGCCGCAAACGACTCCCGCCCATACGCCGCCACTTCTTCCGTCGAATGCACATACGGCGAGTCCAGCGAGAATTGCATCTCCCCCAGAAGTTCCGAACCCCTTATCGCAAACTGATCCCGCGCCTCCTCCCACGAGACTTTTGTCTTCGGCAACTCACTCCGCGGCTCTATCGCCACCTGCCCCCGACCCGTCACCTCCAACTCCAGGTGCGGCTCCTGAATCGCAAAAAACGTCAGCCGATTCCCAAAATAATCCTCCCGATCCGTCCGAACCGCCGGCGCCGGGCTAATGTCCACCTCCGCAAACCGCCACTCGTGCCGTGGTGACGCCCGAGGCAATAGATGCGCCACGTTGTGGCACACGGGCACCGCCTCCTCATAGATGTACCGCGTCACATGTCGAATGTTGTATACCGCCATGGCGCCTCAGTTCCCCCACCGATTTGCAGCCGCCAACTGCCGACTCGTCACCGCGTGGCTCAAATACCCCTGGCTGATCGCATCCGAAATCGAATGCAGCGTCTTCGAAAGCGAATTCAACAACAGTTCCAATCCCGCCCGGTGCCCCTCCTCATCCACTTCTGCCACCCGCCGCATATCCGTCCCCTGCAGCGCCGCAATCGCCGAATGCATTGGCAACCCCGCCGACACCTCCGTCGGCGGCAACTCATGCAGATGCTCCGCCAGCCGATCCAGTTGAAACGCCACGCACCGCGGGTTCGACGCATCCGCCAGCAGCAGATCCAGAACCGGCCCCACCTGCAGCGTCGCCATGTACCGCCGCCGATAAGTCATCGACGAATCCGCAATCTCCAGTATCGCTTCCAGCAGCGGCCCCTCCCGCTCCGTCTCGCTCAGCAGCGCCCCGCGCAGCAGCGACACCGTCGCCAGCGCCCGCTCGATCCGCCGCCCCATATCCAGGAACCGCCACGCAAACCCGCGCGTCATCGATTCCATCGCCAGCCCGCCAAACGCCGCAAACGTCAGAATCAACCGGTCCAGACCCGGGATAATATCGTTTAACTGCCCGCCCAGATCGCGCGGCGCCGGATGCCCCGGCAAATCCTGCGAAATCCGGTTGATGATGCGCCACGTGTCGATCGATATCCGATCCCGCACCAGCGACGCCGTCCGATACACCGCCGTCAACGTCGCCTGCAACCCATGCGGATACTGATCATCCAGCAGCACCCGCGCCAGCCATTCCTCTGGTCGTGTCCCCGGCTCAGGTATCCCATCGTGAATGGCATGATGAATCAACGTCGTGAAAAGCACCGGCAATTCCGGACTCGTCTCAAAATTCTGATCCGGAAGCCGCGCCGCAATCCCCCGCGCCAGCCGCGCCACCGCCTCCGCCCGTTCTGTATATCGCCCCAGCCAGTACAAATTATCCGCCACGCGCGAAGGCAAATCCCCGCCCGACCGCGAAATCTCAATCACCTGCCCCGCAGGCGCCAGGAGCGAAAACGTATCCAATGGTCCCGTCGAAGAAATCCACGTATCCTTCGACCCGCCCCCGCGCTGCATCGAAACAATCATTGAATCCGCCGCCGCCGAGAATCGCGTCAATCCCCCCGGCATCATCGAGTATCCATCCCCCGCCCCAATCAAATGCGCCCGCAGCACCACGTGCCGCGCTTTCACGTGCCCATCGACAAACACCGGCGCCGTCGACAGCGTCACCTGCTCCTCCCCGACAAAGTCCCGCGGACTCGCCAGAATCCGCTCCCGCAGCGCGCTCAACCCCTCCCCCGACAACCCCTCCCCAAACACTACCTCCCCCCCGCGATGTGGATTCAAAAACGTCGGCTTGATCACCATCCGCTGGAGATTCGCCAGCACATGACTCCGCGCCGTCGCATCCCCGCACCAATACGTCCCCGCCGACGGCAACCGCAGCTCCTCCCCCAGCAAATGCCTGCACAACCGCGGCAAAAACATCATCAACGCCGGACATTCCAGCAACCCCGTTCCAAGCGCATTCGCCATCGTCACATTTCCCGAGCGCACCGCCTGCACCAGCCCGGCAATCCCCAGCGCCGAATCCGTCCGCAATTCCAGCGGATCGCAAAACTCATCGTCCTGCCGCCGAAGTATCACATCCACCTGCTGCAGCCCACCGAGCGTCTTCAGAAACACCCGGTTGTCCCGCACCGTCAAATCCCCGCCCTCCACCAGCGCATACCCCAGATACCGCGCCAGATACGCATGCTCAAAATAAGTCTCGTTGAACGGACCCGGCGTGAGCAGCACAATCCGCGGATTCTCCTTGTTCTGCGGCGCCAGGTTCTCCAGCATCTCCCGCATCGTTCGAAAGAACAGCGCCAACCGCCGCACCCGGCAATCCCGGAACACATCCGGCAGCGCCCGCGAAATCACCAGCCGATTCTCCAGCGCATACCCCGCCCCGGAGGGCGCCTGCGTCCGATCCGCAATGACCCACAACTTCCCATCCGCGGACCGCGCCACGTCCGCCGCATACATATGCAGCCACCGCCCCTGCGGTGGGGTCACTCCATGCATCGCCCGCAAAAACCCGCGATGCGCAAAAACCAGCTCCGGCGGCAGCAACCCCTCCCTCAGCAACCGCTGCGGCCCGTAAACATCCGCCAGTATCAAATCCAGCAGCCGCGCCCGCTGCACCAGTGCCGTCTCCAGCCGCCCCCACTCCACCGGATCAAATACCATCGGAATCGCATCCAGATTCCACGGCCGATCCATCCCCGCTGGATCCCCATACACGTTGTATGTCACCCCGTTGTCGTGAATCAACTGCCGCGCTGTTTCCCACCGCCGCTGCAACTCCTTCGCCCCCAGATCATCCAGCAGCGTCGAAAACATCAGCCAATGCGGCCGCACCGATCCGTCCGGCTCCTCCATCTCGTCGAAGAGCCCAACGGGCGGCACGTACGATTTACAGAAACCGGCGAAATGCCCGGCGCCGGCATGCGAATGCGGTGTTGGCGTCATCAGCGGATTCATACGCTCCGAAAATCGGCAAGTGTCCTAGAAAGATATCGTCTTCCGAAGTGTCTTTCGAGAGTATCTCTTCTGCTTTTACGACCCCACATGCGTGTCAGATGCCATGCGCGGGCGCCACGGGCCTGCGACACTCTCGGACCCAGACCCATGCCTCATGTGCATTCGCGCCCTTCCTGCACCCATCCGCCTCCATCCTCACACCCTTCGCAGATCCAGCGTGAACGGAAACTCCAGCGACCTCTCCACCGTCCGCATCTGCATCGCCCCAGGCGTATGCCCAAATTTGAAGAATCGCGCCACGCGCCGGCCCTCCGCCTCAAACGCGTTCACGGGAAATGTCTCAAAGCTCCGCCCACCCGGATGCGACACATGATACGTGCAACCTGCCACCGCTCTTCCATTCCACGTATCCACCAGGTCAAACACCAGCGGCGTATGCACCCCGATCGTCGGATGCAGACACGACGGCGGCTGCCACGCCCGATACCTCACCCCCGCCACATACTCCCCAACCCTCCCTGTCGAATGCAGCGGCAACTGCACCCCGTTCACCGCCACCGCATGCCGCGACTGCACCATCCCGTTCACTTTCACCTGCAACCGCTCCACCGACGAGTCCACATACCGCACCGTCCCGCCCCCGCCCGGCTCTTCCCCAAGCACATTCCACGGCTCAATCGCCTGCCGCAACTCCACATGAATCCCCCCCGCGTTCGGCACATCAATCGCCCCATACATCGGCAGCCGGAACTCAAAGTGCGGCGCAAACCATTCCGGCTTGATCGGTATCCCCATCCCCGACGTCTCGCGCAGAACATCCTGAATATCCTCCGCAATGAAGTGCGGCAGCAAAAACCGATCGTGCAACTCCGTCCCCCACCGCACCAGCGGCACCTCGTACGGCTGCTCCCAGAACCGCGCGATCAACGTCCGCAACAAAAGCTGCTGCGTCAGCGACATCCGCGCATGTGGCGGCATCTCGAACCCGCGGAACTCCACCAGGCCCAATCGACCGTGCGATGTATCCGGCGAGTACAGCTTGTCTATGCAGAACTCCGCCCGATGCGTGTTCCCCGTCAAATCCACCAGCAGATGCCGGAATACCCGATCCACCAGCCACGGCGGCAAACTCCCCTGCTGCGCCACCGCCGGAATCTGCTTCATTGCAATTTCCAGCTCATACAAATTATCCGGCCGGCCCTCATCCGCCCGCGGCGCCTGGCTCGTCGGCCCAATGAACGTCCCCGAAAACAGGTACGACAGCGACGGATGATTGTGCCAGTACGACACCAGCGACTTCAACAAATCCGGTCGACGCAGGAACGGCGAATCCCCCGGCACCGCCCCGCCGATCACAATATGATTCCCCCCTCCCGTCCCCGTATGCCGGCCGTCCAGCATGAACTTCTCCGTCCCCAGCCGCGAGAAGTGCGCATCCTCATACAGGCCTTCCGTGACGGCGACCGCTTCCTTCCAGTCGTGCACCGGCTGCACGTTCACCTCGATCACGCCCGGGTCCGGCGTCACCTTCAGCAAGTTCAACCGCGGATCGTACGGCGGCGCATACCCCTCCATCACCACCGGCGTCCGCAGATCTGTCGCCGTCTCCTCAATCCGCGCCACCAGGTCCAGATAATCCTCCACCGCGCGCACCGGCGGCATGAACACATGCAGCGTCCCATTCCGCGGCTCCACGCAAATCGCCGTCCGCACCACCCACGGCGCAGACTCCCCCCTCGCCGGCACATGCTGCTCCCCGAACCGCTTCTCACCCACCCCGCCCACGCCGCTCCCATCCTTCCCCTCCTCCAGCCGCTGCTCCCGATACCCCTGCGGAACCCCCGGCCCCTCCGCACCGCGCACATGCCGCTGCCGACGAAAATCCTTCATCGGCTCCCACGGCTCCATCGGATCCCGATCGTAAAACGCCTGTGTCCCGCCCGTCGTCCACGGCAGGCTGTCCAGCGGCAGCCGGAACCCCATCGGCGAATCCCCCGGTATCAGATACATCCGCTCCGGCCGGAAAAACCACGTCCCCGATTCCCACAACCCGCTCCCTGGCGTTCCCGCCACCCGCAGCGGCAGCGCATACCCCACCACCTTGTTCAACCCCTGCTCGAACACCTTCGCCAGCCGCTTCCGATCCTCCTCGTTTTTCAAATCATTCGTGAACGGATCGACATTCACCGGCAGCCGCCGCTCTTTCCACAGGTAGTACCACACATCCTCATACGCCGGCAGCGCATGCTCGGGATGAACCCCACTGTTGAGCCGCATCGCCAGTTCCGTGATGAACCGCTGCGCCGTCGCCTCCGTGTGCCCCAGGTTCTTCTCGCCGTCTGCTATCAACTCCGGATCATGCCACGCCGGAACTCCATCCTTCCGCCAGTAGCACGCCAGCGCCCACCGCGGCAGCGATTCGCCCGGATACCACTTCCCCATCCCGAAGTGCATGAATCCCCCTTCCCCGAACCGCCTCCGCAGCCGCTTGATCAAATCCACCGACAGCCGCCGCTTGTTCGGCCCGACCGCCGTCGTGTTCCACTCCGCCCCATCCATGTCATCGATCGACACAAACGTCGGCTCCCCGCCCATCGTCAGCCGCACGTCCTTCTCCTTCAGCCGCGCATCCACCAGATGCCCCAGCCGCTCTATCTCCGCCCACTGCTCCTCGGTGTACGGCTTCGTGACGCGCGGATCCTCATAGACGCGCTTCACGGACATCTCGAAATCAAACTGCACTTCGCATTTGTCCGTCGCGCCGGTGATTGGCGCGGCGGTTGAAGGCTCCGCCGTGCAGGCGAGGGGAATGTGTCCTTCGCCAGTCAGCAGGCCGGAGGTGGCGTCGAGGCCGACCCAGCCGGCGCCCGGCAAATAGACTTCCGCCCAGGCGTGCAGGTCGGTGAAATCGACCGGCGTGCCGGAGGGGCCGTCGAGCGACTTGACGTCCGCAGTGAGTTGGATCAGGTAGCCGGAAACGAAGCGGGCGGCCAATCCGAGGTGCCGCGCAAGATTGACGAGCAGCCATGCGAAATCGCGGCAGGAGCCGCAGCCCAGGGTGAGCGTTTTCTCGGGAGTCTGCACGCCCGGTTCCATGCGGATGAGATACTTGAGCGCGCGGTGGACGATCTGGTTGAGCTCGACGATGTAGTCGATCATCCGGATGTCTTTCCGGCGAGAAGTCTCAATCAATTTCGCCAGCAGCGGCCCCGGCGACTCCGTTTCGAGATACGGCGCCAGTTCCTTCTTCACAACCGGGTCGTAACAGAACGGATATTTCTCGGCATACGATTCCACAAAGAAATCGAAGGGGTTGATCACGGTCATGTCCGCGACGAGATCGACTTCGACTTTCAGCTCCGTCGCCTTCTCCGGGAAAACGAGGCGGGCGAGGTAATTGGAGTAGGGGTCCTGCTGCCAGTTGAGGAACTGCTTCTCAGGCGCTACGCGCAGGGAGTAGGCGAGGATGGGGGTGCGGGCGTGGGGGGCGGGACGGAGGCGCACGGTGTGGGGGCTCATGCCGACGTGGCGGTCGTATTTGTAGCGGGTGACGTGGTGGAGTGCGACACGAATGGACATCCGATGGGCTCCAGATAGAAGCTTTGGGCGCAGAATACCCGGTGGGCGACGTGCGCCGGAAATCAGCAACTCGTTTCCGAAAGGATTTACCGCTGAGGGGGAGTATACCGCAAGTGCGAGGGGAGTCCACGCGGGGGAACATGGCCATAAGAAGATTGCCCGGCAGATTGCCACGACGGACACGTCATTGCCAATCTCCTCTATGCTCGGGTTCTGGGTGGTTAATAGTGGTACGGCAAGTGGTTAGGGAATTGGGGTGAGCGGTAAGTTAGATATTGGCCCGCACAAATGTGTCCGGGATCGGCGTAAATGAAGGGCACGTTAAGAGTGAGTGCGATCGCATCCGTCGGCGGCGACGCAGAGGGATTCGGTGCCGAGCTATTAGTTCCAGACGGTTTGCTTCCAGTCGTGGATGATCAGGTTATGCGGACAGGGATGAACGTGCAGGTCGCTGGCTTGCCTGGTCAGAGCCTCGAAGAGAAGAGCATCGACGAGTTTGGCGACGGGGGCTTTGTCGCCGCTGGCGAGGAGGTCGCGGTCGGCAAGAGAGTGGAGGGCTTCCTGCACGGTGAGGCGGTCGGGTTCGGGAGCGTTGGCCGGGGAGGTTTGGCGGAGGGCATCGGAGCGGGCCATCTGCTCCTGATAGGTGCGGGTGATGGCGTCGCGGACTTCGGGTTCGGGGGTGGGAATCAGTTCCAGAGGGGCATCGAGGAAAAGAGAGAGGTTGTCCAGGGCGGCATCGGCATGAAGTCCAGCCGAGAGGCAACGCATCGGGTCGCCTGAGGCGCGGTCGGGGTTCAACGGGAGCAACAGGTGCTCGCGGGAGAACTCGAACGAGAGTGGTTGAATGGATGGTTCCTTAATCAATGATTCCTGACCCATGTTCTCGGTCGAACCACTTCAAACATCCACAAGGATTGCATCGAATACCAGCTTCCGCAAGATACCAGTACCTTTGCGGCACCCAACACAATACTCCCTCTAAACCAGCCGCAGAGAAGCCTGCGGTTAAGCTGTTTGTTTGCGGGTTTGGACGTGAAAAATAAAAAAGAAACGTATCCCACGGTGGCGAATCATCATCGTCGAAGAACCCTTCGGAGTCTCCACTCGCCAATGTATCTCCGGTCGAATAAAAGGGGGTATAAATTAACAGTTTTCCGGCAGATTTCGGCACACGATCACCACCACACTGCGACGTAGAAAGCAGCAAAGCCGATCTACGATTGGCCACTGATTCAACCAACATTTCATTCTTCTTTTCTTGCTCCCGATACCAATTAGCAAATTCGATCCCGGTCAAATGTGTACCAGAATCTGGAAAAAACTTGCCATCCGGGCGTAATTCCTCTGATCGAAGTGATGTCCGAGCATCTGCTGAAACTGGCACCCTTACTTGACACCAAGCTTCGGTCTCCGCGATCCGGATTCTCAACAATTCACCTATTGCTGAAGAATTTGACATAACACAAAATCCTTGCGCAAAAGCTCTGTTTCTCGGAAAACACCAATGCCATTCATGGCCCCCCTGCCGCTCGGGCGGCCGCGATAGCTTTCTCGAGTTCAGCTATCCGTTGCAATACAACCGGATTTGTTGCTCCGTTCCTTGCGAGGGCTTGCGCGGCCTTGAGCGCATCCAAATATTTCTGCGCCTGATCGGGTGTAAGACCAGGAGGGAGTTGTCCCGGGCAGTTCGTACCGCCGGTAATGCTCCTGACGTAATTATTCAGTTTTTCAAAAATGTCTCTTGGCAAGTCTTTCAACGCTTTTTGCGTTGCATCTCGCACGTCTTGTGCCGCTTGTTGGGATTGCTCTAGCGTTTGTTCAATTTCTTGCGCTTCTTGGGTTGCGTTCGACATCGTTTGCGCTGCGGCGTTAGCCGCGTCTATGTCGGCCCCCAGAGATTGCAGCAAATTCGAGATTCCAGCCGTATCTCCTCGCTCAGCCATATCTTCAAGTTCTTGTGCAAGCACCGGCGACACTGTAACACCGGCGATTACTGTATTGGTACCAGATAAATCCAATTTAATTACAGGGTTACCTTTCGTACGCAGGTACATATTTGGACTATCTACGTACCCCAGCGGATCCTCCTGCATGAACCTCCCCAGCGTCGGATTCAGCATCGCCGATGCGGAGTTTGCCATAAGCGAAATGAGAAAAAGAGGGAGGACCACACAGCGTAGTCGGCGAAATGCACCCATCGTTTGGCTCCTTTTGGATCAGAACGGTTCGAACCGTTTGGCTGCTAATTTTGGCCGAGCGCTCCCATGGGTCTAAACGAAGATTGTCGTCTCAGAATATCTTCGGTAAGACGCTCGCTGGCAATGCGGTGGGCTTGCAATGCCGCGGCTGAAGCGGCGTTTGCAACCTCCGCCTGGAATACCAAGGCCTGCGGCACGACTTCCGGCGCCAGTCTTTGGGCTTGCCGATACGCTGCGATTGCCTCGCTTCGCCGACCGGTGTCAGTAAAGCAATGCCCGCGCATGGCGATGAACACCGCGAGTTCTTCGGCGGGGTCAAGTGAACGGAGAAAACCATTGGCTCTAATCTGCTGATCCGTGAGAGGCCGCGGCCACGATTTGTAGTATTCGTCCGGAAAGGCCGAGAAACCGTTTCCCGAACCTTCGACGTTGATTTGCTCGCCGGAGGGATCGTCCCAACGACAGAATAAATGATCAGCGGTGCGTACCAGTTTCATCGGATACCCCAGCCTGCGACCGATCGCCACATACAAGACGGGCATGGAGCTGCACGACCCTGCTCGATCAGGGCCGACAATTCCGTGGAGAAAAAAGTCCCTCGAATCAACGAACGGCCACTCGGTGGAGAGGCCCGTCCGGGGATCGACCAGTTTTGAATTGTAATGCACCCTGCAGTCTTCCTGGAGCGTCTGAAGCATCAACTCGCACCGAAAATAAGCCTGCGAGCGGTGATAATGGTCCGCATACCGGGGATCCGACAGTCGATACAGATGACGCTCCGTGTTGTCCCTTACCCGCCTCGCCCAGTCGTCCAATGTCCGCAGGGACAAAGCAGGATTGAGATTCTCTGATCCGGGTAATCCTTGAGCACACCACAGATTCATTGAAGCGATGTCCACTTTGCCCAAATCCTGGGAATTCAGCGCAAGCAGCCCGCCGAAGGACGTCGGCACAACAAAGGCGTCGGTTCCGCGCGATTTCGACAAATGACGCTTCGTCGGGTCCGGTCGCATCGACCAAAGACACACCCCGATGGCAAGGGTGCTGAGGAGGACCGCGAACCAATCAATGAGCCGAAATCTCCGGAGTCTCTTAAGAATCACAACGCGTCTCCCAGTTCCTCATTGACCGGCGATTCACTCATACGAGGATTTTTCTGGAGGCCAACCGTGGACGATAAACCATGTGTGACTGTGACCCCTTTTGCTACCTTAAACCGCCCAATAACGCCGCAGGCACGCGAGAACAACAATTGCCCAGATAAACGCATTGGCGGATATTCCAGAAATCCAATGTAGCGTGAGGATGGTCCAATATTTCCTAGGATTGTCAGCGCGTGCCAATCTTACGCCCTTTCCAAGCACTATCCCAGTAATGGATTCATACAAAGGTAGCCCTAATCCCACCATGGCAAAAGCACATAGCACGATCACAAGCCCCGGCCAGTTGATATAAACTTCACTAACCATAAAGGATCATCACGCTTAACTTAATGCCATTCATGTTTGACGCCTTTTCTTAGTCGCATCATAGGTGTACGCCTGGATTCCATCGTAGATCAGGTCTCCGTTGTTGTCGCGACGACACACGATGTTTGACCCCTTTTCTTAGTCTTCGTCTCAGCTACAGATGAGCCACAGCATAAAGCATGAATAAGCCCTCCCATCCAAAGGACACCAGAATTCCGACAACGGCAAGCACCCGTCCAATGCGAGCCTCCCGCGATTTGTCGGACGAGCTTAGTACCGGTGCGCCGCAGAGAACTGTTATCGCTATCGGAAGAAAAAAAACAGAGCAATCGCTGATCAGTCCGAATCGCCAGGTTTCAAACACATCGCCTATCCAATAAGCCGTTGGTGGCAAAATAATTCCCGTCGACAATGCACAAATGGCCAATCGCGGAATCCTTCCACGATTGCCTGAAAAATAATCAACATCGGGGGAAGAAAACGGGACATGATTCATATCGCCTCTCCTTCCAATATTTTCCTGGGTATTCCGCGTGGCCGAACCGACGAATAAAAGGGGTCAAACATCTTTTTTCCTTTCCACGCCTTCCCCCGAGAAGAAAAGGAGACGATAAGGACGTCAGGAGATCAGGATTCATTATTTATCCTCCCCCTTCTGCTTTGGGGCCTACCCATCGTCGGCGAATAGCAGCCCGGATCGTTGCTGCCGGCGGAGGTGAAGACCTGCCGCTGGCCGTAGGCGGAGTATTCGTAGCGTTCCTGGAGGGTGCCGGTGGAATCGACGACGCCCAGCACGTTGTAGTTGGCATCCTGGCAGAGCCAGTACGGCTGATCGCAGGTCTGGTGGCTGGAGTTGGTCGGATCGGAGTTGATGGCCGTCTGCACGGCTTCATCGACGTAGCCGAGGCCCCAGACGTACTGCTTGAGCAGGTTGTCGGAGCCGTCATGCTCTTCGATCACGCGCTGGCC